>JAGCCO010000010.1 GCA_017651645.1 Bacteroidales bacterium
CTCGTTTGCACCTCGCTCCCAGGAGTGGTAAGGGCATGCGAAGTAGAACTTAGCTTCGAGTCCCTTCGCGATCTCCTTGTGGCGGGCGAATTCTTAACCGTTATCAGTAGTTATCAAATGTATCTTAACCTTGTAGAGGCGCTGCGCTTCAATCGCCGTGCAGGCTTCTCTCTGTATGTCAGCGGATCAGCACCAGATGCGTACTCCTGTCGTTTGTCATTATGATGGCACCCTTTTCTTATTTGTGCCGAGATTGTTGATAGACAAGTTAATGGTTTCTGTGCTGCCTGCGATACCGAAGATGAAAGTATTATTGTCGGTATCGTAGACACAGTTAATCCGGATTGAGTCCGGTGCCCAGATAATAATAGGCTCAGTCTCGGATGTGAGGATAGGGATTGGAATCTGGTCCTGCATGGCAGACAATTGCCCGCTCCCGCCAGGAGCACGACAACGACAGAAAGGTTTGTTTGCTCTTCATGATGTGTGTATTTAGTCATAACAAAAATACAATGGACTAAACAAATAAAGAAGAGGATAAAGGATAACTAACCTAACAAGGGAATTCTTATAAATTACTGATTGTCAGAACGCTATAAGTTAATCGCAGCAAAAGTCCTAACAAGGGCCATTTACTTAATATCCAGAACGTCTAAGAATTCCAAAAGAGAGGGAGATTATTCTCCTGAAGAGCCTTCCTGAGTCGGGACAGGCGCATATGAATCACATCACCGAATAAACTGGAGAATTCGCTTTATTTAGGTCCCCTCATTTCCGGACAATTATTCAATAATCGTATGACTCCCCGAGTTTCCATCTTCTGGTTATCCCCGTTGTAACAACTGCATCAAAGAAGAAGATTAGTATAACATACTTTCCTTCATGCAGGGCTATCGTTACCTCAAAAACAAAGAGAAAGTACACCTTACTAGACTATTTCTTGCATTTCTAAGTAATAATCCATACCTTTGATTCAAAAGTATATTTTATTGGACTTATGACCCTTCCAGAAGTAATGAAAAGCCGGCGGAAAACCCTTTCCTTGTCTCAGCAAGATCTTGCTGAAATGGCTGGTATTGGGTTGTCGACCATAAAAGATATCGAACGCGGTCAAGGGAATCCATCCTTGGCCACAGTATCCAAGATACTTGAGGTGCTAGGAATGGAGATGGTGTTCAAAGTCCGTCAAACGGTCTGATTTATATGCTTATGAGGCAATTGGATGTATACATGAATAAGCGGAAAGCGGGAGTGCTGACAGAGCAGCGCCCTGGTGAAGGCTATAGTTTTTGTTATGATGAGGCCTATCTGGCATCAGGCGGCCCCTCGATCTCCGTGACATTATCCAAGAAACAAGAATCCTATGAGTCACCAACGCTCTTCCCCTTTTTCATGAATATGTTGCCGGAAGGGGCAAACCGGAAGGTAATCTGCCGGACATCCAGAGTTGACGAAAGCGACTTCTTTGGACTGCTTGCTGTCATGGCCGGGAAAGATTTCATCGGTGGGGTACATATTGAAACGGTTTCCAAATGATTGATATCAAGCATTGTCCTTCTTGTCTGGACGAAGGGTTTACCGCATATAGTCCGAAGGCTGCCAGAACTCTCTTTGACGGCCACAAGGTAAGTCCTTATCTGGACTTCGAGTTTGACGGTGTCCGTGACAAGCAACTCATTATTGATGCCATGCATAGGATCTCCGTGTCTGGTGTTCAAGAGAAGTTCCCGGCCGTGATGGAGAAAGGTCGTATTCGGATAGCGGGAGATGATGAACAATCAACCTATATCTTGAAGCCTGCACCATGGGATGAAACGCTTCGGGAGCGCAAGCAGATTCCTGCCAATGAGCACCTTACTATGCAAATCGCTTCACAAGTGTATGGTATTAAAACAGCTGCAAACGGACTATGCTTCACCCCAAAGGGTAAGACTGTGTATATCACCAAACGCTTTGATGTACTTCCCGACGGGACAAAGCTGCTGATGGAAGACTTCGCATCAGTAATCGGAAGGAATGAGCAGGAAGATGGGAAGGATTTCAAGTACAGTGGCTGCTATGAGGATATCGCTATAGCTATCAGGAATAACGTCTCCGCTTGGATGGTCGATATGGAAAGGTTATTCGAGCTTGTCTTGTTCAACTATATCTACGCTAACGGAGATGACCATCTGAAGAATTTCTCTTTGATTCTGCAGGGACAGGACTATCGTCTGGCTCCGGCATACGATCTTATGAACACCAGCCTGCATGTTATGGGTGACGACCTCGGTTTGGACGGGGGGCTATCCCCGAACATCGAGATGAGTGACACGTACATCCAAACGGGTCATCCATGCCGTTGTGATTTCGAGCGGTTCGGAGATCGGATAGGTATAATACCGTCCCGTATGGGCAAGATCCTAGACACTTACATGCTCATGCCCGAATCGGCAGTTGCACTTGTCGAGCGCAGTTTTCTGAACGAGAAGATGAAAAGGAACTATTTGAGAATTGTTAAGGAGAGGATTGCGAGATTCAGTAGGGTTTCAGACTAACTACAATCCAATACAAACTGTTGGAACCACGAAGAATCCTCAGATAGAGACTCTATCTGAGGATTCCATATTGATTGTGCATAAATGACCAAAGATGGCATTGCTTTTGTGTGAACGATTTTTCCGTATAACCGTTTAATTAATAATCTGTTAGATGGTCGCCATTTTTGCGCCCAAGAACGGCATATCAACAACTAGTTCCTCAATGAAAAAAGATAAAGCATACCGACAGATTACTATTCTATATACTCACTCTTCGCGTCATTGTTTGATGGCGCAATTTAGGCATTTTACAGTATTCTACCAAATCTTTTCGAGGAAATCAACGGTAAGATTTGTGGTCTTTTGACGGTAACATTTGGGATAAATTGGCGGTAATATTTGTGGTATATGCACCAAGCAAGTGCATTCTCTATGTGAATCGCATAAAGAAATACTCTTTTCTCATTTCTTTTGGTTATATTTGTAAAACTGAATTATGTACGTTAATATCGTACGCCGTTCGCCGCGCAAAGGCTTCTTGGATAGGAATCCGGTGTGGCGGAGAGTTCCTTGCTTAAATGGGTTTTGGGCGAGGAATGAGATTGTTATAGATCATTTCCGCCCCTATTTTCTGTTTCGAGCACTAGTAAGGAAGAGTTTGATGTGATTTGGTTCTCTTTTGTCAATCATTGAAGAGGTATAAGAGAGTAAAAGCAACTTAGTATGATTCCCTGGATCGACATAGCCGGCCTCGCCATCAGCGTCGCTTCCGGAACTTCTGCCGCTTTACGGCAGGTGGTCCAGAAGCACCCTGGCCTCTCCGACAGGATGAAGGCCTTATATGCCGATGCCCTGAAGAGTTGGTCCCCTAATAAAGAAGTCAGGTTGCACTGGGCAATTGAGATTCCTACGGTCGAGTCCTTTGCATCGTACATTTCTACCGCAAGGACTATTGATCCCGAGATCAATTCTCTCCTCAAGATTTGGGTTGACAAACTCCTGGGTGATGAAATATGCGGCCCATTTATGCTCGAAGCCGCCAATACGGAATCATTGAGCGCTGGATTCAATGAGATTCTGGCCACAATTAGAGCTCCATACAACACCCTTTATGATGCTTCTACTGCTCTCCGTTCTTATTTCTCAGACATCGTAAAGGGACACCACATTAATCGCCGAGAAACAGATACTCTTTATGCTTGGCTCTCCAAGCCCTGTAACCCCGAAGAGACCCCGGAAGACCGTGTCGCTGTTCTTCTCGCTGGTGCCGGTTTAGGCAAAACAGTTATCCTCCATGACCTGTTGGTCCGATTAGAGAATGAGGGGACCCCCGTCTTGGGTATCAAGTCTGACATCATTTTTGATAGTTCAGATAGCACCATTGATAAAGCCCTAAACTTGGGTTCTCCAGCCGCCACCGTCATAAAAGAAATCGCTCTTGACCAGAGAGTCGTCATCCTAATTGATCAGATAGATGCCCTCTCCGCAGTGCTTTCTGCCGATAGACGTCCGTTGGCTTCCATTACGTCCTTCATTAACGAGATTACAAGGATTCCTAACGTACGTGTCATAGTCTCCTGCCGTCAATACGACTTCGATTACGAAAGTGCCTTTGCAAGATACAAGCACTGCCAGATAGTAAGGGTCCAGGATCTTTCAGAGGAAAACGTTACTGAAGCATTACAGGCAGCGGGGATCTGCGAAACCACCGTCAGCAACACTGTTAAGGCTTTTCTCCGCTCCCCGCTGAACCTTTTCCTCTATTGCCGCCTGGCTGATCACACACAGGTTAACTCCAGCCCTACGCTTCAGCAACTCTACGGCTCGCTTTGGAAAGAGATAATCATCGATAAAGCCGGTCACGATACTGGCGTTATCGTCAAGAGCCTTGATGAAATAACAACTGAGATGAGCCGTCGACAGGTCCTGACCATCAATGCAGGAGTCTTGCCATCTGAGACTGCTCATCAAAGGGGATTCCTGATTTCCAATGCATTTTTGAATGAGGTTGGGCAAAACATCCAGTTCATCCACCAGACGCTCTTTGAGTATACCGCGGCCAGGCTTTTCGTAGAAAGAGGGAGAACGCTCAACGACCTATTCCAGAACAAACATCAAGGCCTTTTCCTTCGTCCTCAACTCAAGCAAATCCTGGATTACCAGCGAAATGTAGATCCGCAGACCTATATTGCCAACGTCCGTCAAATTCTTTTTGCTAAAGATGAACAAGGCAAAGACAAATACCGGTTCCAACTCAAACAGCTAGTCATAACATCATTGGCTTACTATCTCGCGTTCCTGGATTCGGAGAAGGCAGTTGTACGTCAACTACTTCAAGACCCGGAGTTGAGCCCGATACTCCTCTCTGCAATTTCAACCGCCGACGGCATAGAACTTCTTTGGGAGTACATCTGCGAAAATGGAGGCGTTTTGGCTGTAAATAGTCTATATCTGAAGAGCTACCTTAACGCCGTATGTCTCATCGGGCTTATTGACACCCAACAGGCGACCGATTATTTGGCCAGGGTTACGGATGTTACCGATGATGAGGAGCTTCGTCAGCAGTTTGTCCGGGCACTGGACTCTCTTCCTGTCGGGGAAAAGACATCCTCTATGCTTTGGGGACTCATTAAGGAATACGGTGTGGTGGGTGGTAGAATTGAAATAAGCAGCCTTCTCAATAGGCTCATCAAATATGACCCCGAATCAGTCGGTGAATATCTCTTGAGCCTTCTTAAAGAGTACGTAAAAGATAACAAGAGCAAATGGTCCTTTGATGTCCCTCATGATTTCGAGACGATTGTCGAACATATTCAGAGCGAAAACCAGGATGCCTTCTTACCCATCGCCCTTCAGATGCTGGACATTATCCTGGAATCTTCAGAGGAGTTCCAAGGCGATGATATCCATTCTGCGACAGTCCTTTATCTTTACAACCACCATAATGCCCTGCATTACGATGACTGGCTGCTCGGAAAACTGATAGATACGGTCGACGCAAAGGTGGCAAAAGGAGATGACCAGATCGGCTTACTATTGAATGATCTTGCTGTAACCGATAATGCGGCAAAGCACATCATTGCTCTCGCAGGATGGCTTCGGGATGTGCCGCGCTACAAGTCTCAAATCTACAACTACCTTTCAGATAATCTTGGAAAGAAGTTTCATGCATCCTATCTGGAGTACCAGCAGAAGAAGTTATTTGAATCCGTCATACCTATACTCGACAAGGAAGAACAGGGGCATTTGATAAGAAAGATAAACATTGTCGAACCGGACTGGGAAAAGGTCTACTTCAAAGGGGAAGGAAGAGTTCCTATTCTAAAAGTGGGATATACGAAAGCTCAGTTTTGGAGCCTCGTGCCGGAGGACATATTAAAGCAATATCCCGATGAGTATAAGGAGTATTTGACGTTACGTCGTAAGTATAAAGACATTGAGGTACACGAGCCGAATCATATTAGAACAATGATAGGCTGGACCTCAACGCCAGAGTCCAAGGTGGACAAGATGTCTAAAAGAGGCCTCATCAAACTGGCGCAGACACACGACAAGGACAGTTACTTGGATTGGGATCGCCCCACGCGACATGGAAATGCCCAGGTGTTTTCATCTCGTGCAAATAAGGAGCCCGATTTCATGTGTGATGTCTACTCATCGATGCTGGATGAAGACCCTTCCCTCAACTATTTCGTGGTGATGGGGCTTGAAGGCCTTCGAAAAGGGCACTGTGAAGATGCCAAAATAGATGCACTCCTTGAAAAGCTAATCAGGCAGTTACCTGACGATGTCAATGCAATCGAACCTGAAGTATCTTTTGGAATCATTCGAGACACAGACTCATATATTAAATCCAACAGGGTCCCGCCCCGATTCCTCTTTGACTTCCTGGTGAAAGTAGCGCTTATGGCAAACGATGAAGAAAAACAAGGGATAGAACGAATCGACGTCAATGACGGAATTAACCAACTTCGAGGTAGTGCAGTGGACAATTTGGTCCAACTTCACTATTGTGATGATTATGCGAACGAGCTTTTTGATGTACTGAAAGTTGTCGCCGAGACCGGTTCCGTAGCCACCCGTTGCGCACTCCTTTTCCAGATGGCGCTGTTGCTGCATGTGGATCGTCTAGAGACTTTTCAAATTTTTGTAACTGCTGTCTGCCGCGACTATAACGTCAATCTGCTCCGGATGCCGATCCATAACCTCAATCCTTTGGTGTATTTGGCCAAAACAAATTTCGACGATTTGAAGAGTTATTTTGAAGAGTGCATCAAACGACCGGAGTCTCATCAAACGAACATTGTCATTCTCTTTGCCGCTTGGATGCGCAATACACCAGGTGCAGAGGAACTGACCTGTCGGATGGCCGATTCTTCCCTTGAGGGCAAGTATCATTTAATCCGTTATATCTGTAGCGTATACAATCATTCTATTCATGATAAGTGCTTGGCGGTTCTTCTCAGATATATGGATATTGATGATAAGGATCTTGGTCGGGCATATGATGAAGTCGCGGAAACCTTTAGCAGATGGTCGAGGGTTAATCTAAAAAAGTATCTGTCAAAGTATCTTGCTTCGCCGGTGTCCCGCTATGCGGCTCATGACGTGACGGAGTTTTTGAAGTCAGAGAGTCGCAAGCATCCTGAAGATTGTTTGAAATGGGTAAGCGCTCTTTATAAGAGTAAAAAGGGGGGGGCAGACAGGTATTCGTTTCCGGAATATACACAGATTTTGATTGAAGCATACAATAGCATCTGTAAATATGACAATCAAAGTCCCGTACTGGAAGACGCCATGGATATGTTCGATGAACTACTCCGGGAGAATGTTGATAACCGCCCTCTGAACAGGTACCTGAAGGAAGTTGGTTGATGCCATGGATGGTAAGATCTTCATATCCTATTGTTGGAAAGAGCCATCGGGGAGTATCGTCAATAACTGGTTCGTGCCAGCTATCAAGGCTGCCGGAATCAATTGCTTAGTGGATAGAGAGGCTTGTGGATTTAATGCGAACATTGATAAGTTTGAGGCTGATATTTCCAAGGCGACCAAGGTTGTGTTGGTGTTAAGTCCAGCTTTCTTTACCTCATTGGATTGTATGTATGAGGCCGCGTTGACCGTGTCCAAATGCGATGTGGAAAAACAGGTGTATGTCATTAACATCGTGGATTACAATTTCAGAAAGGATGCTGACAAGTGGTTGGAGCGTGCAGATTCTTTCTTTAAATCTCTCAAGAAAGAATGTGAAGAAGCGATGACCAATCTGTCTGATTCAGGGAAAGGTTTCTACAGAGACAAGTTATGTAAAATCAATACCATTATCAATCACTTGGGTAATCTTTGGAGAATGTTGGGTTAAAATAATTCGGGGACATTTGACGATATTTCAAAAAATGGTTTCAAACTCGTTTGCAAGGAACTGAATAAGAGTGTGGAAGAATCAATGCGTAAGACAGAAGGTCTATCTAATACAAAAATCACCCCATGAAAGGACTCGTCCTCGCTGGCGGCTCCGACACCAGATTATACCCTATGACCAAGGGAGTCAGCAAGCAGTTTCTACCAATCTATGGTAAGCAGTTGTTGTTTACAAATAGTCAACTGATTTAGAGCATTTTATTGTAGATCGGGTAATTAGAATGAATTAGTTCTTTTTTCTACATGACTTATACGGTAACTCCGGTTTGTGATCAGGTTTTATTATTGGGCGACTCTTCTCAGTGGGGAGGAGCTAACATACCCGTGTTTGTTCGTCTTCTTCGGTCGGTTATTGATGAAATCAACTCACTTGTCGGTGTCCACCCGAATGAGACGCTGCGTATACAACCCGATTTAAACAGAGGTTATCCTGAGTGTTGTAAGTTACCCGATGGGTGTTTCTTAATTTTCCTTTCTGCTAGGGGGGATACTAATTGGGGGCAGTTTGTGTATCAGTTTGCACATGAATATTGCCATCGTATGATTAATGGGCCTATGGACGGAGAACTTGAGACCACTTTTTGGTTTGAAGAGTCCATATGTGAAATGTCTTCATTGTTCCTTCTCAAAAGGATGGCGGAGTTTTGGGATGTGATACAGGTTTCAACTGAAGAATTGGGCATCTTGCACCGATATGCTCCTTTCTTTTCCTTTTATCCCCGATTACTAAAATACCCCCCTCTAATCACAGTCCCGCTCCATGAATGGTTAGAAGCGAATATGCCGATAATCTCAGAACCAGGGTATCACAGGGATCTTTATAGTCAGATCGCACGTGTTTTGTTTGGATTGTTCTTCTCTTATCCTGATTTGTGGCAAATGCTGCCGTTCCTTCATAGGCCAAAGCCAGCCAAGTATTCTGGTTTCTATGATTTTATTACGAATACTGTTCCTAGTCGTATGACAATAACAATTGAGCACTATCCTCAATTTGTTGAGACATTATTCGGTCAACGACATGAACAATAACTTGACCAAATTACCAAAGTCATCACCTACCGCACCAAAAACAGCTCTGGAACATCTCCAGAGCTGTTTTTGTTTTATTATTTGTAAATAGTAAAGCAAAAATCCCCCACCAAGGGGGTCAGTTTGCTGCGGAATCTCCAAACAATGGCTTAGGCGAACTTCCAGACGGTGTTCAGCTCGGCATCGGTCAAGGCCACGATACTTGATTTCATATCATAGCCCATCTGTTGGTTGGATGGAAATTCCGAAGGAAAATGGCCCCTGTGTACCGAGATTGTAATTGCACGCTGGAGCGGTTATTCTTCCATACAGCCTGCTTTCTACTTAAGTTTTCTCACACGATCAGGGGGGCACTTTCCATCGGAGGGTTACTTTCCTTCGGAATCTCCAACTAAAACGACATTCTTATTCCAACAAGGAATTGTCTGCTCCGAAGGCGGTTTACAGTGGAAACTGTTCGATAGTCAGTGATGGTTTCGCGGCGGTATTCGCTTATGTCAAGGAGATTGTTGCATTCAAGGTATACCGTAGCTTTGGAGAGTTTCCAGGAAACACACGCTTTGAGGAGAGGTCTGTTGAACACCGTCACGCCTGGAATGTGCTCTTTTCGCAAGTAGCCGTCAAGCTCTATGTCCAGTTTGCGCAAAGGAGAGATTCGTACGGTTCCCTCACCTGTGAGTATGTGGCTGGTTATGTCCTTGTGACCGTTATCTGTAATCTGCCGTATATAATCCACTTTTATCCAGGCGCTGAACCAGTTGGCCGGATTTGCTCTTATCATACCTCCCGTGGTTATGCTGCGGGAAACGTAGTGGACCGGCACATTTTGGAGATGTTCATCCGTCTCATTTACCTTGTATCCGGCCGTTGTCTCTATCATCAGCACTTTGCCTCCGAAATACTTGCGGGCGTTTCCGTCAACATTGTACATGGACGTAGCGTTGGCAAGCGGCAAATAGCCAGTTACTGTGATATCCGGATAATACTCGTGGAAGGAGGACTTGTCACGAAACATTCTGGCGAAGTGACCGTTAAGCGAGAGGAAAACCATATCTACAGGATTGGAATACCGGATACTTGCAGAAGTGCTTATACTCCTACTGCGATTCAGGCTATCTGCACGGAAAAGTGACCGGTAGTCTCTCATGATTACAGAGCCAAGAAGACTCTCTGGAGATGAACGCCGGGTACTGTAGCTTACATTTGCCACGGCCGTAAGGTTGGCTGTAGGAGTGTATCGGAGAGCAAGCGAAGGTGAAAGGGTCGGATAAACAACGCCAGTCTTCCCTTTGACGGTCATAATATGAAGTTCTACAGGGGCGGATGCAGTTATTGTAATGTTCCCTATGTTCACTACGTCGCGAATGGACAGCGAAGGGCTTGTTGAAAAAACGGATAGTCTGTCCTGTAGCAGTCCCCTCAATCCGGAGATATCGGCCGAGGAGATAAGGGTTGTGTTGAGGCCGATATAATCCAGATTTATTGATGCGTCGGCCGAAATACTATGCCGGCCGGCGGTAACTGCCAAAGACGCACCGTGCTTGGAAGTGAAATCGTTTTGAAGGTACGTTTGAAAGTAGGATTGCCCTCCGGTATCGAAGGATGCTGTGTGATTGTTCCGCACGTATGTGGCCATACTTATGATATTGACGGCTTTATTTCCACGCCTGAGGGTCAGGCGCAAGTTGTTGTCCGCCTTGAAAGAAGGGAGATTATAGTTCTCTGTGTAGTTATTTCGTCCTAAGCCGTCCGACAAATCGCTCCGAATCTGGCCGTTCAGGGAAAATGTCTCGGAGAGAAAACGCTTGGGGCTATTGTCTTCATATGTGGCCCGGCCTTGAAAATAGTATTTGCAGCTAATCCGAGATTTGTCATCCTCGATGGCCATTGAACTTCCGTCATCAAAATTGATTATCTCAGAGGAGACGGTATTCTCAGAGTTTTTTTCGGCTGCAGCATGGAGAGATACTCGCATTATTGAGTGTTCGCCTATTTTAGTCAAGTGGTTAAACGACGCAATTCCGGTGAGATTGTCGTACCACAATTCCCTGGGAATTGGGAGAGTGGAGAAAGAGGGAGAAAGTGTTGATGACAATTCGCTGTCAATGTCACCGTTTAGTCTGAAAAACCGTGGCGCGTCGTTGATGCCAGGCTGATCCCGGAGTTCCTGCGAGATGTCCGAGCCAAGATTGTTTCCCTTAAGAAGATAGAGGTTCTGCCTAGATTTACCGAAGCGGGACACCATGGCCTTGGCATCAAAAAGAGGGGAAGGAGGCAGACCGAGGAGCGCATCCCCAGTAAACATCCACGCTCCTTTTGCATCTTCCTTGAGGACTATATTTACTGCACTTTTTTCCGAGGGGCTGATATCACGCAAGGCGTTGACAGGCTGGTGGTTCAAGTATACATCTACCCGCGCTATGTCACTAGCTTTCAGATTTTTAGTAACAACACCGTATTTGCTACCCAGCAAATCTAGGTCTTCTACATAGAACCGGTTGATGGCCTCACCATCATAACTGATAGCCCCCTGTTCGTTTGTTGTGAGACCGGGTATTTTGTTGATAAGGTCGTCAAGGACTTGTTCCGTGCCGTCGGTAAAAGCCTGGATGTAGAAGGATAGGGTGTCTCCCCTCCGCCGAACCGAATGGGACTCCACGGTTGCGGGATTCAGCCGCATGGCCTTTTCCTTCAGTTCGATGATAAGTTCGGAGGTTTTTCCCCCGGTATCGACACTAACGGGGGCATATCCAAGCATGGAGACCTTGATGGTGCTGATGGTCGCTCCGTCCTGCACGTTGATGGAAAAATGACCGTCCTCTCCGCTGTATGCGAATCCCTTTTGTACAGGACCGACGTATGCGAGAACGAAAGCTCCCGCTATGGGGACCTTGCTCCTCTGGTCCCTCACCACGCCGGTAAGGGGATATGCCGCCCAACCCTCAGGCCGGGCCGCCATCCACAGGAGTAGAGCCAGCAGTATAAACTTATTTGCCTCTCCAATAGTCATCGGGAATGAGGGGGATGTATTTCATTCTGCTTTGTAGGCTTTCTATATCCCGGGGACGCCCTCCTGTCAGTTCAAACATATATGCCGCATCTGTCTTAATCTTGTTATTCATTTGTTCGGCATCCTTCATGGAAAGGGCAAAATGTTTGGTGGCACCACGCTTCTGGAAAGAGCTTTTGGGGTAACAAGTGTCGAAAAATAGCTGCCGATTGTTATTGTCAAGTTCTTCTGTCCATACCAGTTGAAAACGAAACAGCTGTTCACTATCTTCTGCTGAAACAACCAGCCCCGGAGTGCCCCACAACATCCAGGGACCTATGGGTAATGGGACATCTTCTGTATACCATACGGTCCACGTCCGCCCCAAATAGTGGGCGATGGCTTTCTTGCAACCGTAGCTTCCGACTGTGCTTACCTCTTCCGTCAGTTCCCAGGATGGGGGTTCCAGCATCTGTCCATCGCCCCTAATAGTAATAGTGGCCTGTCTGTAAATCTGTGCTGTAGTTCCTCCTTTATAATCCATTATGGTCACATCATCCAGTCTGGGACGGGGCAGAGACTGCATCTTATTGTATTCCTCCTGATTCTGAGTCTTCCCGTTTTCGTCGAAGGCAAGAAGTTTGAGGGAATCCCGCTCAAAGGTAAATTCATCATAGAACATCGCTTCCCCGTCATAGTAGTCCAGCCTCATGTTCAAGAATTTCGTATAACTGCTCTTCGGAGTATATTTCTTATGAAAATGGTATCCACAACGGATACCATTTTGACGATTGGCAACATATTGGGCATTTATTCCAGTCGGTATCAGTAGCATGACAACTAGAATAAAAAAACGCTCTTTTGAAATCATATACACGACTTATCAAATAATATCCTTTAATCAAAGAGATATTCCACAGTAAAAGAGTTCGTAAAACTCCAAGAGCTCAACAAGCTGATCCTCTTCCATCTCTTCCGTATCATCCCAATAGACTTCTTCACCACATGAGGTGATAAAACCATAGTTGAACCCATCCGCGGATGCAGTTATGGCTCCCGCAAGAAGCATGCTGGCAACAGCTGCAAGAGTAATTGCTTTTTTCATTTTTGTAAAATATAAGAATCCCCTACTCTGTCATGGGCTTTTCGGGTTTCGCCCTTAATTATTTTGTCTGATTATTTATGCGCTTTTAAGCTATGCGGCACTCTATATAAAAGTAACTCGGCTGTGTATTGTTGACCTCCGGGCACAATAATCGTTATTACATAGATCACAGATGATTGCCACGCTCCCGCCAGGAACACGACTACGACAGATAGGTTTGTTTGCTCTTCATAATGTGTGTATTTAGTCATAGCAAAAGTACAATACACCAAATAAAAAAAGAAGAGCAACGGGGAGAACATACCTAACTGAGTAGTGCCTATAAATCGTTGGTTTACAACGTTCTATAAGCCAACTGCTGTAAAAAGGCCTAACAGGAGTCATTTACTTAAATCTAGAACGTCTAGAAAGGTCTAAAGAGAAGGTGGATTAATCTCTCAAAGAGCCTTCCCGAGTCGGTACATGCGCATATAAATCGCATCACCGAATATATTGGAGAATCCGCTTCATTTGGGTCCCCGGTTTTGTCCTCGTAAAATTCCCCAATCGAATCCTCAAAGGTCTCCAAGGTCCTTTTTGACTGCCAGAATGTGAGTCCGTATCTGGACTTCGAGTTTGACGGTGTCCGTGACAGCAACTCATTATTGATGCCATGCACAGAATCTCCGTGTCTGGTGTCCAGGAGAAGTTCCCGGCCGTGATTGAGAAAGGTCGTATTCGGATAGCAAGGGATGACGAACAGTCCACCTATATCTTGAAGCCAGCACCATGGGATGAAACGCTTCGGGAGCGCAAGCAGATTCCTGCCAATGAGCACCTTACTATGCAAATCGCTTCACAAGTGTATGGTATTAAAACAGCTGCAAACGGACTATGCTTCACCCCAAAGGGTAAGATTGTGTATATCACCAAACGCTTTGATGTCCTTCCCGACGGAACAAAGCTGCTAATGGAAGACTTCGCATCAGTAATCGGAAGGAATGAGCAGGAAGATGGGAAGGATTTCAAGTACAGCGGCTGCAATGAGGATATCGCTATTGCTATCAGAAAGAACGTATCCGCGTGGATGGTCGACATGGAAAGGTTCTTCGAACTTGTCGTGTTCAACTATATCTACGCTAATGGAGATGACCATCTGAAGAATTTCTCCTTAATCCTGCAGGGACAGGACTACCGTCTGGCTCCCGCATACGATCTCATGAACACCAGTCTGCATGTTCAAGGCGACGACCTCGGACTGGACGGAGGTCTATCCCCGAACATCGAGAAGAGCGATGAGTATATTAGAACGGGTCATCCATGCCGTCGTGATTTCGAGCGATTCGGAGAGCGGATTGGTATAATACCATCGCGTATGGACAAGATCCTGAACACTTACATGCTCTTGCCCGAATCGACGGTTGCACTCGTTGAGCGGAGTTTTCTGAACGAGAAGATGAAAAGGTACTACTTGAGAATTGTTAAGGAGAGGATTGCGAGATTCGTTAGGGTTTCAGACTAACCACAATTCAAAGCAATAAGTTGGAGTTATTGAGAAACCCCGTCGGAACACATCCCGACAGGGTTTTTCTTTAGTATAGTTCCAGTGTTATAACGAGCAATAAATCTTGAAAAATATAAATAGCAAAGATCGTCAAACAATAATGACAAGCTAAAGATCCATTATCGACATTCGTTCTTTTGCATCATCCTTAATAATAATGTAAACAGCTGTATTAACATGTGCCTTATTCATTCTTAAACACTCAACCATATATTTAAGAAGTGCAGGCTCATCTTGACTGATACGCGTAAGACCAGCACCAAGAATTGGCAGCAATACGGGAAATCCTTGAGAATATGCATCAATGAATTCAATCCTCCTCTGAATGGCCAGACAGTATTCCCCATCCTTTGCACTAATCGTCAATCTTGAATCCATTTTACCGATTGCTATCATGAAATAATGCAGGGAATTAGAAATCGTCACATCTGCGCCAGTTCCTATTTCGTATCGTCTCAAATTACCTTCTGGTTTTTGTTCCATCATTAGCTGCTCGAATTGGGCAGAAGGAGAAACGGCTGCCTGGATTGCCGTATTCATGGAGCAGGGATCAAATAATCCGTCTTTATACACCCGTTTTAATGCAACGCCATGCACGGATGTTTCTGTAATAAGACGATTATCCACCACTGTATCAAAGCAACGATTAACAGCGAAACAGATATTCCTCCTTCCATCCGATTTGCCCAGGATCTTCTCATTGAATAAATCCCCATATTTCACATAAACCGCCTTCCCATTTCTGCCATCTACCACTTTTCTTTTCCTTGTACAAAGCACATTGATACTTACCCCGAGAATACATACAAGGCACACTGCAAGCAGAATCAAAACACTCACAAGCACCCTACACCAAACAGGAATATCTGGCTTATAGAATCCTTCAAAAGACACAAAAGTCCGAACGAATCCTAGAAAGGCATAGATTGGAAATTCTTACGCAAAGTGACCTACCTTGGCGCTTATGAAAGTGACCCCTTCAGTTTGAAATGGGAACAAAGGGGCTCTTTGCTGCGGATTTTCCAATACTGAAATGCATCGAGAAGACAAAAATGGCTCTCCATTATACCATCATAGCAATCATTTTCCTATCCTTATCAACTCTAATCAGTCTGACTGGAGAACCCGCCCCTAATTGTCACCTGACATAGGTGAAGGATTATTCAACTATGGATGTACCGACATCTCATATATATCGGACAAAAAGAATCTGCGAACAAGCCACTTTTCATTTGATGTGCCGAGAATCGTTTCACTTTCAACACGAGATAACCCAGCCCAAAAAGAATCATCTGCTTGTTCCAAATCATAATAGGAACCATCCAAGAAAAGAAAATGGATGTCCTTCCCAATATATAAACGACTGCAACCATCTACCCTGCCCTCCGGACCAAGTTGTTTGAATGACTCCCCTTTGGCAATAATACAATGATTTAACTCTTCTGATTCGTCAGTTCCCACCCATCTTATTGAACAGTCAAATGCAGTATCGTTAACATACTCTTCTGCTTTTGCATAATCAGGAAAGCTTTCAAGGACGATTGTTCGATTGCAAGATGGTATCACTAATGCCATAGAAAGGCACGCGAATAAGATTAAAATAAAATGACTAATCCTCATACAAGAACCAAAAATGAAAAGCGGTGTGTAAATCAGTCGTCGTAGATAGTCTTCCAGGGTATAACGATAGTATTCTTGAATACCAGTTGAGAGGTGTTGTACATGTTCTAACGGCTTCTATTAATTCCGGTATTGAATAGGTTGAAGAAATATTATCATAATAACTGCTTTGGAAACCAGAATAAAGATAGTATCCGCCATTATCTACTGCATCATAACAATATACCATTTTGACGCCATCCGTCAAATCTTTCATTATTTCCGTGTATAGGTTGATTAATCGATAGTCATCTGCATAATTGGCAGAATAAGAAGAATAACGCTGATCAGCTAAATAACACTGAATACCAAATGCAACACTCTCCTTTACTCTTTTCTCTATAGATGAGTACAAGTTTTTGTCCATATTATAATGCATTGAATGTGCTAATTCATGTATCGCACCACCATACAATTCATCAGAAGTATTCTCCTCACCCGCAGAATAACCCCAAATCTTAATTACAGGTCTATCTGCAAGAAACCACCACCTATCCTCGATATTATGTTGTCCAACAGTATTCCCATTTGAAGTATTAGGGAAAACTTGCAATCGTAAGCAGGCTTTCCAAAACCCGTTTTCAGGAGGCCGAGGGATATCAATAGGCTGATAATAAAAGCGCTGAGCTGCTTGAAATATAACACAATACTTTGCATATTCTCCAGAGAATACTTGAGTTAAAGGGGTCGTGACTTGTGCGGTAACATATTCTAAATCAGAGTTATTGTCCTCTTTTCTAATAGCAAAATCGTCGCGTTTAAACTTTATCCGATATCTGAAAGATCCATTGAACGTGTGAGATCCAAAGTTTAGCACGCCATTACTCAATGATGTCGCCTTATAATTATGCCAGAAGGTATACGCTTCAACGACCATTCCCTCAACGCCAATGAGTCCTAATACTGAATCATAGTATTTTACATATCCTCCAGGATAATAGTGATTACTGGCTTTTGTCTCTACAGAATAAGGATTTGCCATACCATGTTCATAGCATATCTCATTGAGCAATGCCATAACAAACGACATATTATCTGAGGATTTAACCTTCACCTCATTCGGATCATCAGGCATCCATAGTTCACTTTCTATCACATAAGGACAACCGAATGCATCTAAAGGACAATCATTAGGAACAACACACCAATATCGTGGGAAACCGTTGATCATGAAAGGATTGTCAATTCCGACAAATCCCTCGGTTATTTCACAATCAAGGGGATATTGATAATAATCTAGATCATTTTTTCTTTGGATAGAATCCATTTCATCTTCAGATGTCGGTACAAAACAGACATATTTATGTGTTGGTACTATCTGATCCAAATCAAAACTTGATCTAGTCTCGATTGGAAGATTATAATATGCAGTTAAGACATTTTCCATTGAAAATGGATGACCTGTCTGTTCTCCAAAGGTCGCTATAGGGAAAGACTCTTCTTCTATTAATTTCGACATGTTTTCAACATTCTCAATGCCTTCTTTTGAACAGGAAATAACAAGAAGCACTAATAGGAATGATAATACTTTTTTCATATTGTGTAATCAATTAATCATAAAACGTCATAATATTCATCCTCGCCTTCCCGAGAAAGATGAATCGTCAAAAACCAGTAGGCCACAAATAGGGATGAGTGCAGTCATAATGGTAGAAAAGAATTCCTTATTTTTCACCACTAGTAAGATTCTCAATGACTATATCAACTTTTCCAACTAATCAAGAGCAGTGATAAACAGGATATTGTATTCTGTGTTTAAACTTGCCGTGAAGAAGGTTGGAATCCTGTTGGAGTCACAAGAAAACCCCGCTAGAACGCTCTGACTGGGAATTATGTAAATGTGTCACAATTCCAAAAGGATGCGGATTGATGAAGCTGCCACGTTAAAGCATCTACGATATCCCTTCTTCAATCATTCTATAGTATTCTTCTACTCTCTTTTCATACTCTTCAAATTTAGTTTTTTCGAGCTTATAATAAAAACTGCGATCTTTCTCCCACCCAAAGAATGAGATTAACCCTTCCTTTAGTTCAGACTGAAGATGCACGTTTGCTGACAAAGCTTCGTTCCTACGCCAGTAATAGTAGCGTCCTTGTAAACCGCCGACGGTCCTTGCGGATTCGTGAATATAAATCCCAAAAGGCGGAGCCAGTTTCTCGGAAGTAAAAGCTTGAATCATCGGCATTCCAAACAAAAGATGCTGTTTATAACCAACTCTAGGAGATATGTCTGCTGAAATCTCAGAGGATATCTTGCTTCCATGCTGGATAGGCCCTCTTGCCAAGGCGCCTCTAACAACGAACCTATGATTGTTCTTCTCTGCAAGAAAAACCTCCGCAAGGCTTGTCATAATCTTATCCAGTGTCGCTCTCATTTCATCTAGCTTCTTCACAACAACGTATACCCCGTCCATTACCGGATACACTCTAACTTTTTGAGAGATCGCTGCTTTTAATACGGCAGTATGAAATCGAAGTATGAAATTTGCCGACTTCTCAAAAGATTCAGACATGGAATTTTGGGTACCCATAATGTCCAGCCAGCACACATACTCAACGAACGGAATCATTTTATCCGTATGAATCTCAATCCTTTCCATAATTAATTACAAATTAAGTGTTGGGTTTGTCTTTGAAAAAATACATTTCAAGTATCCCGTTCTCAGGAACGACAAACCCCATATCCCTTAGGAATGCCTGATCCTTCTTTGATAGTTTGTATTTGCTCCCATCGTGAGGTGTTCCATCAACATTAATGGCATATAATTGCTCACCGTCAAAATAAACATGGATGTGCTTTTGTGTGTTTGTATTGGTATTAGCCGCGTCAATTCTATATGTTTTCGTCGTCCCAGGGATATTCTTGTATTGCTTGAATTCAAGGATTAGTTCACTCGATCTACAGGTAGGAATAATGTAGTTCTCTGGAACAACAATCGCATCAATTATGCAAATAGAAGAATAGAAGGAGAATGCTTCATTCCATAAGTGTTCAAAGTCACGATTAGGCAACTCATTATTGACCAACTTGTGGAGATTTAATAACTCATGAATAATATCATCCCATTCGCCACATAATGGATAATCATAGTTCTGGAAGGGGATAATTAGATCACATAATTCTCCATCATATTGAACATATAATGGTAAAAGAACCGTAACCGCCTTCAGAAAACCTTCCTTTGAAAGTGTTTCAACCTCATCTACGGAAAGTGAAGACAAATCTGGGTTGAATGAAATTAGAAAACTACTCCAAAACTTAAAACCACGAATAGACTTGAAGACTTGCCTCTTCTTTCGTAAACAATACAACGTGTCAATGGAAAGACGAGGTTTAAACTCACGTAGAACCGTATTTGCGAGAATAGATTCAACTCTTGAGAAATATTCTTTGAAATACAAAGGATACTGATAACGAATGATGGCAGGATGCTTCTTACCATGTAAATCTTGAATGTAAAACTTAAACTCTACTTCTACGGGAGTGAGTGCTGAAATTTGAATAGAATCGGTATCCATCGTTTTAGTCTTAAAATGTATAGCGTAACATCAATAGCAAAGGTTATTTCTTTAGCAATTTGCCATATTCATTAGAGAAGTAAACTCATAAATGATAACAAAGGCAGTGAGTACGTGATTAATATTCATTCCTAAGTTGAAACCGTTTAACGACCAAGCAGAGACAAAGAATGGAATCTGTCTTCTTCATAAGAGGCTTATATCACTTTTGTTACTGAAAAATGTCTAATTGTTGGAGTGTATTTGTTTCTTTAGGCCACTTCAGGACCATAAAAAAACATAAAGAGATTCTATAACTAAAACTGGGCATAATGGGAAGCAACGAAATCTGTCTCCATTCCCTTGAGCGGTCATCGTAAATGATTGAGAACGGATTGTGGCGGTTCAGGACGTTATAGATTCCTAAGTTCAGTTCTTGCGGATGCCGGGTCTTGAACTTGAAACTGCAACCCAGGTCCAGCCGGATGTAGGGTGGCATCTCATAGTTGTTCACCGAGGTAAAGTAGTCCAGGGTGTACTCCTGGCCGAAAAAGGTCACCGCAGGATATTCGCCCGCAGCTACGGTCTCCCAGTGGCCGGACTGGAGCGTGAATAATCCGGTTAATGCGATGCTTCGCCGTTCAGTATCGGAAATCAAAAGCGACGCCGTGGCATTGAGGATATGCCTGCGGTCGAACTTCGCCGGGAAGGTCTTGCCGTCATTGACCTCTTCAAACGTCCGGTCTGTCTTGGACAGCGTATAGGCTATGCGCCAGTCAAGTCGCTCTCCGTCTTTCTCATAGAGGAACTCGATGCCCCTCGAGGTACCCGTCCCGACTTTGATGTTGTGACTCCATCCCGCGATGGCCGGGCTGAAAAGCTGGCTTGCATCGGAGAAATACACCAGATTCTTCATGCGCTTGTCATAGGCGCCGACCGTGATGCGGTGTTCGCCGAAGGAGGCGAACAGACCGGCGTAGAACTGCTGCGCCTTTTCCGGGGGGCGTGTCGATCCGGTCGGGACCAGCAAGTCCACGGACCAGCCGAGGGGAATGCCTTCCAGGGTATGGTAGTACTGGGTCGTCCAGTCGGCCGTCGCTTCCGCCGCCAGCCAATTCGTCAAGTTCAACCTGGCCAGAAGTCCGGCTTCCGGATTCACGCGCCATTTCCAGGATGGGTCTTCCGCTTCGTCAGCCGCATAGATATTCAATTTGCCGGAGGCCATGAGTGAAAACCGTTCGCCGGCTGTCAGGTCGAACTGTGTGTGAAAGGTGGTGATGGAGGAATGGCTGATATGGTCTGTCTTGGGGGAATCCAGCGGTGTCCACGGTCCGCCGCCCTTGAAGGTGGAGGATGTCCCCGGGTTGAACCAGGCAAAACGCTCCCGCACGCCGAGGCGGATGTCACAGACGCTCCGTATCGGCCGGGAAAAGACCACATCCGCCGTCAATTCGTTCAGAGAACTGATAATGGCAAGATTATTCAGCGTCCCCCTCATGTCACGGATCAGTCCCTGACGGCCGTAGAAGCGGTTGAAAGCCACACCGTCTTCGACGGACCAGCCGCTGCCCAGGTATCCTTCGTGACGGAGATTCGCGATGAAGTTGCTCCAGCCCATGCTCTCGTCGGAATCGCCTCCATAACGGTAACTGTAGGCGTCCTGACTGCCGAACACGCTGAGCGAAAGGCTGTTGTCGGCATTGACCAACCATTTGACCTTGGCAAAACCGTCATAGACGATGGCACGGGGCCGGCTGAGGCTGTCCAGCGCCCCGCCCACGACCGATTGGATAACCCGGAACTCCGGTCCCAGCGGGGAGGCCCTCAGCGAGCTGATGAGCGAAACCTTGTTTCTGACAAGGGGCATCGACACGGTTCCCCCAAGGACGAACGTGCTCGCGGAAACGCTATACGACGGCTTGGTAAAACTCCCGTCGGCGGTCGTCAGGCGGATATGGGAGGCCGTGATATTACTCTCATCCCCGTGGAATCCTCCCACACGGAAACTGGCGTCCGAAACAATGTCTGACGGATAGGCGCTCGATAGACCCAGCAAGTGGCTTCCACCATACAAGGGAACGCCGTCGAGTGTCGTCAGATTACTGCCGATGTTGCCGCCCCGAACATAGATGGCGGACGATCCCTCCGCTCCGGTCGATACACCGGGCAATGTCTGGATATACTTGATTACATCCGCATCACCCGTCGCAGATACCATCGACCGCAACTCCGGCAAAGCGATGATACGTGTTCCCGCATCGCGCTCGACAATCCGGTCCGACACGATCCGCGATGAACGAATCGTGTCCCGCATCTCCCCGACATTCTGCGCATTGACGGAAAATACCGCCATGTACAGGAGGAGTATAATCGGTATCAAGCGTCTGCCAATCATTCAGTTATTATTTGCCTCCCTTTGACTGCATGGCACGGGAAAACGGAGTCGACCCCCATTCGACAATGGCCTGCCCTTTCAACCACTTCTCGGTATAATTCCCGGTATCGGCATCAATGAAAAGATGCAGGCACTCGTCGGGGCTGGAATCGTAAGACTCATCCGTCGCAATCACGACCAACCAGGCACGATAATTCGGCGAGACATACTCGTGAATCAACTCCGGGTCGTCCCATAATTGCCCGAATTTGGAATACTTCAGAACAGTGCCGGGCTCAATGATGCTTTTACTTGCAAACCAGTCCCTATTGGGATACTGCTTGATGACCTTCTCAACCTTTTTTATCGCAGCATCCATCGTAAGCGGGAAAGAATCCTTCTGACAGGCCGTCAACGCGGCAAGCGTCATAAATAATGCAATCAGTCTTTTCATTCTTGTCGTACTGTTTTATCCTACATGGCCAGAAAGAATACCCGATAGGTTGTCTCGCTGCCAAAAATACCGACGCCACCTTCGATGTTTGAATACACACTCTCAGTGGAGTAAATGCTCGTAATATCATGCTCCGTCTTCCTGCTCTTGACATAGACGCTCCTCAAATACTTATCATACTCGTCCGAGACAAACGAGAACACGAAATGGTCTTGATGGGGCTCACCGACCTTGGGATACTCGATCGGGCCGGCCAGTATATGGAAACGATTCGTGTCCAAATGCTCTATGCGAACTAATTCGTCATGGAGCGGAAGTTCGGGCATCATCCGGCGCATATTGTGAAAAGCCGGCCACGAAATCGGCATGCAATGGCCGTCGAAATCCCCCGTAAACGAGAGGTCGGAGAACTTCCGCCCATTGATGTTGAAATCATCCGCATAGGGATGGTCCGTCACGATGAAGGGATAGTTCTCATCACATTGCTCGATGGTCTTAAGCTTACCTTTCGCGAAAACCCAGACCGGGGATGTCTTTATATGTGACTTATCCGTAGGGAACTGTTCAATCTGATAATACACGGAGTGATAGTCCATCGAGTGGACCTCATGGAGATCCGTATGGAGAGCGGGACGATAAGCAACCGGGCAAGTCGTTTCTGCCCAGATCGGATCTCGCCCGGGTATTTCGACCGTTAGGCGATAATGTCTCCCACCCTCAACAGGGAAACTCTCGGATTCCCACCTGTTTCCGTCGACATAATAGAAATAGTTCTTCTTCGTCGTCGTGAAGAAATAAGATGAGACATACACCTTCGCCTCTGTTATCGGGATATATTCTTTTGCAGATTTCCCCATCACGTACTGCAAATACAACGTCTGCACTTTGGAGTCCGGAGTCAACAGGCAGTTCACCATCACGGGCAAGTCCTTCTCCCCAGGGTCCATGACGATGGTCTCGACGCATCCCATCAAGGCCATCGTCATGGACAACACGACGGCATTATTGATTCGTTTCATCCCAATCATCCACTCATACAAATAATATAATGTCCGAAACTCAATAATCTTGCATCAATGAACTTGCTCTATAACAACGATCATTTCTCCCAAGGGATCATAAAAATATACAATTAGATTTACCGGATTGTTAGTGTAACCCTCGAAGATGCTTGCCATAAAATCGTTATATCCAGTAATCTGCCATGCAGGATTATCTGACTGCCATACATATCCATATTCTCCTCCCAAATGTCGGATTTGATAGTTCCCACTGCTCCCCCAAATATTGTTCCCATTCAGACATTGCCCCGGCTTCCAAACAGATGTTATTTTCTTACTTATCCGATGGCTTACACCATCCACGTCCAAATCTGCATGAACAAATGCTCCTGGCTCGCAAAAACGTCCTGGAGAAGAAATGTTCCCTCGTACAACTGCAGTTGAATCAGTATGAGAAATAATAAATGCTTCACTATCAGTAGACCATGTTACTGAAGTAGGATTAGGATAGTTAACAATGGTAAAAAGGCTATATCTGTTAGTCGACAAGATATCATCACCTATGAGATAAGGTATTATCTCCCCTGCTATACTATGGGCCGTTCCGAAATCGGTCGGGGTTGAGATATACTGAGGATGCTGAGAGGAAATAGCAACTACATCCTGATACGCCATATTAAACAATTCCGTGGGAGACACATAGCTATCTCCATATGCAGCAAAATACGAAATGGCCTCTGTCCAAGAATGCAAGAAATAATTATACTCGAAAGGATCTGTCAATGCAGACTCTGTTGATAAACATGATGTTGCTATCGTCCTGTTAGAAGCAGACAGCGGACCAATGAATGCTCCACTGTAGCACTGTCCCATAACGACGTCTATCTTGACAGATGTTCCAAGTTTGTTGAGTTCTGTATTCAGTTCCGAAGGGAACAACGTCTCATAATCCCATAGATAAAAGCAACCACTTATGTCTCCATGATCTGTCATAAAGACAAATACCTCGTCGCCGGGGCTTACTAAAAGGCTTAAGTTGTTGAAAACGTTCGAGATATTAGCTTTATTTGCTTTATACTGGATATCATTTGTCCCATCATTGTCAAGATCTAGTATCGAATTGATAAAAGTATACGGATCTGACCGTTGATCTAAGGCGGGGTCTGTTCCATCAGAGATAAGGCAAAAAACATTACTTTTGGGATATCCAAGTACTTGTGTCAATTTGGTATATATATTGACGCAATCTTTGTAGTACCGCGAGTAATTATTGAAACAATCGCAACCACCACTAATAATGACGGCCCAACGCGTTCCTCCGCCACTTCTTTCTGGAGGTCTTGTATTCTTGGCTTCATCAATTTCGCTAATAATATCCGAATGAACATAAACATTTCGAGAAGTATCCCATTTAACAATTGCTCGTCCCTCCAATTCCATGATTGAAAAACAGCCTGATTCAACATCAACAAATATATGAATCAACTGTTGTCTCCCTAGAAGAGAGGCATCTTTGTCGACAACAAGTAACCAAGAGTCATAATCTGGAGACTGGCAATAAGTACGGTCATCCACATCCACTAGGTGTCCCATAGTGTTATATGCGATGCTCGTCCCCGCTGGGATTATTTCGTCACTAATGTCCACCCTCCTATCTGGGTATTTACTTGTAATAGGTTCAATTATCTTTAGGGCGGCTTCTTTGCTAATAGGAGTTGAGCTATTTCTCGGAGTAGAGTCTCCACTTCGAGTAAAAGGTTCAGAGGAAGATTCATTTATTGGTTCCTGACCCTTTTGGCACGACAGAAAAGTCAGAACTCCAGCAAATATGTAACAAACTATTTTTCTCATAACTAAAACTTTTGATTGCCCGAATAATCGAAACCTTTAATATATACGGTCTAATTACATCCCTTAATAAATATGATAAACTTGATTAATAAGGGGCAGATCTCTTTTTATCGGTGGGCGTACTTTGTTACAATGTAATTGATGCTTTGCTTATGTAACACTAAAGGAGGATTTCTCCGACATACTCTGATCCGTTTGAACGGGTAATCGTAATTTGCCAAAGGCCGGTATTTCCGCTGATGGGAACATAAAAAAGTCCGCTGCCAATGAAAACAGTGTTATAAGTCTCGTTGGAGCCAGGATTGTTGATAGATACAGTAAGGGATTCCGTACTACCTCCTATACCGAAAATAAAAGTATTATTGTCGGTATCGTAAACACCGTTAATCCGGATGATATCTGGTGACCGGATAATTATGGATTCTTCCTCGGATGTAAGGATGGGGATAGGAATCTGATCCTGCATAGCGGACAATTGCCTTGCTCCCACTAGGAGCAGCGACAACATAAGAAAGGCGTGTTTACTCTTCATAATTTGTGTATTTAGTCGTAACAAAAATACAAAGGACTAAACAATATATGAATAGTAACGAGGATAACAAGCCTAACAAAGAATACCTTATAAATATATGATTATCAGTGATATACAAGTTATCCACGCCAAAAGACCTAACAGAGGCTAGTTTACTTACAATCCAGGATGTCTAAGAAAACTTCAAGAGATGGTGGCTTAATCTCTCGAAGAGTATTCCTGAGTCGATACCGACGCATATGAACTGCATCAGCAGACAAGTTACCAAGAAGCATTCCAATCGTTGAAAGATCAAAGCAAGCTGCAGTATAAGAGAATAAAAGATAATCGCGTTTCTGAAGATTGGGACATTCCGAATGTAACCGGGTCATGACTCCATCGAATTGTTGGTCAATCAAGGCGTCCAAATGGCGTTGCCCACAGGTATCCCCCTCGATGTCTCGAATAATCGCTAGGAGACTATCATAGAGTCGGTCCTTAGATGCCCCGGAGCGGCGGGCAATTTCATAGTCCTTGTAATACTCCTCAAGTTGTTTGAATCTTTGATTATGAATACTCTTGAACTGGGATCGCAAACCATTAATCGACACGTCTCTTTCATCCAGGAGTTGTTTCATCGATTCTGAGACTCGTTCCATCTCTAGTTCTTTATTTGCAACTCTCCGTATAAAACGACGAACCATCATTCCTAAAAAGGTAGCTGTCAAAACAAACGATAGAATAAGAAATGCAATCAAAAGCCGCTGATTCTTGTTGCGCAAGACGATTTCATCTTCTTTAACCCTAAAGTAATCCCGTTGGGAGCGGAATAAGGATTGGTTTATCAATTGATTAACCGTTTCAGATTGAACATCCAGACTCTCCCGAAGAATCAGATATGCATTTTGAAAGTCACCTTTATCAGCTAAAAGCGCTTGTTTCCAGGGTTTAGCAGCAGAGGCAGTGCTTTCATCTGCTCCCATTAGCAGTTTGAAGACCTCTTCCGCTTCTTTATCATATCCACATCTTCCTAATGAATAGGCGTATCGAGCCAGTTGTTTCTTTGATGGTTTTCCGCCATTCTGAAATGCCTGCTGATAGCATGCCAGAGCAGGATGATAATCCACTTTTGTAGTATCAACCATCATTCCCGCTTTTTGGATTAAAACATCTCCTAAAAGAAAGGAAGGGATGTGTTTCCTTATCAATGAATTGGCCATCTCGATGGCTTCTTCCTTCCGCCCCTGATTAGAGCGATTTATAATAATCTTTTCCGTAGCAAGATAATAAGCGGTTGAATCTTTGACTTTGAGAAAAGCTTGTTGGGCCTCTGTCAAATAACGTTCTGTTTCATCCCAGCAATAAGATCGGCTGGAAAGGTCGGCCATAGCTGTATAAATAAGACCCAAGTAACGCCCAGGTTCTGTGTTCATGGCATTATCCAAGGCATGCATCTGACTGATAATGGCTTTAGCATCACTTTTTGCATTAAAGAGGATGCGACCTTCATAGTAGTAAGTCAGCATCTTTTGCCATGCCGTTCCGTGTTTAGGGTAGTACTCTACGGCTGGCCGGATGACTCTAATGTCGGTTGTGTCAATGTAATTCTTATCCAGGGCTATCGCGTAGAGCAGTGCGAACTGCGCCCGTTCTTTGGGCTGACGGAGCAAAGATGTATCAATCTGCGAAAGAACAGCCAAGGCGCTGTCCGGTCGAGTTTGTATATAGGTTTCAATACCATTCATCAGCCTCACCGCTTCGGATTTCTGGCAAGAGGTAAGGTAAAAGGGCAGTGTTAACAATATGAGTATAAACCTTTTCATGATTCTGATATTGTACAAATATACTTGCATTCTATTAAAAAATGAACATTCTATGACGAAAACGACCTAACTGTCTGTCTTTGCTAAGCCGTTTGTTCTCAATTACTTGAGTTGATAATATGTTTGAAAGACCTATCGCAAAAAAAAGAAAGCTGCCGGATGAGCAAAAGAGGGAGCATTGCCCGTGACGACTAAATACACAATATCCGGCAGCTCTACGAAGGAAACTGCCGGATAAAGATAGTGCGGGGCCTATCCGGGCTCGCGGGTGTCGAGGCCGCGTATGTATGCGGACGGTTCCCCGCGCTACGAGGCGCGGGAAACCTGTCCGGATGCCATACTTTACCATAAAGTTTCGACACTTGAGCCGCATCCAACAGGTTTACCTGTATATGTTGTTCCGTTTAAGGCGAAATATCGTGACAAATATAGATATAATTGTTTTTCCCTGCAACAAGGCGTAGCATAAGATGTAGCATTATAAGTACCCTTTGTCCGTCTAGTGTATCATCATGTTATAAAAGGAAACCATAAAACGAATGCAGTCTGAAGAAAGCATAAACGATTTCAACCTTAATTGTTCTTTCAATGAAAAAAACTGTCATTGGAACTCAGTTTAGCGCGGATTCTTCTGGTGTCTTTTGCTTTGAAATTGTGATTTGTGGTATTGATTGGATATATGATATGACATTGCCAGCGCTGTTTCTTCATAGAAAAAGAAGATAATCTTCTCTTTCTGTGGAAATTTTGCTATATTTGTAGAGCATACTCTACAGATAATGTTCGAAAAGGATCCATTGATGCAATTTGCCGGGATTCCGGTGTCGGGGGCCACCATCAGGTCCTGCTTCCCTGACCTTGCTTCGCCGGAGAAAAAGGTCCAGGCGTTGGAGAAGAGCGGCGAATTGATCCGTCTCAAGCGTAATCTCTTCGTTGTCAACCAAGAATTGACCGGAAAGAAAACAGATGCGAGGCTGTGTGCCAACCATATCTATGGACCTTCATATGTCTCCTTCCAATGGGCACTCCGCTACTATAGTATGATTCCGGAACAAGTATTCCTGATGACGTCTGCGACCACGAAACGTACTCGTTCTTTTGAGACTCCCATCGGGAACTTCAGTTACGTTCAAGTCCCCGCCTCATACTTCCCGATCGGTGTTGAATGCAGGGAGGAACAAGGAGTCAGTTTTCTCATGGCTACCCGGGAAAAGGCTTTGTGTGACACAATCCTTCTGGATAATTTTGTTCCCCGACAGTCCGTCAAGTCATTGGCCACATATCTCGAGGAGGACCTTAGAATTGATATGGACATCCTAACTGAGTTGGATACCGATATCATTGAGCAATGCTCATGTATCGGACGCAAGGAGCAAACATTCAAGAATCTGATTAAGATCATCAAGCAATGACAACCTACGAATCTATGTTAGCCGCATATGGCAGAGAAACGGGCAGTACAGCAACAACAAACGCAGAGCAAGAGGTTTGCCAGAAGATTGCGTTGGCGGGCTTGCATCGTGGCGGCTTTTTCGATCATGCCGCGTTTTATGGGGGCACTTGCCTGCGGCTTTTCCATGGGCTTCCGAGGTTTTCGGAGGATATGGATTTTTCGCTCACGGAGAAGCGCGATGACATTCATCTCGAGAACTACTTCGATGCAATACGGGAGGAATTCCATATTGCGGGCTTTGATGTTACGATTACCAGGAAGGAGAAGAGAGCTTTTGGAAAGGTTGAGTCTGCATTTTTGAAGGAGAATACCGAGGCTTACGACATCAAGTTTCAGACAAAGAAAACGGCCAGGGTGAAAATTGAACTCGACACGGATCCTCCATTGATGTTCACTACGGAGCAGAAGCTCCTTCTGCAGCCTTATTCATTCATGGTTCGTTGCTTCACCCTCCCCGACCTCTATGCGGGAAAAATGCATGCGCTGGTTTATCGAGCTTGGCAGCGCCGTGTAAAGGGCCGGGATTGGTTTGATTTCGAGTGGTACGTAAGGAATGGTATACCCTTGGATTTCAGGCATCTTCAAGAACGGATCAGGGAATTCAACGGCGAGGTACTCAGCTTGGACGAGTTCATGACACAACTCCGCGAGAAGATTATCAATACTGACATTGACCATGTCAAAAAGGATGTCATGCCTTATATTGGCGCAAGCCAGCTTAGCGCCCTTGACATCTGGTCCAATGACTATTTTTTACAGTTGGTAGATATGATGAGAATACAATAATGAGGATGAGAATGATCTAGTGCTCTGTGCATAACGCTGATGAACTCTGATTATCAAGCAGAATACCCATAATAATCCAAATGTGTTCAACTACCATTCCTTTCCGATAACAACTCTGGATTTCACCCGATGAATGATGCTCAGCATAATGGGAATCAAGGACACCTGGCGTTCTTTTAAGCAGATGATCGCAATAGAGAAGTGCTCTTGTTTCTTTATTTTGGTTATATTTGTATAATCGTAATTTGCGCCATTGCGCCCTGCAAAAGGATCTTGGATAGGTATCATACACAATAGAGCGATGAGTTCATGTTTCAGAGGTATATATGCGAGGGATTAAAGTGTATGTCCAGCTGGCAAGGAATTATGTTTTTTCGACTTCCCTACCTGCCAAAAGACGAGCATTGAGGATGTCGTGGTGGGTTCTAGTTTCCGGGGTCATGGATTCGGAAGAGCGCTGATAGAGCATATCTTCGGGGGCGCACGGCATGGGCTGGCGCCGGTGGACCCGAATTTGACCTCAAGGCGTGACGGGTCGAGGCGAATGAGATGTATCAGAAGTTGGGTTTGAGAGGAGGAAAACGACTATGTATAGGATGAAGATTTGATTATTAACAAATCAGAGAGAGTGTTATAGTTAACTAGATAAAAAGTATTATGAAGGGTTCGTTGAGCAAGTCTTATAACCGCTCTTTAATCATTGATGCTCAAAATATAGCGCATCTATCCGAAGTCATTGAAGAAGACTTCGGTGACGTGTCTTATGTTATAAAGACTTCCGATGGTGCTAGATATGAGTTGGGGAAGGTTGATGATGTATTATCATATAATAATCCTGACCCAAGAAAGATCGTTGTGTTTACAGTTTTTGGCTATAAGGAGAGCGGAAGCCATCGAATCGACCCCGACATATCAATTTCTCTATTTGATATGTCTAAATATGATGGCTCTTGCATTTTGAGTCTGAATAATATGGAAGAACAAGAAATCACATATTATACACAACGAATTGACGAATTCGTTAAAGCTGCTCAAACTTCATACTGGTGGATTCATAAGCCTGTTGTATACTGGATAATTGGGACATTACTGTTTATTGTATTTTATCTGGGGTTTTATACCAATTTAGGGAAAGACCGATTGCTTGGCAATAATCACACATTGTTTTTGCTAGAGACATCTCTAGTCTGCTATTTCTTTTCAATGTTTGTTGTCAAGAGATTTGTGGAGTACTTGTTTCCCCAAGGAGGATTTGCAATTGGAGAACAAGTGAAATATATCAATAAAAAAGAAAAGACTCGCAATCTTGTTTTGATGACCATTATTGGATCGTTAATTATTGGGATAATAGCTGGTGTGATTACTCATTTCATCGTTGGGTAAAGAATTATTGTCCGAATGAACATAGATGCAAAGACACTGACTATTGATGATGGAAATAATGAAGTTACAAATCCAGAAGTTACTGTCTTATAGCGTCGTGTTTCCTGACCGGCACGATAAGATAGAAGATCTACTTGCCACAGTTCCATCTAACAGTGCTATCGAGTTTCTTTCCTACCGCCTTAGTCAAAAGGCAAATCAACTCATTGGAGAGCATGATGCTAGTATTTGGGCCCCCTGGGTGCTGAATACTAGAGACGACGTCAATAATCCTATTGGTGCTTACGCCCAGCAGTTTAATCTGGGCGAATATGCACTCATCGACAAATATGCAATGCTACTGCTAATAAGCAGATTACTTTCTTGCTATAATGGGAGAGATGACGAACTGTCTCAAGATGATCTATCAAATCTCCTGCTATCCTATATGATTTGTTGCGATGAGCGTTTAACGTATAATCAATTTCTCCCCAATAGCACAATGAAAGCTGATGAATTCGTGGAACGATTCATGCCACTATGTTTAAAAAGTGACGATATTGAATCTCCACGTGATTACAGACTACTGCTGATAAAGTGCTATATGCTCTTGATTGAGTTTCCTAAGCATAACATAAAATTCGCCGGATATGTCAAAGAGTTTTGTAAAGAAAGAGATTTACCCAATGCCAAGAAATATATTGATGAGATCTTTTTGACTTTTTTAGGCATGACCTCAGAGGATTTATCTAACTGTAGGATGGGTATATACGAGAACAGTCCTGCTGCTATCCATTTCTTCGATGAAATGTGTTTGGATCCGTCTCAGTACAAACACGATGAGGATTTCCTCATGATTCGAGAAAAGCCGCTGTTAAAGACCGGTCCTAGAATATATAACTTCATCTTCATGAAGTTCTTTCTAGATAAGGCATTCACGGGATTACTCTTTGACATGAAGGATGCGCTTGTGAGAAGAGGAGTTCTAGATGCCCCAAAAGGCTATATGGATTTAAGGACACTTCTCGGCGAAGAATTCTCCGAAAGGTTTTTCTTCTATGCTTTAATGAAGAAATGCTTCGGTCAACGATATACACGATACAGCGGACAAGAATTAGAGAAGAAACTGGGAGGGGGTATGCCTGATTATTATATGAGGAGAGGGAATCGTGTTTTTTTATTCGAGTGTAAAGACGCACAACTAGCTTCACGTATAAAATTGAGTGGGGACTACAACGTAATAAAAGATGCATTATTCGACAAATATGTTAGGAATTCCAAAGGGCATAGTAAAGGTGTATCACAGCTTGTGGCGGTAGTTTCAGAGAAGCTATCCCTAATACTGGATAGAATTGACAACACCGCGCTCAGAGGAATCGTTTATGTTTTCCCTGTCATTGTTTATTTTGATGATTGCTTTGACGTGGAAGGAGCGAGCTATCTTCTTAATAAAGAGTTTTGGGAAATGATGAATACAAAAGAAATCGATGATCGACTTGTTGTAAAAGATGTGGTCATGGTCAACATTGAGCAATTTATGAGGCTGGAGAACTTTTTTGCGAATGATCGATTAAAGCTCGCTACAGTCATTAATTCATATATAGATTATAAGAACAGGGAGGAATTGAACTCAGTTTTCCCTTTCAACAAGTTTCTTTTTCAAGAAGCAAGAAAGAAAGGATATAATTTAAAGAGGACAAAATGGTTTGATGAGATATACAAGGACCTCGTCACAATGGATTCACACTATAAGTTAAGCGAATAGTTGAGCAATGATAATCCTCATCACCGACGAACGAGCTCTTTGATCCGAATAGGACCAGATACGTATTTTGAAATAGTCAAAAATAGTATTATTATGGTTGAAAGATATCTATTGACGTATGCGATGTTGAGTTACCTACAGGAAAAAGGGATGACTTAACTTGATTTATATGTCCCGTTAGTTTGTAAATCCATTGTGACTCATAATGCAAATGTGGTGTCACGAAAAGATTTGCAAGATTGGTTTGCGGCCGATTATGGTCTCTCAACCATATACAAAGGAGTTCTTGATACGCTCCTTAAAAAAAAGACAGGGCACTATCTTACTAGAGAGAACGGAAAGTATCTTGTTGTTAATTCAGCCGTGAATACTGCTTTAGAATCGATCAGTAATGAACTTAATGAGAATAGTTTTAGTTCGTTGGCTAATCGGATAAAGAACTATGCGGAAAGTCAGTATTCTTCTCAGTTTACAGAAGATGATCTGCTACAAGGAATAATGGATTTTCTCCATTCTAGAGATGGAGATATGCTAGTGAATCAGGAAAGACTTCAAGGTGTTTTACAAAAACAAAAAGAAGGGAAAACCACTCACACGAAAGTTAAGTATATTATCTCCAGGTTTATTCTTTGGGCAAAAGATAATGATATTGATAGTTTCAAACTTTTTGCTAATGCTATATTTTAAGCTGAATTATTATATGGCGTTCAAATCAGGAGGTAAGCAACAGCTCCAAAAAGAATTACTTGGAATGATTAAAGATCAGCGGCATAAAATGGATAATACCATTAAGGATTCAGAACAACAAAAGTCAATTCAAGAGTCCCGAAAACGATCGAATACCTTAGCAAAAAAAGGGAGAATTTAGCTGTCAGATTTGCTTGTATTATGTTTTGTGTTTTTTAGGGTCTCAAGCATGCCAATGGTATAACCATCACACCGTCGAGACGGGTGTAGGCATACTCGCCACCTGTGATGACCATAAGTAGATCCGGCTCTTGGAGAGGAACCTGTTTTTCCTGTTTGTTATGTTTCCTAATAAGGTCTGCCAGTTCTTTAAGGTGAGATGCTCCGTCTTCAATTTCATTGCTGCCCAGTTTACATTCGATGAGGGCATACCGTCCGTCTTCCAAATGCAAAACCACATCGGCTTCAAGACCATAGCGATCTCTATAGTGGGAGATTTCTCCGCCCAGTTGAGCAGAATAGATCTTTAGATCGCGTACGCACATGGCTTCGAAAATGAAACCGACGGTTTTAAGTTGTGTCTTCAATTGACCGGGACCTAGGCCCAAGGCGGCGACAGCGATTGAAGGGTCGCAGAAACTCCGCTTCTCACCACTACGGATTGCGGTTTTGGAACGGATGGATGGATTCCAGGCCGCAATATCCTGAATGACAAAGAGTTTCTCCAGTGCGGCTACATATTTGTCGAAGGTGCTACGGGCCAAGGAATCGTTATTTGCCGCGACATCGGCAAGAATGGTTGTCTTGTCGGCAAGGGTGGAAATGTTACGGGCATAGGAACGGAGGATAGCCCTGGCAATCTTGGGATCCAGTTTTTCTTTGGCCGCTTTCGAGATGTCTTTATCGCAGACAGTCTTCACATAGTTCTTGGCAATAAGGAGTTTTCCGCGCTCTGTCTTTGGCTGGAGGGCAGCCGGCCATCCGCCGCGGCAGGCAGCAAAGATGAGATCCTCGACGCCCATCTTGGAATGGGCGCTGATATCCTTGGATGGATTGTCGAAGAGCGCCTCCAGAGAGATCTCACCGGTAGATTCACCTGTCTCATAAAGGCTCATCGGATACATTGTGAGATCCGCAATCCTGCCAGTGCCGGTATGTGCGGTTTCAGATGTATCAGCCGATGTGGAACCCGTCAAGATGAACTGCGAGGGCTTCTGTCGACGGTCACACGCCACCCGGACTGCATCCCAAAGCGTTGGAGCATCCTGCCACTCATCAATCAAGCGGGGTGTTTCACCTTCCAACAGGAGAGATGCTTTCGTAAGAGCAGTGGCGAGATACTCATCGCGCTTATCTGTATCCTGCAGTTCGATGATGCTTGCCGCTTTTTGCTTGGCAGTGGTTGTTTTTCCGCACCATTTAGGGCCCTCAATGTTGACTGCTCCAAAGGCATCCAAGTAATCCCGCAACTGGTCATCTATTACTCTTTTCAGGTATTCCATGTTCGGATCATTATTTGATGGCGGAATTTAGTCATTTTACAGTGTTTTACCAAATCTTCCGAAGACTTTTGACGGTAAGATTTGCTGTATCTTGACGGTAAGATTTGTGGTAAATTGGCGGCAAAACTTGTGGCATGTGAATCGACAGAGTGTTATCACAATGTGAATTGCATAGAAAAAGGCTCTTTTCTCATTTCTTTTGATTATATTTGTGTAATCACATTCTGTACGTCAGAATCGTACGCGATTCGCCACGCAGAAGGTTTCTGGATAGGAATCCGGCAAGGCGAACTATTCCTTGCTTCAAAGTATTGGCGCGAGGAATGGATATTATTCTGGTTTAATAACAGGACCTTTGTGAGAATGATCAACGGGAGGTGAAGGAGGTCGCGAGAGGGTGTAGGGAACTGCTTGCTTTGGCAGAAACATATAAACATAAACACAAGAACCAATACAAATAACCACCGCTCTAACCCAATGACCGATATCGTGTCCATCCGGCATCCGCTAGAATAAGAAAGCAAGTCCGCAGGCAGCAAGCCGCCCACGGACTTGCAAAGTAAAACACAAATATAGGGCATATATGAAGTTTTCAGAAAGATACGGTTATGTAAAACCCATAGAAGTACTTAAACGAGGGTCGTTAGATGAAGAGGCAATTATAGCCCTGTGTAATTGTTATGATTATCTTGAAATGTGGTTTAATCACTACGATGATAATGCTGGAGGACATCGTTATGAGGAATCATATACTGACCTTGAAGAGACGATACGGTGTTTCTTCATGAATCAGCGACGGAAAGACTTCTATGGCTATAATTCTCATAAGGTAGTTGCTACAGAGTACATTAAATCTGAACAGTATAATTGGTACACCAAGTTTGACCTTTTAGAGTATACTCTGAATGTTCTAAGAAGAATGACACCTCAGGGTGATATGTGCACTATATGGCAGTTGTTGATAATTTTGTGAAGATTTTAAATTCGACATTTAAGCGGCTTGATTATGCTTATAGAGTTGTTTACGACCAAATCGTTGAAATTACAGACCAAGAAGAGATAATGGCCATAGAAGAGGCTATAAGACAGACTTCTACGGTTAAGATTCATTTGGAGAATGCTCTTAAGCATCTTTCAAGCAGACCTAAACCTGATTATAGAAATTCTATCAAAGAATCCATTTCTGCTGTTGAGGCTTTGTGTAGAGAGATAACTGGCGAAACTACTCTCGGACCAGCCTTAAAAGCATTGGAAAAGAAAGGTGTCAGAATACCAAGGTTCCTTCGGGCAGGAATTGAGAAGTTGTATATCTATACAAACGATTCAAAGACTGGAATTCGTCATGCATTGATGGATGAAGCAGAAGTACCGACATTTGACGAAGCCAAGTTTATGTTGGTTACTTGTTCGCATTTGTGAACTTCATCCAAGGTAAAAGAAGCTGATGCGGGCAGGAAAGAAAGACAGGCGACCCTATGGGAGCCGGTCTTTGTGGGGAGTGGAAGGCTCTTTAGCGTGTGCTTGCACAGCAATTGTGTCGGAAGCAGAGGATGTAGTTTAAGAAATAGATTCCTCTTATTTAGAAAAAGCGAGTGATTTCGATCGACTGCAGAGGTTTTGAGGGGTTCTTGATGTTAATTATTTATAATATTTGCAAAGGAATGCAATTTAATTGCAGGAGTTTCGTTATTTTTGTCAGCGAAATATGTTATTATGGCTAAGAATGCACATAATGTTGAATTACGCGAGACGGGGTTGGTTGATACCTTCTACAAGCGCCTTATAGTTGCTTATGGTTATCTGCCTGAGCAACTGGATCGTGACGTACCTATTGTTAATTCAGCATATGCCGACATTGCTATCTGGCGTACATCGGATGCCAAGGACCGTCAGTCCATCCCTGACATCTGTGTGGTGGTGATATGCAAAGAGGAGCATATTAGAATAGATGCTGACAAATATCTTGAGACGTTCAAAGAGTCTTCTATTGGAACCGTGAACTTCTTTGTGCTCCACAACTTGAAAGAGACAAAGGTATTCTTGCTTGACAGTAGCCACCCGATGGGCGGTGTGGAGCGTATAGGCGACTTCCCCAAGGCGGCAGATGTATTGACGGATGGGGCTTTAGCCGGCTTTATCCGCAGGATGCGGTGTAATACAAAAGAGGCGTTGCTCAATGCCTTTGTCAAGTGCCATAACATAGTAAGGAACAATGACAAGTTGTCGCCAGAGGCGGCGTTTGATGAAATCAGTAAAGTGATGTTCATCAAGATGATGTATGAGCGCAAGCCTGACGGAGAATTGATCTTCAGTCAAGACAAGTTCCTGAAAGATGAGAAACAATATCTTGACAATCATCCAAAGTCTGACTACATAGCCTATCTGTTTGAGGGCGTAAAGGTGTATTTTGCAGAGGACGACCTCTACGAGAAATTTGACAATGTGAGAATCTGCCGGAAGTCATTCACGGCCATCTTGAAGGAGTTGGAGGTGATAGATTTCTATGATATGACGGAGGATGTGAAGGGAGTGGCATTTGAGTCGCTCGTGGGAAAGACTTTCCGTGGCGAGTTGGGCCAGTTCTTTACACCGCGTCAGGTGGTGAACTACATGATTGAGGTGCTTGATATCAAGGAGGGTGAGGCCGTATGCGATCCCTGTTGTGGTAGTGGCGGCTTCCTGATTCGTGCCTTCGAGTATGTGCAGGATGCGATTGACCGCGATATTCAAAAGCAGATAGAGGAAACCAAGAAGAGCGATTTATTTTCATTAGGGAAGCAGGAGAGAGTTGGCAAACTATTACAAGAGTGTGACAAGAATATACAGGACAGCCGCTACGGGAAACTCTGCAAGGACTACTTTTTTGGGGTTGATGCCAACGTGCGTATGGCCCGGACGGCCAAGATGAACATGATTATGCACGGAGACGGTCATGTGGGTGTTTATCTGCATGATGGTCTGTTGGATGTCAAGAGTGTGACGAAAGGCCGTTTCGATGTGGTGCTGATTAACCCGCCATACGGCGTGCATGTGGACAGAACAGCCAAGAACGAGAACGGAAAATTTGTGTTTGGTGAATACAAGGTGTCGCAGTCAGCAGCAGAACTGTTGTTTGTGGAGCGCGTCATCAACCTATTGAAGCCAGGTGGCAGAGCCGGATTGGTGTTGCCCGAGGGCTTGTTTACCAATGCCAACTTGAAGTCGTTTCGCAAGCTAATAGAGGACAGGGCGCAGATACTGAACATTACTGCCATGCCTCCGACAGTTTTCCTCGCATCGGGAGCCAATGTGAAGCCCAATCTTCTGTTTATCCGTAAGTTGACTGAAGAGGAACAGAAGGTGCATGAAGTTCATTATCGTATGAGCGTGGTGAAGGTGGATGAGAACCAGTTAGAGGCAGTAGCACCACTGGTCAGGGACTTTATTGAGGGGAAATGCATCAAGGAAAGCGAGCATATTCGCGTGATTGACCGTGGCGAGATGATAGACTGGGCCGTTGCCCCACTGTTTGCTGCTCCGAAGGTGGCTTTTAACAGCATATATCCTACTGTGATGCTTTCAGACTTGCTGACTCCTTCGGACGAGAGAATCCAAATACAGGATGACGAGTTGTATTCCCGTATTACCGTTAGGCTGAACGGAAAAGGGATTACGCTGCGTGACCGCGTGAAAGGTAATGAGATAGGGACGAAGCGGCAATATGTAGTACATATGGGGCAATTGGTAATATCAAAGATTGACGGAAATAGCGGTGCCATGGCCATTGTGCCTGAGGAGTTTGACGGAGCCATTGTGACCCCCGACTTCCCTGTGTTCAACATTAATACGAACAAAGTTCTGCCAGACTATCTGCTGTTGGTTATTTGCCATCCAGCCGTTCTGCAGCGCATTACATCGACCACAAGCGGTTCTACTGGACGCCGTAGATTGTCCGTGCCCCGTTTCTTGGCTATGCAGATAGCGCTACCTTCGTTGAGTGAGCAGGATGAACTGATGAGTGATATCCGCCGTTTGCGCCATGAGGAGGAAGATTTGAAACAACAAATGGAGAAGGATATGGCATCTTTTTACGACAAGATCATAAAATAGAAGGGAGAAAGCATGAAGTTAATCAGTCTGAAGATACTCTCTGAGTTTAGGAATCTAAATGGGGTTGAATTGAAGTTCAATTCCCAGACGAACACATACGTTCTTATCGGCAACAATGGCGCGGGTAAGAGCAGCCTCTTGGAGGCTGTAAGCAGTATCTTCTTTAACCTGTACCAAGGTGGCGAACCCCACTTTGAGTTTAACTTCACGTTGGCGTATGAGTATGAGGGACATGAGGTCGAGGTGTCAAATTCAGAAGAGGAAAATGTGTCTCTTAAAGTAGATGGTGTTGTTGTTGACCGAAATGGTTTTGATTCCTATCTTCCGCAGCGAGTGGTCTGCAACTATAGCGGTGAAGAAATGCGAATCAATGAACGCTATTACTCTCCTTTATGGAATCAATATGAGGCGAGACTGAAGGATGTTGCTGGTTTGAATCCTTTAAGGATGGTCTTTGTTGATAAGGATCTGTGGCGAATCATCCTGTATATTATCATCGCTCAGAGGAACAGGTATGAAAGCTTTATGTCTTTCCTTAAAGATACGATAGGAATATATAGTATTGACAGAATATATTTTGAGATAAATCGAGCGGCCCTTGATTTGTGGCGAGAGAATACTGTGAGCTATTATATGCGAGAACTGGCAGGGCGGATTGGTCCGGACGGGACGTTGACATTAGATCAAATGAATCCGAATGATGATGAGGCATTGACGATGTTCAATAATCTGAGTAGTGCTCGTTTGTTGATAAAGCATCTGAACATTACATTCAACGGGAATGTGGATTCGCAATACCTCAGTGAGGGTGAAAAGAAGTTGATGGTGGTATTGTTCATTCTTGAAGTGATTTCCGATGAAAGGTCGTTGGTGTTACTTGATGAACCGGACAGCCATTTGCATGTGGCTCGTTAACCTCAGTTGGTGATGCTTTTTAAGAATGCTATTAACCGCGAAAATGTTTTAACCTCACATTCGCCTTCTTTGACAGCCCACTTTGAGAAGGATTCTATCATTATGTTGGACCGTACTGCTGACGGACATGCACAAGTAGTGGATGCTGATAAGCAGCGTGTGGTGGCTGAATTGACAGCGGGTCAGTGGTCTCTTCAGCAACAGAATATTTTCCTGGCATCAACAGATGATATTGTACTTGTAGAAGGCGAAACAGATGAGTTGTTCCTAAGAAAGGCCCTTTCTGTTTTGCAGAGTCAAGGCCAATTTGTCGGTAAGCGTTTTGAATATTTGCCATGTGGAGGTGCTGGTGGTGTGGAATTGTTGAAAGAGCATTTTCAGCCTAAACTGAATCAGAGTATATTTTGTTTTTTTGATAGTGATCAGGCGGGCTGGAAGAGTATAAACAATATTTTTGGCAAGACAGGAGCCGAATCATACAACTCAAATAATTACCATCGAGCGCGGAAGAATAATAATATCTGGGTGGCACCTTATCCTAAAGGGAAGAGCCGTTTTACGGAGTTCAATGTTGAAGACTATTTTGGACGGCGGATTCTTATGAAATATGTGCTCCGCGCACGCTCCTTGAATGGCATTATGACGAAAGATGCTATCAAGAGAGCTATGAGCAGGGATTGTGAGAATGGGGTAATCGATGACAAGTATTTCGTTCGGTTTGCTGCCGTATTTCAGTTGATAGAAGATATTAAGGTCGCTGATGCTGCGGGTAACGATGTCTTGCATTAATCGTTTTTTTTAGCTTATAATTGATTAGATTGTTCAGGGGTTTCGGCCAATGGCACAAATGCTTTTGCGGCTGTATGTTGCTCGTGGGTAACGGGAAACTCTGTTGACGATAGACAACTGTGACTGAAGCGGGGGTGATAGATAATGATGAGGGGCACATGCTGGACGCCATCGAGCCCGGCACGGTTCTGCCCATCCATCGACACAGAACCTCCTCCGAGACGGTGGTCCGCCTCCGCAGGCATTTCGAAGAATACTTCTATGACGAGAGGTTGAGGTTGACCGAAACCATCGACATGGTCCCCTGCGACACCCTCATCAACATCTCCGCCGGTCAATGGCACCTCCTCCGGTCGTTAGAAATGGGAGCGGTATTTCTGGAGTGTAAGGATGGCGCATGGGAGCCGCTTGGGGAGGAGGGTATTCTAAATGTCGTGTAGTATGAAGGGCGAAGACATTGAACCCTTCCTGTCACTGAGGTATCGGTTCAAGGCGCTCTTGCTGACTCCTGTGGCCTTCGTGATCTCCACCACCGTGCACGATTTACTGTAGGACCTCTTCAAGGCATGTTCCACCTGTTAAAGATATAGCGTCGGGTGCTCTCCGAGCCTTCCGCGCGCCCGTGTTGAGGCCATACCTTCTAGGGTGCGTTGAAGGATGAGATCGCGTTCAAATTCGCTGATGCCGCTGAAGAAAGCGAATATGAGCCGCCCAGGTGGAGTGGTTGTGTCCAGCTATGGCTCTTTCAGTGATTTGATCTGGGCGCCCACCACATCAATGCGGCCGTCGATGTTGAACTGGTCCCGCACTGAGCGGCTGAGCCGGGGCAGTTTCGTTACGACAACGACGTCGTCTCCGCGCAGGGCATCAAGCATCCACCCGAGCTCAGGCCGTCCACTCTTTGCGCCCTTTCCTTCTCTTTTGGTCTACTCGTTCGCACCCATCCTGCCGGAGTAGGACACGTTGTCGGTCTAGATTATGGTCTTGGGTAGAAACCTTTGTATATCCGATTCTCATATATGGTCTAATAAAGTGTATTCTTGAGAAATTGATTTAAACACCGGTTGGGGGATGTTCTAAGACTTCCGAACCGGTGTTTTTGAATATAATCCTTCGCTGTCCCCAAAACGAAGGGTTGCGGGACGGTCTACCTCTTCATCCCGAACCCCTTCTTCGGGGGCTTGGGCTGGCTAGACACCAGCTTGCGGTAGCGCTCGAGCTCGGCCGTCGTCCGGAGGGTCTTGTTGATGCCGTTGCCGGCCAGGATCTTGGAGATGATCTTCCGGCTGTTCTCGTCCAG
>JAGCCO010000152.1 GCA_017651645.1 Bacteroidales bacterium
ATATGTCCGTAATGCAGGACATGGTGGCTGAGGCACTGAATATGGAGAGAGGCGTGAAGAAGTCAGAGACCGGGCTTGACCATCTGGAGCGCAACGACTTCATTCTCCAGAAACAGGAGAAAGAGAAGAAACGGCTGGAAGCTGAAAAGCGAAAGATCCAGAGTGAAAGGGATATAGCCAAGAACCAGGCTAGGCAAGCGACGGAGAAAAAAACGAAGGCCGAGAAGAAGGCGCAGGAGGCCATGAACCTGGCCCGCAAGGCGCTGCAGGAGAAGGACGAGGCCGATAAGAAAGCCAAGGCCGCCAAAGCCGAACTCTCCAGCGTCGAATCAAAGGTCACCGAGAAGCAGAGTGAGATCGACAGGTTGAAACAAAGAATCGACATCGAACAGGTAGTGCTTGAAGGGCTGCAGTCGGAAGTCGAAGAGAAACGCAGAGAGAAGGACTCGATTAAAACCAGCGACGACTGGATGAACCCGGCCCTTCGCGCCGTTTCCGGCTACCTGTTTAACACGGACAAGGTAATCAAATTCGCCATAGAAACCATACAGGACTATGCTTATTCTGGAACCGGAGGACGCGGAGGCAATCACGGAGATTGCTTTTATGATAATGAAGCCTTCGTGATCAGGAAATTGATGACGGGTTTGGCTGCAATTGCGAAAACCACTTTTCAAGTAATCGGTAACTGGCTTGTCTATGTAGCCAGCAAAATAGCAAAGTTCAATGATTGGGAACTCAACCGGGCTGAAAGAGGGGTTAAAAGTATCGCCGATGGTGACTACGACTGGAGAATCGACAGATTTGAACGTCGCCAGGGCGGTGGGCTGTCGAGATAACGACAAAGTATAGCAAACTGCCGTCATCTCATTTGAGGTGGCGGCAGTTATACTACTCTTTCTTGAGTTCAATTGCCGGATTTGTCCTCGCGGCCTGAAACACCTGGGGAAAAACGCACATAAATGCCATTAACATCGTGATGGCGAAAGTCAGGAGATAAATCCAGATGCTTCCTCCTGCGCTCATGGGAATTCCGAGATAGATGCTGCTGTTTACCCAAAATGCGAGTGGTATTCCTACCAGGTTTCCAATGAACATAATACGGAGGAATCTCCACAGATATGTTCGGGTTTCCTGTCCGATACTGCCGCCGAATATTTTTCTGATGGAAATATCGCGACGATGGCTGGTTACATAAAAAGTGCTCATTGCCATTATACCCGACAGCGCCAGGATGAGCGGGAGAACCGAGAAGAAGAACAAGAGGCGAAGCAATGAACCCTCTGTCGATTCATTGATCTGTTTCTGTACGACATCAGGGATGTATCCGGATTCTCTCGGCTCTGGGCAGTACCCAAGCATTTGTACGGTCATCTTCTTGTAGGTGTCCATTATGTTCGCACGACATTCGGAATGGTCGCCGATTGTTTTAACTATAATACGGTCAAACGGCCCAGTCTCTGTAATCTCAACAGCCCGGATTCCGTCACCTTGGATGCGTCCAACGAAATCTTTTACAACGCCATTGAGCTGCGGGATACCGATCTGCCTCATCAATTCTTCAGGAGCATTGCTTGACGCAAACCAATTGTATGCACTCTCTGTCAGGTAGCCACCGAACCCGCCCTGTTTTCCGGACATCATTTCAATACCAAACGCCCGGAACGCGTCTTCCGTACAAGAGATAACGTTTATCTGATGTTTCCCGATGGTCTCGTCCTCAAAGTAACGCAGTCCCCATAGCCCATCTCCTGGCGAGTCGTTGGCTAGCCCGGCATATTCTACGCAGGGTAGTTCCCGAAGGGCGGTCACGGTAGAATTCATGACTGGTTCAGGCAGAGAACCTGTAATC
>JAGCCO010000153.1 GCA_017651645.1 Bacteroidales bacterium
CAGTGACTTAGGATTGCTCTATTGTGGTTCCTATTATTTCTGTGGAGGTTACTATAGAGCCCTTTGCTTCCATCAAGACGGGGAACTCATTTGGCAAAATCCGGAATACGACGCATGTGTTATCACTTCAGTCGAAGAAATCAATGACAAAGTGATTTCCGTTTATCCTAATCCTGCTATGGAAAAAGTGACGATAGACGGCGTTGAAGCCGCCGAGGTGCAGGTTTACAACGCTTTTGGGCAGTTGGTGAAGACTATAAGAAACTCGAATGAAATCCCTGTGGCTGGTTTGGCGGAAAGGGTTTATTTGGTGAGGATTATGGATGCTGAAGGAAAAGTTTACACTAACAAAATCACGAAACGATGAGAAAAATTAGACTATACACCCTGCTTGCGCTCCTGCTGATGGCGGGAGGGGTGACGATGCAAGCGCAAGAGTATCCTGATGACCTTGCAACAATATACATCTCTGAGGATGTTTGGATTAAGGTCGTGAAGAGCATTGATGAGAATGCATTTTTAGCCTTTGGCGGGACTGATGCTGGAAGTCGCGTTCTTATGAAAATGACCTACGATGGTGAAATCCTTGATTCCATTGGCTTGCCCAATAATCGGTTGGAATACTGGGGGCAGGGTAATTTTATGAATGGGAAGTTTCGTTATGTGTCGTTCCGTGCGGATGATAACGATACGTTACCCTTGCTTTGCGTGGTGGATGTCGACCTGGATGACCTGACGCTAACTTATACAGGCTACAACTGGGAAGGCCTTGATTTCGATCATCCAACGGTGACTGAGTTTTATAGGAATATGATTCACTATGTTTTCTCCAAGGATGGCAGCCTGACTATCTCTTACCCCGTTGATAGTCTTTGGATGATTGACCAAAAGGAAGCAATGCATTTGGTACAATTCAAAAGCCAAGGCGATGTGAGTAAGGAAAGGATATTTTACGATCTTCGTGAGTGTTTAACTAACTATTTCTTTTCCGTGCCGGATTCATTGGGATATCGTCTCATTTTGATGAATCCCGATCATTATGCTTATGATTGCCATACCTTGGACAAGGATTTAAATACCATATCTGTGGTTGAAGATGCAGGAATGGTCTATTATTCCAATTCCTATGTAAACAATTGGCCCTATTACTGCATCCACGAACTCCCTTGTCTTTTTGGTATCCATCCCTACAATGGTCGTACCTATTCAGTTGGTTGCGAAACTCCTTTTGAATCAAACGGCGAAATGGATGTTATAATGGGCGTGTATGATGAGCAATTCCAACAATTGGGCTGGACATGGTGCCTCACCAACCCAAGGGGCAACGATGAAGGTTTCGGCATGTGTTTCGGCGAACAAGGTGAAATATATGTGCTCGGTTGGATGGATATTAGAACAGGTTGGAATTTGTATGTAGGTGTTATGGACGAGGATTTGAACAAATTGAGTGAGATCTACTTCATACCAGAGAATTATAATCTTGGTCCGTTGGATATTGCCGTTTGTCCGGATGGCGGTTGTATCGTTTGCTCCAATCGGTCCAAAACGACAGGCTATGTGGACTACTGTATATTCAGAATCATGCCTGAGGATTTCTTGAATGTAGAAGAAGCGCATTTGCACGGGTTTGCGGTGGCTGCTGCCTATCCTAATCCGGGGAAGGATGTGCTGAACATCAGGACGGGATTGAAGGATGCGCGGGTGGAGGTGTATGATATGAGTGGGAGGATGGTTTATAGACAGGATATTACGGAGAATGTGACGGGAATTGATGCTGGAGGATGGGCTATGGGAGTTTATGTTTGGAAGGTGTATACAAACAACAAAGAAGTTGAAAATGGTAAATGGATTAAGAAACAATAAAAGACATTCATCTGTTTTTAGGACAACAGCAAGATTCATTTCAATTGTTGCAATAATGGTCTTGGGTGGGCAAGTATTGTCTGCCCAGGAGAAAGGTTTTCTTTCTGTTTTTGAAGATAATCAGGGCATGTCAATGAAGCCTAATGACATCGTCGAAACACCAAATGGTGAATTCCTTATTATTGCGAATGAAGACGGGGGAACGAAGTCAAAGGTTCTAAAAATAGATGCAGAAGGCATATTGACGGATGAGATTGCCATTGGCGCACAAGACACTGTCTTAAAGTTGAACAACTTGTTCCTGATTCAAGACGACATTCGCAGCAACGTACATTATTTGGCTGTTGGAACCTGTTCCCCTGCGGGCGGAGGTCATGATGCAATAATCACAATTTGGTTTGATGCTGACTTGAATGTACTGCACCGAGTTATAGAACCTGTAAGTTTTACCAACCTTACATTATATGCTACACGGTTTGTGGACATCAATGGCAGCATTGTTGCCTCGCTTATGTTTAGTGGGAATGATGGGAAAAAAGTTTTCTTAATCCGCCTTTCAGAAGAAGGTGAGATAGTCCGTCATGAAGAATGTGCCACCGATTCTCTTCTGTTTGTAGCCAACCTGTTCCCTATTCATGGTGAGCAGGAAAGAATTGGGATGTTGGCGCTGACTAGTGCTTCGTCCCAAGCAAGAAGCGGTGTGCTCGTTTTTGACAGTTTGCTCTCACTTGAAAGAAATGTGTTTTTTCATCCATGGGAATCTGTTGAAAACGAACATGTTTTGCAGTCATATATTAATGCCGATGAATGTATGATGGCCCCTTTGTCCGACGGCAATTACGTGTTGTCATCAAAACTTTGGGAAAAAGAAATGCTTCCCAATTGGACTTTGATTCGGGAAGACAGGTCTGTCATTCTCGCCAAGGTTGATGAGAATTTTGAGATGTTGCACGATAGTGTAATCATAAAGCATTTCAATGACAGCATAGAAATCCCGGCACCTTTCAGGTCGGTGGTTGCTACAGAGGACGATTTTTTGTATCAGAGCAGTAATGGTAATGTGGTCTATCCCAATTCTTTGTTTAGAGGTGGTTTGCATCTGATCATCACAAAGACGGATATGGATTTGAATGTGGTTTGGCAAAAAAGGTATTTGCGAGACGGAAGTGCTTACGGCGCATTTACCTCATTAGCCACGGCAGATGGTGGATTGATCGTGACAGGCACTCGATACAATTTCAATGTTGACCAACGTCTTGACATTTTTGTCTTGAAAATCAATGCTGATGGGACGGTCGGAGCAGAAGAAGACAGTATCATGAAGGAAACTGAAGTCTATCCCAACCCAGGCACCAGCACCCTCAACATCCGCACCGCCTTGCCAAACGCCCGCATGGAAGTGTACGACACGAACGGAAGACTCATCCACAGCCAAGCCATCACGGAGAATGTAACTGCGATTGATGCTGGAGGATGGACCGAGGGAGTTTATGTTTGGAAGGTTTACACAACGAGCATTTCGACAAACTCGTTGACCCTCGTGGAAACGGGGAAATGGATAAAGGAGTAGAGATTTCCCATAGGAGAAACTCTTAAAGCCATCGAAAGCCCAACTGACCCCGTTGGCGACAGGGGTGTATTTTAGGACTTTCTTTGGCTTTTTTGGCTATTAATACCATGAACCTTGCAATTTTTCCTATTTTTGCAGGTTATTAATGACCTATAACATAGCAAAATGTCAGAAACACCTCAAAATACAGAGCCAAAGAAGCCTAAACTCCGCAATGTCTCGCTGAAGAAGTTGAATAGGAGATACGACTTCCTGATGTCGCACGACGAGAGCGGCCGCCCCATACTTAACTTCAAGTTGAACCTCCTTAACCTAGTGTTGGTCATCATAGGTCTGGCGCTGCTGCTCATCATCATCACCACTTTTATCATTGCCTTCACGCCGCTGCGCGAATACATCCCTGGCTACACTGATACCAATCTTAACCGAGATGTTTATATGCTCAACCTTCGCGCTGACTCGCTCAAACGTGAGATGAAAAAGAAGGACATCTATTTCGAGAACCTGAAAAAAATCGTCGAAGGCTACGACTTTACCGCCGATAGCGCACTGGCTGCTGTGAGCATCTACGAGCCTTTGCCCCAAGGTGTTACCGACACCATTACGCTGAAGAAATCGGTGCAGGACAGCATCTTGCGTGCTGAATACGAAGCCCAGAACCAATACAACCTGTTTGGCGATGACTATCTGCCACCTGCCAAACCAAGTACGCTTGTGAAGAATTTCTTTGTTCCGCTCAATGGTACAATAATCAATTCATTTAACGCGAGTAAAGGCCATTTGGGTGTCGACATTGCTTCAGATACCGACCAGATCATCAATGCCACTTTTGAAGGTACCGTGGTGTTTTCCACTTGGAGCATCAACAATGGCTATTGCATCGGCATTCAGCATTCTGATGGCTATTTCTCTGTGTATAAGCATAATGCGACTTTGCTGAAAAAGGAAGGCGACTACGTCAAGGCTGGAGAAGCCATCGCCATATTGGGTCAGTCAGGTGAATCCGAGGAGTTTGAGCACCTCCATTTCGAATTGTGGCACAACGGCATTGCGGTCAACCCTGCAGATTATATGACGATTAATACGCCCAACGGAAACTAAAAATCACTATCTTTGCAAACTTTTTCACCCAAAAAATAAAATCCGTTTATGACTATATTAATAAAGGTATTGCAGTTTTTCCTTTCCCTTTCCATCTTGATTTTCATTCACGAACTTGGCCATTTCCTTGCTGCCAAGGCCTTTAAGACTCGTGTCGAGAAGTTTTATCTTTTCTTTGACTGGGGCTTCTCGCTTTTCCGTTGCAAGAAGGTGAACGGCAAGTGGCGTTTCAAGTTCTTCTCGAAGAATGTGCCAGAAAAATATACCGTTACCGAGTACAAGGATGCTGCTGGAAAGAAACAGAAGAAGTATGACCCCATCGACCTTAGCACCTTGCCTGAAGACGACTGGCGCCAAAGCGACAGCACGGAATACGGTATCGGCTGGTTCCCCTTGGGTGGTTACAATAAAATCGCAGGCATGATTGACGAGTCGATGGACAAGTCACAGATGCAGCAGCCCCCGCAGCCATGGGAGTTCCGCTCCAAACCCGCTTGGCAGCGTTTCATCATCATGGTGGCTGGTGTGTTCATGAATGTGGTGCTGGCCGTTGCCATTTATATTGGCCTGTTGGCAAAGGAAGGTGAACAGTACCTACCTACCGCTGAAGTCAATAAATACGGTATCTCTGTCGACAGTCTGGGCTATGAGTTGGGTTTCCGCGATGGCGATAAGATTCTGGCCGTCGATGGCGAATACATCGAAAAGTTCCAGGACATCCCAATGCAGATTATCCTCGACAAGGCCAAGACCGTCGAGGTGGAGCGTAACGGCAAGGACATCGTCATTAATCTTCCCGAGGATGCGGTGACCAAACTGTTGGGCTCACAGGATGCAGGCTTCATTTCTTACCGCACACCATTTGTCGTGGCTGATGTGATGGAAAACTCTGCTGCCCAAGCCGGAGGCTTGCAAAGCGGTGATGTCATCATCGGAATTAATGAGATAGAAACGCCTTATTATCAAGATTTTGTAAAATACATCAAGCGGTACAAGAACCAAGACATTAATGTCATTGTGTTGCGTGATGCCGACACGCTTGCCTTGCCTATGCATCTGACCGAAGAAGGTGTGATTGGAGCATATTGCAAGACCTATTTGAGTGATTATTTCGAGTTGGAGACCAAGGAATACTCTTTCTTGCAAGCTATCCCTGCCGGATTCTCCAAGACTTTCAGCGAGTTAAGTGACTATTGGAAGCAGGTTAAGCTCATCTTCACGCCTAAGACCAAGGCATACGAAAGCGTGGGTGGCTTCATCTCCATCGGCAAGATCTTCCCCGACACTTGGATTTGGAGCATCTTCTGGCGTATGACAGCCTTCCTCTCCATCGCCCTAGCTGTGATGAACATCCTGCCTATCCCGGCTTTGGACGGCGGTCACATCCTCTTTCTGCTCTTCGAGATCATCACACGGCGCAAGCCGAGCGACAAGTTTATGGAAGTGGCAGAAACGGTGGGCCTTATCATCGTGTTAGGGCTGGTGCTGTTGGCCAACGGCAACGACATTATTCGGCTGTTTAGGTAAAAAATATTATACTGAATAACAGAAGTTTAGTCGGAAGGTACGAAAATTAATTTGCTGAGATAAATACTATTTTTGTAAATTCGCGGTTTCAATTAAGATAGTTTTGCCCAATTTGAAGACGAAAAACACACATATTGCCCTTTTATTCGCTCTTATGCTGACTTCCGTTATTGGAGTCAAGGCACAACAGGCCCCTATCTTCACCAATTATTCGAATTCCTATGCCTATGCTAATGCAGGTTTTGCCGGCATGAGCGAAGGCATCAATGTGTTAGGCCTCTATCGCATGCAATGGGCGGGATTCACGGATATGGATGGGAACGAAGTGGCCCCCACCACCTTCCTGCTCACGGGTGACATGCCGTTCCGCAAGTTGCACGGTGGCATTGAGTTTTCCATTATGCAGGACAAACTGGGTTTCGAGAATAATGTCAATGTGGGTTTGGGCTATTCCTATCATCTTGATTTGGGTGGTTCCACCCTCGGCATCGGTGTGGCAGGAACCTTGCTCAACCGTTCCGTTGATTTCTCACAGCTTCATCCTAATGTGGAAGGTGACCCGCTGTTGCAAGGCTTGGGAGAGGAGAGTGATATGCTTTTCGACTTTAATGCAGGTCTTTTCTGGCAGATTCCCGAGTCGTTCTATATTGGCTTCTCGGTTGTCAATGTGCTTGAAAGCATGAGCAAGGCACTTAACGACAATTCGGAGACCAGCGCCAGCTTCACCACTGACCGCACTTTTTATGCTGTGGCAGGCTGTCCCTTCCAGTTTGAGGACATCCCATACCTGACCTTTGTCCCGTCGGTCAGCGTGATGAGCGACATTGCCTCGACACAGTTTAATGCCAGTGCGCGCGTCGTTTATAATAATGTGTTTTCGTTTGGCGTCAACTATCGTTTTCAGGAGTCAGTTGGTCTGATGGCGGGTGTCTCCATAAAGGATTTGACTATAGGTTATTCATACGATATTAATACGATGGGCTTGGGTTTGCCAGGCTCACATGAGATAGGTCTGAGTTATTGCTTCAAGTTGGACCTTGACCGGACGCCGCGCGACTATCGTAGTGTCCGTTATCTGTAAGTTTTTGAAAGTTGATTGGAACTGAGAATTTGATGACTTAGAGGGTAAAATAGGAGAAAAGTGAGAAAAATTAATGGATGGAAAATAATATTTTCTAATTTTGGCGGTTTTTAGAAAGTAAAGTTGTCCGTAATGGTCAACTTGATTTGAACAAGAGAATAAAAGAAATAAAATAGTAATCATATCATTGTCAAGAAGATGAAAAGACTATTGTTCGTGTTTTCCGTGGCGCTGCTGCTCACAGCCTGCGGTAATTCAAACCAAGGCGAGCTGGTTGGAGTGAGAAAATCCAACAAGACCTTTAATCAGCCTGATCCTTACGGGATGGTGTTTGTCCCGCAAGGCAATTTTACCATGGGTGCGGGTGGAGAAGACATTACCTCATCCTATCTGAATGAGCCAAAAACGGTGTCCGTCTCCGCTTTCTTCATGGACGAGACCGAAATCACCAACAATGAGTACCGCCAATTTGTCTATTGGGTCAGAGACTCCATCGCAAGAAGAATACTTGCCGACAACTTCCCCGACAAATATGCCATCACCGAGAGCAAATCAGGTGAGGTGTACGATCCGCCAAGGATAAACTGGAAAGAGAAAATCGACTGGAACAGCAAGGAACAGGATGTGCGTGAAGCCCTTGAGCCGATGTATCTCCCCGAGCATGAGAGGTATTTCCGCAGGAAGGAAATCGATACCAGAAAGTTGTATTATTCCTATTATTGGTTTGACATGGTAGCTGCAGCCAAGAAGGATTTCTCCGACGACAAATTGGTTGGAAACGATTACTCCTTGGGTGAGGCCGACGCTGGTATTAATGTGGACCGTAAGGGTGCTTGGTCGAACCGTAAACAGGGCTACAGCGACCGTTCGGTCTATGCCCGTGCCGAAGTCATCAACGTCTATCCTGACACACTTTGCTGGATTCACGACTACAGCTATTCATTCAACGACCCGATGACGGAGAAGTACTTTTGGCATCCTGCCTACGATAACTATCCAGTGGTGGGTGTCACCTGGCAGCAGGCCCGCGCTTTCTGCGTATGGCGCACCGAGTTGCTCAATGCTTACCTCCGCACCAAGAAGGATGTCGACTTGTCAGAGTTCCGTTTGCCCACCGAGGCTGAATGGGAATGGGCTGCTCGTGGCGGCAAGATGTTGAACCCCTATCCGTGGGGCGGTCCTAACGCCAGCAATGCCAAAGGCTGCTTCATGGCCAACTTCAAACCCAGAAGAGGTAACTACCTCGCCGACGGTGGTCTGCGTACTCTCGTGGTGGGCTGCTATCCTCCCAACGGTTGGGGCCTCTACGACATGGCTGGTAATGTGGCCGAATGGACCAATACCGCCTACGACCCCAACTCGTATAACTTTACTTGGGACATGAACCCCAACTACACCTACAATGCAAAGGCTGACGATCCGCCGGTCATGAAGCGTAAGGTTGTTCGCGGCGGCTCATGGAAGGATGTGTCTTATTACTTGCAAGTCACCACCCGCGACTATCAGTATCAAGATACAGCCAACTGCTACACAGGCTTCCGTTGCATCCAGCCTTACTTAGGCCGCAATAAGGGCGACAACCCGAGAATGTCTAGGGTATACAGATAATATTTGAAAAATCATAAATTAAACAAATAACAAACAATCTTTAAAATTACAATTGTCATGGCAAAAAAAGAACTTAGCAAATTCCAACAATTCCTCGTTTCGAGAAAGTTCAAAACCTTCATGGG
>JAGCCO010000154.1 GCA_017651645.1 Bacteroidales bacterium
TAATGGAAGACACAACTCCGGATGAGCAGATGGTCATCGGCATTCTCCAGCCATCCGAAAAGGTCGCTCATCAGGTCCCTGACCCTGTCCGCCGGGGGAGCGATGTGGATGGGCTTGTCCCCGTCAAAAACCCCGACGCCCCCTTTTCTGAACATCCCGGCTTCATCGACAAGGCCGGACATCATCGTCCCATGGGCCAGCAAAAGGTCCTGGATGGAAAAGGGATTGAGTTTAGGATAGAGTTCGTAGGTCTTGATGGCGTTCTTGACTTCCTGGATTTCTTTCAACGGTGCAACCACCTTCTTGCCTTCCAAAACGGCCTGAACTTCACCTTCAGACAGGGTGTTGCCTTCGATGGCCAAGGAAGAATGGATGGTTTTGATCCGGTTGGCCCTCCTGAGCCGCAAGGTGTCCTCCTGTTCCATCCTGATTGCATATCTTTCCAGCTGACTGGAGATCATCGCAATCAGATTGATGGCCTTGGCCGATACGGTGAAAGGAGGTTTATACATGGTTTATTCCGTCATTTGTTCCGTCAGTTATCCCGACATTTATTCCGACATTTATTCCGACACAAAGATACTATTTATTCCGACATAAACAAAAAAGAGGAATCATCCGTTAGATAATTCCTCTTTAGTAGACCAAGCACTCCGAATCTCGAACCTCCGGTTCATGGAAGGGCTGCTGGAAATCCGGCGATTCATTGAGGTTTTACACCGATAAAATCAGATTCACCAGCCTAATCCATTCAGCCATTTCTCTACTTTGGCCTTGCCAGAGCGGACTTCGTGGCCGTAGATGGCGAAGCCCGGTTTGACATTTGCCTTCGGGAAGGCTTTCTTGACGTCTTGGACGGTTGAAGCGAGTCCGCTGCCTTCATGGGTGGTGAAAGGAATGACGGTCTTTCCATCCAGATTGATGTCACGGAACAGGGTGAACATCACCTGAGGATAGGTACCCCACCAGATAGGGCCGCCGATGAAGACGGTGTCGTACTTGGAAAGGTCCGGTGCATCTCCCTCGTAAGGCGGCAATTCGCCCTTATTGGCCTCTTCCTTTGCCAGGTTGATAAGCGGCGTATAGGCCATTCCATCGTATTTGTGGGTGACGATTTCGTATTGGTCCGCGCCGGTGATTTCGGCGATATAGTCGGCCACGATTTTGGTATTGCCCACCTCGATGTTTCCCACACTGTAGTTGTCTCCCGCGTGGGAGAAGAAGATGACGATGGATTGTAAAAGCATAACGATAAGTCTCATGTTGCTAAGTTAATAAATTAATCCCAGAGTTCGTAATCGCCCATCCAAGCCTTGATCTGTTCGTAGGACATATTGAAATAGCGTTTCTCCTTGTTCAGAGCGGCGATTTGCTTCATCTCATCGTCGGAAAGAGTAAAGGTGAAGGATTCGATGTTCTCCTGGATATGGGCCGGATTGGAAGAGCCGGGAACCACGCAGAAGCCTTTCTGAAGGTGCCAGCGAATGATGACCTGAGCCGCGGACTTGCCGTGCGCCTTGGCGATTGCATTGATGACGGGGTCACGGAGAATCTCACCGTGGCTGTCGCGACCGCCGAGAGGGAACCAGCTTTCAATCTGGATGTTGTACTTGGCTGCCATTTCCTGCCAATGCTCGCGCTGAGCGTAAGGATGGCACTCGATCTGGAACATCTGGGGCTTGACTTTGGCGGGAACCACGATGGACTCGAAGAGTTCGTCATTGAAATCGAAGTCGCTGATGCCGATGGCGCGCACCTTACCCATCTCAAGAGCCTTCTCAAGTTCTTTCCAGGCACCGTTATAGTCACCCAGCGGCTGGTGCAGGTAAACAAGGTCAAGGTATTCGAGCCCAAGGCGAGCGAGCATCTTGTCCAGTTGCTTGAGCGTTACACCTTCGCCGTATTCATTGGGCCAAAGTTTGGAGGTGATCCAGATGGAATCGCGTGGAATGCCGCTATCCTTCACGGCCTGGCCAACGCTGCGCTCATTCTGGTAAGCGTGCGCCGTATCGATGTGCCGGTAACCGGCTTTGAGAGCGGCGAGAACACTGTTGTAAGTAGTTTCGCCTGCGGGGATGGAATAGACGCCGAGGCCGAACTGGGGAATAACGACGCCGTTGTTGAGTGTGATGGTTGTCTGGTTCATAGGAAGGGTTGTGTTTTGATTGATTTCAGGAGTTTTTGTGTTTTGCGTTGAGCATCCGGCTGTCAGGATGAGCGCAAAGGCAAGGAGAGTTTTCATATTACGTGGATTTAGACATTTTTGATGAACTTGGCTGGATTGCCGCCCACGATTGTGCCGGGTGCAACGTCTTTGGTAACAACAGCACCTGCGGCAACTACGGCATTCTCTCCGACGGTCACGCCGGGAAGGATGGTGGCTCCTGCGCCTATCCAGGCGTTGCGGCAGATATGAACCGGCTTGCAAAGGAGGATGGTCCTGTCCTGAAGGTCATGGTTGTTGGCGATAAGCTGCACATTGGCGGCTATCATCGCGCCATCTTCAATGGTGATGCCCCCGCGGGACATCATCAGGCAATTGTTCATAATCAACACGTTGCGGCCTATGCGGACTTTGTCGAAGCATACGCCGGTGAGCCCGGGCATCACGGTTGCACCTTCTCCAAGGTTTTCACCGAACAGTTCACGAACCAGAGCATAATACTCGTCCGTGAAGGGCATTGTGTGGTTGAGTTTGAAAAGGACCTGGGCCTGGCGCACACCTTCGGCGTGCTCTTCGGCGGTCGTTTGCTTGGGATCTACTCTGAATGCTTCCATATCTTTGGTCGTTTTTGTTTCTGGTGCAAAGGTAAGGGGTTCCAAGCACCCGAGCGTTACCCCAAATGCGGAATGATTTACCCATTTTTCCGTTTTGGAGGGAAATGCGTATATTTGCCTTGTAAAGCAGCTAAAAGCAATGCAAGACTTCCTGATTTATAATACCATTACCGATTTCGTTCGTCCGGATGCTTTTCACAAGGACTACCACATCCATCTACTTTGCAAGGGTGGGAAGATGTCTTTTTTCTGTGGCCACAAACTGTTTGAGGTCACGGCGGGAGAATTCCTTATCTGGCAGATGACAACCGAATTTGCGGACATCTCGTACTCTGAAGATTTCGATGCAGACCTGCTTATGATCTCAAATCCTTTCCTGGGCAGGCATAATCCCGAAATGATTTGGGCGACGAAGGGGTATATGTACATCAAGGAGCATCCGGTGTTCCGTCTTGACCCGGATGAGCTGGAGATGATCGGCACGGATTTCAAGCAGTTCTTTCAGAGAATACGCGCTCCGAGAACCCTTTTCGGAGAGGAGATCGTGGGTTCGCTGCTGGCCATTCTCCTCTATGACATGTGGAATATCTATTCCCGGGAAATCGAGAAGGCGGAGATTGAAGACATCACCTCACGCCATTTCCTCCGTTTCCTGATGTCTGTCCAGGAGCACTGCCGGGAGCAGCGGGAAGTGGCCTGGTACGCGCGCGAACTGGGACTTGCCCCCAAATA
>JAGCCO010000011.1 GCA_017651645.1 Bacteroidales bacterium
CTCTACGTACGTGATGTCGCTCATCCAAACCTTGTTCATGCATACGGAAACAAGGTCGCAGATCAGGTTGCCCCATTTCCGCATCCAGTGCCGGGAGTCGGTCGTCCTTGCCCGGAAGCGCTTCCTGCTGACCAGCATGCCGGCCTCCCTGAGCAGGTCGAACAACCTGTCGCGTCCCACGTCGTGGCCGCGCTGGAACAACATCATAGACTTCCAGTAAGCTTGTCTGGAATAGCCAGACAGCCGACAGAATGATGACTCCAGGCATATTTCCTGGTGTCACTCTTTACGCTCACCCCCTCGAATCAACTTGTATACTCTTATTTGAATCTTTTTCTGGCAACCTTTTAACGATAATACAATCTCATAACGGTCATTATAGGAAGCAGAATTGTAACAAGTTGACAATTAACAAATTAACACTATAAAGAAATGTTTCGTCGTAACAACAAAACACGGAAGTATCAGGCCCCGACTGCCCAGGAAACGCAGATGGCGCTTGAGAGCAATTTCTGCAACTCTGTACTTTTCAACATCCAGGTTGAGGAGTACGAGATTGTCAATGATGATGAGGACACCGACGAGGTGCTCAGTTTTTAACCCGAAAGGCTGACAGTTATGAAGAAGTTATTTGTTGCCATGGCGGTCGTCGCGACCGCACTGCTTTCTTCCTGCGTACAGGAGAAGTCTTTCAGCGACCTGACACCGATTGGCGAGAATGGAATCGCTTTCGTCCTGAACAACACGTCCACCAGGTCGATGGAAGCGATGTCGGAAATCCCGGTCGAGAAGGGTGTTACCATTCCGGTAAGCACCGGTATCCAAGATGAAGAATTCTTCCTGGAGGAGACCATCGAGGATCTGAATTGCGCTCCGGCGACGAAGGGCGCTCCTGCCTATACCGTCAATGTGGGCACGATTTATAAGACGATGGGTGTCTATGTCGACCCGTCCGTCGGAAAATTCGGTGGAGACGCGATTTTCCAGTTGCTCGATGATTCGATGACCACTAATGCCAACGGTGGAAAAGGCTGGCGCTATAACCATGATTATGATGGCAGCCCCTGGCCCGATGAGACGACACCGGTCGATTTCTATCTTCGCATGCCGGCGGTTTATGACGCGATGGATGAGTTTGACTACACGACCACCGGTTCCATCGCTTTTGATTACAATACGCCGAGAACCGCGCAAGATCAGAAAGACATTCTTTTCGGATACACGAGACTGACCAAAGAAAAGCACGACTCGTATCTGACCAAGGGGGGTGCTCCCGTGACGATGTCGCACGCCCTGACGGGCCTCAAGTTCCGCAACGGCAGCGACAACACCGGCGCGTTGAAAACCGTCATCACCAAGATTGAGCTGATTGGACTCAAAGGCAGCGGCCACTGCGTGATCGCCCCGGGTACCTCTGTTGAGTGGAGTGATCCCGTCGACAGCCCTTATTCCTTTATCCAGGTCTTTGACAACCCTGAATACGACCCTGACCTGGGTAAGGACAATTCGGACGGAACGGTGGATTATGTTTCCGGTGAGGATAACAAGTTCGGTGATTCCTGGTACAGCGCCGGGAAGGACGAACAAAACCCGTCGAACATGGCGAACCTTAACGACGAGAAGGGATCGATGACCTTCTGGTTGGTTCCTCAAATCATCGGTGACGGTGTCAAGATGAAGGTAACCTTCCGCGTGAAGACCAAGGACACGCCTAATGGCACGCTCATCGATAGCGATCCCGACAGGCCGACCGAGATCACTCAAACCATCGATTTGAGCAAGTATAATAAAGGCGTCGAATGGAAGGCCGGACAGCTCCGTACCTATACCCTGAGCCCCAAGGACGTCGACGTCGAGATCTTTGACACGATGAAGGGATATGTGAAGAATAATCTTCACGTGACCAATACCGGCAATACCGATGAGTATATCCGTATGCACGTCGTCGGTAACTGGTATGGATGGAAGCCAGGAACGACGGAGGCTCAGATGAAGACTACCGAACCCAGCATCCTGGTCGGTTACAAGTATGCCGGAAATGAGTCGGCATCGCAAATTGCGGAAGGTGATAACATCGATACGATGCAGATTCCCTGGACCCGCGAGGAGACCATGTATGGTGAATTTGATACTTCGTTTACCGGAGGTGCCCTTGCTGAGGGCAGAACGGATTGGATAAGAGCTTCCGGCGGTTTCTACTATCCGAGCAAACTTGGAGCTGGTCAGGCGATTGAACCCGATACCACACCGTTGTTCGATTCCTACACTTTGTATGGTGACAAGGTTCCTACCATCTACCTTCCTTCCAATACCTCCGATATCCGTCAACCCGCTGTTGGTGTTCATCTTGTCATGGAAGTTGTCGTTCAGGCGATTGCCGTGCCCAAGAACGAGGACGGTACAGATAAAGGCTGGCAGCAGGCGTGGTACGAGGCAACCGGCAATGAGAAACTCAATCCCAATCCGAACAATACGGGTGAATAGCATTATTTAAACCGGTTTTAGGATATTACAATTCAAGTTGATATGAAACATATATTTGCATATACCCTTTCTTTTGTGGCGATTGCCGCTGCCGCACTGATGTTCACCAAGGCCTCCCGTGCGGAAGACGATCCGGAGACGCCCGAGATTCTGAATCGATATAAGGCTGAAGGCGGTGTCTCCACCGCCAAGGAGGTCTCTTCTCAGAAAGAAGACGGTTCCTATACTATTACCCTGGAGACTTTTGCTACGGGTACATCCTCACTTGTTATGTCTTCTGTTCCTTCTGATGTCGTTCTAGTCCTGGATGTTTCTTCTTCGATGGATCAGTCGAATTATACTTATAAGGGACAATCGATGCGCCGTTGGAGAGCTCTGAGGGCAGCAGTATTGGAATTTGTACAGAGTATTTATGATAATGCGGTAACAACTAGGGCTTCTGATCCAGATTATGCCGGTAACCGTATCGCAATCGTTACTTATTGCCGTAATGCAAGACTCATCACCAATGGATGGATGGATGTTGAACAAGTTGTTTCCAAAAATGGAAATACGTATTCCGGTCAATTGATAGACATTATCAATACGGACAATGTCAATGGTGTTTGGGCTAATAATACAGGTACGACAATTACTAGAGGTACTCGTCCGGACCATGGTTTTGAGATGACGATTGATCAACTTCTTGACGGATCTCCTAATCAGGCCAGAGAAGATGCGAATCTGACCGTCGTCATGTTTACCGACGGTTATCCTACTGATTCCAATGCTACAAACGAGGGCGAGCCTACCGGTCAGTCAAGTTCCGCTAAATTTGAGCCTCCTATTGCTAATAAAACTCTATATTACGGTTCCAGAATTAAGAAGGATTATGATGCAAAATTGTTTACGGTCGGCCTTATTTCGTCTGTTACCCGTGCGGATAACTGGGAGTGGGCCAATTATTGCCGTGTCCTCCAAATGATGGACTGGTTGTCATCCAATTATCAGGATGCGGATTGGGTTGAGGGTGCTGTCAACGTGAACAATATGTACATCGAATCTGCAGGAAGTAATGGCAATTATTACAATGGATATAATGGTACTGGTAACGTATATCAGGGGAATAATATACCTAATCCTTGGAGAAATGCTTGGTCTTTCACTTATAATACGAATAGTGTTTCTCTGAATCAATTCAATGCCGGAGATACTGAAACGGATGGTGACAAGTTCACAATGGATGGAGATTATTGCAAAATTGTCGATGACAATACCAGTTTTGATTCCATCTTCCAGGCTATTGCCGATGCTTCCGGTGGTGCCGCCGCTGAAATCGGTGCATCCACTCAGGTTCGTGATGTCGTTTCCAGCAGTTTTGTGCTGCCTGAAGGAACCGCTTCGGATCTATCCAAGATTAATCTTAAGATTACATCTTATGATATATTGTCTGACGCTTCTGATTGGGGTAACGCCAAACAACTTTATCCTGTTTCTTCCGGTACTCCTGCCGTTACTCCTTCTATTGTGACGACGGAGGATGGCCATGAGGCGCTTTATGTGGAGGGCTTTGATTATAGTAAAGATGATGAACCCGAGAATGCCGGCAATGGCAACTGGGTTGGTGTGCGTTATGATTCACAGGGACATCCTTATTATGCTGGCAAGAAGCTTGTCATTCAGTTTGATATCTTTGTCAATGATGATGCAACCGGTGGTCAAGGAACGGCGACTAATACGAGCGACTCCGGTGTCTATATTCTACAGGAGGACGGATCTTACAAGAATATCAACAGTTACGAAGTCCCTCATACCACAGTCCCTGTGAATATCATCATTCAGAAAACGGGTCTGCGTCATGGCGAGAGTGCGACCTTTGAAATTCATCAGGCTCCTATTCTGAGGGATGCGAATGGTAATGTCCAGTTCAACGCCCTTGGAAAACCCAAGCCGGATGAAGATCATTGGAATGAAAACTTCTCCAAAGTGATTATTACCAATAAGGGCGCAGATGGTGCAGCGGTTACTAAGACTCTGCTGTCGCTTGATCCTGGTTTTGTTTACAGAGTAGCTGAAGACAAGTGGGGCTGGGCGTACAAAATGACCGGCCAGGGTGGAACTCTGACTACCGCCGAAGTTGAGGTGAATCCGTTCAAATTCAACAATGAGGAACTGTCAGATAAGCCCAAGCATGCTGAGGCTGTTACCATCAATCACTTTGCAACTCCTACTCAAGGTTCTTACGAGGAGCATTTCAAGAGTTCCAAGGTTGAATCCTTCTGATGTTACAATAATCATTAATAGACGGCAGCCTCCGAACAGGGGGCTGCTGTCATATGTTGACTATGAAGAGTTATAGCCGCATCGCCTTTTTCGCCTTCCTTTCTGTCATCATCGCATGCACCGAACAGGAGGCCGCCGTACAGCCGCTGCCCGGGGAGTTTTCCTTCACTGCCCGGTTTGTGGGCAACGCCCAGGAGACCAGGACTGTCCTGGACGCCGACCTCACCACCGTGCTGTGGATGCCGCACGAGACGATTTCGATGTTCAACTCCGGCGAGATGTCGATGTTCACGTCCGACAATTCGGAGAAGGCCGCCGTAGTGAAGTTTAGCGGCAAGTTCGCGAACCAAGGCAAGGAGCCTGTCTATTACGGGCTGTATCCGTACGACAAGGACGCCGCCATCTCATCCGGCATCATCACGACAGTCCTGCCCGCAGCGCAGGAAGCGACGCGTGACTCCTTCGCAGACCGGTTGTTCATCGCCGTCGGCCGGTCGGAAAGCCAGAACATGGGGTTCTACAACGTCTGCTCCGGCATCCGCTTCATGCTCGACCGCGACGACATCCGGATGGTGACGCTCCTCTCCAACGGAGGTGAGCCGCTCGCCGGAAGGTTCTCCGTTTCCTTCGACGAGTCCGGGCGACCCGCCGTGGACTCCGTCTCCGAGGGAGCCTCGGAGGTGACTCTCTCCGCTTCGGACGGGAAGACCTTCGAGTCCGGCGTCTGGTACTACCTGGTCACTCTGCCTGCCAATCTCGAAAAGGGCTGCACCCTCCTTCTTGAAGGCGACGGCGTCCAGGGAGCCCTCCGTACGTCGAAGGCGTTCTCCCTAAACCGCAGCAAATTCCGCTCTGCGAAGTTGGACGCCTCCCGGATTGACTACATGAACGAATCCGAATACGACATCGTGAACGCTGGCGTCCGGTCCTATCTGGAAACTGTGGACTACTCCAGCGATCCGGACTACAACAAGTCCTTCGTGTCCAACTACTCCGGCTCCGACAAGCCCAACCCCGTGAAGCTCTCCTGGGAGGGGAAGGCTGCTGCCGTGCGGATGTCCATGTCTCCGGATCTCTCGGGTTATAAGGAAATCAAGGTCGACGCATCTCCGGCGTCGGTCTACAACCTGATTCCAGGCGAGCGGTACTTCTATTCGGTCGTGGCCGCCGACGGCAGCGTCCTGCGCGAGTCCTGCGTGATCCCGAAGGGGCCCATGCGGATGATCAACGGCATTGCGAAGAACATGCGCGACCTGGGCGGCTGGAAGGCCGGAGACAAGACGATCCGCTACGGGAGGCTGTACCGGGGCGCCCGGGTGGACGATATCCAGAGCAATTCCACCGCGAAGGACAGCTTCCTGAACGACCTTGGCATCGACATCGACCTGGATCTGCGGGGCCTGCCTCCGGGCAGCCAGGGCGGCAGCGGGGAGAAGAACCCCTGGAGTACTGGCGATCCTATCCAGTATGTAAACATCCAGTTGTGGCACTATTTCTATCACCAGGCGACGCAGTATCCGGTTCCGGAAATCTCCGAGGGCGAGTCCGCCGACATCTACCAGTCCACGATCCGGACGATCATCGGCTGGATGAAGGAGGACAAGGTCGTCTATTTCCACTGCCACGGCGGTTCCGACCGCACCGGAACCCTCGCCTTCCTGATAGAGGGCCTGCTCGGCGTCTCGGAGGAGGACCTGTCCAAGGACTACGAGGTCACTTACTATTCGGGCTCGAACCGGAAGCGGAACAGCAGCACCGGCTGGTTCTACAAGCCGATGATCAGGTACATGCGGACCTTCGCGCCCAATGGCACCATCACCGACCAGGTCACGGCCTGGGCCAAGACGAGGCATTCGGACAAAGTGGATCCGCTCACCGATGACGAGATCCGGCTATTGAAAGATTTGATGTTAAAATGACTTATACGATGAAACTTCTTTATGAGTGTCCCGACACGAAGGTTGTGACCCTTGTTCAGGAGGACCGTTTCCTCCAGTCCGGAGAATACGGATCCAGTGAATCCGTAGGTTATGATGATGATCCTTTTGCGGGAGGAGGAAATTGAGGAAATAGTTGTTTCCTGGGCTAGCCAATGCGGAATTTCGTATGAAGAAATGGATAGGTTGAAAAGCCTTTTGCTTGAGTAATTCATTTTCAAGGGATGCACTTTCAGGTGTGTCCCTTTTTGGAAGATGACGACTGCCTTCTTGGAAAACGGAAAAAAGATGTATATTTGCTAATCTTTTAAATCATATACATTTACAAGATGAGAAGCAAATTTTTATTGTGCGTTTTATTACCGTTGGCACTCCTTCTTGCCTGCGACAAGCAGTCGGGCACGATTCCCGTTACCGGCATTACCCTTGATCCGGCATCTGTCGAATTGGTCGAAGGGGAAAGCGTTACGGTTACAGCTGTCATCTCACCTGCAGATGCGACGAACAAACAGGTGATATGGTCTTCAGGCAGTCCGTCCATCAAGGTGTCCAACGGCACTATTACGACATCGTTCAGTCCGGATGCGCCTACTTTCCTCATCAACGGCAAGCGTGCTTTGGGTCAGTTCTCCATTACCGCAGCATCGGCTGATGGAAACAAGAAGGCGAAATGTCAAGTCATTGTGTACGCTAAGACGATTGCCGTAACTGGCATTCGTTTGTCAGAAACATCCATTAATTTAAATAAAGGAGAAAACCGTACTCTAAAAGCAACAGTTCAACCGGACAATGCCACAGAGAAGACCGTTCAATGGTCGTCTTCTGATAACGCTGTCGCGACCGTTGACCAAGACGGCACTGTTACCGCCACGGGTGGTGGAAAGGCTACCATTTCTGCAACATCTGGTGGCGTTTCCGCATCATGTTCCGTCGATGTATATGTTCCTGTGACTTCCATCAGTCTCAGCGCGAATCTTATCTCCCTGGCGAAAGGATCCTTTGCCGTGTTGACAGCTACTGTTTCGCCGGAAGATGCCATGGACAAGACTGTCCAATGGAGCAGTGACAATCCTTCTGTCGCCACGGTCGACCAGAATGGAAAGGTTACCGCAGTCGATGTCGGAAAAGCCAAGATTACGGCTTCCGCCGGTGGTTTTTCGGCAACGTGCTCTATCATTTGCATCTCTATTCCTGTATCGTCAGTTGTTCTTGACAAGACGAGTCTTTCTTTGGCCAAGGGATCTTCTGAAACATTGAAAGCCACCGTCTTGCCTAGTGATGCTACGGATCAAGCAGTCAAGTGGAGCAGCGACAATCCTTCCATCGCCACCGTCGACCAGAATGGACGGGTGACGGGTGTCAATAGCGGGGATGCAACCATTACGGCTTCCGCAGGCGATGTCTCTGCGACTTGTAGGGTGAACGTCTTCAACCCGGTAACATCGATTACACTAAATTCATCGAACTTGACGCTCAAGGTTGAGGAAACCGCGCTCTTGGAAGCGACCGTTCTCCCCGAAGATGCTACCGATAAAAACGTGACATGGTATTCCTCCAATCCGGAAGTAGCTGCTGTCGATGGTGGAAGAATCACGGCTGTAGGATTCGGGCAGACTGTCATCACGGCACAAGCAGGGGCTCTCTCGGCAGAGTGTTTGGTTACCGTCCTGATTGAATCCCCTTCCGGAGTGACGGCTGATTACTTTGGAGGAGAAGTCGTATCCAGTGGCGATTTGATTGGGCCTGGCAGTCGCTTGATTTTTGGCGTCACCAATATGAGTGTGGAAAAGATCACCGTCAAGTCGGTACAATTGATCGACGGAGTAAGTGGGCAAGGGGCAGACATCGTGACTCTTGGCACTGATCTGGATGCTGGACTAACCCACCAGTGGACCGTTGACGTTCCCGGGACAGGCATCCATTCTCCGACTGCTGTATTTACATTTATTTATAAAGGTGATGAGCAGACTTGTTCTGCAAGCTATCATTCAGTGGAAGTTCAAGTTGCGGGTCGACCTTGACTTCAGAATGGGAACATGTTTGTTGATAGGGAAAATTAGAAAAAATTTGCGTCATAAAAAAAAGTATTGTAAATTTGCCCTTTGAAGTACAATAGTGCGAAATAATCAATATTTCTCTTATATGAAAAAATTATCTATTCTGATCGCTGCGGCCGCGTTCATCGCTCCGGCCAGTGTCTTTGCTCAGGATGTCAAGGTGACCCGGAGCGAGGATGAGAACACCATCACCGTTGTGGAAGAGACCCCTACCGCGACTGGTAAGGTTGTCACGACCACGGTTATTGAGAAGAATTCCGTGTTCACCAATGGCTTCTGGCGCAACTGGGAGTTGGATCTGGGTCTGGGCGCCGAACTCTATTACGGTGAGAATGACTGGAAGGTTGCCAAGAAGATTGAAATGTTCACTTTCCCGGCCATTGATGCTTATCTGACCAAGTGGGCCTCCCCGAGTTTCGGTATCGGCCTCGGTGTCACGGGTGGTTCTTTTGAGGGATTGTATCAGCAGAATCCCTATTACAAGCCTGCTTATGCTCGTTTCCAGACGAATGAAGCTTATAAGAAGGCTGATCCTAAGTATGACTACGAGAAGTTAGCCTATCAGAGAGGCAGCTTCGTGAACATCTATGCTTTGGCCCATGCCGACCTGGGCAATCTTTTCCTTGGCTACAAGCCTGACCGTTTCTTCACGATTGATGCGTATGCCGGTGGTGGTGCTATTCTTGGCTTCTCCAAGGATGGCCTCCTTCCTGCCCCGACCTTCAATGCGGGTTTGATCAACAAATTCCGTCTGAGCGATCAGTTGAGCCTGATGCTCAACATCCGTGGCGCCCTGGTGGGTGATGACTTCGACGGCGAGAGCAGCACCAATGAGCCGGATAAGAAGCATTGGCTGGCCAACCATAAGATGGACGGTATCTTCGGCGGTACCCTCGGTCTTGCCTGGAAGATTGGCAAGGAAGCCAGCAAGTGGCGTCTGGCCGAGCGTTTCTCCGAGTACACGTACGACAAGGAGACCATCAAGGAGATCGTCAAGGAGAAGGAGTACATCGAGAAGCCCGTGCCGGTTGCCGAGGTTCCCGAGGTGTGGTTCCACATCAACTTCATCGTGGACCGCTGGGATATCTCCAAGAAGGAGCTCATCAACATCAACGCTGTTGCTGACCTGATCAAGAGCACCCCGAACACCAAGTACCTCGTTTGCGGTTACGCTGACAAGCAGACGGCTACTCCAGCTCACAACCTCATGCTTTCCGAGAACCGTGCGAAGGCTGTGTACAACACCCTCGTCAACGAATTCGGTGTGAATCCGGACCAGTTGGTCATGGATTACAAGGGCGGTGTCGACTACATGTTCTACAACATGAAGGAGCTCAGCCGCTGCACCATGATTACCTCCATCAAGGAGTAATTTGGACATCCAGTGAGTTTATTCCATCATAGCCGGGGTCAAGGCCTCGGCTATGATTGGATAAATGGGTGAAGGGTATGAAAGACTTTTTCATTCACGAAAGCAGTTACGTGGATGACGGAGCCATCGTCGGCCCTGGAACCAAGATATGGCATTTCTGCCATATTCAGAGCGGCGCCGTCATCGGCGCGAACTGTTCCCTGGGACAGAATGTGAATGTGGCCGGCAACGTCCGGATCGGGAATGGTGTCCGTATCCAGAATAATGTCTCCGTGTATGACGGAGTGGAGTTGGAGGATCATGTCTTCTGCGGACCTTCCTGTGTATTCACGAATGTAAATACTCCGCGGGCGCACTTCCCGGTGCACGGAGTTTACGCGCGTACGCGCGTGTGTGAGGGAGCCTCCCTTGGCGCGAATTGCACGGTAGTGTGCGGACATACGGTAGGCCGTAGCGCAATGATTGCAGCGGGAGCCGTTGTGACGAAAGACGTAAAGGATTATGCCTTGATGGCTGGGGTTCCGGCCAGGCAGATAGGGTGGGTGTGTGAGTGTGGTCGTCGTTTGGACGACAGCCTCGCTTGCCCGTGCGGGAGAAAGTACCGGCTGATCGGGGAGAACCTCGAGAAAGCCGAGTGATATCATTCTGAGGAGGCCGTGAGGCCGACGAAAGAATCTTATAATCAAGTAGTTGCTTGCTTTTCAATAAGGCGAGCATTGGCGAAGCTATGGAATTCAGAGATCTTAAAATGCAGTATCAGGTCCTCCGCGAGGAAATGGACCGGGCGGTCTTGGACGCGATGGCGTCAGGCGCCTATATCATGGGCCCGCCGGTGCGGGAACTGGAGCGTCAGTTGGCTGACTATGTCGGCGTGAAGCATTGCCTGACTTGTGCGAATGGGACGGATGCCCTTACCCTGGCTCTCAAAGCGTGGGGAATCGGCCCCGGCGATGCCGTGTTTGTGCCGGACTTCACCTTTTTCTCTTCGGCGGAGGTAGTGCCGCTCGAGGGTGCTACGCCGGTTTTCGTGGATGTATGCGAAGATACGTTCAATATTGATACGGCTGACCTGGAGCGTGCGGTCAAGGAAGTGATCGCGGAAGGACAGTTGCGTCCGCGTGTCGTGGTGGCCGTGGATTTATTCGGACTGCCGGCAGATTATCAGGCTATCCGGGCCATCGCTGACAGTTACGGACTCCTAGTCTTGGAAGACGGTGCGCAAGGCTTTGGTGGAACTATTGACGGTAAGCGGGCCTGTTCCTTCGGTGACATCGCTACCACCTCGTTCTTCCCCGCGAAGCCCGTAGGCTGCTATGGCGACGGCGGTGCCGTGTTCACGGACAACGATGAGTGGGCGGCGCTGATCGACTCTTACCGCGTGCACGGCAAGGGTCAGTTCAAGTACGACAACGTTCGGATTGGGATGAATTCCCGCCTGGACACGGTACAGGCGGCAGTCCTGCAAGTGAAGCTCAAGGCCTTTGCCGAGTATGAACTGGATGATATCAATGCCGCGGCCGAAAAGTATACGGAGCGTTTGAAGGATATCGTTGCAACGCCGGTCATCCCTGTCGGCTACCGATCCAGTTGGGCCCAGTTCACCATCAAGCTCCAAGATAATGTCCAGCGCGATGCCCTCCAAGCGGCTTTGAAGGCCGATGGAATCCCTTCGATGGTCTATTATCCGAAACCGATGCATCTGCAGACGGCGTTCTCTCAGACCGGGAATCTCTGCCCTGTCGCCACGAGCCTCTGCTCCCGCGTCCTTTCGCTTCCCCTGCATCCGTACATCACGGAGGAGCAGATTGATACCATTTGTACCGCAATCCGTAAAGCCCTGTAATGAGTTTCCTGAAGCGTAAGAAACCTTGGGTTGAAATCCAGCACGAAGAGCCGTTCATTCCGAAGGACTACTCCGAGCCGGGCGTGGAAACTGGGGCAAAGTTGGAGGAACAGCTGGTCGGAAATGTGGACTTGGAGCGAATCTTCTATGCGACGAAAGACATGGATCTGCCAAAGAGCATGGCGTGGCTGGAAGAGCATCATGAAGAGTTCTCCGAGAATACGTTTATCGTCAATACCGACGACGGGAACGCGTTGGACGCACTTAAGGGCCATCATCCCCGACTGATTGTCAATAAGATGGGCCTGACCAGGATCCGTCACCTGAATACTTTCCTAAACAAAGCGAACGAGGCGATGGTGGACGGCGGGTATCTGTTATGTCATTCCCGGACATCGGGGTTGAAGAAACAGATCATTCTTCGGTCGCATCCTGGTTTCATGGGCAAGGTCATCTATTTCTTTCATTATTTCTGGCATCGGTTCTGTGCACGGTTGAAGTTGACTCGCTGGTTTTATATGTGGGTTACGAAGGGAAAGAATCGGAGTTATAGCCGCGTGGAGTTGCTAGGCCGGATGTATCGGGCCGGATTCGAGGTCGTAGATGAACGCTTCCACAAAGGTGAGTTTTTCATCCTGGGGCAGAAATTCCGTAAGCCCATTTGGGACGATGATCCCACATATGGGGCCCTCGTCAAACTCAACCGCGTAGGATATCATGGGAAAATGATCGGCGTGTACAAGTTCCGCACGATGTTCCCTTACTCGGAGTATCTGCAACCTTATATCCTGGAACATGAAGGCTTGCAGAAGGGTGGGAAGTTCGCCCATGATTATCGGGTCAACCATTGGGGACGGCTGCTCCGTAAGAGTTGGTTGGACGAGTTCCCGATGTTCATCAATATCTTCAAGGGACAGATGAAACTGGTGGGTGTACGTCCCCTCAGCCGGTCGTATTTCAAGTTGTATTCCCCGGAGATGCAGGACCTGCACACCAGTGTGAAACCGGGGCTCCTTCCCCCGTTCTATTACGACGAGAAAACGCCCGAGACCCTGGAGGAGATCCAGGCCTCGGAAAAGAAATATATCGAAGCCTACCACAAGCATCCCTTCGCGACCGACTGGCGCTACTTCTGGGGTACGGTAGGCAACATTTTGTTCAAGCATAAAAGATCACATTAAGATATGGCAGAAGCAAAGGCCTCCGTCCAGGAGGAAAAATGGGACATCGTCATTGAACCGAAGGACAAACTCCTGTCGGTGGATTTCAAGGAGCTTTGGCGCTATCGGGATTTGTACGCCCTGTTCGTCAAACGGAATATCATCACCCAGTACAAGCAGACCATTCTGGGTCCGGTCTGGTTTGTCATCCAGCCTGCCCTCACGGTTATAATGTACATGATTGTGTTCGGAGGAATCGCGGGAATCCCCACGGATGGCGTTCCCCGGCCGTTGTTCTATCTGGCCGGTACTTGCATGTGGCAGTATTTTGCCTCATGTCTCAACAATACATCCAATACATTTGTTGCCAATGCCGGTATGTTCGGAAAGGTTTATTTCCCTCGGCTGGTGACACCAATCGCCAATGTGACCAGTAATCTGTTGCGTTTTGGCATTCAATTCAGTTTCTTCGTCATCGTGTATATCATCTACTATTTCACGGATCCCACCTGCCAGGCACATCTCACTTGGTATGCGCTTCTGGCCCCTGTCATGGTCTTCATGCTGGCTGGACTCGCCTTGGGCTTCGGAACGATTATTTCTTCCATGACGACGAAGTATCGTGATCTGCAGGTTCTGTTCTCCTTCCTGGTCCAACTCTGGATGTACGCTACTCCTATCGTCTATCCGCTAAGCCAGACGAAGAGCATGCAGTATTTCGGAATCCCGGTCCATAAACTGATGTGTCTCAATCCTGTAACACCGATCATCGAGACGTTCAAATATGGTTTTTTGGGCTGCGGCGAGTTCGTTGGCTGGCGCTGGCTCTTATATAGTTTTGTCTTCATGGTCGTTATGCTTGCCTTCGGTATCGTGGTGTTCAACAAGGTCCAGAAGAGTTTCATGGATACGGTGTAAGATGATAGGAAAGAATCAGATAACGGTTACTTCGCCTCTTCTTCCGGATCTGGATGAGTTCAATGTACTGCTCCGGGAGATTTGGGACAGCAAATGGATTACCAACAACGGCTCCTTCCACAAGAAACTGGAAGCCGCGTTGTGCGAGTATCTCAAAGTTCCGTATATCAGTTTGTTTACGAATGGAACGCTCCCGCTGTTGACAGCGCTGCAGGCCCTTCGTATCACCGGAGAGGTCATAACGACCCCCTATAGTTTCGTCGCGACGACGCATTCCATCTGGTGGAACAATTGCAAGCCGGTTTTCGTCGATATCGATCCTGCAACCGGGAATATGGATCCTGACAAGATCGAGGCGGCCATTACACCGAAGACGAGCGCCATCATGCCGGTGCATGTGTACGGGAAACCTTGTGACACGAAACGGATTCAAGAGGTTGCCGACAAGTATGGTCTGAAGGTCATTTATGATGCTGCCCATGCATTTGGTGTGGAGGTGAACGGGGAAAGCATCTTGAACGCCGGCGATTTGTCCACGCTTAGTTTCCACGCGACGAAAGTATTCAACACGATCGAGGGCGGAGCCATGGTGATGCACGATGCGGAGATGAAGAAACGCATTGACTATCTGAAGAACTTCGGCTTTGCTGGAGAGACGGAGGTCGTCGGTCCCGGCATCAACAGCAAGATGGATGAAGTCCGTTCCGCTTATGGACTTTTGAATCTCCAGCAGGTGGATGCGGCCATCGAAGCGCGGCATCAGGTTGCCATCCGGTATCGGGAAGCTTTGCGTGGCGTCCCGGGTATCACCTTCTTTGACGATATGCCCGGTGTCCGTCACAACTATTCCTATTTCCCCATCTTCGTGGATGCGGAAGAATACGGAATGACACGGGACGAACTGTATTTCAAGATGAAACAGAACGGTGTCTTGGGGAGACGGTATTTCTATCCGCTCATCAGTACCTTCAGCACTTATCGCGGGCTTCCGAGTGCGGCTCCTGAGAATCTTCCTAAGGCACATAAGATGGCGGATACTGTGATTTGCCTCCCCATGCATCATAACTTGAGTTCTTCCAATCTCGATCAAATCCTTTCCCTGATTCTTCGTTGACTTGATCAAGTCGGCCCATATCAGATTTGTCTTTGTACTTTTCCTTTTCGCACTTTCTTGTGAGAAGATTCCACTTGTTGAAGCGGATGCTTCCAATCTGACAGGGGAGGACAAGCAAAAACTTTTGGAAAAGGAAGGGGTTCGTTCTGAGCAACAATACCGTCATCCTTCCCTCAGCGAAGAAGAATATCAAGGGGCTATCAATGCCGTTAAAAAGACCTATCAACTGACGGACATCGCTTTTACGCCGCTCAAACCCATCGCCAATAACATTGGGACGTATTTGGCCGATTCTACCTATACGGGAATGATTTATTCCTCGGTGAAAGAGATTGGAACGTATGTGGGCTCGAATGTCAGTTTTCATACCTTCATGACGGCTATCCATAATCCAAGAAGCAAGATTTACACGGATTGGATTAACCGGAAACCCTATCATGGCACGAATTGCCGCGCGTATTACGGTACGGTCTGTAGCGGTTTGGTTTCCTATGCTTTAGGTATTATGCCGATTCTGGCCAGTTATGATTTCCCGGTTTTCGATGAGATGGAAGAGCTGGATATCACGGATACCGATGTTTTCCACCTGGCAGATGTGCTTTGGCGGACAGGGCATGTCGCCATCATTTCGGATGTCATCCGGGATAGCGAAGACCGTGTTGTCCTTTTGGAGGTTTCCGAGTCTCGCCCCAATGGGTGCCAGAAATATACGATTGAGCGTCGGGCCATTCCGGCAATGATAGGAAACAGATACAAGAAAGTGTTAAGATACAAGCATCTGGAGAATAATACGGTTTATACGCCGGCTCCGGAGTTTGTGAGTGTCCTGGATGAGAATCCGGTGCCTTTTGTCTATAATAATGATATCTGTACGGACAAAGGGGACCGTTCCTGCTACTTTGTAGGAGAAACCGTTACTTTGAATCTTCTTTCCCCAGGGGATTCCGTGCAAGTCTATAAGGATGGGATCTTACACTCAACTATCCCAGTGGAAACGGAGAATATCCGGCTTTCCGATTTGGATTCAGGCGTATATCTGGCCCGTATCTTTCAGGGAGAAAGGAACAGTGATTACACGACTTGGATGATGGTGGATAAAACGGTCGTGCCTTCAGTTGATGAGATGAAGGTTTATTTTAGAAGCGAGAATTCCACGCCGGTTTCTCTCTTCTTTTGCAGTAAAGCAGGAGGACGCGGTTATACCGTCGATGAAATCATCTGTCGGCGTTTTTCTGAAGAAGAAATAACCAACGGATACATGACTGTTTCGTCGGAAAGAATGAAAGAAGATCTTCCCTATTTCACGATAACTTTCGCGACGGAATTTGGCAATATTGCGACACCCCCCATAGAATGGAAGTAACTTTATGAGTATGAAAGAAACAAGAGCCTTTCTTGCGTCGATAGGAATGCCGGAAGGTGACCTTTATTCGCTCCCGACATCAGAAAAGCGGTTTGAAGATGGCGGCCAGTATCGTTTCGAAGTACCCGGCATTCAAGCACCTGGTACGATGAAAGCACTGCTGGAAGCGCTGGATGGTTATGGAATCCAGATTCATCGGGTCACGCAGACCAAGGGCATCTGGACGCTGCTTGACAGCGAAATCGCCCAGATGGTCGAATACGCGGACAAGTGGAAGGTGGAACTCATCCTGGCCATCGGCCCCCGTGCCACGACAGACACGTCCGCTTCCGTCCATACGGAAGAAGGCCAGCGCATGGGATACCGCCTGAGAGGGCAGGAGCAGATTGTCCGTGCTGTCGAGGATGTCCGTCGAGCCGCCCGCTTGGGTTGCCGTTCCTTCATGGTTTATGATGAAGGCGCGCTTTGGCTGCTTGGTCAGATGCGGGAGCAGGGATTCATCCCCAAAGATTGCCACTTTAAAGTATCGGCCCATACCGGCCATGGGAATCCTTGCTCTGCCAAATTGATGGAGTCCCTGGGCGCGAACTCGTTCAATCCCGTCCGTGACATCCAACTTCAGATGCTGGCTGCTATCCGTGCTGCCATTGATATTCCGATTGATCTTCACACGGAGAACCCGAAATCTTCGGGCGGTTTCATCCGTCACTATGAAGTGCCGGAGTTCATCCGTATTTGTGCGCCTGTGTATCTGAAAACAGGTGGATCTGTCGCCGCTACGCATAGTTGGGATACAACTGAAGCTGATGCCAGGAAGCGTGCGAAGCAGGTCGCGTTGGTGAAGAGGGTGATTGATGAATACTATCCGGAGGCGATAGTCTCTCCGAAATAAAAAGGCATTGTTGGGAGGGGAAGGATAGCATGAAGAAACTGATGCTGTTGGGAGGTCTTCGTTACCTCAAGCCTGTGATCGATGCCGCCCATCACCAGGGCTACTTTGTTATCACGGCGGATTACCTGCCTGACAACATAGCGCACAAAAGGAGCGATGCGTATTGCAATGTGAGCATCATCGACAAGGAAGCCGTTCTGCGGGAGGCGCAACGGCTCAAGATAGACGGCATCATGTCTTTCGCCTGTGATCCTGGTGTGATTTCCGCATCCTATGTCCAGAATAAGATGGGACTGCCCTCCTTCGGACCGTTTGAGTCCGTGGAGATTCTCCAGAACAAGGACAAGTTCCGGGATTTTCTGGAGAAGAACGGTTTCAATGTCCCGAAGCATCAGGGTTTCGACAGTGTCGAAACGGCGATGAAAGAGGCTTGTTCTTTCTCTTTCCCCGTCATTGTCAAGCCTACGGACTCTGCGGGAAGCAAGGGTGTGACCCGAGTAGACGCGGTGGAAGATTTGAAACCTGCCTTGGAGCATGCCTGGAAGAACTCCCTTTCCGGTCATATTATCGTCGAAGAGTTTATTGAGAAACAGGGCTGTTCTTCCGATACTGACAGTATGTCGATAGACGGAAAACTGGCGTTCACAAGTTTTTGTGCCCAGCGCTTTGATGCGGATGCCGTCAATCCGTACACGCCCGCTGCCTATTCCTGGCCGTCCACCTTTACCAAGGAACAGGAGGCGTATCTGACTTCTGAGATTCAGCGGCTGATTACCTTGCTCGGTCTGAAAACGGTTGTCTATAACATTGAGACCCGCATCGGAACCAATGGCAAGCCCTATATCATGGAACTGACCCCCCGTGGGGGAGGAAACCGTCTGTGCGAGATGCTGCGATATGCGACAGGCGTGGACATGATTACAGCCATTACCCGTGCGATTGTGGGAGATCCGATTATTGACCGCATTGAACAGAAGCCTTACAACGGGTATTGGGCGGAGATTATCCTGCACGCCGACCAGGGGGGACTTTTTGACCATCTGGAGATTGCGCCGTGTTTCTCCGGAGAGGTTGTTGAGGAGGACCTTTGGGTGGAAAGCGGGGTCCGTGTGGAAGCATTTGAAGGCGCAAATAATGCCATCGGTACGCTGGTCCTTTCTTTCAAATCGGCCGAAGAACTGGAACATGCTATTACCCATCAACGAGAATGGCTGAGAGTGGTTGTAAGATGACGGAGCCTGTTGGCGGATATTTCGGTCTGGAACTGCCCCTGGTGGAGGAGTATCACAAGGATGCCCTTCGCTTGAATACTGGGCGCAACTGTCTTGAGTATATTCTGCAGTCTCGAGGATATAAGAAGGTTTACCTGCCCTATTATATCTGTTCGGTGGTTCTGGAGCCTTTTGAGAAACTGGGCGTTCAGTATGTGTTCTACCACGTGGATGGGCGTCTGGAGTTGAGGGAAAAGCTTTCCGTCAAAGCAGGCGAGGCGCTGCTCTATGTGAATTATTTCGGTTTGAAGCAGCGGTATGTCGAGTATTTGGCCGAATTGTATGGCACGAGCCTGATCATTGACAACACGCAGGCCTTTTATGCCAAACCGGTGAAAGGAATTGACACTTTCTATTCCTGCCGTAAGTTCTTTGGCGTGTCGGACGGCGCGTATCTTTATACGGAAAAACTGCTTGGCGGAGAGTTTGAACAGGACGAGTCTTATGACCGGATGAGCCACCTTCTTAGGCGTATCGACCAGGGAGCGGAGGCCGGTTATGATGATTTCCGGAAGAATGATGACCGCCTGTCGGGTCAGCCTGTCCGTCGGATGTCGAGACTCACTCATCGGCTCATGCGAGGTATCGATTATGAGGGGGTCGCCAACCGGCGCAGAGCGAATTACCGTCTGCTGGAAAACGAATTAGGCAAATCAAACAAGATCGTCCTGAATCTTGAGGACGATGCTGTTCCAATGGTTTACCCCTATTTGACGTCAGCCAGGGGGACGCGGGAGAGGCTTATTGCCGAAAAAGTGTTCATCGCTTGTTATTGGCCGGACGTTTTGGATTGGGTCGATGACGCCAGTTTGGAGTATTGTCTTGCATCACAGATGCTTCCTCTGCCGGTTGATCAGCGCTATGGGGAGGAGATCATGAACGGAATGGTGAAAGAATTGAATGATTTGAAATGCAAGGGCTGAACACGGTCGTGATTTTGGGAGGTGTCAGGCCTCATGCGGTATTGGCTGATTATCTCAGGCAAAAAGGATACCGAACGGTCCTGATTGACTATCTCCCTCATCCTTTCGCCAAGGACCATGTTGATATCCACTATCAGGAGAGCACGTTGGATGTGGCCGTAGTGGAACAAATCTGCCGGAAGGAGAATGCCCGGTACATCATGGATTTGTGTACCGACAGGGCGATACCGGTGGGCGCTTATGTCGCGGAAAGATTGGGAATTGGCCATCCCTACAGTTATGATACCTCTCTGGTTGTCACGAACAAGAACAAGATGAAGGCATGGCTGAAATCGATAGGTGTTCCCACCTCGGATTTCCGGATGGTGCTTTCCGTCGATGATATTCAGGACGAGGGGCTTCGGTATCCTTTGGTCGTAAAACCGTCGGATGCTTCAGGCTCGATCGGCATCACGAAAGTGGGAAACTCCCAGGAATTGAGGGATGCTGTGGAGAAGGCCTTGTCTTTGAGCCGCAATCAGCAGGCCATCGTGGAGGAATTCGTTCAGGGACCCGAAATCCAGATAGATTGTTTCGTAGCCGACGGAGAGGCCGTCGTCCTGGATATCAAGGAGAAAAGAAAATACACTGCCGATGTCCTGACACTCTCTTACGGCTCATTGATTCCCGCTCGGATATCCGATGAAATGAAGCGGCGTTGTCATGTCATCAGCAATCGGATTGCGACTGCTTTAGGCATCGAAAATGGACCTTTATACATTCAGGCGATCGTGACGGACAGCGATGTGTCCGTCATCGAGTTTGGGATTCGGTTTGGAGGCAATCTGAGTTTCCGGATCGTCCAGGATATGACCGGGGTGGATATCATAACGACTTCGGCGGATGCCTTCCTTGGTATGAAGCCGGAGTTGAGGATACAGCAACCCTCGCTCCCTGTTTATGCGACTTATCATGTTTTCCCTCGTAAAGGGGTCTTTTCAGCTTTGGTCGGATGCGATGAACTGAAAGCCGACGGGAGCATTGATACTTTGTATGCCAATAAACCTACAGGCATGATGTGCTCCGGAGATATGTCATCGAGTGAGCGGATTGTCTCTTTCACCGTTCGAGCCGGTTCTTATCGGGAAGTGGACGAAAAGATGAAACACATCCTTCAAAAGATGGATGTCTTGGATGAGCAGGGAAAGTCCATCATGCGGAAGGATATTTATGAACTTGATTGAGAGAAATGAAGCATCACCAATATAATCCTCATTTCGCCTTCGTGAAGGACCCCGTGAACTTCGACAAATACACGGACCGCACGTTGCTTCAGTATTGTCTGGGCGCCACGATGTATATGCCCGGAACGAAGGATTTCGTCCAAAAGATTGTTGACAAGAGTTATCCGGGGCTTACGTCCATGGTGATGTGCTTCGAGGATGCCTGTCCAGAACAGGATGTCCCCGCCGCGGAACTGAATTCGATTCATCTGCTGGATGAGTTGGACAGGCTTGTCAACGAGGGTGCATTGGACTACAAGGATATTCCCTTGATTTTCTTCCGTGTCCGTAATCTTGAGCAGTTCCACCACTTCAGTTCCATGCTGAAACCGGAACACATCAAGTTTATCACCGGCATCAACTTCCCCAAGTTCAACAGCGTGACGGCAGAAGGCTATATGTGCCACCTGAAAGAACTGAATGATCAGTTCGGAGAAGTAATCTATGGCATGCCGATTATCGAAGACCGCCGTGTTGCGTACAAGGAATCGCGTCTGGATGAGCTTATCGCCATCAAGTCAGTGCTGGATAAGTGTAAGGATCTTGTCCTGAATATTCGCGTTGGAGGCACTGATTTCTCGTCCTGCTTCGGCGTACGTCGTGGAATCAACTATACCATCTACGATATCCTGACGGTAAGTAATTGTCTGATGGATATTCTTAACGTGTTCACCCGCGATAACGACTATACCGTGTCAGGCCCGGTCTGGGAATACTTCAAGGCGAACAAGAGCATGAAGACAATGGCTGAACTCCCCAAGGTTGATCTTCAACAGACGCTCTTGAAGCGGAAGGCCATTGTCAATGACGCCGTTGACGGATTGATGAGAGAACTGGTGCTTGACCAGGCGAATGGTTTCATGGGCAAGACCTGCATCCATCCTTCGCATCTGAACTACATCAACGGAATGTTGGCCGTTACGAAGGACGAGTATGACGACGCGTATCAGATAATGCATACTTCCGGAGGAGTCGTGAAGGGAACGAAGGGAATGAATGAGGTTGGCCCGCACAAGGCATGGGCTGAAAGGATTTTGCGTCGGTCAGAGGCATACGGGGTCATCAATAGTGAGGCCGATTATTTCATCTTATTCGGAGAATGAGCAGCAACGTTACATATTCGCTGAGAAGAAGGATATCGGATTTTTTCTCTCTCCTGGAGCAGAGGAAGCATTTTGATGATTCTCAGCGGGTTTATAATGGGCGATCGTATCAATACTTTTGGAGCAGGTGTCCTGAGATAGCCCAACGTCCCTATTTCAGCAGACTCAAGATTTACGAAAAGGCTAGATATGCTTTCCTGGAAGGGGGATTCCGTCCGGACGAGTTTGTGTTATACGGGTTTGAGAACAGCAAGAG
>JAGCCO010000155.1 GCA_017651645.1 Bacteroidales bacterium
ATCCTCCAAGAAAGCAATGTCCCAATCTCCTGTTCTCTCATTTCTCCAATAGGAAGGAAAGAACTGTTTCCATCGCTCCTCCACAGGCTTGATGCCCTTGATTTGGAAAGCCCCCTCTCCGTCGCCTTCAATGAAGTCGAAAGATTTTGTGCCCCGAGGCAGTGGCGGGAAATGAAACACCACATCACGTTTACCGTCTTTATTTGTCCGTTCTTGCTTGTTCAACTCTATTCCATCAGCAGAGAGAACGGTGTAGCGGTTATTGCCAACTTTCAGGTAGGTGTCACTTGCAAATCGGAACCAATAATCAGGGATAGGAGTTTGCATCACGGTTATGTACACCAAGGTCTCCATATCCATTAGTTCAACCCTCGTCACATCTAAGAATAGCCCGGTTCCAGTACCATTATGTGACCTAAACTCTGTGGTGGGCTTTTCCCACACAACCTTTGTCTGTCCCATTGCCATCATTGCGGCAATAGCCAGTACGAAAGTAAGAATTGTTCTTTTCATATTTGTTTATTTGACAATTGCTTTTTCCAATGCATCCCTGATAGTTTCAACACCAGGGAAACCTGCTGTTGTGTATGTCAAGTTCCCGTCCGATGAATAGATGGCGTAGGTTGGATAACCATCGGATAGGTGTTGCTCCATCATGAAGTTACATTGTTCATCTGTTAGGTAGTATTGCTCACCCCCGATGTTTGGAATGAGTTCCTTCCATGTGTTGACAGGTGAGGTAGATGAGGTGATGTAGATATATACGATGTCCTTGTCTGCGAGTTCCTTCTTCAGCGGTTCCATCTGTTCGATGCCATACCTGCAAGGGACGCACCAAGTTGCCCAGATGTCTATCATCACCACTTTGCCCTTGTAGCGTTCGAAAAGTGTGGGCAGCACATCCTTGGGCTCCACTTCTGTCATATCCAGATAATGCACATTGGCTTGGTCGGCAAACCCTTCTTTGTTGGAGGCGATGCCACTCCTGTATTCTTCTGCATATTTGTCGTACAGGTCGGATAGCGCTTTGTCTTCGAGGAGCGGTTTGGCGATATCCTTCCCTTGCAACACCTGAGGCAGATAGTAGCAGTAGCGGGCAAGGTCGGCATTGATGCCCCTTGCATCAGCCATCACATAGTATTTGCTGGCATCAACAAAACCGTTGTCAAACACGGCTTTGGGTGAATACAGATTCTTGGTGCAGTGCTGAAGGATATAGTCAATGAATTCCTTCGTTTGTACCAGCGAGTCAACAACTTGATCGAGGATAACAGGGGGATTATCTATCTGGCTCAACATATAATCAATCACCGTTTTGCTGTAGGACATGCTCTGGGGAGGTTCCCTCCAATATGAACGTTCTTTCTCAGAAGCGTCTATCAAAGTTTTCACATCGTGGATATCCTCCCATTTAGGACTATTCTTCAATTTCTCACTTACTGATTTTTCACACGCCACCGTCATAGGATACAATTCCCTGTCGAATTTGGCGAAATACCCCTTGAAGCCCACGAACTTGCTGTTGATTCCACTATCATCGTGCAGCATGTCTATCAACACCGTCACCTCCTTGCCTGGAGCAAGATAAAGACCGCAGGTTGAAGCCCAAGGTATATTGTAAAGGGTGGCGTACACAACTTGTGGAAAACAGATGGGCAGACTCAAATCCGCTTCCCCATCATCGTTCAGCCGCACCTTCGCATCCACAGGTTCAGCAGGGTTCTTCAAATCCACATACTGAACCTGTATCTCCGCATTCATACCCTTGCGGTAGTTCATTGTCTTGAGATGGATGGTGGCAGGTTGGTCGCTATACTTCAAGTCCTCCATCACATCATCCTCTGCATAGTCCGCCAGGTATTCCTCTGGCACAGGGGTGACAGGCATCGTGTAACTCTTCTCGTGGATGCTGAACACCTTGAAATCGTTGGGTGCCGTGCCCTCCATGAAATCAAACTCTTTGGTGTCAGGCGGAAGCGGCTTGAAATAAAGGACAAATTCCTTTGTCCATGTCTCCTCATCGGTGTGGTGCTGTTCTCCCAGCGTGATGCTGTCACTTCCGATGATGGCATACTTCTTGCCATCCGATTCCAGATAACTCTCCTTGGAAATCAGGAACCACGAAGTTGGTGAATTATTATAAGAAGCATACAAGGTGGTCTTTTCAGGGGTGAGTTCCACCTTGTTAATTTCAAACTGCGGATTGGGAGAATAACTTTTCATCAGGTCCTCCCACACAACCTTTGTCTGTCCCATTGCCATCATTGCGGCAACGACCAGCACGAAAGTGAGAATTGTTCTCTTCATTGTTAATTTGTTTGTTCTTATATTTTCATATAATGATCTATCACCTTTTTCATCCTACCCTCAAAAATAGATTGTGGAATCATCTCTTTCAATGTTTCTTTGGAAATGGTGTCTCTCATGGTTTCATTGATGAGTGCACGGCGCATTATATAATACATGGCACAACCCTCCTCATCACCGTGTCGCTTCAGGTAGTTCTTTATGATGGAGTCTGATTCTGTTTTGTGAATATGTGGTCCTCTCACCAGTTCGTCCGCTTTCTTCCATTGCTCATAAAGACCAGTGCCGCTTAAATAGAATTGGTCGTCCACCACCTTCAATTCTGCTGTTTCTCCTGGCACGCAAGGAAACATCGTGCCATAATTGCCGATAGAATCATCGGAGAATATGGTTCCTATGATTGCTTCATACACATCGTCGAGATAGACGGAGTAGGAAGCATCCTTTCCATCTATGAAAATGGTGTCAATACGATCAATTTTTCCATCAACCTCCTTGCTGAGAAATACTTTATAGCCTTTCACTACGGGCTCGTGGTCTTCAACAACATGGATGTTCAGGTTAAAATCACCCGTAGCGGCATCCTTTTCCTGTTTGCCGACACAAGACGTGAAGATTGTCATTCCAAACACATTCAGGCATAATGCCATCAA
>JAGCCO010000156.1 GCA_017651645.1 Bacteroidales bacterium
ACCCTTCGGTTGCGACTTCTCGTATGACTGCGATTCTGAAGGAAACATCAAGGAATTCCGTCGTTACCACAGAACATACATCCCCGCCCAACTTAAGATGGACGACGGCTCTCCTGTGCTCTATGCCGTCCATTCACACCTCAGATTCTGCCCACTCATGGCGCCCACCGACATTGCATTGTTCCTTCTTTATGGATATGAGGCAGGGTTGTCTGGTTTCAAGGTAGCCAGTACGGCATACCACTGCGTGTTCTCGTTCGACCCGGAGGAATACGCAATCAACGTTGAACAATTATAGACATCCGCCCGTTTAGCTCACGAAAAAAGCCAGCCTCACAAGAGCCTGGCTTTTGGTTTCAGATTCCAGTCTTTTTCTGTATTTTTGCGAATCAAAGCATTTTCATTATGAATACGAGCGAACGCTTCCAGACAAAGACCTATTCGACACCTTCTTTGAGGATTATTGATACCCGACTGGAGACATCATTCCTTCAGTCAAACCTCGAACCCATTGACGGCGGGGATGATCCTGATATTGATTGGTAAATACAAAGAACGATATGAAACGATTTGCTTTATATCTTGGAATTACAGCCGGGTTGATGGCTTCATGTTCCACTAAAGAAACAGATTTCCGGGCTCCTGTTCAGGATGATGTTGTCTTTTATGCGACCTTCGAGCAACCTGCGGAAAATGGTACGAGAGTCTATGCCAACGAGGATCTCCTTCTCCGCTGGACCGGCGACGATCGAGTATCCATTTTTGAGAAGAATACCCGTAACCAGCAGTATAGGTTTACTGGTGAAACGGGTGATAATGCTGGTGAGTTTGATAAGGTGGCAGGATCTGGGTTTACGCCGGGTAATGCGATTTCCCATATCGTTTCAGTATATCCATATCAGGAATCCACGAAGATTTCAAGGTCAGAAACCATAACTATTACTCTTCCTGCCGAACAGCACTATGCCGAGAACACCTTCGGCCTTGGTGCCAATACAATGGTTTCTGTCACTTCCAATAGTTTCCTTCAATACAAGAATGTATGCGGGTATTTAGTGGTAAAATTATATGGAGATGGCGTATCCGTCTCTTCAATTACTTTGAGAGGCAATAATGGAGAGAAACTGGCAGGAAAAGCGACCGTGACTATGCCGCTGGATGGTGTTCCAACTACGACGATGGCCAATGATGCTACTTCGGAAATCACGCTTACATGTGCAACTCCGGTACAACTGGGTGCTACCGCTGAAGAGAGCACGCAGTTTTGGTTCGTTGTCCCTCCGGTGACGTTCAGCAAAGGTTTTACAATCACGGTCTCTGGTAATGGCGGAGTGTTCGAAAAAACCACGGGAAAGACCGTAACTATCAAACGGAACAATCTGTCCAGGTTATCCCCGACAGAGGTTGAGTCAGATTATGATAGTTTATTTGTCCAATTTGAGGATGGGAACTTCAAGGCTTATTGCGTGGGGAACTTTGATTCAGACGGCGATGGAGAAGTATCTTACGCCGAGGCGAAGGTGGTTACCCGCATCGATGTCTCCAATAAAAGCATTTCATCCCTGAAAGGAATCGAGAGTTTCACAAATCTGACGTATTTGGCTTGCTTTTCCAATCCATTTAATAGCTCTTCCAATCAACTGACGAGCCTTGACGTGAGCCAGAACACGGCGCTGACAGTATTGAAGTGCTATACCAATAAACTGACGAGTCTTGATGTGAGAGGATGTACGGCGCTGAAAGAGTTGTGGTGCTCTTCCAATCAACTGACGAGTCTAGACGTGAGCCATAACACGGCGCTGGAAGTGTTGTATTGCAGTTCCAATCCAACACTAACAGTGATCTGGCTCAAGACCGGACAGACTATACGAGATTTCCTTTATGATGCAGGTGTTGCAACCATCAAATACAAGGACTAATCAAGCAGACCCTCGTGAGGGGGTCAATTTAGAGGGCTTTTCCACCTGAAAGCAAAAAAAGAAGGAGCTTGTCAAACTGACAAACTCCTTCAAATCAATTAGTTGAGCCTTTCGACCCTTTCGCTTACGCGTTCGGGTTCTGCTTGATCTCGGCCTGGGCGGCGGCGAGACGGGCGATGGGAACGCGGAACGGGGAGCAGGAGACGTAGTTGATGCCGATCGTGTTGAAGAACTCGATGGACTTCGGATCGCCGCCGTGCTCGCCGCAGATGCCGCACATCAGGTTGTTGCGGAAGGAGCGGCCCTTGTCCACGCCGATCTTCACCAGCTGGCCGACGGCCTTCTGGTCGATGGTCTGGAACGGGTCGGCATCCAGGATCTTGTTGCCGAGGTAGTCACCCATGAAGGTGCCGATGTCGTCGCGGCTGAAGCCGAACGTCATCTGGGTGAGGTCGTTCGTGCCGAAGCTGAAGAACTGGGCCTC
>JAGCCO010000157.1 GCA_017651645.1 Bacteroidales bacterium
CCAAACAGAATGCAGGCTAGTGCGGTTTTTATCCCTACAGCCTGCATTTTAGATTCTGATGAAGGAAAAAGATAACGGGGGTCAATTAGGAGCGGATTGAGGGGGTCAATTTAGTGCGGATTCTCCAATAATACTCATTGGCAATGTTCTTAAGCAGTCGCATATCATACAGGAAATAACCTAATTCCTGCAGATGGAAATCTGAAATTTCTGAAACTCCCCGTTTTTGGAGTTCTTCCTTCAACTTGTCTTTTGCGTTAGAACGGTTTATAACTGGAATCACCGTTGTGATATAGTCAAAACACTTTACTCGTTCCGCATCCTGAAACATATCGTCCCTCACGGCATACACGAAGAACACCTTCCTCTCTATTACTTTGGACTCGTTCAGTAGCAGATTCAATTCACGAAGCTTCAGGAAAATGTCTGTCGAATCAAACCTGTCCAAATCTTCGAGCATCACAACATCATAATCCGTTTTCTCAAAGAAATATAGGATCTCATCCAGATGCTTATTGAAGATAGACGTATTTTCTACTATTTCTATCTCACCGTCTTTTAGGTTTAGTTTGTTCAGGCGGCTATTGCTCACTGCCGGAACTATCATTGATACTGTCTTATATCCAAACCATAGCAAGTAAATAATGCTAAGACTATCACCTACTATGTTCATCCATTCCTGACCAAGGTACTTACACAGCCACTCCACTTTGAGAAAAGAAGGTTCAAAAACAACAATGGTGGCCAGTATCGCCAAAATAATAGCAATGGTAATTTTGCAAACCTTTTTACCTGTCAAATGAAAAATTCTCTTGAACCGGGAATGAGGCAAAACATCCTGCTTCTCTTTGTATATCAATTGTTGCAGGATGCTATATTCGATCAACCGGTCCAAATTCAACTTGGATATTTCGTCGCCTTTCTCGTCATCCTCCTTTTCTTCATTTTCCTTGTTTATAATAGCATCAGATGGCTTGAGTGTTGCTAACGAGATGTTCAAGTAGTGATGCTCCGGGAAATCCTCTTTTAAGGTAATAAGAATAGAACTCTTGCCGGAACCATACGGGCCAGTCAAAGCGATATTCGTAGCGTCTCTCTTCTGAAGACGCTCCTCTATATCAAGTACACTCTGATATGCCTTATCCTCCTTTTTAATCCTCTGAGGCTGAAGGCTTTCTTGGGTGATTCTTTGGGTTAAATCCGATTGGTTTTCGTTCATTTTCACAATTATCTTATAGATTTCCAAATAATATACAGGTACCTATGGATGGCTCTCGCAGAATCCTCTGGGGTTATATCCGTTTTTTCAATCCCCCAATTCAAGAATGATTGTTATTGGTGCTTATCTCGCAAAAAGCTGATCTGTTGTAACTTCCGACTGAATATCATTATAATAAGCATTCTTTTTAACCCCTTCCGTAGTAATCATCGTAAGGTGAATGGCTTTCTTTGTCTTGGTCTGCTCTCTATAAACCTCTCTTTTGCGTTTGAGATCTTTAGCATAATCTTTAGTAATCACATATTCGCCACTTGAATACTTAATCTCACACAAATTGATAACGCTATCATGACGATCGATAATCAGGTCTATTTGAGCCCCCACATCACCGTCGTACCTCCACGAATACACATTGCTCAGTACGCCGCTAATTCCCAAAGCATTCTTTACCTGGGGAATATGTTGGAGAACAACTCGTTCAAAAGCAAGGCCTTCCCAAACACGATGAAATGGTGCATCTATGGATGATAGCCAGAAATGCTCGTCATTTGAGGTGTTATGCTGAATAAAACGGAAGTAGAAGATAGTGTAATTATCCAAGAGTTGAAATAATGCATCTTTCACGGGTTTTCCGGGAGTGCTATATCTCCGAATGAACCCACACTGTTCTAATTCTACGAGACGGCGAGATAGATTGCCCCCAGCTTTGATGCCTAGTTCATGTATTAACTCGTCCCTTGTCAAGCCGATTTTCTTTTTTCCAAGTGCAGATACAATCGCTATGTAAGGTTCTTTCTTTTTGAAAAGAGATGCATATAAATGCTCAAACTCATCCTTCAGTTTTCCGCCATCTTCAAAGAATAGCATGTCAATATTTTGGGCGAGGCTAAGGTTCTTCGACATAAAACTCCAATAGTAAGGAATGCCGCCGAGTATCATATAACTCTCAAGAATCTGTTCCTTCTCCATCTTTAAGCCGAGCGACTGGGCATAAGCTTCGCACTCAGCCAAAGTAAAGGGGTGAAGTAGAATTTTATCTGTAACTCGATTATGCAATCCGCCATGGTTATTTATTATCTTGTTGATGATCCACGATGTCGCCGACCCACAAACAATCAAGATAATATCTTTCCGGGTTGTAGCCCATCCGTTCCAGAAGTGTTCCAATGCCGTAAGAAATCCGGACTTCGAAGTGTCTAGCCATGGCAGTTCATCAATAAAGAGAACTTTCTTCTTTGCTCGTGATTGTTTAACAAGTGTCTTTAATAAATTGAACGCTTCAAGCCAACTAATAGGGAGAGGAGCATCCAAATAACCAGAGTCCTTCAATGATTCTTGGAAGTTAGCTAGTTGATCCGAGGTTTTTCCGTCTGCCAATCCTGTGTGCTGAAACGTGAATTTATAATCAAAAGTTTCTCGAATGAGGAAAGTCTTTCCCACGCGGCGCCTGCCATAAACAGCAATGAATTGGGATTGATCCTTGTGAAGTGCATTACGTAGCACCTCTTGTTCGTATTTTCGGCCTATCAACATAATGACATTGTTATTTGACACAAAGATATGAATTATTTTTGGCCAAAACTAATGATATTTGAGCGTTTTGGCCCCTAATTTCATTAGACCGTCAATAAAATCCTTAGCCAAAATATCCGATAAAATAGAGATTTGGCCAGAAATAAAGTTACGTCTGGTATCATGGTAACCGTAAGAAGGGGGCTTGCGTGAATGCAGTATAGAACAACAAATATACGACTAAATGCAGTACACTTTTAGGATGATGGCAACCGGCTTATCTGCTTTATGAAATGCAAAATGGGTAGAATGATTCCCGATAGATACAACGCCCCCAAACTTTACTCAAAACAGGGCGGAGCTATCTAATTGTGAATGAAACACACCTTTTTCAATACCATATTTCATCATCACATCACTAACTACATCCTTAAACCAATTGTCCGCCATAGGCGAGATATAAATAGCCTCAATAAGGATATTTAGATCAACGGGTAACATCATGTTTTCAGGCGGAGTCTTAGATAAACCGCCTTTGGGTGTAATCCGGATTCTAACTTCCTGTTCATATTCAAAAGAAAGCCGTTTCCTCCAAAGGGCTTCATTCGGATTAAGCCATGTTTTTGAGTAATCAATATATTGAATTCTACCGATTTCTACATCATGACCGATGGCTTTCCGTAGACTCCCGACATTACTTTTAATAGCTACTCCTTTGGGCTCGTGGCTGGAGGCATATAATCGCCACATCGCCATTGACTCATGGCGACTTTCGTTCCAACAACTGATGTAAGAATTCATTCGTATTAATTCATTGGCTATATGAGACTCGGTTACTAAACGAGCTACTGATTGAGTGCCTTCTAGAAAAGAAGAATAATACTCGGCTAACGCTTGATTATACTGTTGTTCATCCTTCAACTCACATACAGCTCCTTCAAAAACATCATCAAACTTATCGGCCCGAGTCATGAATAAGGCTCTATCCTTCAACAGAGAAACGAATTTTGGGAAATCCAAGTATCGCCAGATAACTGACTCATCCTCGGGAATTTCGTAATCCGTATAGAGAAACTCCTTGCTGTCCATTTTGTTCTAAATCCTAATTAAAACAAACAATGTCTTCCATCCCATTTCTTCAACTAGTATAGAAGAGCCCCGAATACTCACAAATATAACAATACTATTCCAATTTCAAGATGACTTCCTTGGCCATTTCTTCATCAATGTTCCGGTAACGGTTGAAAGCCTTGGAGTTCTCAACGTGCCCGGAAATCTTGGCAATTAGATTGGGGTCCTTGAGTTCCCTGTAGAGATTCCCAACCAGAACACGACGAGCCATATGGGAGCTGGCGACCTCCCAGATCGGGTGCTGCTCTTCTTCTCGGGTCAGGGAGTTGATGACTGTTACCTGCCGATTGATACCGGCGAGGCGGAGCATCTTCTTGATGTTGCGGTTATAATCCTGGGCACAAGTAAAGGGAAGAAGGCGATTCCCGGGAACATCGGGATATCGTTCCAGGATTTCCAGGGCCGTAGGGCCAAGAGGAACCCGTACCGTAATCGGCCGTCCTTCCTTTGTTTTGCGAGGAACATATTCGATAGCACCATTGATCACGTTACTCTTCTTCATCTGAAGCAGGTCTCCGACCCGGCAACCGATGAAACAATGAAAGACGAAGATGTCACGTTGTATTTCAAGCCCCGGATTCTTTGGGAACTCTGCTGCATACAGGATATTCCTTTCCTCCTTAGTGATATAGAACGGCGTTCCGTACATTGGCTGTCCAATCTCGTACTCGTCGAAAGGTTCGTTGGTAGTCAGGTGATTCTTCTTGGCCCATTTGACGAAAGTCCGGAAACGAGACATGGTTCCAATGATATCATTCTTACCACGAGGTTTCGGATAGCGACACTCGGGTACTTGGTCATAGACTTCCTGATAACGACTGTCGATAATGATAGGTTTCCCTTCTTTATCCTTACCGATGAATTGATGCTCTGTCGAAAGATAATCAGCAAACTGCCGAAGTGTATCAGCCGTCAGGTCATCCAGTTCAATGCTTGTACCGGTATAAAGTGTGAACCGCTGGAGCGCCCGATATAAGACTTTGTACTGTCGCTTCTGGGATTCAGAGATATCGTGCACCTCAATGAAGTGCGCCAATGTAGAGATGGTCGAATTGTCCACCGTACTCTTTCGTTCTCTTTTGGGAATCTTGATGCGATCCAGCAGTTTAGAAGAAAGCCACTTATCCACGAGTTCAACTTTCCCGGCTCCGGCTTTAATGAATTCCTCTTGGATGAAGGTGGATATCTCCTCCAATTCCTTGTTTACTTGCTGGAGACCCTTGACAAGGGCGGCTTTTTCCTCGGACATGAACCGGATCTTTGGAATCTTGTTGCTCTGGTTTTTTTCGTCCCAGTACTCTGCGAAGGTAAAGAGATTCGTTTTGGCCCGCTGGTTTAGCCGGCCATGGAAGAAGCGCATTAGGATTTCCTGCTTCCCCGTAGTCTTGTCTTTCTTAGCCGAAAGAGAGTAAACAATAGTCGCCATAATCCATCAATATCACTCGCCAAAGTTAGTGATTTTTGGCGACTTTTTGGCGACTTAACTGATTTATTTTGCTTTTTCTTGATTTGAATTGACTGACCCTGTTGATGATGATATGCTTTCAAAATACGCTATATCAATAAGTTATATTAAACACAACGAATTCTATTGATGGCCCATTTTTCAAGAGTTCGACTCTCACCTACCGCACAAGAGACGATCGTCGAGGTCGTCTCTTTTTGTTGTCTGAAGGGTCCCCGGTATATAATCCGATGGATCATTGATACTCCAGTCCCTTGACGGCAACACCGATGTTGACGGGCAGATGTTCCATTCCACCCAAGGCTACCTCCCGGATATAGCTGCTCTTCAAATAGATATGGAAATCCATGGTCATTTCCCAAAGCTTCCGCTCCTCCTCCGGCTTTGCGAGGAAGGCTTGCAGGGCTTTGTCGTCGCATCCGACGATCTGGAAGGCGATGAAGTACTTGCCCGGTTCGAGCAGGAGCGTTTCTTCCGGCCGGATGTCAAAATCCTGCGGCTCGTCCGATACGGGGACGTCGAAGTAGATGGGTCGATGCAGCACGTTCACAAACGATTCCCGCTTGCCCTCGATGCGGTAGATGTTGATTGACGCGACGCAGCCGGGGATATGGTTGTTGCGGACGGTAAGCAGGATGTCTTTTACAAGGAAGGGCTTCTTGGCGTGGGCGATGGATCCCAGTTCCCGTCCTAACAGATGCTCGCTCCGCAGGGCGGTACTGATGACCCCCATATTCTTCAGTACAGTCTTTCCGGGTCGAAGAAGGTACTTTTCCTTGGTGTTTCCGCCGATGAAAACGGCCGGTGGCAATTCCTGCTCGTGAAGGACGATGACAACGTCTTCTACAGGGCCCGTGACCGGGTAGGCGACCGCTTGATAGGATACGTGGAAGAATTCCAGCGTGTCGCAGGGAACTTCCATCTCAAAGCGTCCGTCGGCCGTGGAAATCGTGCCGATTTGCCGGCGCGGCATGCCGATCTGGACATATTCGACGGCTTCGCCTTGCTCATTGATGATCCGTCCCTTGACCTTGACGTTTTCCTGCGCGAACAGCAGGGCCGGCAGCAGAAGGGCCACCAGGGACAGTTCAATCCGCATAGATATCATCCTCCATCTCCGTCCCTTCCGGGTCGGGTTGATAGTCCAGGATGTCACCCGGGACGCATTCCAACACTTTGCAGATCTTGTTGAGGGTCGAGAAGCGGATGGCGCGGCCTTTTCCCGTCTTGAGCAGGGAAAGGTTGGTCATGGAGATGCCGATCTTTTCGGACAGTTCCGAGAGCTTCATGCGCCGCTCCCAGAGCATCTTGTCGAGGTTGACGGTAATCATATCGCGAGGCGGCTGTCTTTTGCGGCGAGGTAGGCCATCTTATAGAGTCCCGCAAAGAGCAGGACGAGGAGGGGAATCAAGAAGAAATTGGAATCCAGCATCAAGGCCGATTCTCCTTTCACCACCGCGTCGTAGTTGCTATGGACAAAGGCGAGAAGCGCCGCCACAAGCGCCGTCCAACGGATGAGGGAGATGTTGGATTTCGGGAAGAGTACACCGTCTTTCAGCCCCTTGTTGGTGCGGTGCAGGAAAACGCAGCACAGGGCGAAAAGAAGGGTGATGCCGATGAACCGGGCCGCAAGAATGAAGATCTGCCAGCCTTTGATTTCCGGATTCCAGGTCAAGGGAACGATGAAGTTGTTCAGCCACAGCTGGGAAATCATCTGGACATACGTGTAAACAAGTGTCAAGCCTCCGAGGACGAGAATGGCGATGGAGAGATTTCGGATGCTCTTTTGCGTTGAATTCTTCATGACGTTGTCTGTTCTGTTTTTTGTCCTTCCTAAAATCAAAACGCGTGCCAATTTTACGAATATCATAAAATTCATATACGAATTTCGTAAAATCTCTAGGAGAACGTCCCTTTTTTATCCCGTTTGGGGTCCGGTTTCGATACAAGAGACAAACTCCCAAGGACTTATCTCTTTTTTTGCCTATCTTTGCAAGGTATGTCCAGCCTGATTCCATCCGAGCGCCATCCTTTCGAACCCTTCCTGCCGGAAGGGGCGAAGATGCTGTTCCTGGGGAGCTTCCCGCCCCAGCCCAAGCGGTGGTGCATGCCGTTCTACTACCCGAACTGGCTGAACGATTTCTGGCGCATCCTGGGTCTGATCCATTTCGGGGACAAGGACTATTTCTGCCTCTTGAAGGAGAAGCGTTTCGACGAGGCGGCCGTGCGGGCGTTCTGCACGGAAGCCGGGCTCGCGTTCTACGACACCGCCTGTGAGGTGCGCCGCCTGAAAGACAATGCGTCCGACGCTTTCCTGGAAGTGGTTACACCCACGGATATCCCCGGGCTCCTCGCCCGCATTCCCGACTGCCACACGCTCATCGCCACCGGGCAGAAGGCGACGGAAGTCGTCGCGGAGCGGTTCGGCTGCGGGATCCCGCCGGTGGGGGGCTGCGTGGACATCGACATCGACGGACGCCCGGTCCGGTTCTGGCGGATGCCCTCGTCCTCCCGCGCCTATCCGCTGCCCCTGGAGAAGAAGGCCGCGGCCTATCGCAAGTTGTTTACCCCTATTCCCCAATAAGTCATGAAAGTCATGTCCCTTTTCTCCGCCCTTCTCGGCGCGATGACCTGCGCCTGTGGAGCACCCGTCACGAATCTGGAAGTCGCCGACTTCGAGGCGAAGGCCTCCGATCCCGCCGTCTTCCTTGTCGATGTCCGCACGCCCGAAGAGTATGCCGAAGGCCATCTGCGGGGAGCCGCCAACATCGACTGGAACGCGCCCGACTTCCTGGCGCAGGTCGAAGCGGTCTGTCCGAAGGAAACCCCGGTCGCCGTCTATTGCCGGACCGGCCGCCGCAGCGGCGAGGCGTCCAAGAAACTGTCCAAGGCCGGCTATGCCGTCTGCAACCTCGTCGGCGGCATCGAAGGCTGGCTGGCCGCCGGAAAGCCCGTCACCAAGTATGCGGTCGAGACCTTCTTCACCGACAGCGGCCTTCCCGTCCGCATTACCCTCATCAAGCACGGCACGCTGGAGATCGTGTACAAGGGCCTGTCCATCCAGGTCGACCCGGTGAGCGGCCTCAGCATCCCCACCGACTACGCCACGGAGTTCCCGAAGGCCGATGTCATCCTGGTCACCCACGAGCACGGCGACCACTTTGACCGCGTGGCCCTCGACGCCCTCGGCGCGAATGCCGATAACCTCGTCACGAACGCCCGCGTCGCCGAAATGCTGGGCTGGGGCGCCGTGATGGCCAATGGCGACAGCCGCGACCTCCCGG
>JAGCCO010000067.1 GCA_017651645.1 Bacteroidales bacterium
GGCAGCGACCTCTTGAAGCGCTTTCACGACCTGCTGCAGCAGTACTTCCGCGAGAATCGGCAGTTGTCACAAGGCCTGCCCACGGTCGCCTATTGCGCCTCAGAGCTGGCTTATTCGCCGCGTTATTTCGGCGACATCGTCCACAAGGCCACAGGAGGAACAGCCATCGGCTACATCCACAACTACATCATCAACCAGGCTAAGAGCCTGCTCATGAACGGTCACAACATCAGCGAGACCTCGCGCCTCCTTGGCTTCGATTTTCCCCATCATTTCACCCGCCTCTTCAAGAAGATGACTGGCCTTACGCCTAGCGAGTATTTGGGGAAATAGTTTGTGGATAATTATCCTAATTGATATTCACCAGCACGAATGGCAGCGATGACACCACCGTCGATGAGCAGGTCGGTGCCTGTGATGAACTTGGCGTGTTCACCGAGCAAGAAAGCTGCGGCTTCGGCAATCTCGTCGCTGGTGCCAGTGCGCTGGGCGGCTGAAGCATCAATCATACGCTGGTAGCCCTCGCCGTTGGCGTTGAACTCGTCGTAGGCCAACGGGGTGACGACGACACCCGGCGAGATGGTGTTGATGCGGGCACGACGTTTGCGCCAGCTGGTGGCGGCGGCACGTTGCGCCTGCAGGTGGTTCAATCGTTTGGCAATCATATAAGCGAAGCCGCTGTTCTGCATAGCCACCTCTTGAATGAATTTCACCTCTTTCAGTTTGGCGGTCGGTGTCTGCACCAATTGCAGTTCGATGTCATTGGGAATGGGGTACATATAAGCTGCCTGGCTGCTGATGATGAGTCCAGCTCCACCCTCGGCCATCACTTCGCCAAAGGCATCGACGGCATAACCCGTGCCGACCATATCGAGGTCGACGATATGTTCGGGGTTGGCCTGATTGGGCGATGCACCAGCCGTATCGATGAAGTACATTACGGGACCCAGTTCAGCGGCCTTCTTTGCAAAAGCCTCTATACTGTCTTTCTGCAAAGCGTTCACCACTAAGGTCTCCACATCGTATCCGCAGCGGCGGAAATCCTCACCGACGCGCTCCAATGCCTTCTCGCTGATGTCACCCAAAAGGATTTTCTTGCCTGCACCAATGCGGCGCACAATGGCGGTTCCCATACTACCGGCACCTAAGAGCGCCACTACTTGTTTATGCTCGTTTCTGTCGAAATACATTATTCTTTTGTTTTGTTTGTTATTTATTTGTCGATGTTGACGATAGTGTACTTGCGGCTACCGAGGCCAATTATTTCAGCGTGTTCGACGGTGTGGATGCCGTGACGGCTCTCGATGCGTTCTTTCATTGAAGCCACATCGTTGTCAGCGGTTTGCTCTTGACCAAGAACGAGGTCGATGCAGGCCTGGTCGAGGGCCACAGGGTCGGTACTTGCCATGATGCCCATGTCTTGTAGTGCCACTGGAGTGGGATTGCCGTTGCAGTCACAATCGATGCTCATGTTGTTCATGACATTGATATAGAGGACTTTGCCCTTGAAGTAGTCGTGCACTGCAGCGGCAGCATTGGCCATACATTCGAGGAACTTGTCCTGGTTCTCAGGCTGGATGTAGTCCCAAAGATGGGTGTAGTCCTCGCATTGGCCGTTGGTGTGGATGTAGGTCTTGCCGTTGCGCGAAGCCACGCCGATGCTGGCGTTCTTCAGTACACCGCCGAAACCGCCCATCTGGTGTCCCTTGAAGTGGGCAAGGTTAATCATGAAATCATAGTTTTGGATGTTCTGTCCCACGATGTTGTATCGCATATAGGTGGTGTCGCGCACAGGGATACGGATTTCGCCGTCGGCATCCATGATGTCCACGCCACCGATGGTGTTGAAGCCGTGCTCCTCGATGACCTTCAGATGGTCTTCGGTGAGCATGCGCTTGCCGGCGTAAGCAGTATTACATTCCACAATCTTTCCGTTCACCAACTGCACCAAAGGCCCAATCAAGTCGGCCTTCAAGTGGTTGTTGTTGCCGGCCTCGCCGGTGGAGATTTTCACGGCCACACGGCCTTCGGCTTCTACGCCAAGAGCCTTGTAGATGTTAATGAGTGCCTCAGGGCTAATTTCACTGGTGAAATAGACTTTCGATGTGTTTTCCATGTTGGGTGTTGTTGGTTCGGTTTGTTCTTGTTGTTCGGTTGTTGGATTGCCGTTTTTGTTTTGGCAGCTTGTGTTGGCCATCACCAATGCTATAGCGGTGAGAACCAAAAGTCTTCTTACTTTCATGTTGTCAAGTGTTTAATTTGTTTTCAAAGGCTCTTCAACCACTTCTCAACCTTCGCCCTACCTGTTCGCACTTCATGTCCATAGATGCTGAACTCTCCTGTGACTTTGGCATTCGGGAAAGCTTTCTTTACGTCGCTGGCGCAGGAGGCTAAGCCGCTGCCTTCATGGGTGGTAAAGGGGATGACGGTCTTGCCGTCGAGGTTGATGTCCTTGAAGAGGGTGAACATCACCTGAGGGTAAGTGCCCCACCACACAGGACCGCCGATGAAGACGGTGTCGTATTGGCTGAGGTCGGGAACTGTGCCTTCGTAAGGCGGCAGTTCGCCCTTGTTGGCTTCTTCCTTGGCCAATTCGATGAGCGACATGTAGGCCATGCCGTCGTACTTGTGCGTGACGATCTCAAACTGGTCGGCACCGGTGATTTCAGTGATGTAGTCGGCCACGATCTTGGTGTTGCCGACCTCGATGTTGCCCACGCTGTAGTTGTCGCCCGCATGGGAGAAGAAAATGACGATGGATTTGTTCATAGATTGATTATTTGATTGTTTTCCGTTTTGTAGAGACGTTTCATGAAACGTCTCTACCTTGTTATTTTGTGCATTGCAGCCAGTGGTCATGAGGAGTGCCAGGGCTGCGATGATGATGTTTTTGATTTTCATTGTTGCTTTGGCTTTATTTGTGTTTTATACCAAACCTCTCCAGCCCATGAACATCTTGGTCACTTCACCATCGTGGTGGTCGAAGAAGAGGCTTTGTTTGGTGTCGAGGGCTTCGATTCGTGCCATCTCGTCAGGCGACAGCTTGAAGTCGAAGATGTTGAAGTTCTCTGCCATGCGTTCCTTGTGGGTCGATTTCGGAATGATGATTACATTGCGCTGTAACAGGAAACGAAGGGCTGTTTGGGCCACACTCTTTCCATGAGCTTTACCGATTTCCGCCAGCACCTCGTTGGTGAAGAATCCATTGCGACCTTCGGCCAAGGGTCCCCACGACATGATCTGGCAACCCAACTCTTCCATGTATTTTTGAGGTTGTTTTTGCTGGTTGAATACATGTGTCTCCACCTGATTTACCATCGGCCTGACCTCCACATTCGATGCCAAGTCAATGAAATGGTCGGGGTAGAAGTTGCTCACGCCGATGGAGCGAAGTTTGCCTGCGCGGTAGGCTTCCTCCAAGGCACGGTAGGCCCCGTAGCGGTCACAGAAGGGCTGGTGAAGCAGCATCAAGTCGATGTACTCTGTCTGCAACTTGCGCAGGCTTTCGTCGATGGAGGCTTTCGCTTTCTCGTAGCCATAGTTCGAAATCCAGATCTTCGAAACGATGAACACCTCGTCGCGAGAGATTCCGCTCTTTTTCACTGCGTTACCCACGCCTTCCTCGTTGGCGTAGGCTTGTGCTGTGTCGACCATGCGGTAACCGACACTTAATGCGTCGCTCACACAACGTTCAGCCTCTTCAGGCGATACCTGATAAACTCCGTAGCCCAGTTGGGGCATCTTTACTCCATTTGATAATGTGATGTATTCCATGTCTTTTATTCTTTTTATTAACTTATTCTATGTTTCTGATTACCTTCGCAGGATTGCCGCCCACGATGGTATTCGGTGCCACATCTTTGGTTACAACAGCACCCGCGGCCACGACTGCATTCTCGCCGACAGTCACGCCGGGCAAGATAGTGGCGCCTGCACCTATCCAAGCGTTTTCGCAGATGTGGACGGGCTTGCAGAGGAGGATCTGACGGTCGTAGAGGTCGTGGTTGTTGGAGATGAGTTGTGCATTGGCAGCAATCATCGCACCATCGTCGATGGTGATGCCGCCACGGGCCATCATCAAGCAGTTGTTCATAATCATCACATTCTTCCCGATGTGTACACGGTCGAAGCAAACACCAGTGAGGCCTGGCATCACCCAGCCGCCTTCATCGAGGTTGTCGCCGAAGAGCTCGCGTACGAGGGCATTGTACTCGTCGGTGTAGGGCATCGTGTGGTTCAGTTTGAAAAGGACTTGAGCTTGGCGCACGCCTTCCGCATGTTCTTCGGCTGTGGTCAGTCTGGGGTCAACTCTTTGTTCTTGCATTGTATGCAGGTTTTGAATTACGATGCAAAAATACAGCGACTTACTGGGATATGAGTTTCACAAAAAGCATCATTATTTTTACAAAATCCATCTTTTTTTGTGCTAGTGAGAGAAATAAAGTGTATTTTTGCGCCATGAAGATTGATTTTCAGTACGCTACGGATTTTCTTGGGATGAATGACCCAAGATTGAGCCACACTTGTATGCATCTTATTTGCACTGCTGGTGAAGGTAGTTTTGTGTTCAACGAAAAATGTTACCACATAGCGAAAAACGACCTTGTGGTGATGCCCAATCCCACCCGTGCCAAGAACCTCGCGCCC
>JAGCCO010000158.1 GCA_017651645.1 Bacteroidales bacterium
CGAGGGCACTGAAAAAGTCCTCAAGACAGGAAGACTTCTCGATTATTAACAAAAAGCAGATTGCATATAACCGTTAACTTGCGGATTTTGCAGTCTGCTTTTGTTTTGTCCTTTTTGAGAGTCTGTAAGCCGTTATAGTGGTGTATTTCGTCTTATAAGCCTTCGTATAGGCATGAATACTCTCTGCTCAAATCAGTTTGAGGATTCTTTTGATATTTGCGGCAAATATGGTGATGGCTCCTTGCATTTGCATGGAGTAAAGACCGTATGACTCGGCTCTGTCATATCCAAAGACATGCTTAAGTTCCGCATTCTTCGCCTCTATCTTGTATCTCTCCCTGGCCTTGAGTGTAAACTCTGGTGTTTTTTGAAACTCCATCAGCCTGTTTTGTTCCTCTGTCCTTATAGACACGCTGTAAGTTTTGACCTTTGCTCCGTCTTTATAGCATCCCTCTCTGCGAGAGCACGTCTTGCACTTCTCTGTGTCGAAATAATATGTCCAAACCTGGTTACATCTACCGTCTTTCTTTCCTTGCCGTGCTTTCCTTATTGCCATGTGTCCTGCAGGACAGACAAACATACCTGCATCCTTGTTGAAGTCAAACTTGTCCTCCTCTTTCCTAAAACCATTGCTGATAACGGGGTGCAGCTTTGATATCAGTTCAAATCCATTCTTCTCGTCCTCCGCCAATCTCAGATTCTCAATACCAGAATAAGCCGTATCTCCTATAACTGTATCTACTTCCATGCCATTGCTACGGCTCTGCTCTACCAGACTCTCTAATTGAGGACCGTCACCCTTTTCTCCAGATGTAATCACGGCAGCCGTGATAATCCTCTCGTCGCTCATGGCAATATGTGTCTTGTAGCCGAAGAAGGAGCTGTCCTCACTCTTGTGTCCCACACGAGCATCCTCGTCCTTAGATGTCGTATAATGGTCTTCTATATCTGAAAGGGTTTCTCTTAACAGGTTTAGGCGTTGCTTAACGGCGGGAATCTCTGCAAGACAGGCTTGGTCAGATACGATATCCAGCAGTTCCTTTGTATAATCCAATTCATGAACGAGATCCTCATCTTCATTCTTCTTGGGAAGAGAGTCCTTGATACTCTCGCCGGCATCGTAGATGGCCTTTCTCAGTTGTTTGGAGCGCAGACGGAGAATCTCTACAGGAGAATAAGGATTAGAACGTGAGGCGGTATGAGTGGCATCCACGATTATCGTCCTTGACTTGATGACGCCTTTCTCAATGGCAATATCCACTGTCTTCTTGATGAGCAGGTTCATCAAGTCCATATCCTTTAGGCGAAGCTTACGGAACTTGCACAAAGAACTCGGATTGATGACATCCTCCTCAGGAGCCATGTCGAGAAAGTATTTAAACGACATGTCGTAGCGGGAACGCTCCACAACGTCCACATCAGAGATGTCGTAGATAACCTTAAGAAGAAGGTACTTGAACATGCGGATGGGAGACTCCGCCATACGGCCATTGTCTGAACAATACTTGTCCACTAACTCCTGATATACAAAGGAGAAATCAATGAGAGTGTTGATTCGTCGCAGAAGGTTGTCTTGCGGGACAACAATGTCATACAAACCACTGTATTCACTCAATATCAGCTCTTGTTCCTGAGATAGCATAACCTTTACGTTTTATGCCA
>JAGCCO010000047.1 GCA_017651645.1 Bacteroidales bacterium
GCCTTTTGATACATTCGGGAGGCATAATTCGCCTTTTGGACCGATAAAGAAACCTGCCGATAGCCATCCCGCCGCAACAGCTGGAGCATCTCCCGGAGCAGTTCCGTTCCGATGCCTTGATGGCGATAATCCTTATGGAGGGAAATGGCCAATGAGGGGATGCCGTCGGCGATATGGCCGTAATCGTTCATGACCCGTGTCCATACGGCCCCGACGACCTTCCCGTCGACCTCCGCCACCAGGCTTCGGTCATCGGCCTTCTTTCCGAAATCCCGGACATACACCTGCAGGTCCTCATTTGCGATGATAGACCTGGACGGAGCCGGTACCCCTTCCGGAATGAAGATGGCTTCATACAGGAAGTCATTCAGCAGGGGAGTCTCTTCGGAGCGTATCCCGCGGATGACGGATTTGTCCATCGGCTGTTTGAGGCATTTCCGAAAAACCATAAACTTGAAGTCTTCTTCCGGTGTACAGTAAAGAGCACTTCTTTCCTCGTGGACGAGCTCGAATCCGTGTTTAAGATAAAACTGCCAATTGCAGGAAGAGTCTGTCCATAAAAAGACGTTCTCGAAGCCACGTTCGGAGAGAACCTTCATTACATGTTTCAGAAGGGCGGCACCGTAGCCCCTCTTTTGGGTGATGAGGAAAGAAATCTTGACATCCTTCGACCCCATCATCTCGCAGACGGCGGCATCGATGGATTTCAGATAGTCCACATGGGCATAGGTTTCTTTACGCTCCTCGTCCGTCAGTCTAGTGGCGGCGCTTTTCACCCATGCATCCGCGTCATTGGTTTCTCCGGGAACATAGGCCCAGCAAACCCCTTGGATACCCTCTTCGTCCACAATCTGGAAGGACAAAGCTGGATCATAGTAGTTGTACCTTGCCAGATGACCGCAGAAGGCATGGTCGAACTCCGGGCGATGGTCCGGGCTGCCCCATACGTCCGTGACCATCCTCTCGACGAGGTCGAGATTGTCGAGGGAAAAATGCTCAATTAGCATAGGGAAGGATGGATTGGTTTATTATTGTGAAGATAGCCACATTTCTCCTTGGTCGCTATCCGCGCACTAAACAATGTTGCACGCGATCATAAAGATAGATTCAGGAAAGAAATCCCATAAATACTGCTCAGCCCTAATTAGCGAATATCCCATGGTTTTTTCGCATACTTTTCAATCAAAGGCAAGAAGCGCGGATTCTCTTTTTCCTCATAGTAGGCCCTATACAGATTTTCAGGATACGCGAACTTGTTTTGGGCGCCCATGCTTTCGAATGTGTCTTCTATAAAGTTGTATGCCCAGTCATCATCATAGGACATAACAACCTTGAATAACATTTTTACCCGGTAGTAATCAATGTACTGTCGGGAAAGCTCATAATCGCGTAGTTCTTCCAGCACGGGCTTGAACGCCTCGTCTCTCCACATCATTAATGCATTTAAAGCATAGTTGGTATTGCCTTTTCTGCCTTTACTATTAGCTCCCTGTTCATCCAGCCCCACCTTATATTCACGAAGAGCATCGATCGCCAAAGGAATGTCATCAGGGTTCTTGTAATAAAACAGCAACGGCAGCAAGTTGGAGGCACCATCAAGATAGAGATTACGTATTACCTCGCGAACACCCTCTATGTCGCGTAACCTGGAGGCTGAACCAGATTTGTCAAGATGAAGCAGCCCAGAACTAAAAACAATCACACTGTCGACACGGTGCATTTGCTCCTTTGTCAAAAGCAACGAGTCTGATTCTGCGACCTCCAGCATAAAGGAGGCGACATTCGAGGAGAACCAAACATCGTATGATGCGAGCCAGAATCTGTCCTTGTCCGTCAACTTTGCCAGCAGAATATCGTAGCACTTCTCGCTTCGTTTTGAAGCTAAAGCGTGAAAGGCCATCGCTCGTTGTGCTGGAATGTCGGCGCTGAGGGCCATAGACTTGAGGTCGTCGTCGGAAGCCTTTTTCAGTATCTTCTGTTGTTTTTTCCAACCAGCAGGAACATGCCCCCAACCATCGTTATTTGTCAGAAAGTAGGTGTTATTCTTGTCTGGTTCAGGGGGAAGGTCTGGAAGGTCTTGTGCTGAAACTAGAGACAACGGAAAGATCAAGAAAAACACAAGTGTAAAGAAACGTTTAATCATGATGGTTTATTTCATAAATGCACCGGCTGGATCTGATTGTTTGGCTTTGCAAAAATCATTCCCCCTGCCCCTGGGGGCAGCCGCGTAGCGGCGGGGGTGAAAGAGGCGAAGCCTCCGCTACTAAACAGAAAGAGCCAGCCCTAAGGCTGGCCTGTTTAGTAGACCAAACACTCCGAATCTCGAACCTCCGGTTCCTAGAAGGGGCGTTGGAGATTCAAAGGTTCATAGATTATTGCAAAAAGACGATTAACATTTTGTTATTAACATATTGTTAATTATCTTTGCGAAAAAGATACGGCCATGCTTGAGAATCCCTTCATCTTGGAACCTTTTAAATCCAAGGCCTATTTCTGCGACAGAGAGAAAGAAACGGAGGA
>JAGCCO010000012.1 GCA_017651645.1 Bacteroidales bacterium
TTTTCTGCTTCGACTTCTTTGATGTAGCAGGTGTGCTTGCCAACATCTCGAAGTCCATTTTGTGTTTGAAAAGGTCGACTGCTTTCACGACCACACGCACCTCGTCGCCCAACTGGATGACTCGCCCCGTGTCTTGCCCGATGACGCGGAAGTTGTCGTCGTCAAGGTAATAATAGTCACCTGGGAGGTCCTCATAGCGCACCAAGCCCTCGCATTTGTTGCCTTTCAGCTCCACAAACAAGCCCCATTTGCTCACACCTGAGACCAAACCTTCAAACACCTGTCCAATCTTATCTTGCAGATATTCAGCCTGTTTGTATTTGATGGACTGACGTTCCATCTCCTCGGCTTGCTTCTCCATCTCGCTGGCATGGACGCACATTTCCTCGTATTCCTTCTTGTTGACTGAACCTTGACCTTCGATGAGATACCTTTCTATTAATCGGTGCACCATCAAATCGGGATAGCGACGAATGGGCGAAGTGAAATGCGTGTAATAGTCGAAGGCCAAGCCATAATGTCCAATGTTGTCGGTGCTGTAGACAGCCTTGGCCATGGTACGCAGGGCGACGGTCTCAATAAGGTTCTTTTCGCCCTTGCCTTCCACGTCCTTGAAGAGTTTGTTATAGGACTGCACCAAGGTATCGCGGTTACTCAAGTTCATGGTATAGCCCAAACGTGAAATCAACAGCATGAACTTGTTGAGTTTCTCAGGGTTAGGCTCATCGTGAACACGATAAACAAAAGTGTTGTCATGCCATTTGCTTTCCGGTTTGCCGAAAGTCTCAGCCACCGTGCGGTTGGCGAGCAGCATAAAGTCTTCAATGAGTTCATGCGATTCATTCTGCACACGCACGTAGGTGTCGATGGGCTTCTTGTTCTCATCAAGGATGAAGCGCACCTCTTCCGAATGGAAATTAATGCTACCTGCTTCCATGCGTTTTTCACGAAGTTTGGTGGCCAGATTGTGGAAGGTCAGGATCTCGTCCTTGAAGTCTCCCTCGCCACCTTCAATCATGGTTTGCACTTCTTCGTATGTATAGCGTCGGCACGACTTGATGATGGTCTTGCCAATCCATTGATTGTATATCTTGGCCTCATCATCCATCTCGAAGACCACACTGAAAGTCAGTTTTTCCTCATCGGGACGCAGTGAGCACACATTATTACAAAGCTTCTCGGGCAGCATAGGGATGGTGCGGTCGACGAGATAGACGGAAGTGCCTCTGTCGAGAGCTTCCTTGTCGATGGCAGAGCCTTTCAGTACATAATGCGACACATCGGCGATATGGACACCTACCTCCCAATGGCCGTTCGCCATTTTTTGCAGGCTGATGGCATCGTCGAAGTCCTTAGCATCGGCTGGGTCAATGGTGATGGTGAACACCTTGCGGAAGTCGCGGCGTTTTTTTATTTCGTCCCTGCTAATGGTGACGGGAATCCTATCAGCTTCTTTTTCAACTTCTTCAGGAAACTCTATCGGATACTCGTGCGCCGCCAAAATGGACTCCATTTCCACGTCATTCTCACCAGGTTTGCCAAGCACGCGGACGATTTCGCCAAAGGGGTTGCCAGAGCCATCGGGCCAGTCGGTGAGGTGGACGATGACCTTCATTCCATCCTTGGCACCATTGAGGTCGCCACGCGGGATGAAGATATCGACCGGCATCCAGTCCACATCGGGACGGACGAAGACATAGCCATGGGATATGGAAAGCACGCCCACAAACTCGGTGTGGCGGCGTTCGAGCACCTCCACGATCTCGCCTTCGGGCTTGCTATTGTTACGCTTGGGGAACATGGCCACACGCACGCGGTCGCCATGCAGTGCCTTGTAGGTATCTTGAGCGGCGATGAAAATATCCTCGCCTTCGCAATCGTCGCGCACCACGTAAGCCTTACCTGTCGACTTCATTTCAACAGTACCTTCCACATATTTCGTCTTGGGTCCAAATTGTGCCATACCCGCAGGACCCATCACATAACTAAAGGGGCGTTCTTCCTTAAGTAAGCCTTTGTCCTTTAGATCAATAAGGAGATTATACACTACATCCTTTCCTGCTTGGTCCTTGATACCCATGATCTTACAGACCTGTTTATAGTTCTTCGGACGGAAAGGTTGGTCGGCAAAAATGCCCAATATCACGCTGGTGAACGTGCTTAGTTTATTCTCTATTTTTTTCTTTTTTGGCATAACGATTCTGAAATTTTTTGCAAAGATAAATAAATCACCCAATTAGCATGTTGATAATTTTGTTGACAAAATTTTCAAGAATTAATTTGGTCGGTGAAACCAAAATGCTATACCTTTGCACAACAAGGTTCTTAGGAGAAGATGAAAAGGGAACCCCGTGAAAATCAGGGACTATACCCGTAGCTGTGAGCTCTGAAACATGCCGAACACCCCACGCCACTGTCCAACCCATGAGGACGGGAAGGCCGTTCGGAAGGGAGTAAGTCAGAAGACCTGCCTTGTGTACGATTGCACTATGGCCCTCGGGAAGTAGGGAAGTGTGCGGAAATACTAAATCAAGACATATTCTGCGTTTTAATAACGCAATAAACTGAAAACGAGCACATTATATGAGCAACGGAGGATTGTACATTACCAAAAGAGACGGCAAACTAGAAGCCTTCTCTATTGAAAAAATCAAAGTGGCCATCAGCAAGGCCTTTCTCGCTTCAGGATTCTATGCCACCGATGAAGACCTCAACGGCATCTTGAGCCGCGTCCGAGTGACCAACGGCATCACCGTCGAGGAAATCCAAAACCAAGTGGAAACCGCATTAATGGCCGAGCAGTATTACACTGTAGCCAAAAACTACATCCTGTACCGCCAAAAGCACACCGAAGACCGCGAAATCCGCGAGAAAATCGACTTCCTGAGCAACTACGTCAACGCCTCGAATGCCGCCACTGGCTCGAAGTACGACGCCAACGCCAATGTGGAGAAGAAAAACATTGCCACATTAATCGGTGAATTGCCCAAATCGAGCTTCATCCGCATCAACCGCCGCCTGCTGACGGACCGCATCAAGGAAGTGTTTGGCAAGGAACTCGCCGACCGTTACCTCTATTTGCTCAACAACCACTTCATCTACAAGAACGACGAGACCAGTTTGGCCAACTACTGCGCCTCCATCACCATGTATCCTTGGCTTAACGAAGGTACGGCTTCCATCGGCGGCAACAGCACCGCCCCCACCAAACTTCGTTCCTTCTGCGGAGGCTTTATTAATATGGTGTTCATGGTCTCGTCGCAATTGTCGGGTGCCTGCGCCACGCCTGAGTTTTTGATGTACATGAACTACTTCATCGCCAAGGACTACGGCCAAGACTATTACAAACGCGCCGATGAGGTGGTCGACTTCTCATTGAAACCGCGCACCATCGACAAAGTCATCACCGACTGCTTCCAACAGATTGTCTATTCCTTGAACCAACCTGCGGGCGCAAGAAATTACCAATCGGTGTTCTGGAACATCGCTTACTACGACCGCTATTATTTTGAGTCATTGTTCGGCAACTTCTATTTCCCCGACGGCTCCAAACCCGATTGGGAGTCACTGAGCTGGCTCCAGAAACGCTTCATGAAGTGGTTCAATGCCGAGCGTCTGAGAAGTGTGCTCACCTTCCCGGTGGAAACGATGGCCTTGCTCTCGAAAGACGGCGACGTCATCGACCAGGAATGGGGCGACTTCACCGCCGAGATGTATGCCGAAGGCCACTCGTTCTTTACCTACCTCAGCGACAACGCCGACTCGCTCTCCTCGTGCTGCCGTCTGCGCAACGAAATCCAGGACAACGGCTTCAGCTACACCCTTGGTGCCGGTGGCGTCTCTACTGGTTCCAAGAGCGTGCTGACCATCAACCTAAACCGCTGCATCCAGTATGCCGCCCGCAATAACATGCACTACCTCACCTTCCTTGAGGAAATCGTCGACCTCTGCCACAAGGTGCAGATTTGTTACAACGAGAACTTGAAAGAGTTGCAGAAGAAAGGCATGTTGCCTTTGTTTGATGCAGGCTACATTAATTTGGGTCGCCAATACCTTACCATCGGCGTGAATGGTCTCGTGGAAGCCGCCGAATTCTTGAAAATCAAGATTTCGGACAACCCTGATTACGAGAAGTTTGTGCAAGACGTGTTGGGTCTCATCGAGCGTTACAACAAGAAGTACTACTCGAAGAAGGACGGCCTGATGTTCAACTGCGAAATGATTCCTGCCGAGAACGTAGGCGTGAAACATGCCAAATGGGACAAAGAAGACGGCTACGAGGTGCACCGCGACTGTTACAACAGCTATTTCTACATCGTGGAAGACCCCAACACCAATGTTTTGGACAAGTTCCGTCTCCACGGTGAGAAGTATATCAAGCACCTCACTGGTGGCTCGGCCTTGCACTGCAACCTTGAGGAACACTTGACCAAAGAGCAGTACCGCCAGCTGCTGCGCGTGGCCGCCCGCGAAGGCTGCAACTACTTTACTTTCAATATCCCGAACACGATTTGCAACGACTGCGGCCACATCGACAAGCGTTACCTGAAGGAATGCCCCGAGTGCCACAGCCACAACATCGACTACCTGACCCGCATCATCGGTTACTTGAAGCGCGTCAGCAATTTCAGCGAGCCACGCCAAGAGGAAGCCGCCCGCCGTCACTATGGAAAAATGGAGATGGACCGATGCTAAAATACGCCAATTTTGATATCGTCTTTCAGGAAGTTCCTGAAGAAGTGACCCTTGCCATTAATATTTCCAACTGTCCCAACCAATGTCCTGGTTGCCACAGCAAGTATTTGTGGGAAAACAAAGGCAACCCATTAGACACCAAGGAATTGTTTCGTCTTGTAGAACAATACAAGACGGGCATTACCTGTGTTTGCTTCATGGGTGGCGACAACGAACCCGAATCGGTGGCTCAATTAGCCCATCAAGTGAAAAAGGACTATGGAATCAAAGTGGCGTGGTATTCTGGCAAAAACGAGTTGCCGCAAAATGTCTCCACCGACCATTTCGACTACATCAAAGTGGGACGTTATGTGGCCGAACTTGGCGCCTTGGACAGCGCGACCACCAACCAACGCATGATGAAACGCCTGGCCGACGGCCGCGTGAAGGACATCACGGAATGGTTCCGAAAGAACAAGAAGGTGGTTGAGGTAGAAAAAAATCCGGCAGAGTAAACTGTCGGATTTTTTTGGACTAATAAAAACGGTAGAGACGGTGTGCACACCGTCTCTATGTGTATTAATCCTCAGGCGTCAAAGCCGCAATCATCTCAGCGATCTTGGCCTTCACCTCGGCAACGACATTGTCGGGGTTGAGGTCAGCCTTGAAGCTCTTGTCGCGGCTGGCAAACTCGATAGCATTGCGTTCCAGCGTCTTCGGACTTACCACGATGCGCAACGGCACACCAAGCAGGTCGGCATCGGAGAACATCACGCCTGCGCTGATGTTACGGTCATCATAGATGACTTCCACGCCTGCCTTCTTCAGGTCTTCGTAGAGCTTGTCGGCCACACGGCGCACGTTTTCGTCTGCGACACGCAAAGCACACACCTGAACTTGCCAAGGGGCGATGGTGATGGGCCAAATCGGACCATAGTCGTCGTGGCTCACCTCGCAGACCGAGGCAATCAAACGACCCACACCGATGCCGTAGCAGCCCATGATGGGATATTTCAGTGTGTTGTCACTATCGAGGTACTGCATGTTCATAGACTCGGTGTATTTCGTGCCGAGTTGGAAGATATTACCCACTTCGATGCCACGGCTGATGGTGATGCTGTGCTTGCCGCACACGGGGCAGATGCCGCCAGCGGTGGCCTTGGCCACACTGTCGTACTTCACCTCACCAAGGTCGCGGGCCATGTTCATGCCCTTGTAGTGGTAGTTCTCTTTGTTGGCACCCGCCACGAAGCTGTTCAAGGTCTTCAGCGACTCATCGTAGACCACGGTGATGCCTTCCGGCAAGTCTTTGGGGCCGATGAAGCCAGGGCAGATACCCATTTCAGGAGTGACAGTGGCGGCATGCACCTCGGCGCAAAGCAAGTTGCGCAGCTTGGTCTCATTCACCTCGAGGTCGCCGCGCAGGAAGACGATGACCAACGAGTCATCCATGTTGCGCTGATAGAGCACGGCCTTGCAAGATTGCAGCGGTGACTTGTGCAGGAAGTTGCACACCTCTTCGATAGTCTTCTGGTCAGGGGTGTAGACCTCTTCCAAAGGCTCGATGGGGTATTCCTCGTTGTGGACGATGCAGTCGGCGGCCTCGCTGTTGGAGCGGTAGCCGCATTCGGGGCAGATGACGATGGTGTCTTCGCCGATGTCAGTGAGCAACATAAACTCATGCGAGATGCGGCCACCCATCATGCCCGAGTCGGACTTCACGGCCACGACTTGTGGCACGCCAGCTCTGGCAAAAATGCGGTCGTAAGCATGGTAAGCCTTGGCGTAGTATTGTTCCAAGTCCTCTTGCGAGGTGTGGAAGCTGTAGGCATCCTTCATCGTGAACTCACGGGTACGAATCAAGCCGCCACGTGAACGGGGTTCATCGCGGAACTTGGTCTGAATCTGATAGATCATGAAGGGATACTGCGTGTAGCTCTTCGCAGCGTCGCGGGCCAGCTGCACGGCGGCCTCTTCGTGGGTCATACCCAACACCATATCGATACCATTACGGTCCTTGAAGCGGAGCAGCTCCGAGCCAATGCTCGTGTAACGTCCCGACTCTTGCCATAACGTTCCCGGCATGACGACGGGGAACATGACTTCCTGTCCGTCAATGCGGTCCATTTCTTCGCGGATGATGTTTTCTATTTTCTTCGCGATGCGTTTGGCTGGCATGAAGAAGGAAAACAATCCAGTTCCCACTGACTTGATATAGCCACCGCGCACCATCAGCGCCTGACTGTCGAACACGCAGTCGGCCGGTGCCTTCTTGAAACGCTCGCCTAATAATGTTGCAACTTTCATATCTGGTTTCCTTTTTTCCTTGATTATTTTGGGCTGCAAAGGTACAAATTAAAGTCTTACTTTTTCTTCACCACTTTCTTCTTCGGTGCATTTTTCGGGTCTTCCACGATGGCCATGCACTGTTCGTACGTCAAAGCGGAAGGTTCAGTGCCTTTCGGAATCTTGAAATTGCTCTTCTTATAAGTGATGTAAGGTCCGAAGCGGCCGTTCAGCACACGTAAGTCGGGGTCTTGATCGAAGGTACGGATGATGTTGTCCAAGTCCTTCTGTCGTTTCTCGTTGATGATCTCGACGGCACGGTCGTATTCCACCAAAGCGGGGTTATCTGTCTTGGCAAGACTGTAGAATTTGTTGTCGTGACGGATATACGGCCCGAAACGGCCCACGGCCACCGTGATTTCCTTGCCTTCAAACTCGCCAAGGATACGCGGGAAGTCGAAGAGTTTCAGCACCTCTTCCAAAGTCACACTTTCGATGCTCATGTCCTTCTTCAGACCGGCAAAACGGGGCTTTTCGTCCGACTCGGTGTCGCCAATCTGCGCCACTGGACCGAAACGGCCTACTTTCACATAGACCTTCTTACCCGTAGCAGGGTCGATGCCCAGCATTTTTTCGCCGCTGAACTTGCCTGAATTCTCGGTAGTTGAGACAATCTGATTATGGAAGCCCTTGTAGAAATCCTTAATCATGGCGTTCCATTGACGCTTGCCTTCCGCAATCTTGTCGAACTCTTTCTCCACATTGGCGGTGAAGTTATAGTCGATGATGCTCTCGAAGTATTGGAGCAAGAACTTGTTCACCAATACACCGATGTCGGTAGGCAACAGCTTTCCCTTCTCAGTACCATAATTCTCTTTACCCATCTTATCGGTTATCTTATTGTTTTTCAATGTGATAATCTTGAAAGATTGGGGCTCGCCTTTCACATCGCCTTTGATGACGTATTCACGTTTCTGGATGGTGGAAATGGTGGGTGCGTAGGTGGAGGGACGGCCTATGCCGAGTTCTTCCAACTTCTTCACGAGACTGGCTTCGGTGTAGCGCAATGGATGGCGCGTATAGCGTTGCTGGGCTTCCATCTTCTCCATGTCGAGGGCAGTACCCACTTCGATGGGCGGCAAGATGACAGCGGCATCTTCGGTACGGTCGTCGTCATAACTCTCCATGTAAACCTTCAAAAAACCGTCGAAGAGAATGACTTCGCCCGTGGCGACAAACTGCTTGTCATTGGTGGAGATGCCGATGTTCACGTTGGTGCGTTCCATCTGTGCATCGGCCATCTGCGAGGCGATGGTGCGCTTCCAGATGAGTTCGTAGAGCTTGCGCTCATCGGCAGTGCCTTTGATGGTATGCTGGTCAAGATAAGTCGGACGGATGGCCTCGTGAGCCTCTTGTGCGCCTTTGGTCTTGGTTTGGTATTGGCGGGTCTTCACATATTCGGCACCGTAGTTCTCCGTGATTTCTTTCTTGGCCATGCCGAGAGCGAGCTTCGAGAGGTTGACGGAGTCGGTACGCATATAGGTGATTTTACCGGATTCGTAGAGCTGTTGCGCAATGCGCATAGTGTTGGCGACCGAAAAGCCAAGCTTGCGGGCGGCTTCTTGTTGCAGTGTCGAGGTAGTGAACGGCGGCGCGGGATAACGTGCGGCGGGTTTCTTCTCGATGGAATCCACCTTATAGCCTGCGTTGACACATGATTCCAAGAACTTGCGGGTCTCTTCTTCCGTATCGAAACGGTGTGGCAACTCTGCAAGCAAGTTGTACTCCTGTCCGTCTTTCATAAAGGTGAACTGTGCCGTAATGCGGTAAGCGCTGGTCTGCACGAAGTTCTTGATTTCTTCTTCGCGTTCGACGATGAGGCGCACAGCCACCGACTGCACACGGCCTGCCGACAGCGAGGGCTTCACCTTCTTCCATAACAGGGGCGACAGTTCATAACCAACAAGACGGTCGAGCACGCGACGGGCCTGTTGGGCAGCCACAAGACCCATATCGATGTCGCGCGGGTTCTCGATGGCATCGAGGATGGCTGTCTTGGTGATTTCGTGGAAGACGATACGCTTGGTGTCTTTCTTCTTCAAGTCAAGCGCCTCGTAGAGATGCCATGAGATGGATTCTCCTTCGCGGTCCTCATCGGATGCGAGCCACACCGTGTCGGCGGCTTTCGAGAGTTTCTTCAGTTCAGCTACCAAGGCTTTTTTGTCGTCCGAAATCTCGTATTCAGGTTCAAAGTCTTTCTCTATGTTGACACTTAAGGTATTCTTGTTCAAGTCGCGCACATGTCCGTAACTCGACTTCACCGTGTACTCCTTGCCCAAAAAACCTTCGATGGTCTTGGCCTTGGCCGGTGACTCCACGATAACTAAATTCTTTGCCATAGTCTCCTTATTTTTCGCTGAGGCCGCTTCTGCAACCCCGTTTTTTCGCGTGCAAAATTAGTGGAATAATAGTTGACAAAGCTAGTTTTTTTGAAAGATTTTTCTTATATCATTGGTTTTCAGTGTTATAAAATAACCATGGCAGATGGCTAATGGCCTATGGCAGCTTCACCCAAGGTGTGAATTTCGTACCTTTTACTGAAGCGAGCCATAGGCCATAAGCTATTGGCCATAGTTGGTCATAGTCAAAAAAACACTACTTTTGCAGCATGGAACAACTACTAAAACTAGCCAAACAAGCGGCACTTGAGGCCGGAAAGGCCATCATGGAGGTGTATGCGCAACCCTTTGAAGTCTATACCAAGGACGATGATTCGCCCGTCACGCAGGCCGATCTCCGAGCCAGTAACATCATCAAGGAGATTCTGAAACCCTCGGGCTTGCCTTTCGTCAGCGAGGAAGATTTGCCCCCCGACCGTTCCCAATTCAAACGTTATTGGCTCATTGACCCGTTGGACGGCACGGTCGAATTTGTGAACCGCAACGGCGAATTTACCGTCAACATCGCGCTGATTGACGACAAGCAACCCGTCTTAGGTGTGATTTATGCCCCCGTTCTAGACAAAATGTGGACCTCAGAGGATCCACAACTCTCAACTCTCAACTCTCAACTCTCAACTTTCACAGTATTAGTTAGTAGATCCCACCGCACACCCGAAGTGGACGAATATATTAATAAGGTATTGCGTCCTGCCCATCCCGACCTCATCATCGACTCGCAAGGCAGCAGCCTCAAGTTCGCCCGTTTGGCCGAAGGTTCAGCCGATGTCTATGTCTGTTACAGCAAGACTAAGGAATGGGACACCGCTGCCGCCGATGCCATACTTCGTGCCGCTGGCGGCCGCGTGCTCCGCATCAGCGACGGACAACCCTTGGAATACAGCAAAGAGGATTATCCCAACCCGCCGTTTGTGGCTTGGGCAAAAATCAAACAATAGTTTATTTCTGGAGCATTTTCTCCAATCGAGCATACCAGTCCTCGCCGAACTTACGCACCATCGGGGCTTTGAGAAACTTCCACAACGGGATGCTTTCGCGTTCGCCTTTGCGTTTGGCAGGGACGCATACGCTCCATTCGTGATAGAGGATATGGGTGAAACCGTCTTTTTCCACCAAGCGGATAGGATAGAGGTGGCAGGAAATCGGTTTCCAGAAGTCGCATTTGCCTTCGAGGTAGGCCTTCTCGATGGCACAAAGGGCCGTGCCGTTCTCGTGGAAATAGACGAAAGCGCATTCCTCGCCGTTCACCAAGGGCGTGACCAACTCGCCCGTCTCGTCGTAGTCGTAGACGTCGTTTTCTTCCACAACTTTGATGCCTTCGGGGCGCATATAGGGCTTGATGGCTTCTAAATTGTCTTCAATTTGCTCAATTTCAGTGGCTTCCAATGGCGCGCCTGCATCGCCAGCCACACAGCACCAACCTTTGCAGCGCGGCAGGCAGCAGCAGAACTGGGCGTTCAGAAATTCGTCCGTGACGACGACATTATCAAGTATAATCATGCTGCAAAATTAATTTTTTTCCAAAAACGCTTGCCACATAAAATAAAAGTTGTAACTTTGCAGCGCAAAGTACTTTATAAACCATGGAAAACAAGGAAGCTCTCAATACGCTGAACGACATCAAGGAGATGATGGAACGTTCGTCCAAGTTCAAGGCAATCAGCGGGTTCTCTATCATTATCATTGGCATCTTGGCCTCATTGGTGTCGGCCTATATCTATTTCTTTTTGGGTGATTACCACATCAACACACCAGCCAAATGGCGGACTACCGTCATCATCGCCCTTGCCTTATTGATCGTGGCCTTTACGACGGTGTTTGTCATGTCTTACTTGAAAGCCAAGCGTCTCAATTTGCGCTTCACCTTCGATACGACCATGCGCCGACTCCTGCTCAATTTCTTCATCCCTATGGTCGCGGGAGGTTTGCTTTGCATAGCCTTGCTCACGCAGCAACATTATGGCCTTGTTTCGTCCATCACACTGATTTTCTATGGCTTGGCACTCATCAATTGCAGTCATTTCAGTTATCACGAATTGCGTTATCTGGGTTATGCCGAGTTGGCCTTAGGTCTCATCGACTGTTTTCTGGTTGACTACGCCTTGTTGACCTGGTTTCTCGGCTTTGGTGTGCTTCACATCGTTTTCGGAATCATCTTCATACTAAAATATGGAAGGAGAAAGTAAGCCATGATTGCCCATTTGGATGGTTTGAACAAGGCTTTCGAGAGCAAGATTAGGCTCGGCATCATGTCGGTGCTGATGGCCAACGAGTCGGTGGATTTCACCACGCTGAAGTCGCTATTGGAACTCACTGACGGCAATCTGGCCAGCCATGCTCGAAGCCTTGAAGACTTAGGCTACATTCGCTGTGAAAAGAGATTCATTGGGCGTAAACCCAACACAAGTTATTCGATTACGGACGAAGGGCGTGCTGCTTTTGCTGCTCATATCCAAGCCCTTGCGTCATTCATCAACACCCAACAATGAGCCAACTCTTTTTTTTGATCTTTTAACTTTGAAATTCAAAGTACTTTAAATAGTAAACAACCATTAAAAACTAAACATCATGACAACAACAGAAGAAAACAAGGAAGCCAGAGAAAACCTGACAGTAGAAACCGAAAACCGTCAAACTACAAAAAAAGCCCGACCAGGGCTGAAGCTCCTGCTCATCGCAGGCATGTGTGTGGCGTTTTTCATCCCGCAACTCCTTTTGAAGGATTTGGTTTCGGAGCGTAAAAGCACCGAAAGTGAGGCCGAAAACGAAGTCTTCGAGAAATGGGCTGGGCCGCAAACCGTCACGGGTCCTATTATCAAGGTCGATTATTCGTGGGTTGAAGGGAAAGACGGGAAAAAAGAATACCGCACCAAGGTCATTTTGCCCGAGCAGTTAGACGTGAAAGGCCATGTGAAGACCAAGACGCTGAAACGCGGCATCTACGACTTCAGCGTTTACGAGACCTCTTTGAACCTCACAGGTCAGTTCAAATTGCCGAAAGACTTTGAAAGGATACAGTATGAGCGTGAATGGCATTTCGAAAAAGCCAAGATTGTGGTGGGTCTGCCCAACCTGCGCGGCTTGAGCGACAACGTAGCACTCAATTTAAGCGGGATAAATTATGACATGGTGGCTGAAACGGGCAACCTGAAAGGACTCTCCTGCGAAGTGGACCTTTCGCGTCTTCTCGAGGGCGAGATCCTTGACTTTTCGCTGGTGCTGCCTTTCAAAGGTTCGGGCGATCTTATGTTTGCCCCTGTCGGGCAGACCACGACGGTCAGCCTGACCTCGGACTGCGTCACGCCGAGTTTCAATGGCTATTATTTGCCCGACGAACGCCAGGTGACCGACACGGGCTTCCAGGCCGAATGGAAAGTGTTGGCCATCAACCGCGACTATCCACAAGTTCTCGATGATTCTTTCATAAGAAGTTACGAATATGGCAGATCGGGTTTTGAGGAATCGACCTTCGGCGTGGAACTGAAAGTGCCCGTGGAGCAGTATCTCCAAACCGACCGCGCCATCAAGTATGCCTTCCTTATCATCCTGTTGACCTTTGCGGCGGTATTCTTCATTGAGATGCGCAAGGCCAAGCCCATCCATCCTGTGCAGTATCTCCTTGTCGGCATCGCACTCACCATTTTCTATACGCTCTTGCTGTCGTTTTCCGAACACATGAATTTCGGGCTCTCTTATCTCATCGCCAGCGTGATGACCATCGGGATGATCGTGGTTTTCATGGCCTCCGTCACCAAGGACAAAAAGACCGCCTTGGGCATCGGTCTCTTGTTGGCTGTGCTTTATGCTTTCGTCTATGTCTTGCTGCAATTGGAGAGTTATGCCCTGCTCGTGGGAAGTGTCGGTCTCTTTATAATTTTAGGAATTGCCATGTTTGCGACACAAAAGATTGATTGGTACAAGAAAAAAGACTAATTTTGCAGCGACAAAAGCAGGTGAGATTCCCCTGCGGGGAATGGAGTGAATAAAAGGGCTATCCCGCGGCGGCGGCAACTGTTACAAGTCAATAATTTTGTATTGCCGCCGCTGGACAACAAAAACATAACTCCATTTCCGAAGGGAAACTCCATCTTGAGATCTTGAAATTTTAAATCTTCAAATTTTTAAATCTTTAAATCATAAAGTATGGCTTTTAACTTAAGAAACAGAAACTTCCTGAAGTTGTTGGACTTCACTCCGGAAGAGATTAAGTTCTTCCTGAAACTTGCCGCCGACCTTAAGGCCGCCAAGTATGCAGGTACTGAACAACCCCGTCTCACGGGCAAGAACATTGCCCTGATTTTCGAAAAGACCTCAACCCGCACCCGCTGCGCCTTCGAGGTTGGCGCCAAAGACCAGGGTGCCCATGTGACCTACCTCGGTCCCACCGGTAGCCAGATCGGCATCAAGGAGAGCATGAAAGATACCGCCCGCGTGCTGGGTCGCATGTTCGACGGCATCGAGTATCGTGGTTTCGACCAGGCCACCGTCGAGGAACTGGCCAAATACGCCGGTGTCCCCGTGTGGAACGGTCTTACCGCCGAAGCTCACCCCACTCAGATTCTGGCCGACTTCCTCACCATTCAGGAGCATACCGACAAGCCCCTCAACCAGGTGAAGTTCGCTTATATCGGCGATGCCCGCTACAATATGGGCAACAGCCTGATGGTCGGCGGTGTGAAGATGGGTATGGACATCCGCATTATCGCCCCCAAGAAACTGCAGCCTGCCAAAGATCTTGTCAAGAAGTGCCAGGAAATCGCCAAGGAAACTGGTGCCAAGCTTACCGTCACCGACGATGTGGAGAAGGGCGTGAAGGGTCTTGACTTCATCTACACCGACATCTGGGTGTCGATGGGAGAGCCCGACAGCGTGTGGAAAGAGCGCATCAATATGCTGATGCCCTACCAGGTCAACGCAGACCTGATGAAAAAGACAGGCAATCCCAAGTGCAAATTCATGCACTGCCTGCCTTCGTATCACAATCTGGAGACCAAGGCTGGCCGCGACGTTTATGAGAAGTTCGGCTTGAACGGCATCGAGGTCACCGAGGACGTGTTCGAGAGTGAGAACAGCATCGTCTTCGACGAGGCCGAGAACCGCATGCACACCATCAAGGCTGTCATGGTGGCTACGCTGGGTGACTGATTACAAGTCCAATAGCATCAAAAAAGAAAGGAGTCTCAATTGAGGCTCCTTTCGTGTTTTAGGTAACAACCTAACCTAAGTCATCAGTGGCTGACGACTACACGTTGGTTGCTGACCTTACCGTCGCTCTGGCGGATGTTGAAGTAGTAAACACCGTTCTCGTAGTCGCTCAAGTCGACATTCAAGGTGCGGCTGTCGGCCGAAATGGTCTTCACCAAAGCACCCATCATGTTGTAAACCATCACGCTTTCGATGTTGTTTCCGGCTTCGATACGCACGCTGGTGTTAGCGGGATTAGGATAAACTTTGGTCGTTGACGAAAGCTCTGTGACTTTCAACAGTTCGCCATCGATCTCCACCAAGAACTGCACGCTTCCGGCATTTGATTCAACCGTGATGATTGTGCTGGCCACACTCCTGCCTACAGGAGCGTAATTAGGCTCGATCTGGAAGGCAAAGTCCTCACCGAAATTCAAGGTGTAAGGCAATTCCTCTGCAATGATAAGCAGATAAGGCTCACCTGTCGGATTCTCGGCTTCTTCGATCGAAAGGATTTCAATGGGATTCTCGGTGCTGTAGTTGCCGTTGGCAACAGCGAGTTCGGCAGAAGGCTGGTTCTCGTCCAGCATCACTTGGGCGGCGCCATTGATAATCAAGCCCATGTCTTGCAGCGTGCTCGATGCACTGGCAAGGACCTTAACCGATTCCATGTCGCCCTCATACTTGGCTACCACGCCGACCACATAGAACACTTCCGGCTGTCCTTCGAACGAATAGGATGTTTCGGTGGTGTTTTCTGCCACCAATTCATTGTTGACATACACATCGTAACCGATAGGATTGCCTTGAACGGGAGCGTCCCATGAAGCCATCAGCATACCTCTATTGCTCATTTCGGACAAGGTCAGGTTCTCGACAGGATAAGGATGTACTTCGGTGTATTCGTAGGCGAAGTGGCTATTGAACATCTCCTTGGTGTTGTAGTTCTGCACCCAGATGGAGACTTCAAGGTCGCTCATCTCTTCGACATGAGTGTTCGACATGTCTTGTGTGAATTCAAGATGCTGGAGTTCACAAGCGGTGAAATTGACGGAAGTACCTTGTGCATCAGGCAACATTTTCATAAACACGTGGTGGAACGAGGTCTCGCCATTGCCACCGATGTTGTTATGGGTTTCCTTTTCGTTCACGGAGACAAACACGCGGGCGTCGGCATCGATGTATGGCATCACATCGGCCTTGACGTTGATGGTGTTGCCTTCCACCGTGAAGGAACCACGGATGTCCATGAAAGCGGTTCTCAAAGCATGTTCGTCGAATACGCTTTGTTGCACAGCTGCATAACCTTGGTCTTCACCATCGAGGAAGCACTGCGGAACGGCGTTCACACCATAATAGTTGCGGCGGACGCCACCTTCTTCGGTATAATACGGGTCACCGTTGCCAGGCCAGTTCATCTGATACTTGGTGTAGGTGAAACGTCCAGGGTTGTTGTTGCAGAAGTTCAGCATGGCGGTGTTGACACTCACGCAAGGTCCGCAGGTCGAAGACGAGAAATGCTCGATCATCGGGATCTTTTGGGTAGCACCGATGGCCACGGAGACGCTCTTTTCCATGGTATTGTTGTCGATCACATCGTCTACTTGGCCATTGACCAAGTTGATTGTGTAAACCACATTGTAGCTACCGGGACTCAAGACGGTTGTGGTGTTGAAGTTCAAGGTCTCAGTGCCCAGAGCAGGGATGTTGACTTGGAAGGTCTCTGTGATGGGGTCCATGCCTTCCACTTCGTAGGAAGCTTCGACAGAGGTCACGGTGGTAGCACCGAAGTTGAACACCTTGATGCCAAAGGAGGCCTCGCCGCTGCCGATGAAGTCGGGAAGGGTGGCTGAAGTGATGCTGAGGTCGAGGTTTTCGAGCGTGAAGATCATGATGTCGTCGAAGTACCAGTCGTTGATGTTGTAGCTGTTGCCGTTAAAGAAGATGCAGAACTGCACGTTGGCCTGACCCATGTCGGGGGTGGTGATTTCCTGGCTCACCGTCCATGATGAACTGGTGCTGTAGCCTTGACTCCAACCTTGATTCCATGTGGTGCCGCCGTCGGACGAGGTGGCCACGCCGATGGTGTTGGAACCAGAGTAGTTGTCCAAAGCGTGCTTGAAGGAGAACACGACACTGTTGAGGCCTGTCAGGTTGACAGCGGGTGTGACGAGGCGTGTTGTGCCATTGAATTGCGGGCTCCAGTCGAGTTTCATCTCGTTGGCCTCGCCTCCGGCATTGTTGGTGGCTGAGACTGACCAGTTGGAGTTGTTGGAGGTGATGGTCCATCCTGCAGGAAGACTGCTACCATCAAAAGATTCTTGCAGCAAAACCATGCGGTTTTGTGCCATGCTTGCCATTGCAAACAGCAAGGCGAATGCAAACAGTAAGGTTTTCTTCATAGTGATAAGTATTTAAAGATGATTAGATTACTTTTCGCTGCAAAAATAAGAACATTTTTGAAAGATAAAGACTTATGGGAAAAAATATCCACAATATTCTTTCCCATAACCACTTTGCGCAAAAAGGAACCACTTATCACTTACCAATTACTGGCACCCGAACACTGAAATGCGTTTTGATAACGACAAGCCTTTCTTATCCGTCATGTGTAGTAGATAGATTCCGTCCGCCAGATCTGAGACGTTGATTTCATTCTTGCCTTGAACCGTCTTCACCAATTGGCCAAAGGCATTGTAAACCTGCACCTCGGCGATTTTTGTGCCCTCGATAACAATCTTTTCCTTTGCTGGATTGGGATAAACGGTCACTTCTAGAGAAGAGTTCTCCTCAGTGCCCATAAGCGTGAATTGGCGGTTTTTGAGAACCATCCCGTTTGCACACGAAATGTAGAAAGTAGTATCAACTCCGTCAATGTCATAAAACCTGTAACTGGGAAGGCTATATCCAGAATAGCTCGTCCATGTCAAGCCGTCGTCTTCAGTATATGCGACACTTCTACCGACTCCTGGCATGTCATATTCCCATAGCATACACATTCCCTGGCTATTTCCGGTAAACTTGGCTCGTATGTATACCTCTGAATATTGAAAATCATAATAATTGCCTGTTGTTCCAAAGGTGTCGAAGCCATCGTATGTCTCCAATACGCCTTTATAGTCGTATTCAGAGATGATAAAACCACCGAACAATCTGATGTGATCCTTGTCGTAAAACCGGGCAAATCCCATGCTATACGTAACGTCTGAAACGTTCTCAACGAGAGCCCAAGTTTCACCATAGTCTTCCGTCTTTGCCACCCCTGGGTACCTCTCCCCTGGGAATGCGAAATCTTCGTTTGCATAATCCCACAGCAAATACCCCACATTATCCTCAAAGAAAAAACCTCGTGTTTCGTTGATAGTGAAATCATTGGACAGTTTACTCATGGTTTGACCACCGTCAGTGCTTTTGTAGATGCCGTCGAATGAAACAGCCACAACAAGATTGTCGGCATCATTCAGAACCATTTCTGTCCGGATAAATTGATTGCCTAATGCTGTAAAACTCTCAATCCATGAGAAAACAGGTATACCCACTTCGTTCCAAGTTTCGCCTCCATCGAAGGTCTTCACCAGAAACCATTGATGGGAATAATCGTCTAATGTGGAATCACACACCGCATATCCAACATTTGGTTCGGCAAAACACAATTCTGTCATCTGGCAACCTGTTCTGCGATACTTCTCCTCCCAGCTTATTCCGCCGTCGATGGATTTGAGTATCGCGCCGTTCTGTCCGCATACGAAAACCGTATTGGCATCAATGCAGCAGATATTGTAAAGGTCTTCCGTAACTCCCGTTTGGAGTCCTTGCCATTGCTGCGCCTTCGCCATGCCCACCAATGCCAGCAGTATGAGGAAAAGGACTATGCTTTTTATGTTGTGGTTATTCTTCATGGTATGAACATTTTAACTGTTTGTTTTCTGCTTCAAAGATACAAAAACTCCATAATTACACAACACAAAGTTGCAAGTTTCAAAACAAAACAACAAGCAATATCCCATAAACCAACACCAACAAGAAACTATGTTTCACCTGCTTGCCTAAAAATGGATCCAGCAGTTCGGGTTTTGTCTTTTTTATGGCGACCAAGTCTCTAATAAACAACGGGGAAAACAGCCAAAACAGGTAGGAATACCGTGCGGCATGAAGCAATACGAGGTAAACGGTAAGACAGACAAAAGCCCCGCCGATGAGCAGGCAATGGTAGTCAAAAGCCTTTTTCAGCCCGAGTTTCACCACGAGGCTGTTCTTGCCCGAAGCTTTGTCGTTCTCATAGTCACGCATATTATTGATGTTGAGCACGGCATTGGAGAGGAATCCCATGGCCGAGGCGGGCAAAAAGACGCCGAAGTCAAAATACGGAGCAGCCAGATAATAGGTTCCTGCCACGGCCGCCCAGCCGAAGAACAGGAAACAGAACAGGTCGCCCAAGCCACGATAACCGTAGGGATGCTTGCCTAAGGTGTAAAGCAGTGCAGCAAATACGGCAGCTATTCCCAAGGCGACGAAAACAGCTAGCTCTTGCCATGTCAACTTGGCGAAAACAAAAATCAGCAGGGCACCCGTAATGAGGCACAAGCCGGCGGTGACAGACAAACCTTGTTTTATCTCTTTTTCGGTGATGGCCCCGCTTTGCATCTCTCTTTGTGGCCCTACCCTATTCACGCCATCTGTGCCTTTTTTGAAGTCGCCGTAGTCGTTGGCGAGGTTGGAAAGGATTTGCAATAGCACAGCGGTGATGGCAGCGAATAGTATGGGCGCTGGGTAAAAAAATCCACCTTTGGAGGCCAAGTTAGCAGCCAAAAAACCACCCAACAGCACTCCCGAAAAAGAAAGCAGCACCGTCCTTGGACGGGTGGCTTTAACCCAGGTCTTTAACTTTGCCATTTTTCCCTCACAAAACTTTCAAAACTAACAAAACCATTTTTGTGACGGAAAGTCGCCAACCGGCTCCTTTCCTACGCATCCTTCGGATGCACTTTGAACTTTAACTGTGTTTTCTAATGGGAAAACCATCGGAACCGTAGATTTCGTTGCTTTCTGTATCAAAGAAATAACGTTCGATTTCAGCGAATCTTGGATAGAAATTGACCAAAACGCCGACAGAAGCTTTCAATAGTCTCATATAGTTGAACAACTGAGCTTTATGCTCGCTTGTTATACTTTCAACAGACTTCAACTCAACAATGATATCGCTCTTGACCAAAAAATCCAACCGATACGTGGTTTCCATCTCTTTGCCGTGATAGGTAGGATGGATTGTCAACTCTTTCTCAAAAGGAATGTTTCTTTCAGTTAGTTCCATTTGAAGTCCTTCTTGATAGATCTTTTCATTCAGTCCAGGTCCTAACTCCTTATGAACTTCATGGATAGCCCCAATGGTATCGTAAGCATAAGCCTTTAAAGCTTCAACGTCTATCATATTCGATGCGTTTTAATTCCCGACGTTAGTCGGGGTTGCAACGGCAAGCGGTTGCGAGCCGTTGCTTCCCAACAAATAAACAAGGTTTTGGAAGTTTTGTCGGTTTTGTGACAAAAACTTATCTCCGTCGGCCTCCGCCACGACGACGCGGTGAGTAATAGTCGTCCTCATAACGTGCGGCACCACGGCGGCCACGGCCAGAGTCTCTCGAAGACGAACCTCTTGAGGAACTGCCTCTCGAAGCGCTGCTTCTTGAGCTGCTCCCTCTCGATGAACCACCTCTCGAAGAGCTGCTGCCCTTCTTGGCACCGAAGCCACGCTCAGCGTTGCGCTGCTTGCGGCTCGGACGGTCATCATCATCGAGAAAGACCTCGATGTCGTCCAAATGGTCTTTCCAGTCGGGGTCAAGCCATTCGCGACCATCGCGCGAGCGTTCCGACTTGTAGTACGTCCTGTCGTCGTCGAAGTCCTTCTTTTTCTTCTTCGACTTCTTCTCGAAGAAATCATCCTCTTTTTTCTCACGCTTCTCGCGGAAGTCATCGTGTTTTTCCTTGCGGTCGCCATGGAACTCGTCACGGTCACGGCGTTCCTTGCGTTCTTTCTTCTCGCCGAAGTCTTTTTTTTCACTACTCTTTTTACGCTCGGGCTGGTCTTTTGCCACCTCCACCACGATGCCACGCGGGTTGTTGTGTGGGTCGGCGAAGCAATCGAGGATCAAAGGAACGAAGCTCTCTTCCACATCCACGTAGGAATAGTCGCCAAAGAGGTCGATGCGACCAATCGGGATGTTCTTCGAATGGGTGACATCGTTGATCTTGCCGATGATCTTCTGCGGCAAGATGTGGTCGTTCTTGCCCATACCGAAATAGAGGCGTTTCATGGTTTCGTCGCGGTGCTCGCGTTCCTTCTTGACTTCCCTGCGGTCTTTCTTTTCGTCTTTTTCGTTGACGTTGAGATCGACAGCGTCCTTATAGTATTCAAGGAAACGGTTGAAGTTGAGTGCGACCATACGGGTGATGAGTTCCTCACGGCTCATCCAGTCGAGCTTGCGGAAAACAACAGGCAGGTAGTCGTCAATCTCCTCGCTGTTGATGTTGACATGCTCGATGCGGTCGATGTGGTTGAAGAGCTGCTTCTCGCAGACTTCCTTACCCGTCGGGATCATGGCCTTCTCGAAAGGTCTGCCCACAATCTTCTCAATCCTCTTGATCTTGCTCTTCTCACGCAAGTTAATGAGGCTGAGGCAGATACCACGCTTGTCGGCACGACCTGTACGGCCGCTTCGGTGTACGTAGGTCTCGATGTCGTCAGGCAGGTTGTAGTTGATGATATGGGTCAGCTCTTTCACGTCGATGCCACGGGCGGCCACGTCGGTAGCCACCAGCAGTTGCAGGCTGCGTTTGCGGAAGTGGTCCATCACATTGTCGCGCATGCCTTGCGAGAGGTCGCCATGCAAGGCGGCAGCGTTGTAGCCGTCTTGGATGAGGTTGTCGGCAATCTCTTGTGTCTCCAGCTTGGTGCGGCAGAAGATGATGCCGTAGATTGATGGCGTGTAGTCGATGATGCGCTTCAGCACCGAATAACGGTCCTTGGCGGCCATCATGTAATAGATGTGGTCGACATTGGCGGTGCCGCTGTTGCGTTCGCCCACGGCCACCTTCACGGGGTCGGTCATGTACTTGTTGAGGATGGCTTCCACCTCTTGCGGCATGGTGGCCGAAAAGAGCATGGTGTGGCGTCCTTCCTTGGGCATATACTCGAGGATGTCGTCGACTTCCTCTTGGAAGCCCATGTTGAGCATCTCGTCGGCCTCGTCGAGGATCATGGTCTTCACGTTGCTGAAGTCGACGCGGTTGCGGCGGATCATATCGCGCAGACGGCCAGGCGTGGCCACGATAATCTGCGGTTTCTTGGCTAAGTCTTTAAACTGGAGTTCGATGCTGGCACCGCCGTAGACGGGCACAATCAGGATTTCGGGGATGTACCTGGCATAGTTGCGCAAGTCTCTGGTAATCTGCATACAAAGCTCACGTGTCGGACAAAGGATCAGTGCCTGGACGCAACGCTGCTCGGCATCGATTTTGTTCAACAGGGGCAAGCCGAATGCGGCAGTCTTACCCGTTCCCGTCTGTGCAAGGCCCACGAAGTCAACATCTTTTTCCAGGAGCACAGGAATCGTCTTTTCCTGGATGGGCATAGGATTCTCGAACCCCAGCTCCTTAATAGCCCTCAGCAGAGCGGGATTCAATCCAAAATCTGTAAATTGTGACATGAAATTATAATGTATGGTTATAATAAATTGAAACTTCAGTTTCGGGCTGCAAAAGTAGTAATTATTAGTGAATTAGGAGGTGATTATCTTCATTTTGGCTTAAAATACCTTGATCTAACGCCAATTTTCCGTACATTTGCCCTCCGAAATGAGACGAAGAGCGTTATTTATCCTAATCTTGCTGGCGCTAGTGGCGGGCACGGTCTTCTTTTGCGGGAGACGGTGCGGGCATGATGTGCCTGTCGTCAATGTCGACAGCCTTTTCATCGACCTGAACAAGGAAATCGTGGCCAAACGGGCCATGATGGCCGACAAAATGTTCACCAATATGAGCCGTGCGGGCTTGAATGGCGTGGTGCTATATGCCGAGCAGGGTGAGGTAATCTATGAGAAGGCCTTTGGTTGGCGCGACTTGAACAAACGCCACAAAGACTCATTACGCATCGACGACGCTTTCCAACTCTCATCGGACTCCAAGATGTTCACTGCCGAAGCCGTCATGCTGTTGAATGCCCAAGGCAAGCTGAATTATGATGACGACGTGCGCAAATACATCCCCGAACTGCCCTATGAGGGGGTCACCATCAGGATGCTGCTCACCCACCGTTCTGGCTTGCCACGTTATGACTCAATGGCTGACGAGCATTGGCCTGACCGCAAGAAACCCTTCTCCAACGAGGCACTCATCAAGATGCTGGCGGAGAAAAATCCCCAACCCTACGGCGCACCCGATGCGGCCTATTTCTACAACAACATCAACTATGCCTTGCTGGCATCGGTGGTGGAGCGTGCGAGCGGCGAGCATTTCGAGGACTTCATGCGCGAAAACATTTTCGAGCCCTTGGGCATGACGCACTCCTATATCTATTCGATGCGTGATGACGCCTCAGTCTCTTTGTATATGCCCGTTGATGCGCACGGCCATGACATCTACAAGAAAGGTCCTGTGAAGGCGCAAAACGACTATCTGAACGGCGTGATGGGCGATAAGATCATGTTCTCTACCGTGGAAGACCTCTGGAAGTTCAATCAGGCTTTGGACGCCCATGTGTTGCTGCCTGACAGCTTGCAGGCCGAGGCTTTCCAACCCAGTTCACCCGAGTGGAAAAACGATGAGAACTATGGTTTCGGCTGGAGGATGAGCAAGGAGCATCCTGATATGTATTTCCATTACGGTTGGTGGAAAGGCTACCGCAGCGCCATCATCCGCGACACGCACAAAAACCGTTTCCTTGCTGTGCTGGGCAACACCACCTACAACATTCCTCCCGACCTGATTTGGGACTTCATTTGCGACACCACGGTACAGCTGCCTGAAGCGGAGACATGGCAATAATGAACATCATTCCTTCACCACCTTATCTGAATACACCTTCCCATTCTCCATTGTGACCTTCATCAGGTATTGTCCCGCAGTGAGGCCTTGCAGATCCACGTTCTCCAAACCTTTGTTTTGTTTGCACACTCGGCGTCCTTGTAGATCGTAGAGTTCGATTTGCGTGGGTGTTACGTCGGGCGAGTATTGCAGGTAAAGCTGTTCTTGGGCTGGGTTGGGGTAGAACATGTAGGGACGAAGGAAGGATTCCGCTTCGGGGATGCCGTCTGGGTCCTCATCATGGATGAAATAATAGAAGAAGTTGTAAGACTCCCCCTCTTTCTGGACTTTCCCTACAATCGCAAAGCCGTCTTCCGTCGGGCAGACATGGCAATAGTAATGGAGGTATCCTCCCGTGGCGTATGATGATCTCATGCAGTACCGCTGCCAGATGACGTTCAAAGTGCTGTCCAGCTTGGCAATGCCCAGCCAGCCTTTTGTGGTAGCCGACCCTCCGCTCACGTTATTGTTGGTGCGGTAGGCAAAATAGATGTTGTCGTTCACGGTTTTGACCATCCCGATGGGATAGCCCATCTTTTCAGGGTCTAAATAGATGGGCCAGGACTCAAACTGTGCATTAGCCAGGCACTCATGGGTCGTCTTGTCATATTTCAACAGGCAGGCTCCGTTTCTGGTAATATTGTGACGCTCATATTGGAAGAGTTGGATGAACGTCCCGTCGCCCAAAATCTTGGGACTAGATGCATACTGCCCGGGGCAAACGGGATAGATGTCGCCTTCGTGCGCCTCCATCACAACGGTCTCCTTCAGCGCGAACAGGGAGTCAAGCACATGGTAGACAAGGCAGGTGTCGCTCCCGCAGACCGTCCAGTCGGAAAGTAAGTATTCGCGTGGCGTGTCGTTGTAGACGGCAAGCGAGTGCGGAACTCCACCGAGCAAATACAAGTTGTCGAGAGCCGTCATTTCACGGATTGTTCCGTCGAGGTCGATTCGCGCCACGACCGGGGTGCGGGCATTCCTATTGTAGGCCAGCATGATTTGGTCGCCATCAAGTGTGATGCTGGTCAAATTGTCAATAATAGCGGAATCTTCCAAAAGCACCTTTATGGCGTCATCATGCGACTGGGCTTAGTAAAATGCTGCCGAATGGCTCAAGCAAAGCATCAGAACCAATGTTGTAATTTACTAATTATTATTCCTTCAGTACTGTCCGAACGCGTTTTCGTCCTTCCTCGTCAGTGGTTTTGACAAAATAAACACCAGATGGCAGCCTGCTGAGGTCCAATGTTAGCCATTCTCCCTTCCCCATGACAGTGGCCACATGTTGGCCGAGGGTATTGAACATTTCAGCGGTAATAATGTTTTTACCTTGTACATTGACTTGTCCGGTTGTAGGGTTTGGGGATAGAGTTATTTCATCATCTATCGAAACCTCGAGAATAGCGTCGTAATCATAAATGTCTGTGACTTGTAGAACCCATATATTACTGCCTGAATTAGGCAGAAGCAGATTGTTGCTACACTCGACCAATCCCGATGAAACCCCATCAAACCATGTGTTGAAACCAACAATGGTATACTCCTTATCGCTAAGCGCGACCACATCTCTCATCTCCTCCATAAGGCCCAGCTGGCTACCTATGCACGATTCCCACAGAAGGTTGCCGTCGGCATCAACATGAAACACCCAGACATTGCCTTCATCATCGCCAGTTACGCCCAGATTGACACAACTCTTCACATCGCCGTCAGTCGATTTGGAATTGGCAAACGCTGTAAAGCCGTTGTCGCTGCCAGTGTGAAACACTTTCTTCATCTTGTCATTACACGACCCACCAAACTCTTTGTCCCAAACCACATTTCCTTCTGTGTCGCACCTGAAGAGATAACAGTCAAAAGTATAGATGCCGTCGCCACAGTTGCCATAGGGATCTACCGTATAGCGATAATCGCCTGCAAACAGATACCCGTCTTCCAGCTCGACGATGCTGTTCACAGAAGTTCTTTCAAAGCAGAGATTCCATTGGAATTGTCCTACAGCGTCAAGCTTAACAAGCACTCCTTTGTTTTCCGGTTGACCGCAACCCAAATTTCCACTGCCTGTCTGATCAGAGTTGATCCACAAGAGAACACCTCCGTCGGATGCGTCTTGCAGACATGTGATGTTTTCGTTGCCCTCAGTCCCAAGTGTGGTTTGCCATTCAATGTTTCCTTGAGCATCCAATTTCACCACCCAACAGTCGTTGTTACCGAAGTGTTGATTCGCATCGCCGCTCGCCTCGTTAATAGTTGTTGCAACAATGATACCATCGTCTGATGTTGACAACCCAAAGACATTATCGGCGCAATAATCCAAGCCTTGGTCGGTACCCAAATATCGGGTCCATATCCGATTACCATAACCATCAGTCTGTATGACTCTCAGGTTGTAGTTATAATTATTGTCGAGTCCAAGCCCGGAAATGTAGTATATATCGTTGCCGGTTTTGAACATTTTTTGATATAAGCCTATGGTAAAGCAATTCTGCCAATTCAAGGCTTGTTCACCATCAACGCCAATCAGCCAATCGGCGCGGTAGGGAGCATAGTTGTTACATTCATACAATCCAGAGGGCGAGTCCTCTTCAACTTGTCCCAAGACGGAGAAACTTTCGTTGGATGGAAGGATACTGAAACCATAATCGGGCCCCAAACTTCCGTAGCATTGTTGCCAATCGATGCGGACTTGTGCATTGACTGACAAGGATACTGCCAAGGCTGTCCAAAGCACAGCCACTTTTAGAATTGGCCAATTGTTTTTATTTTGATTGTTTTTCATGTTTTTAATATCCGAAATAATTTTTTTACTTTTTTTTGCAAAAATACATATTTATTTGACAATAAATAATTTTCACGTATTAAAAAACGCATTTTTTTTCGTTGTCATTGTTGCATACAACAATGTCGACTAAGCCAATGAAAAACCATATCATACGGAATAGTCATTTGCCTGCAAATATGAAAATAAAAAACGCAAAAATCCCTTTCGAGATATTTTGCGTTAGTCTTTTCGACAATCTTGCCCGTAGCTTTACCGCACCACCAGCTTGAATCCCACACCGTGGACATTTACGATGTCGACGTCGGGGTCGTCCTTGAAGTATTTGCGGAGCTTGGTGATGTAAACGTCCATGGAGCGGGCGTTGAGATAAGAGTCCTCTTCCCAGATCTGCATCAAGGCTTTGGAGCGTTCCAGCGTGTTGCCCATGTTTTCGCACAGCATCAGCAACAAGTCAGCCTCTTTCGAGGTCAGTTTTTTGGTATCATTGCCTTTGGTGAGTAAATGACGAGGCGAGTCGAAAGTAAAACCGCCCAGCTGATAAACGGCGGGTTTGGCCTGAACAAAGGCGCATCTGCGGTGGATGGCATGCAAACGGGCTAACAGTTCATCCATGCTAAAGGGCTTGGTGATATAGTCGTCGGCGCCAATGCGGAAGCCTTCCAGAATGTCGTCTTGTTCTTTCTTCGCCGTAAGGAAAACTATCGGCATCGTAGGATGTGTCGTTTTGATTTGTTTGGCCAAAGTGAAGCCATCCATCACAGGCATCATCACATCAAATAAACAAAGGTCATATTCGTATGCGTTGAAACTGTTCAGTGCGTCCTGACCGTTTGCGCATAAAGTGGTAAAGAAACCTTTTGAATCAAGAAATGCTTTGAGGATCATTCCCAAATTTTTGTCGTCCTCTGCTAATAAAACTCTAATTTGTGACATAGTTTTAAAATAAATAATAAAGTTACTGTAAAGACAGGTTTAAAATAATGTGCTCGTTTAGTTTGGAAAAGTGTTGCAAAATTAAGAATTTCAACGATACAAAAACAACAAAAATGAAAAAATATTTTGTTTTGGGTAAACTATTTTTTCATATCTTCGCAGCATCATCAACAACATTAGTATACCATGAAAATCGATCTCAGTCACATCGCGCCTTTTATGGATAAGGCCTTGGAAAAATCCTTAGAATCAAGAATACCAGCAATCTATGAAACGATTTACAACAAGACCGGTGCTGGCAACGACTTCCTCGGCTGGGTGAACCTGCCTTCGGAAATCGACGAAAGCCTGCTGGCCGACATCGAAAAAACCGCTGCCGACTTGCGCAAGAAGTCAGACCTCTTCGTGGTCATCGGCATCGGAGGCTCTTATCTGGGTGCCCGTGCGGTCATCGAAGCCTTGCAGAACCACTTTGCACCGCTCACTGGTGAGAAACCGCTTATCGTGTATGCCGGCCACAACATGAGTGAAGACTACCTCCACGACCTGATGGCCATCCTCGACAAGAAGGACTATTCCTTGGCGGTCATCTCCAAGTCGGGCACGACGACCGAGCCTGCCATTGCTTTCCGTATCCTGAAGCAGCATATTATTAATAAATATGGTGAAAAGGAAGCCGCTTCACGCATCATCGCCATCACCGACAAAGCTCGTGGCGCTTTGAAACAATTGGCCAATGTGAAAGGCTACAAGACCTATATCGTCCCCGATGATGTGGGTGGCCGTTTCTCGGTGCTGACACCTGTAGGTCTGCTGCCTATCGCCATGGCAGGCATCGACATCCGTCAACTCGTTAAAGGTGCCGTTGAGATGGAGAAATTGTGCAAGGCCCAACCAACGGTTGACAATCCCGTCACGCAATATGCCGTCGCCCGTCAGGTGCTGTATGCCATGGGCAAGACCAACGAGATCATGGTCAACTATGAGCCGCGTCTGGTCTACTTCAGCGAATGGTGGAAGCAACTCTACGGCGAGAGCCACGGCAAGCAGCACAAGGGCATCTTCCCCGCCTCGGTCACCTTCAGCACCGACCTCCACTCGATGGGACAGTACATCCAGGACGGCCTGCGCAACCTCTTCGAGACCGTGATTTCGGTGGAGAACTCCAACCACGAACTGCGCATCCCGATGGAGAACGAAGACCTCGACCAACTCAACTACATCGCCGGCAAGCGCATCAGCGAGGTAAACCATAAGGCTGAACTGGGTACTGTGTTGGCCCACGAAGACGGTGGCGTGCCGAACCTGCGCATCGTCATCCCTGAGGTCTCCGAAAAAGTCCTCGGCGAGCTGATCTATTTCTTCGAGATGGCCTGTGCCGTCAGCGGATACATGCTCGATGTCAACCCATTCGACCAGCCTGGTGTGGAAGCCTACAAGAAGAACATGTTCGCGCTGTTAGGTAAGAAAGGCTTTGAGGAGCAGACGGCGAAATTAAATAAACGCTTGGGACTATAAATGAGGAATGCTGAATGAGGAATGCTGAATGAGGAATGCTGAATGAGGAATGCTGAATGATTAAAAACCACACGAGATGGAAGATAATGTCATAAAAAGAAAAAGCAGGAACTTTGCCATAGATATCATCAGAGCATACCAATGGTTATGTGAAGAGAAGCATGAATATGTTATGTCTAAACAAGTTCTACGTGCGGGAACCAGCATTGGAGCCAATGTAGCGGAAGGAGTTAGGGCACAAACGAAACCTGATTTCTATGCCAAAATGAGCATTGCTTTGAAAGAAGCAAGCGAAACCAGTTATTGGCTTGACATTATCCATGCCACAGATTACCTCCCTGACGAAATGTTTAATGATTTGAATGACAAATGTGAAGAGCTATTAAGCATCCTGACAGCCATAACAAAAAACCAAAATAAATAATCAATTACCGCCATTCAGCATTCAGCATTCAGCATTCATAATTAATTAGTATCTTTGCAGCCTCAAAACAATATCAACATCTAAAATGGACGTACCTAAAGACGACGACGTAAACTCACAGTTTACCTTCACCTACGACGACATCAAAGGCACCGTGCATGTGGTTGACCACCTCACGGGCGAAGAATACGACCTCTTGAAGGAAGACACGGGCTGGTTTGATGCCGAGTTTAAATTTGATGTATAAAATTGTTGGAACGCAATCGCGTTCCAACAATTTTTATTTCTTGCGTTTCCAAGTCTGCGAGCGACCTAACAATCCGGCTTTATCCAGTGAGCCGCGGACGATGAGTTCGTCGGTTTTGGCTTTATACGACACCTTGCCGTTATAGGTATTTGTGCTTTCCGGATCATAGATCTTACCTTTCAGGTGCTCGCCGTCGACTTTCATTTCCTTGAAAAGTTTGGTGCCGACCACACCCTCGAATTCTTTCGCATAAGGGGCTTTCATCACCTGGTATTTGCCGTTGGCATCTTTTTCGTACAACGTGGTGATCACCGCTTGATAGGTACCTTTTTCCTCATAAATATTGACGGTGGAACGCAAGTCACCCGTCTTGTCGTCATAGGTGTTCCATTGTCCGAGCATCTTACTGACTTGAGCTTGTCCGAGCATGGCCGTGACCATGAAAAGGACTAAAAAAAGGAGTTTTTTCATCATAGTGTGTTGTGTTTAGCGCGGGCAAAAATACAAAAATCGTGCTATATAAGTAAAGCATCCCGAAATATCTCAATCACGTAGCAACAGCACAATAATCGTTCACTTCACAATGAACTTAGCTGTTTTACAAAATCCTTCCCCTTGAATCTGCAAGAAATACAGTCCTTTTTCCAATCCTGCAACGGAAACAGTTCCACAAGAGGATCCTTTAGCCATTTCTTGTCCCAAAATATTGAAAACGGAATAATCCACCCGTTCGCAAGGAAGATTCTTTAGGTAGAGCACATCGGAAACGGGGTTAGGATAAACTTCCAATGGCTGTTGGTGGGCGGACTCGTGAACAGCCAAAGGTCCAGAGGTGGGAAAGATATTCAAAACGATGCCTTCCATTTTGGTCATTCCGTAATAGAAATTCGGGTCAGGGATGTCGTACCAGTTGTCCAAAGTACCGCCGTAACCAAAGTTGATATGGAATTTGCCGTCCTCTTCGCGATAGCCATCGACCACGACGTTGTGTCCAACCGTTCCTGCAGGATTCTCAACGGCCAGATGGGCGGGATAACCGGCTTTCAAGTTGGAGATTAATGTGGCATACATCACTGAATCGGGTTCACGAAATAGCAGACAGTCCCTAAAACCAAAGCGTTGGTAGGCTTCAAACGCCTGATCCACATAAAAGGTGCCGGAACCTTCTGAAGTATAAACTTGGGTGAGGGCCGTGCCGCAAGCAAAAACCACAGCAGCTGCTAACAAGTCAGAAAGTTGCTCACCGCACTCGAAAGCAGCATCCACGGAATCCAACAAATCGTTCAACTCTGGAAATGACGGGAATTTCAAAGTTGCCCAATCGTCGTCAATCATGTAATTGCGACCGGCATAATGATGGGCATAGTCGTCATCGTCGGAAAAACGGGTACCTTCTGTCGTCCGCAAATAATTGATAATCTGCCCCATGGCAACTGCAGGGCATCCGGCATAACTGTATGCATTGCCGTTCACCGGGTCTCTTGGACATAGTTGATTGTAGGGATAATCCTGAGTCCAGTGCGAACCCAGAAAGCCATCTGCACGAAGCGAGGGTGTGGCCGCATCAGGTATTTCCACAGTTTTAAGGAGAGGCTGTTGCGCCCAGCTGTTCGAAGTGCTAGAAAATATCAACAAGGAAAGAACTATCGTCATTCCCCAAATACGCCAAGAGATTTTCTTATTCATTTGTGATGGATTTATAGTTTCTATTTAGTTTGATTAGCGCCGCAAAACTACAACATTTTTTAGCTTATTCTTTTACTAAGGATTTATAAGTTACCAGATTAATCCGATACTCCACGCGGCTGTCGGTGAGCTCATCGCGGCTTTTCTTGAGTAAAGTCTGGGCTTCCAAGAGGTCGGAGAGGGCCACCAAACCAGCCTCGTAATAGTCTTGCGTGACTTTCAGGTTGGCCTCGGCATCGCTGAGCGCGGTTTGTGCCATGGTGATACGCAGCCAACTCTGTTCTAGGTTAAACCAGGCTTGGTTGGTTTGCATCTCCATCTTCTCGGTGAGGTCGCGGCGGGTGTTTTCGGCCATTTCGGTGTCGAGATTGTGCTTCTTCAGCTTGAAGGAAGTCTTGTGCCAGTCGGTGATGGGCACCTGCAGCACTGCAAAGACCATCGCGTTGGGTTTGGTGTTCTCGAAGATAGTGTGATAGCTTGTGCTGCCACCCACCAACAAGGAAGGTAAAGTTTCGCCTAAGGTCATCTTTTTTTTCAGTTTTTCGGCTTCTATCGAGAGGTCGAGGAGATGGCTTTCGTTGCGCAACGATACCGCCTCATTGGGTTGTTGGTAATAGGCCGTAGGTTCGGTCTCCAAGCCCAAAGTGTCGGAAAGAGTCATCGTCTGCCAGTCGGCACCAATGTATTGTGCTAAGGCCATCTTGAGCAGGGTGATGCCGTCGGTGACTTTCTTGCGGTTGAGTTGGCTCTCGTTTTGCTTCACCTTTAACTTAAACTGGTCGGTGGGCATGGCCAAGCCCGCTTCGATGGCTCCAGACAAGTCTTTGTCCAAAGTATCCAAAAGTCGGTCGAGCTGGTCCAAGGTGGCCAATTTTTCTTGCAGGGCCACGATTTGCCAATAGAGCGTCTCGGTTTGCAGGCATACTTCATCTTCCTTCACTTTTGCTTGTGTCTCAGCGGCTTCTATACCCAACTTGGCGAGTTTGTTACCGTTGCGGATACGGCCACCCGCGTAAATGGGTTCGGTCGCCATCGCGTTGAGCATCACGCCGTTTTGCACAAAAGAATACTCTTTGTCAATGCCCATATTGGCACCGTATTCGGCATAAAGAGTATAAAGAAGCTGCCGCAGTTGGGCGTTATCGATGTCTTCAATGCCGAAGGAAATCATCGGATTCAAGGCATCAAAAGCCAAGGCTTGTGCCGACACAGTAGGGAAGTATTCTGCTCGGGCTTCATTTTTCGTCGCTCTTGCTTTGTCGATTTCCAACTGGCTGTTTTTCAGCTCAATGTTGTTCTCCAAGGCCATGTCGATACAGTCCTGCACAGAGAAACGGGTTTTGTCAGGTTCTTGGGCAAAGGCTGATATAGACAGCAACAGAACTAATATGATGATATACTTCTTCATGACTTACTCGTTCTAAAGATTTGCCAATACATCACCGGCATCACGGCGAGGATGATGACCATCGAAAGCACCACACCAAAGCAAATGACTACGCCCATAGGCATCCAGAGTGGGTTGCGGGAGATGATCATAGGCAACACACCCAAAGCAGTGGTGGCCGAGGTGAGGAAGATGGGCCTCATGCGGCGACTACCGGCTTTCATGGCGGCTTCCTTGGTGGGCAGGCCTTCGTCAGTGCGGAGCGTCTCGGCATATTCGTACATGACGATGCCATTCCTCATGATGATACCTATCAAGCTGACGACACCCAACAAAGAGGTCATGCCGAAATCGAGGCCAAAGAGCCACTCGCCGAAGAAAGCGCCGAACATACACAAGGCGCTGGAACCCAAAGTGAGGATGGCCAGATTCAACTTCTTGAAATAGGCCACCAGGAACACCAAAAGCACCAAAATGGCGGCAATCAGGCTCCAAAGCAACTGCGGTATGACACTGGTGTTAAGCGACGAAAGACCACCGTATTCGATGCTCACGCCTTCGGGCAGGTTGGGTGTGATTTCCTTATTGATGTACTGCTGTATCTTTTTCATACTCACCGTCTGCGGCTTCCAGAATTTCATGTCGGCGGCCACGGTGATGGCGTTCTTGCCGTTGCGACGCACCAACTGTGCGGGATGCCACTCGGGACTGATGTCGGCCACCTGACGGAGTGGCACATTGGTGCCGGGCACCATGGTTGGAATCAGCTGGTTTTGGACGGATTCGTAGTTATTGGGGTCGTAGTTTTGCTGGGAATACAATCGCACGGGGATACCTCGGCTGCCTTCCCAAATGGTGGTCAAGGGTTGTCCGTTGAGGTTGCTGGCCAAATCCAACGAGAGGAAGCCTTTGGTGAGCCCCAAGCGGGCACATTCCTCGGGTTTCATGGTCACCTTTACCGACGACAGTTGCTCATCATAATCGGTGTGTACCCAACGCAACTCCTTGTCAAGCGTGAGCATGTAGTCCTTGATTTGTTGCGCAACAAGGGTAGTCTTTGAGTAGTCATCGCCATAAACATAAACCTCGACAGGCGTTGAAACAGCTTGATAGTCAAGCTGGCGGAAACGCACGTATGCTTCGGGGAAGTAATAGGAATACTTGTCGTCCCATTCTTTCAACAAGGCTTCGGTGGTCTTCTTCGAGGTGGTGTTGACAATGAGTTGCGAGAGATTGGACGCAGGTATGCCGGGTGAATAGGTCACATGGAAGCGAGGTGCACTCTCGCCGATGAAGGCCGTCACGGAGGTGACACGCTTGTCGGCCAACATCAAATGCTGCAAGGAGTCGCTGACCCGAGTAGTGGCTTCGAGGCTGCTGCCTTCGGGCAGACGAATCTCAACAGCGAAGCAGTCGCGCTCGGCCATAGGCATCATCTGCACATGCAAGGCCAAGAACATCAGCACGCCCAAGGCGATAGAGCCAACACCCATGCCGATGGTAAACAATGGGTGCTTGAAGCAGTGGCTCTGCATCTTGTCGTAGAGGCGTTGCAGTAAACTGAAAAACCGCATCTGTGCCCTCACGAAGCCATTGTGTCGCGGCTTATCGTCTGGCTTGATGAACATGATCTCAAGTCCAGGGATAACGAGCATGGCGTAGGCCAAAGAAGCCATCAGTGAGAAGGCCACGGTCCAAGGGAAGAGCTGCACGAACTCGCCCAAAGGACCCGTGATGATGCGCGTCATCGGGAAGAACATGCATGCGATGGCAGCAGTGGCTATGAACATGGGCATGAAAAGCTCCTTGGCACTGCTCACGGCGGCATCAAAGGGCTTGTAGCCTTGGCTCAACTTGTCGATGTAACCGTCAATGTTGATGATGGAGTCGTCGACAATCATGCCGAGGACGACGATGAGGGCTGCCAATGTCACGGTATTCAACTCAATGCCAAAGAGATACATCATCCCGATGCTGAATGCCGTACAAATAGGCAGACCCGAGCTGGCGATGAGTGCCGTTCGGAACGGGAAAAGCAACAGCATGACCACGATGACCACAATCATGGAGATGAGCAGGTCGCGGAGGAACGAGCTTACCGACTTGTGAACCACCTTGGGTTGGTCGGTGATACGATAGAGTTGCACGCTGTCGGGCAGGGTGGCCTTAAATTCGGACAGTACCTTCTCCACTTCTCTACCGAAGGCGACGATGTTGTAGCCTTTGCGCATCTCTACACTGATGATTAAGGCACTGTTGCCGTTGAAGTTGACCACCTTGGAAGGCTCGGCCATGCGGCGTTCGACGGTGGCCACGTCGCGTAGGCGAATGGTGTTTCCTGCCGCATCAGAGTAAATGATTTGCTCTTCAAGTTCCTGCTCGCTGACCATAGGGTTCTCGATGTGCAGCGGTTGGTTGAAGTCGTCGGTCTGCATGGTGCCCGTGGTGGTCAGCAAGCCTTGTGAGGCATATTGCAGCATGAGCGTGTTGGGGCTGATGCCATAGAACGAGAGTTTCTCCTTGTCGACCGTTACGGCAATCTCCTCGTATTGTTCGCCCATCACGCGCACGTTGCCCATCTCGGGAATGGCGCGCAAGCGGTGGGTGAGGTCGTCGGTGTAGCCGTGCATCTCGCGATAGGTCTTGTCGGCCGACTCCATGGCGATAAGTAACGAAGAGGTGTTGCCGAAGTCGTCGATGACGGCGATGGCTAGCACGCCTGCAGGGAAGTTCAATGCCTTGGACTCGTTGATTTTGTGCCGAATCTTCGACCAGGCGATGTCCTTGTCTTTCACCGACTCGTCGAGGCTGGTGTAGATATAGCACATCCCTTCCTTGGTGACGGAATAGGTATTCTTTCTGTCAACCTCGGGCATTTCAAACAGCATCTGCTCCAAAGGCTTGGTGAGTTGGGCCTCCACCTCTTCAGAGTTGGCGCCAGGGTAGACGCCTGCCACGATGCCTAAGCGAATGGTATAGGCAGGAAACTCGTCTTTCTTCATGTCGACGAGGGCATAGATGCCAAAGGCCACAATGACAGCTACGACGGCCCAAACTATTTTTTGGTGCCATATACTGCCGCTGATGATGCCTTTGTCCTTCAACTTACTCATAATTACTTCTTTTTCGTTGTTGGCTTTTAGCTGTTAGCCATTAGCTCTTAGCTTGGTAGCCAACAAGCTAATGGCTAACAGCTAATAGCTAACGGCCCGAAACCAACAACACATTTATCATTCCGCATTCCTCATTCTTAATTCTGCATTCTGCATTCTAATTTCATTCCTTCACTAATCTTCTGATATCCCTCCACGATGACCAAGTCGCCGCCATGCAGGCCTTCGCTCACCACCACGCCCGTGCCAGAATAGCCCGAGATGGTGATGCTCTGTCGTGTCGCGCGACCGTCTTTGGCCACCCAAACGAACTTGCCATCGTTGTTGATTAAAACCGCATTGGCTGGTACGACGATGCCGTTGTCGACATCAGCACTCAGCACCACCTTGGCAATCATGCCGGGAGTAAAGGCCTCGTCTTTTTCGTCGATGAGCACTTTGACGGGGTAGCTATGCGTGAGCAGCGAGGCGGTCATGTTCTTTTCAAGGATGTGACCTTTGCAGCGGCGGTCGTCGAGGGCGGGGATGAGGATTTGGGCCTCGTCGCCGAGTTGCACCTTGGCGATTTCGTTCTCTGGCACGCTGATCTTCACCACCAAGCCTTCGGTGCTGATGATGCGCATGATGGGTTTCAGCGGGGTGATGCTCTCGCCCACCACGGCGTTCAGGCTGGTAACAGTGCCGCTGAAAGGTGCTGTCACGGTGTTGTCGGCCAGCATGGCGTTGGCCAAGTCGAGGGCGGCTTGGGCTTTCTCGAGGTTGGCCTCCATCTCGCGCCATTTGATTTCGGGCAGGCTGCCGTTATCATGCACCTTTTTCAGACGGTTGTAAGCGTCTTGGGCTTGCTCGAGGGTGGCTTGTGCCGAGCGTCGGGTGCTCTCCATTTGTGGTGAGGACACGCGTGCCAAAACCTGGCCTTTTCGCACCGTACTACCTTCCTTCACATTGAGCGTCTGCAAGGTGCCGCCATATTTGAAGCTGATATCAACGGTGTTGCCTTCCTCAAGATAGCCTGGATAGCTGTTGCGCACCAAGCCTCCCATGGTGTCGATACGTTGCACCCCAACCGCGATGACACGCTCCTCGACAGGCCCGCCGATGAGTTTCTCCTTGAGCTGGCTTGGGTCGGTGTCACCGCAGCCTACCAGCAATAGAGGCAAGAACCAAAGGATATGTTTGTTCTTCATGGCATTAATCAGTTTCGTGTAGCCGCCATGCGGATGTCGTCACCGTAAACTTTGAAACTGTGGTCATTGGTCTCGGCTTCGCCTTCATAAACCATGTTAAGGATGAGCATGTTGTCCTCGTAAATCTGTCCCTTGGCACTGACTCGCAGGTCGTTCTTCAAGGTGAGTGAGTCGCCCGTGAAAAGCAGCGTGTTTTTCTTGTAGTCACGGAGAAAGATCTCGTTGTCCTTGCACAAGGCATGGGTGACTACGACCTCGCCGCCCATGGTGTTCATCACTACGAGGACGCTGTCCTTGCCGTTATCCAAGTCGCTGATTTCCAGTTGTCCGATTTCGTTAGGCAAGCTAACAGTGTAAGAGGCCGGTTCGTCTTCGGCGTTGATTTCGTCCAAGGTCACGCTGCCCGAGGTTTTGAAGCTATAGTCGCCGCGAAACAGCGGGGCGTTTTTCTTCTGGCAGGCGGATAGGGCCATAAGGCAGCAAAAAAAGATGGGGATGATTCTTTTCATTGGTATTAATCTTTGATTTATGCGCAAAAATAAAAAGAATCCCCGACACCATGTTCGGGGATTCTAAGGTTTTTCAATAAGACGCGATTAATCGTGTCCCTACAAAGGTCATTTCACCACCAATTTCTTGGTCACGACGGCACCATTCTCTTCAATGATATTGACCAGATAGATGCCCTTGTTCCAGTCGGTAGCGTCGATGTTCACTACTTGGCCTTCTGCCTCGTGAATCTTCTGTCCTACGAGGTTATAGACCTCCACTTTGGCCACATTGACGCCCTCCACGGTGAATTGGCCTGTGGTCGGGTTGGGGTAGAGCTTGGCCTCGGCGGAGAGCTCGGTGACGGTCATGAGGTCTTCGTTGATAACGACGTCTATCTCACATGGCCTGTCGCTTGATTCAATGATTACAGTAGTGTGTACATAGCCTTTGCCTGCCCATTCAGGATTATAACGCACGCTGATGCTGAAATAGTCACCGGCGTTCAACATGTAAGGCAAGGTATATTGCGGCTCAATAATCAAGTAATCTGTTTCTTGTTCTTCGATGGAGATGATTTTGATAGGTGTTTCTGTGCCGAAATTGCGGTTTTGAAGTTGTCTGGAATCTGCATTGAAGTCTTCCAATTCGATGACAGGAGAACCTACAAGCACCAAACCTTGATCCATTGCTTGCTGAAGGACCATAGCCGTAATATGTCTTTCTCCAATCGAGGTTGAAATCAAGACATCGTAAGCATTATAACCGTCTTTTCCGGGCGCAGGCTGATAATCCATAGTGACAGCAACTGATTGTCCTGGCTGAAGGGTGTATGGGAAACTTGGATTCAAAACATTTAATGCAGGATATTCGGGATTAACACTATGGATGGTCACAGCATCTGCGGTTTCATTATTGATAACAAATTGTTGCGATACTCCCATTTGGTCAAAATATAGCGTATCCGGCGTAATAATCAACTCTCCTGAAGGCTCATGCGCCTCCATGGTAAAGTGATGCGGGTCAAGGTCGGCGAAGACGGGCTGCGTGTAACGGTGCCCCGATTCGTCGGCACCAAATACATAGTAATCGATTTCCGACTCACCTTGATAGCCTTTGATATAACCGACATACTCATCGGGATTGCCCGTGGCCGTCATGTGGGCCACCTGATAGGCACCTCCGTCGATGCTATAATACACAAGGAGTGAGTCTTGCTTCAGGTTCTGTCCGCTATAAGCAATGAACTTGCTCACCACGGGGATGGAGTCTTGCCATTCTTGCTCGCCGAAGAGCACGTCGCGGTGGTCGACGAAGAGCATGTCGAAATCCATCACGCCACGGGTGCGGCAGTGCAGGGCATCGGTGTTCTCCCAACCAGAATAGCCATTGCTGGCCACACCAACAATCTCATAGCCTGGCATAGCCTCCTGATAGACAGCTAAAGCATCGTTGTTGTAATTGTTGTTGGTACCCAACGGCACGTAGACGGTTTTATTAAGGATGAGGCTGTTGGTGTAAGGTGCCAAGGTGTAGCCACCTGGTTCATCCACTCGATACACATGGTAAGGATAGCCCCAGCAACAGTTGGTGGTAGCGAAGTAGTTGGCCACTTCTTCATAGTCGGCATAGTGTGAGTTGTTTTGTGGCAGACGGGCAATCAAGATCTTATCGGGAGCAAGGTATTTACCCCAGCAGTCCACGTGGGCGATGTAGTCACCTTGAGGGTCAATGGTGATATGATACGGATCGATGCCCAGATAGTCGCGCATCTTGTTGCGGACGTTTTCCTCGTTGTAGCCGTTCTCTTGTAGCACGAGGTTATCACTCACGCCATGGCCACGGCCGTCTTCCATCATATTGCCGCCGGTATGCTCGAGGTTCATGCCGTACATGGGGATGCTCCAGAAGTTGGCGAACACGCCCGGAATTTCATCGTCATAGGGACGAGGACGGTTATAGATGTTATCAACGATGGCAGGCTGGCGGTCTTCGAAGATGTACCACGGACCGTAGTCGCGCACCCAGTAAGAGTCGGTCTGAGCGTTCACAAAGGTGACCCTGTCCATGTTGACACCTGCGTTTTGGAAGCTGCTTTGGGCTTGGCTCTGGTAAGAAGAGCTGACGATGCAATACACTTGGCAGTTGTTGGCCAACTGCGCCACGAGGCTCGTCGGGATGCCCAAGGGATAGCGGATCATCACGCCTTGCATGGGCTCAAACTCAGCCACGAAACGTGGCTCGCCCGCTGGCGGGTCGGTCTCTACGAAATTCATGCCTCGCGAGGTGTCGTACATTTCTTCTTCGGAGAGATAGTGCCATCTCATCCAATCGGGTTTCTTGTTGTTCTGAGCCTGCATGGTAGCGGCCATTAAGAACAATAAGGTAAAGATAGATAATACTTTTTTCATTGCTTTGAAATCGTTAGATTCAACGTAGTTAAAATTTTGCGGCAAAAATACAAAATTGGGATTACCTACATCAGTTTCTGATAAAACTGCCACCATTTGTCAGGCAACTCGTTGCGTAAGGCTTGTTCGTAGTCTTCTTTTGCACAGGGAATGAAGTGATGTCGCTCGTAACGCTGGTCGTCGTTTTGCAGGAACGACATATCCATCCACCATTTGCCCGTAATCTTGTGGCAGAGGAATACCACATTCTCTTGACCTTCACCGATTTGCACGATGTAACGTTTGTAATCGGTGCTCTCCAAGGTGGGGATGTCGTCTTGTCGGTTGGAGAAGCCTTCGATGAAATACCAGATCATCTCCGCGATGAGGTTGGCAGTACGCGAGTTGATGTCGTAATGCGGATTGTATTCGAAGAAGCCGATGGACGAGAGTTTGTAGCTCAGTCCAGCATAGCGCGTCATGCGACAAGCCTCTTCTCCGTTGAAGCCGTTGGGCGAAGCATTCTTTACGCCAGGTGCGTCAGCGGCACGAACGGCTGAAATATCGAAACTCAAAAGGTTAGCATTGCGGATAAGCGGTTCGGTCAGATCAATGTTTTTCTTGATGTTACCCAAACGATAAGCATCGAAAAGCAACTGTTTCATCAACTCGATATTCTCTGTGTCAACATAATACGATTGGTAACCGATATTGGTGAAATTGAACAGGAAATTAGGCTGATGCAGGATGATATGGCTCAGATAAGAATGTGAATTAAGGGCTTCCTTGTCGTTGCCGATATCGAACATGGGGTCGACAGCGGCAATGTTGATGAGCTTGCCTGTGGGCTCATACACTTGGTACATCGTATAGGTGAGGTCTTGTCCCGCCCCGATGATGATAGGTACAGTCTTGTTTTTCATCAGTTTGGTAAGCACCTGGCTAACGGCATAATAGGTGTCGTTGAGGTCTTTCCCAATCCTGATGTTACCTAAGTCTATAATATGAAGCTGAGGCCAGTGGTTGAAAAGCGAATAGAGGGCTTTACGGATATAATCCACGCCATCGGCGCAGCCTTTGTTGTCGACCGCCCCGCGTTCTTCCTTGACACCGATGATGGCCAGATCCACACCTTCGAGGTCGGGAAACTCGTCTTCCTTGCGGTAGATATTGATGCTTTCGCCCAAAGTCTTTTTACCCGGACGGTAGGCCTTGCCGAAACACTTCTCAGCTACAGGCTCAAGGAAAATACTGATGTCCATTCTTTTTGGCTTATGGCCTATGGCTATGGCCTATGGCCTATGACTGCTTCCCCTAAGGCGTGGATTTACCCCTTTGGTTGAAGCAAGCCATAGGCCATCTGCCATAAGCCATAGTTAATGATACAGTTTCTGCCAGTTCTTATACTCGCGCTCGCGCCAAGGTGCGTTGTGGTAGGCATAGCTGACGATGGCGGGGATGACAGTGGTGCCTTCGGCATAGACCATCTGCTGCAACTCCTCGCTCACCTTGCCCCACGAGCCGGCTTCGAGCAGCGTCGATGACGAGCAGGCGCCATCGCGCACGTCGGCCACGGTGATTTGGATGGCATACTTGTGCATGGGTACCTCGTGTCCAAGGATTTCGGCGCAGACGACCGTGTCTTGAGCGAAGTTCTTGGGCGTGCCACCACCGACCATGAAGAGACCCGATTGCGGGCTGTTCATCTTGATTTCGGTGAGTTCGAGGAAGTCGGCCACCGAGTCAATGCTGACGTAGGGTTTACCAGCTTTCTTGCGGAGCCACTGGTGCTTGCCGATGCCGAAACCAGCTGAGGAGTCGCTGAAGGCGGGGCAGAAGATCGGCACGCCGCATTCGTAGCAAGTCTGGATGAGGCTCTCTTTCTTCACGCCGTGACCGTTGGCCAGCCATTTGCCGACTTCATAGAGGAACTCGCGGCTGCTGTAGGGACGGCATTCCAAAGTGTCGGCCACGTCGCAGGTGGCTTGGTCGCAGGCCTGTAGTTCTTCCTCGTCAATAAAGGTGTCATAGATACGGTCAATATAGAGCTCACGCAGTTTGGTGTCGGGGATGACGTTCTCTTTCGTGCCGATGTAGTGCTTGTAGCCGAGGGCTTCGAAGAGGTCCATGTCGATGATGGAGGCACCTGTGCTGACCACGGCGTCAACCATCTTGTTGCGGACCATCTCCACATACACCTGCATGCAGCCAGCAGCTGAAGTGGAACCGGCGATGGTGAGGATGTTGGTGCAGTCCTTCTCCGCAATCATCTGGCAGAGGATATCGGCGGCACGGGCGGTGTCGCGCGAGGTGAACGACATCTTGCGCATGGCATTGATGAGTTCAGTAGAGTCATACTTCTTAATGTCGATATGTTCGACAACATCTTTCAGTAAGTCTTTTTTCTCCATTTTTGTATTTGATTTAAAATTTTAAGATTCAAGATTCTTTTATTGAATAACCACCTTTCTCGATACAACCTTGCCACCGATGACATGGACAAAGTACATGCCAGCCGGCAGGTCGCTCACGTCGATGGTGGCCGAGCCTTTCACGCTGAAGCCCTTTACCTTGATGCCTTGCGAGTTGATCATGACGACGCTGGCGTTGCCCTTTTCATAATCCGTGGTGATGGTCATTTGGCCTCTCACAGGGTTGGGGGTGATGGTCACTTGGAAAGGCTCTGCATCTACATCAGGCAGTTCCGGGACTTCCGTCAGGATATCGGTGTTGTGGCTATAAGTCACCAGCTTAGCTGAAACCCTCAAAATGGGGTTGCTTGAATTATTGCAATCAGGGCAGCTGTTCTGACCACTCACACAGTCGGGATAGTTGGGGTGGCACTGGTCGATGTAGGTCGGGTCGAATTCATAGAGCAAATCGGCACCACCATCTTTCAGATAATCATCCAGGCTGTAGTCCCACACCATAGCCATGCTGCCGGGGCACCATCCGGCACGGGCGTATGTCCAAGTGCCGTTTTGAGGCTGGCAACCAGCGGGGTTAGGAGTGCAGGTTTCCCACAAATCTTGTGTGTAAGTCGTGCCACCATTGATGTTGATATTGTGTGTGGCATGATAGAACTCGGCAGCGTTGCCAGTATTGTAAGCACCATTACCAGTATCGCTCCAGTTATGTCCAGAGGTCGTGAGTTGCAGTTTAGCTTTTTCGACACATGGGTCAAATACGACGTTGCGGGTCGGGATGGGGCATGGGTCTGCGTAGTCGCCGAAGGCATAGTTTCCGTACCAAATCTCTTGCATGTCCACGTATGGATACTCAGGTGTGCCTTTGGTGTATTCGAAGATGGCGGTGGGGTTGTAGCCGTCGCCTGTTGCGTATTGTTCGCAGTAGTATTCAAATTCAACGAGACCTTGCAACACAGAAGTGAAGTCGGTCACATCGAGGTCGTCCACACATTCCACACCGAAGGGGGTGATGTAACGGCAGAGTTCCACCCATTCACCACGGTAGTTTTTCACACGCACGTGACTTGCGTGGTCGTAAGTGTTACAGTTACCATTCACGCAGTTGTGTAGATAGTGCAGGTTAATGGCATTGAAAGCGTTGACATGGGTCGGGAAGGCGAATTCGCCAAAGGCGGTAAACTGAGAGGTTGTCACCACCACCTCGCCGTTGAGTGCAGAGACCACTATATCATCATAGTTGGTAGTCACCTCAAAGCTGTTGGATGCCGTGGTAACCTTGCCGCCCGTTTGGGTGATGGACACAGTCATGTTGTAAGTCCCTTCACCCGATGGTGTCCAAGTGGTGTACCAATAGCCGTTGTCGGGGTTGTCGGGATAGTCGGTCTTTAAAAACAGCTCTTGACCGTCAACATCGCATTTTACCTGTTCAAACTTGAGGACATTGCCGTGGTCGATATAAGCACTCAGTACAACCATCACAGGATTTTCGAAATCGGGCATATACACCTTAGTGCCTTCGTAGGGACGACGGATGGTTATTTCAGGAGTATAATTCTCAGGATCAACCACATAGAAGGTACGTGTCACTGTGGGGGCGGGCTGCCATATGTTACCATCGCCAGGCTGTATGGCACGAACTTTCACTTGACCTTCCTCGCCTGTAAGGGTAAGGATGTTACCCTCAACGGTGGCAGGGCCTTGGGTGACCTCAAAGGTCACAGGAAGACCTGAGGTGGCTGTGGCTTCCAGCGTGATAGGGGCATTGTAGACCAATTGGTCGGGAATGCTGGCAAAGTCGATGAACTGAGCAGTCAGCCCTGGAGGAATATGACGCACGGTGAAGTTATCGAAGCCACCCCAACCGCTGTTGAGCATAAAGATATGGTGCCACATGGCAGGGTCAAATTTGTCGCCGCTGCCAGGAGTGAGTCCAGCATTGACACCTTGACATTCTGGCACAGCTTCCCATTCAGCGTTCAAATCATCGTACTTCATGTAAAGGGTGACGGCACCTTGACCGTTGTTGGCATCCAGGTCGATGGAGACCTTCCAACGATACCAATGGCTCTCTTCTCCGATAGGTTGAATGTTGCTGGTTATAACGTTGTTAGGCAGCACCACGCCATTCATGAAAAGCGGGTTGCTCGGATTGACGCCGGTCATCATCAAATAGATACCACCATCGGGGATTGTACTGTTTTCATCGGGATAGATAGGTTCACAAATGGCGTTCTGTGAGGAGGCCTTTCGCATAGGAGGAAGGACGGAACCGTCGCCATCACCGTCATAACCGATGCCGAAGAAGTCGCCCCACCATTGGCGCAGAATGTCGCATTCAAACTCAATCACACCACCTGTCGAGAAGTCGAAACCATACTCAGTGATGTCATGTGTGGCAATGTCTCCAAAGGCAGTTCCGGAAGCATCCGAAAACACACCGATGGTCTCGTCAGCCGTCGGGATAGGAGGCGTGGTGCCCCAGAAGTGGCCCATATAGTCGGTATACAAGGGAGTAAAGGCTCCGTTGCCTGCATGGTGTATGCGCACATACCAGCCATCTTGGCCATTGAGGAGATGATTCGGATTCTCTCCGTATTCATAATCGTTGAAATCGAAGGTCTTTTCAACTTGGGCATTCACCCCAAAGGAGAACGCCAAAAGCACAAGGATTAAGGATAGTTTTTTCATGACTTTAAACTTTTATTATTACTATTTCACTTTATACTCTAAACTCTAAACTAATTACTCATTCCACCACACTCGGGTCTGTCTAGTGTCACCATGTGACATTCGAACAAGTTGTTTGGTGTAGTTTTCATAATTATATTCTATTTCTTTCTGAGGATATTCCATACGGAAAGAGGTCAACTTAGCATGGTTGGTGGTGGTGGGGGTCGCCATAGTACGGCGTGCCAAAGCCCAAGCCTCCCAAGGCTGACGGAAGAGGTTGAGCCAACGCTGTTGATAGATCATCTTCAGATAGAACTCCTGACTGCCGTCGTATTCGGGATTCATCCAAACGGCATAGTTCATCACGTTGGCTGCCATATTGTTGCTCCAAGCCCAGATGTCGAGATTTCCGATATAACTAGTATATTGTGGATAGAAATAGACCCAACGACTGGTCTGAGACGGTATGTGGGTCCAGAACAGGAACGACTGATAGACACCTGAGCGGATGGATTCGTCAGCGTTGAGCGGGGGTGTGATACCTCCGATATTCCTAACCTCAATTTCCGCTTTCATGAAAAGCACATCGGCATAAGTAACCAAAATCTGCGGCATGTATTTCTCGTCACGGGTCAGGTAGTAATTGAAGGGTGAGAAGAGGCACGAAGGGCCTTTGAAGGTATAGCTGCCGTCGCGGCTCTGGGCATAAGGTGAACCACCCTCGGTGGGCGTCTCTAAGGTACGAATCTGTGGATAAGGTCTCCAGGCACCATCGGGGAAACTGTCATTTTTGTGGCTCGTGTCGAAGAAGAGGAACGCACGATAATCGAAGATGCCGCTGCCGTCCATATCATCGGTCGAGGAGAGACAACTCCAAACGGTTTCACCCATGCGGAGGTGCTTGTGCTCGCGGAATGACCAATTGGTATCCCAGCTGGTACCCAACAAGTTGGGCCATAAGCAAATAGCTCCTCCGTTAGCTACACCACCAGAAGAACTTAACTTTGTGTAGATGAAGTTGTAAGCCTCTACCAAGATAGGAGTAGCGTATTCAGGATCCTTGTCATACATGCGCAAACCATGGCGCAAGATGAGCGAGTTGGCAAACTCAGACCAAAGCGTGTAGTCGTTGTTGAGCAACACATCGTAAGGTAGCTTGTAATAATCGTTGCCACTAGCTGTGGTTATGGAGTCGGCATGCAGCAAGTCGCGTGACCATACCAACTCTTCCAAAAGCGATTTGTAGATGCTCTCCTGAGTATCCCATTCGGGTTTCATGGTGGCTTGCGAAGAGGCGTTTTCCCAGATTCGACCAGCCTGTGTGTAAGGCATGTCTCCGAAGATATCCGTGACTTTAAAGGTTTGATAAGCTTTCAGAATATTGAGCTGGGCGCGTACCTTGTCGCAGACGGCTGTGTCACCCTGCTCTTCGTCGTAAGCATCGAACCGTTTTTCCAATTCACGGATGTTGGACAGCATGAGGTAATAGTCTGACCATACGTTAGAGGTTCCTATTTGGGAGTTGCCCCAAGCCTCAGAAGTCAGCGCACCGAGTTCCGTTTCGGGATACCAAATCTCGTTTTGCAGATAGAACTGCTCATTCATGCTCTGCTGCATGGAACTCACCACGCCGTTAAACAACGCTTCGATGGTCGTTCCCGTTGGCGAGAACGGGTCTTGGTTCATCTCCTCGAAGCCTTTAGTGCAGGAGGCGAAAGCTAAAGTCGCCGCACAGATGATGAGAATATATCTTTTCATGATGTTTCGGTTTTAGAGATTGACTTTAAGTGTAACCATATACGACCGTGTCCCTGGGTAAGAGCCATATTCAAGGCCTTGGGCGTTGCCGGAGCCTTGGGTGCCTTCGGGGTTGATGTTGTCAGGCAGGGTCTTGTAGAAGTAAAACAGGTCACGACCCACCAGTGAGATAGAGGCCTGTTTGAAGAGATTCTGCTTGTCGAGCCACTTGCGCGGGAAGTCGTAGGTGAGCGAGAGCTCGCGCATCTTGATCCAAGTGTTGTCGACGATGCCCGGGGTGCTGAGGATGTTGCCCCATCCGCCGTAGTTAGGCATGTATCTATAGAGGTAATGCACCACATGGTCGTTTTCAACAGCTTCACCCGTCTCCGTGTTGATGCAATAGCCAGGTAAAATGACACCATAATTGCCAACAAACTCACCCTCGGCATTATAGTACGGCAGACCGTTGCCTTCGCGTTCATATAACGTCTCCGGGCTCTGACCTGTCTGCATACCCACCACGTATGAGGCGCAATAGATCTGGCCGCCCAACTTGGCGTCGACCAAGGCGTAGAGAGACCAGTTCTTATAGGAAGCTCTCAAATTGATACCTCCCGTCACCAAGGGTGCGCAGTTGCCAATCGGCACACGGTTGTCGGTCTTCAGGTAGGTAGTGCCTGTCTCATTCAACAAAGGCATCGGTTTGCCGTTTTCATCGTAGAACGGTCCCACAATAGTGCCGTCGGGCATCGTGTACTCATAGACATAGTCCCAACCATAGATAGTGCCGTATTCCTCACCTTCTTCCACAGCAATGGCCGGGCCATTGGAGCCCCATATCTCGGAGAGTAGATACATATTTGCACCTGCCAAGTCGACGATACGGTTCTTGTTGCGGGCAAGGTTCAAGCCCACTTGCACACCATAGTCTTTGCCTTGGGCGATGTCGTAGGTCATGATAGCTTCAATACCTTTGTTGGTCACCACACCCGTATTGATAGTCACGTTGTTAGCACCTGATGAAGGAGCAAGGGGTGACGAAAGGATCTGGTCCCAAGAATAGATGTCATAATAGGTGAAGTCCATGTTGAAGCGAGCGCCTAAGCCCAAGTCGAAACCTAACTCATAGGAACGTTGACGCTGGGGTTTCAGCTCCAGAGGTGGCACGACAGAAGGCAGAGTGGCCGACAGCTGATGACCGAAGGAGCCTGTGTTGTAGGTGTATGTCAGCTGATAAGGCTCAGTGTCGCTGGCGGTCTGTGCCCATGAGGCTCTTAGTTTCAAGTAATTCACGGGACCCCAGTTCCAGTTCTTGAAAGTCGAGGTCGGGATAAAACTCAAAGTGGCGGAAGGATAGAAATAGGAGTTGTTGTTGGGAGGCAAGGTCGACGACCAGTCGTTACGCCCAGTGATGTCCAAGAACAACCAGTCGCTGTAACTCATGTTGAAGAAACCATAGAGCGAGTTGACTTGTTTCTCCCACATCGACTCGCCGAAGGTACGCTCGGTGGCGTTGGAGTAGTTGTAGATGGTGTAAAGGTTGGCATAGGCCCACTTGCCTGAGGTGCCGTTGATGCCGTCGCGGAAGCCGTAATACTGCTCACCACCAGCCGAGAGACGTACGTTGAACTTTGAACCAAAGATCTTTTCCTTGTGTGCCGTAATCAAGAAGTCCATGTCGCGGGTCACTGCACTCGACTTGCTCTTCGAGTAGTAACCGCCTGCCATGCCATCAAGAGTGGTGGGCTTGTGTTTGGTGGTATAAGTGTCGTTGTTCCAGTCGAGAGCGACCTTGGCAGAGGCAGCCAACCAAGGCGTGATGTCGTACAACAGGCGGACTGAACCGTACATCTTGTCGCGGTTAAGCGTCGTGTTGTTATTGTAGTAGGTCCAGAACGTGCTGCTATAGATATACATGTATGGATACCCGTCAAATTGATTCATTGTACCGTCAGGATTCTCGTAGGTAGTGGTCTCAAGGCCTTTCCAGCTGCGAGGCCAGCTGTAGAGCAGACCTTTGTTGAAGTTACTATTCGACTCACCGATTTCAGGTGAATTCAAACGGTAATAGTCCAAATAGTTGAACGACACATCCACTTTGATTTTCTCCGACACATTAATTAAGGTACCCACGTTGACGGTGGTCTGCCTCAAATTACAGTTGTCGATGATGGCATCGGTACGCGAGTCGGTAAAGGAGACACGGACACTGCCGAAGTCGCCAGCATTTTGGAAGGCAATGTTGTGGTTCATCGTATGACCGTTCTTGAAAAGTAACTTAAGGTTATCGGGTTGGGGCGAATAGTCGCGCACCACACCATCCCACCAGAGGACACTCTCGCCGTTCATCGCAGGACCCCAGCTCTGAGCACCGCCGTAGTAGCCGAAGGTGGTGTTGGTGGGTTCACCTGCCGGACCATTGTCAACGCTGTAGATGCCTGGATATTCGTAGACTTGGTTGCCGTTCTCATCAAACATGCCTTCGATGGGCGTCAAAGTCGGCGTGTCGAAGGTGATGGGACCGCCTGCACCGTATTTGTTCTGCACCGAGCGATAGAGATAAGGTTGGGTAACCTTGAAACCTGCTGAATAGCTGATGCCGAGGCCACGTTGTTTAGAGCCTTTCTTGGTGGTGATGAGCACCACGCCGTTACCGCCACGTGAGCCGTAAAGAGCTGCAGCCGTAGGGCCTTTCAGGATGTCGAGGCTTTCGATGTCCTCTTGGTTGATGTTGTTTAGTGCTGTACCCCAGTCGCGGCCACCGCTCCACGAGGTGATACCGCCTTCGTTCGACATGGGCACTCCGTCAACCACGATGAGCGGCTGATTGTCGCCGAAGATGCTGTTATTACCACGGATGGTGATACGAGCCGCGCTACCATCGACACCGTTTGGGTTGATGATCTGCACACCCGCCGATCGACCACTCAAGGCGCTGATGACACTGCCTGAGCCTGATTTGGCAATGAGTTCGCCTCCGATTTCCTCGGTGGCATAACCCAACTCACGTTTTTGACGTTTGATGCCGAGGGCGGTGACCACCACATCGTCAAGAGTCTGTGAGTCCACTTCAAGGGTGACAATAATATTGTTCTTACCTTTAATGGCAACTTCTTTTGTTTTGTAGCCAACGAAACTGAACACCAGCACGCCTTTGCTGTCGGCTTTCAAGCTGTAGTTGCCGTCCATGTCGGTCACGGTGCCGGTTGAAGTGCCTTTCACCTGAATGGTGACACCAGGCAGACCATAACCATCATCGCTTGAAATGACTTTACCGCTCACCGTGATGCTCTGGGCAAGAGCGGCAAACGGGGTCAAAAATGCAAGCAAAAGAAGAAAGAGTAGCGTTTTTTTGTTCATAGATATTAAATTTAATACTTTGGGGACAAAATTAGAAAATATTCTTGTTAGTAGCGCAAAATATGAAAGATAACATCTATTTTTGCATACAGAAAAAACACAATTCATCATTTATGTCAGAATTAAATGATAACAAAGAAGAAATGATGTTCTCGGAAGTAACTGAGAAAGAGACCGATAAGAAATGTCCCAACTGTGGTGCGACTGTTGTTTTTGACCCGAAGACAGGCCAAATGCATTGTGAGTATTGCGGCTATTCGTGCGAATTACCCAAAGCCGATGCCGAACATGAAATCTGTGAGATGGACTTCGAGTCAACCCTACAAAGGGAAAGCTTCAACTGGGGCGAACAGAAAAAAACCGTGCAATGCAAGCAATGCGGTGCAGTCACCATCTACGACGCCCTTGAAACCGCTGCTGTGTGTCCTTTTTGCGGCTCCGCCAATGTGATGCCTGCAGCCAACGAAAACACTATCGCTCCGGGCGCGGTGTGTCCCTTTGCAGTTACCAAACAACAGGCTAGTGAACATTTCTCCAATTGGCTCAGCAAAAAAAGGTTCGCTCCGTCAGAAGCCAAAAAGAACGCTCTCCCCGAAGCTTTCCAGGGTGTGTATCTCCCCTATTGGACCTACGACACACAGACTACTTCTAACTTCACCGCCCGTGCCGGATTTGACAAAAAGGTGGTAGACGATTATGGCAAAACCCAGACCAAGACTGACTGGCGGCGTGTCAGTGGTGTGTACCAGAAGTTTTTCGATGATGTCACCGTGATGGCCTCTAAACGTCAGGAAGACTCGGGCGTGAAGGCTTGCGAGCCTTTCGACTTCTCAAAACTGGTACCCTACTCTCCGCAGCTGATGGCAGGCTTCATTGCCGAACGCTATTCCATTGGCTTAAAGGACGGCTGGACATTAGCACAAAAAAAGATCCAATTCCGTTTGCGTTCCGACATTTCAAGTTATGTCCGCAAACATTGGGGAGCCAATCGCTCTGATTCCGTCAAGTTTTCGACACTCTATAGCAATATCACCTATAAATATCTTCTGGTCCCGACGTGGATTTCATCGTTCAAATATAAAGACAAGGTGTATCAGTTTGTGGTGAACGGCCAGACAGGTAAAGTGGGTGGAGAAGCTCCTGTTTCGGCAGGACGTGTCTTCTTGGCCATTTTGATTGGTATTGGTGTGATTGCTGGATTGTATTATCTCTTACGCTAACAGGTCTTCCAGTTTTTTCATGGCTTTGCGTGCCGACATACCTTCATGCAACACTTGATAGGCAGTCTCGGCAATGGGAAGTTGCGCTCTTTGTTCCTCCGAAAGGTAAGGCAACATCGCAGAGGCAAAATAACCCTCGGCCACCATGGTCATCTCGTTAAGAGCGGTTTTTACCGTGTTGCCCCTACCGATCAACATGCCCAACTGGCGGTTGCGACTGTGGCTCGAATAGCACGACACCAACAGGTCGCCGAAAAAATTGGAAGGCTTGAATTTGGTGAGATCTTTCACGCTTTGAGGATCGAGAAGAAAATACATCTCTTTAATGCAGTTCGACACCAGGACAGAAATGAAATTGTCACCATAACCCAAACCCACCGCCATGCCCACCATCACGGCATAGATATTCTTCAGCACAGAGGAACGTTCCAGATAACGCATATTCCTCACATAATCCACTTTTATGAACGGGGTTTTCAGCTTCTCGCCCACGATGCGGGCCTTGGCGACATTGGAACACGCCAACGTCATATAGGTGAGCCGACCGTGACCAACCTCCTCAGCATGAGTGGGACCGCTGATAAAACAAACTTGCGCGCCAGAAAGGTCGTATGTCTTTTTCAGATAGTCCGTAACAAACTGGTTTTCATCGGGAACGATGCCTTTGATAGCAGAAACCACCAGTTTGTGCTTCAAAGGAACCGTTAATTCCGAAAGATAACGCTTCAGATAAGCCGCCGGCGTGACCAGAAAGATGATGTCGGCGTTATTTACTGTCTTGTTCACATCATCGGAAAGGCGGATACGATTCATATCAAACTCAAGGTCGGAGAGATAACGGCAGTTGCGGCCTTCGTTTTGCAGCGACTCGAACACTTCGGGGTTACGCACATACCATCCCACCGACAACTCATTCATTGTCAACACCTTGATAAGAGCTGTAGCCCAACTGCCATGACCGATGACGGCACAACGAGAATCTTTATTGATAGCGGTATCCATTCCTATTTCCAACTAAAAACCGTGCAAAGATAGTGGAATTATCCTTGCGAGATACGATTTTCCAAAGTATCTTTGCAGTCCAAAACTGAACTTTCGACCTTGAATGACCGAAAATACCACCTATAGCCTCTACCACATCCTAAAGGAAACTGCCGCCAAATTGCCGGAACGGACGGCTATCACCTATTTCGGCATCAACATGGCTTATAAGGTTTTGCTGGACCGCATCGACGAGACCGCCGACGCTTTCAGGAGGCATGGCGTCGGGCAAGGCGACATCGTTTCCGTCTCGCTACCCACCATGCCCGAGTCGATAATGTGCTTTTACGCGCTGCATAAGATTGGTGCCATCCCCTGCATGATCGATGTCAGATATACACCCGAACAGATAAGCGAAATCGTCGACAGAACACATTCGAAGTTGCTGTTTATCATGGGTTTCAGTTGTAAAAGTTGGGCAAAGACAAAGGTCAACATTAACGTCGAAAAAGTTGTGGTGTGCTCGGGTGCCGATTCTATTCCTGGGGTCCCGTTTTGGTACGGCATTGGAGAATGGTTCAACGGGCGGAAAAAGGTGTTCCTTAAAAACAAGAAATTCTGCCATTGGAAGGACTTCATCAAGACGGCACAAGGCAAAGACACGACCGAGACCTATCACTGGAAGCCCGACGAGATGACCGCCCTCTTCCAGACCAGCGGCACCACGGGCACTGTGAAAAGCGTGATGTTGACCACGGAGAACATCCTGCACGCCGTCTTCCCCGAGCCTCCCGTGCTCAACGATATCCAAAGCGAGGACAGCGCCATCTGCTTCTTGCCTATCTTCGCATTCTATGGTGCCAATGCCGTCATTCTGACACTCAGCCACGGCATGCGTGCCGTCGTCATCCCTATTGCTTCTAAAGATGAGTTTTTGAAACTCATCGCCAAACACAAGCCCCAGCATGTTTTCTCGGTACCCGCTTATTGGGATGCACTAGATCAAGAAAAAGACAACAAGGAAGACTTCTCATTCCTAAAGACCGCAAATATCGCAGGCGACGTACTGAACACTGCTTTCGAGCGTAGCATTAACGATTTCTTGCTTGAGAGAGGCTGTCGCTATGAGGTCACCAAAGCCTACGGCATGACCGAGACGGCGGGTGTCATCTCATTTACCCCACAAGGCAGCCCACACCAATATGAACCAGGATTTTCAGGTAAGGCTGTAGGCGGCTATGAAGTCAAAGTCTTTGACGATGAAATCTGTGTCCGTTCAGAGATGAAGATTCTCGGCTATTACCAAAACGAAGAAGCCACCAAAAATCTCATCCAGACCCACCTTGACGGCAGCCGATGGATCCACACTGGTGACATGGGCTATGTGGACAATGAAGGCAACATCTTTGTGATTGGCCGCAAGAAGCGCATGATTGTCCGGCACGATGGTTCCAAGGTGTTTCCCGTGGAGATTGAAGACTGCCTGACGCAGCACCCGCTGGTAGCAGCCTGTGCTGTAGTGCCCATGCAGGATCCCGACCATTCGGAGAGTAAACTGCCTAAGGCGTTTGTGGTGCTAAAAGAAACAAAGGCCTCCGCTGAAGAATTAACGGATTACTGTAAGACACATCTCCCCATACATCTTGTTCCGGCAGCGATAGAATTCATTGATGCCTTGCCGATGAATGCAAATGGCAAGGTAGATTATCAGAAACTCATCTGAACATCCACTGGGTTCGCATAAATCCCCAAGAAAATCGCCTCCAGTTCTGAACGGTCAAAGTCCGGATAATCATTCATCCAATCCATGTATTTGACAAAGGTTGCCTTTTGCTCTGCGGTATAATGGTTGGCAAAATTATCACTACCGCTCCGAAGGTCGTGGGCAATATAATTGTTCGGGTGAAGATAAAAATGCGGATTGATGCGGCTATCCATCAACTCGGCCACACGTTTGTAGAACTCGCCAGAAGAGCAGTCGTTCAAAGCGTTGAGGTCGGCTTCGGAGACCACGGGGCAGATGTGGAAATGCACATGACCCTTGAACTGCATAATACCCGTCAGGATGCTGTTGAGGTCTTCACCGGGTTTCTTCTCGTAATGGCCGTTTTTCTTGGTCAGGTAAAGCTCCAGGGTCTTAAGCTTGTCGCATGACTCCCATTCGTAGGACACCGCTACGGGAACGATGTTCAGCTCGGCCAAAGAGATCACACGGTCGTCGCGGCGACTCATGCCAAACATCTTGACGATGGCGGGGTCGGTGGCGTCGATGCCGTTTTTGGTGCGGCCGTTACGTTGGGCAATCCACACCGATTCATGCAACTCGGTAATGACATAACGCATATACTCCGACATGTGCATCATGCTGTTGTAGAACTCTTTAGGAGAGCCCCCGCGTTCGGTACGGAACATCTTGTTGACCTTACCGAAGTCGATGACAAATGGATGGCACATCAGGTTGCTGCCAAAGGTAATCTGGCAGGTTTTGTGTCCTGCCGTGTTCAAAATGTATTGCAATATCATGGCATCAAGCACGATGTCGCGGTGATTGGAGACAAAAAGATAGGGTTTCTTCTCGCTGATGTTCTCTATCCCCGACCAGTCAAGCTTTGTCGTGGTCTTCTGCAACAACTTTTCAAAGAGGTCCTTTAACAGCCCTAACTGAAATTCATCTGCGGTCTTTATACTCCTGATGCGGTTTCGAAGGGCCTCCACGGGCATGCCTGGCATAAGATAGTCAACGATAGCGGGAATCACCTCGCTGTCGGCCATGCGCTGCATTGCATCAGGAATCTCATTAGCATTATAAGGTCGGATGTCGTCGAAATTGCTCATTCTCTATTCCTTAAATCAATGAATTTGATGGGTTTGCGGCTCTTTGCAGGATAGTTGATCTGCCGAATGACCTCAACGGGGTGCACCTCGATGGCGGGAGCCACACGGATGCGCGAGCGGAAACTGTCTTTCAGGGTCTTGACTACATCGAAATCGGGCTGGTACTTCAAGCCGATCTTTACCAAGACATCGTCGGTGCCCGCCTCGCTTTGGCGCACCTCGATGACATAGTTTTCCACATAGTCTGTATTGTCCAAGACATCATTGATCGCTGGCGGATAAAGCGTCGTACCTTTCAGCTTGATCATGTTGTTCTTACGACCCACTAGCGGTGTGAGGCGGTAAGAGTTGCGCCCGCACTTGCACTGCTCCACAATTTTGGCAGCAATGTCGCCTGTGCGGAAACGCAGCAGCGGCATGGCCTCCACACCGAGGGTGGTGACCACAATCTCACCTGGCTGCCCATCTGGAACCGGCAAGCCATCTTCGCCAATGATTTCCACGATAATTAACTCGGGGTGCACGTGACCACCGAGACCGTATTCACATTCCGAGAAGGTAGCGCCCATCTCCGTAGAGGAATAGGTGGCAAAGAGTTGTACATCCCATTTCTCTTTGATTTTGCGACCCAGCAGGTTGAGGTCAAAGTTCTGCTCGCGCAAGCCCTCGCCGATGCCGATGATGCGGCGGATGCTACTGTTCTTATAATCAATGCCGTGCTCTTCGGCGTATTGGATCAACTTCAGGATGAACGAAGGCACGCACATGATGGTATCGGGCTTGATGCGACGGATGGTGTCCCACTGCAGTTCAGGGATGCCGTTGCCCACGCGGATGACACCTACACCCAATTCACGCAGACCCAAGAAATAGGCCAATCCCGCCATAAAACGCTTGTCCAAGGTGGTCATCAACTGCACCACATTGCCGGGCTTTACGCCTGCACATTCAAAGGATTTCTTTTCGTTGAAGGCTAAGCGTTGCAGGTCCTTCTCCGTGCAGCCAAAGGTGACGGGATCGCCAAGAGTACCCGAAGTGGTGATATAGTCGATGATCTTGTCTTTCGGACAGCAGAGAAATTCATCGTTAAAAAGCTGCAGGTCTTTCTTTTCGGTGAACGGAATCTTCACCAAATCCTCGATATGCTGAATCTTGTCTATGTTGATGCCATAGCTTTTGAACATCCGCTGGTAGTACGGCGAATGGGCTTGCAGATACACCAAAGCATCGTGCAGCAAACCTTCTTGATAGGTCTTAATCTCTTCTACAGATTTGTATTCTATATCATTGTTAATCATACTATTGCAGTTTGATTTCATTTATCCATTTCAAAAACTCCTGTTTCCACTGCCGGCATTCTTCCGTTCCTTTTTCTTCACTCGCTCCAAAGCCGTGACCACCAGTTTTATACTGGATATAGCGGTGGTTGACCTTGTTGGCCGTCAGTGCAGAATCAAGAAGAATGGAGTTATGGTAGTCGACCACAGGGTCGTCGATGCAATTCACCAAAAACACAGGCGGACAATTAGCGGGGATATGGCGTTCCAGCGACAGCGAATCACACATAATGGGGTCGTTTTGATGTCTTTCGCTGAGCAAAGCCCGACGTGAACGTTGATGTACACAACTTTCGCGCATGGTCACCACGGGATAGATAGGTGCCACGAACGCAGGATGCAGGTTGACATGGTTGTCTTCCAAAAAGTCGGTTTGGTTGAAACAAGCTGCCGACATCACCAGATGACCTCCTGCCGAGAAACCCATCATGCCGACCTTGTCAGGGTCGATCTTGTACTCTTTTGCGTGTTGCCGCACCCATTGCAGGGCACGTTGCGCATCGGTGAGCATGTCAGGATATTGTTTGCCCCGGAAGAGAAGTCGGTGATGCCAGATGAACGCGCCGATGCCTGCTGCACGATAGCGTAGTACAAAGGCCGAGATGCCATTGCTTTGCAGCCATCGGGCCACGTCGTCGCCCTCGTTTTCCTCATCAAGCCAATAGTAGCTGCCTCCTGGACAGACGATGACACTCATTCCACTTGCGTTGTTTTCAGCCAAGAACGGCGTCAGTGTGACTTGCTTGCCATGACTTACGTCATAACCCTCCCAAAGCAGGACGGGCTCTTGGGCAAAGATTTGTCCGAAGAACAGTAGCAACAGACCGAAAAACAACCTTTTGCGCATCATCACTTGCCTAAAACATTCATGACTTCTTCCTTCGATAGCTGGCGGTATTTGTGCTGCATGTCGGCGAAGAAATCCACCTGGAAGTACTCCTCGTCATAAAACGACAGTTTGGAATTGGTATTGGGGGTACATTCGAGATACACGATGTCTTCCAACATCAGGTTTTTCACCTCGCAAATCTGATTGGCCAGTTTCTTTCCGGCATAGGTCACGGAGGTGCCAGGATTGTCTTGATACAATTCGGTTACGATGACATAGGTCTTGCCATCTACTTCCCTAATCTTCAAGCCGCATGACGATTCCATATCCCATTCGCCCTTGAAGGGGAAGATTTCGTCGTAATATTCTGGGGATACTTTCATGATTCAAAATTTAAAATTCAAAGATTCAAAATCTGGATTGCTTCGTTCCTCGCAATGACGCAAAGCGCATCAAAATGAATTACTCCTAACTATTTACTCCTCACTCAACCCTAACATTGACATTACGTTTTGTACGGTCCACATCACGACCGAATGATTTGTTGGCCAGACGGCGATCGCGCGGACGGTAGGTGCCGTCTTCCATCTCGCGCAGGGCAACATTACAGAATAAGCGGAACATCTTTGCTTCCTGTGTCTCATCGGCATAGAAACTCTTCCAAGCGTAATCATAAAGGTCCTGCAACTTCTCTGGCGACATGTGTTTGGGCTGATACACCACCTGACCGGCATTGTAATGATCCCAATCGAAGTCGAAGATGCGGCCTTGACGCAACAAGTCATCATGACCCTTCGTGTGCGGAAAAGGCGCAAAGATGGTAAACTCAGCCAAATCGAGATCAATTTCACCTAAGAAATCGATGAGCCGTTTGATGTCGTCTTCGGTCTGGTTGTCGAGGCCAAACAGGATGGTGCCTTCCACGCCGATGCCGTAGTCGTGGTAGCGTTTCACACGTTCTTTGATATAGTCGGAAGTGTCGTAAACAGCCTGATAGACGTACCAAGCACCGGCTTTGGCGGCCAGGTCAAGAACCTCGGGGTCGTCTTCGATGGTGTGACTGATCCATTTCTTCTTCAGCGGCGCAATGGCACGGAAGAGGTCCATCTCCCACTGCTTGTCTTGTGCCAACGAGTTGTCGACGATGAAGAGGCGGTTGTTGTCAATGCCTGCCATGTCTTCTACCACCTTGTCGACGGGGCGCGGACGGAACTTGCGACCACCGAGATACGACACGGCGCAAGGATAGCAACTGAAACGACAGCCGCGGCTTGCATTGAAGAGGTCGACCATTTGCACACCTTTGTGATTGTATAGCTCCCGCTTGTAAAGGTCGCGGCGGCAGGGACCTACCGAAGCGATGTCGGGCTGGTTGCCCATGTAGTTGTATATCTTTTTCAGGCAGCCGTTCAGCCAGTCCTGGATGACCTGCTCGGAACGGCCTTCCGACTCGCCCAAGAACACACTGTCGACATGGTTGACCATCTCCTCAGCATGCAGCATCGAAGAGATGCCGCCTGCCAAAACCGTCTTGCCACGTTTGTGGTACTCGTCAGCGATGGCCCAGCCGCGTTTCACCTGTGTAGTGAGCATCATCGAAAGGGCCACGAGGTCGCACTCCTCGTCAAAGTCAATGGGTTCTACATTCTCATCGGTGAAGGAAATATCTACATAATCGGGCAAAGTAGCCGCAAACGCGACAGGACCATGAGGCGGCAGGTTGAAGGTTGTCTGACCCGGCAATTTGTTCCACTTGGGATAGATCAATTTAAGTTTAATCGTGTCCATACTGTATTGTTGAACTTGCAAAAATACAAATTAGGAATGATTCAAACAATAATTGTTGATTTTATGGACAATAACATTGTGTCCGACCAAGGCCTCTGCCGTCTCTATAGCGGTTAACGTAACCCCGCACAGACCATGGATATTCACATTCTGACCCGTTAGGAACAGATTCTTAACTTTCGTAAAGACAGATATTTGCGAAAGTATCAAGTTATGGCTATCTTTCAAGAAGCCATAGTTGGAGCCTTCTTTGTTGCCATAATAGTCGCGAATAGTAAGCGGCGAAGAGGCAAAGATAAAGTCGATATTGTCACGGAAATTGGGATAAAGTCTTTCCAAGCGGTTGAGCACTTTCTCGGTCATGGCTTGTTTCCATTTTTCATAAGCCGTGCCGCGATGTCCGGTAAGCGTGTTTTCCCAAGGTTGCACCCATTTGTAATCCATTTCGGTTATGATGACCATCGTCTCCGCAAAGTTGCCTTGGTTTTCAACAGGAGGCGTGACGTACATCAGGCTTTGAGGCCAGTTGTCCGATTGTAAATTATTGGTAACCTTATAGTTATCAAGCCAATAATTCGCGTGATTGAGATAAGGAAACGCTTGGCCCTTGAACTTGATAAAAACCTTGAAACTTGAAATGGTTTCGGGTATTTCGGAAATACGGTTTTTGAAGGCTGTGGGGAAAGCGCAGTCATCCGCAAGTTGCAATAAAACATCAGGATGCACATCCGAGATGTAATTGTCTGCTTGATAAACGTTACCGTCTTTGGTGACTACACTTATAACCTGATGGTTCTCCACTTTGATGTTCACCACTTCGGCGTTGGCTATAACCTCACCACCAGCCTTTTCTATCTCCTCTTTCAAGGCCTCTGCCATTTGCTGGCTGCCACTCACAAATTGGAATGTGCCGTCCCAATGCAACACGCTGAGCAAAGCGTTCAGATAGGATGGCGTTGTGCCTTCCACTCCACCAAACAAAGGCCTTAAATAAGTCAGCAAACCTTTCAGTTTCGGATTTGTGATGTATTGGTCGATCAATTCGTTGAAAGGTCGGTTGAAATCCTCGCTGAATTGGGTGATGTCATCTGGTTTTGTCTCGTTCAGATAGAACAATTTCTCTTCTTTCGAAAGCGCATCAAGTCGGTCAAAATAGGCTTTGAGGTTGTCCTTTTCTTCGGGGAAAAACGAAGACAGATAAGCTATAATTTGATCCTTGCCTTTAGGCAAACGATAGGTCATCCCATCTTCAGCAACCGTAACCACATCGAAAGCGGTATCATCCGTTGGGCGAAGCGTTATTTGTTCTGTAACGCCAAGATAATCAAAGATTTTCTTCAGGTTACCGCCATCCGCAAAGCCGCCAAAGATATGCATCCCCGTGGAAAAACTCACGCCACGACGCTTGAAGGTCTGCAAGCCACCTCCGATGATGGCATTCTTTTCCAAGACGGTCACCTTGTAGCCTTCTTTGGTCAACAATGCGCCCGACACCAAGCCACCCAGGCCACCACCGATGATTACACAGGTCTTCATTTCAGAAACGCTTGACAATCCATACTATTTTCACATTGCGGTACCGCTTCCCCATCACGCAGGAAATGCAAGTTCTCTGGGATGTAACTCGTGTGTGCAGCGACCAGATATTTGTCCTCATCGGGTTCCATGGCATACACCTGCATCGTCCGGTGCACCAAGGCCAATGTCCAAGCCAGCTCGCCGTAACCACTATTGTTCAGCAAGATACTTTCGTGTTGCAAGGCATCGATTTCAGTGGCATGGGCACGTATCTTCTTCACATTTTTACGGCAAGTGCGCTCCACCTCGTTGCCTTTGTAGATGTACTTGTAACGTACAAAGGGCAGGACATATTCGGTGTTTTCCAGCCGATTCCTAAGTTCTGCATAATGCTCGACATAATGCTTGTGGAACTGCGAAGTCAAGGCGCGGGCATCGACAGCAGCTACTTCGTTGGCGGGCATCCGCTCCCCGATTTCGACATGCAGCCTGCCTTCACGCAGCACGAAGTCCTTCTTGGGCATCACATGATGAGCGCCATGGATGAAGACGGGCAAAATATCAACATTCAAGGCCTGTGCCAACTGGAATGCGCCTTTATGGAAACGGATAATCTCACCCGTCTCAGAGCGCGTGCCTTCGGGGAAGACCACCACGGAATAACCGCGTTCAACAAGTTTCTTCAGACGTTCCACATTCTTGTCGTAGCCGTCGGATACAGGATAAAACTCAGCGAAACGGATGATAATACCATAAATCGGGTTTTTCCAGACCCAGTCCGTGGTGAGTAGCACTACCTTGGGATGAAGCATCATTGTGCAAAGCAAGTCCAGATGCGACTGGTGGTTGGCGATGATGACAGCTGGTTTCTCAAAGGTTTCACCCACCTTGTTGTCGAGGCTAAACTTCACCCCAGGCAAAGCCTTCAAGGCCAAGCGCATGAAGCCAGCAATCATCTGGTGGTAACGGTAACGCTTTTTCTCCGAAGGGGGTACCAACAGGATATAGAGCAGCGTCAGCGGCGTGACGATGACAAAGGCAAAGATAAAGAACACCAACAAGGTTAAAGCGGTGTAAATGATACGTTTGAGCGTCAACGGCACTTGGCGTAACTGTCCTTTTTTCTTGGTCAGCCAGCCAAAGATAAGCGGCGGTAGGTAACAGGCCATAAGCACCACCGTGGCCATACCGATGACAGCCACCTCGGCCAAGGAACGCATGGCAGGATGTTTGGCAAAAATCAGTGCACCGATGCCGATGAACATCAGTATGCCACTGAGGATGACACTGTTGCGGTAATTTTTCAGCATCCGCTTGCCATAGGCATATTCATAAAGTAACCCCTCTGTAATATAGATGGTGTAGTCATCGCCCTGACCGAAGATAAAGGTAGCCAAGATGATGTTGACGATGTTGAATTTGATATCGCCCAAATGCATGATGCCCAAGATCCATAGCCAGCCCACCGTCAGCGGCAGAAAGGCCATGATGGATAACTCCAGCCTACCAAACGAGAGACAGAGGAAGAAAAACACGACGATGCTGCACACATAGAGGATGTAGTCGAAGTCGTCGGACAAGGCTGTGACCAGATTATTGCCCACATCGCTGATGCTGAAAGCAAAATCCGAGCTGGGCAAGGCTTGGCGCAACTGCTGTTTCAATGGTTCGGAAGCCGCTACTGGCACCCGCACGATGTTGACCACCCGCGACAAGGTATCATGCTGCAAAGCATAGGTACCGCACAAGGCCATCAAAGGTTCCATCTCGCTTTCGCTCAACGGATGGTAAGCTTTCGTGATGCCGTCGATGAAAGGCGCAAAGGCGTCTTCTGTGAAACCAGCCTTAGCTGCCTCGATCTTCACTTGTCCGACCACATCGGGGTGGCGTTGCCAGAAATCGTTCCATATCTCAAGCGACTGCTCTTGCCGCTGCAGCGAGGGCAACAACCCGTCCAAACCCGAGACACTATATTCGGTGCTGTCGGGCATCATTGTTTTCAACGCCGCCATTAAAGTCTCGTTCTGTTGGATAGCCTTTTGTAAATCGACGGCTTCCGAGACCAAATAAATCAAATCCGTCTCTCCTTCTTTTTGCAGCGACTCGCTCAATACCGCCAAGTCTTCCTGTTGCTGGCGGGTCATGTAGTTGATGTTGTGCAGGTCGGCGTCGAAAGCGGTCTCACGGCTGTAATAACCGAGTATCAAGGTAATGATTACTAATGGCCAGAAGGCGTATAATTTGACTTTGCGCCAAGTTTCAGAAGGGGCTTTGCCGTCGTCGACAAAGAGTTTCTTGGTCTTTTTCGGCACCACGGCAAACAAAGGCAAAAAGACCATCACGAAGAGGATGGTGCCCACAAGGGTCAAGGCACCAAAGAGTCCCAAATCGCGCATGGCTTCAGCCTTCACAAAGACGAGGCAGGCAAAGGCCGCCACGGTGGTGATATTGCCGATGACCAAAGGCTGGATGACATCTTTCAACGCCTCGCGTTTGTTGGGTTCCTGCTTGATATGGTCGAGGTAATGCAACGGATAGTTGACCGCGATGCCTACGATGACCGAGCCGATGCCCACCACGATGATAGAAATGCTCGTTTTAAACAATGCGATGACCGCCAAGGCGAAAATCCATCCGAAGAGCACGGAATTGCCTAACCAAATCAGGTTGCGCTTACGGGCCATGGTGAACATCAATATGCCGAAAATCAGCACAAGTGCCAAGGCGATGGAAAGATAACTGTCTTTCTTGGTCTGCTGTGCATTGGTGACGGCAATAGTGGGTGCGCCTACGGCCGAAATCCGCACTTCAGGATGTTCCGCTTCGGTCTGTGCTATGACTTGATCCAACAACCCGACAATCTGTGCATTGCTTTTGGTGTCGCTACCCGAAAACGGAGAAGAGAAGAAGGCAAAGCCCTTGTTACCATGCTCGTTGAAGAGGTATTCATCCTCCACGCGGTAGTTTTGTGTGGGGTTGAGGGCATTCAGCCGCTGCAAGGCAGGCGAATACAAGTTGAGCGGATCGGCTTTCACGCCATCCACCAAAAAACTCACCGTAGGCATCGACAGCATCCGCTTGATATTGCCCATGCATGTGGCCACATAGTCGGGATCGGCCAACAGCGAGTCCATGCGGCGATAGTCCTCTTGGGTAAGAAATAGCGGTGGATTCTCGCGAATGAAATCGATGGCATCAAACACCTGGTTGTCATCGACTTTGCACTGCATGTTGCTGACTAACAAGGCGGTATCCGTAGTCTTCCAATTCGCTTCAAAGGCATCCATGGCATCCATCATAGCATCCATGGTTTCATCGCTTGTGACCTTGGTGGTGTCGGCAGCGAAGATGACCGTGATTTGACCTTGGTCGCTGAGATCGTTATAGACCGAGGTGTAGCGTTCCTTCTCGGGGTCGGTTGGCAAAAAATCGGCGATGTTCTCCTTATAGTCCAGACGCAGTGCCGAAAACACGCACAAAGCCGTAATGACCAGCAGCAAGGCGATGGCCAGCGGCTTGTTTTTCGACAGGTAGTCGTAGATGGAAAGGAAGAACTTGTTCATGCTTCTTTCCTCCTCAACAGTTTATGTATCAAGCGTGAAGGCCAGCCGTAGACGATGGCAACCAAGCACAAAATGGTGTTTAGCACACTGATGCGGAAGAAGTCCCAAAACGGTCGGAAATGCGTGACGCGGTCTTCAGGATAGCATACATTAACCTTGATAGGCACTAAATCGATGCCACGCCAAGCGGAGAAGACCAGCAGCGACAGTTCGGCCTCGTAGCGTGCGCTAAAGATGTGGGGCAACTTCTGCAAAGGATAAAGCCGGTAGCCCGTCTGGGTGTCGGGCAGGTTGATGCCCGTTTGTATCTTGAACCAGAAGTTGGAAAACTTGTTGGCAAAGGTGTTGCCACCTGGCATGTTTTCTTGGTTGAGGTTGCGGCTGCCCACGATCAAAGCACCAGGATGTTGTTCCAAGGCCTCGACAAACAAAGGGATGTCTTCCGGAAAATGCTGTCCATCGCTATCGATTGTGAGGGCATAGTCAAAACCCATTTTTTGGGCTTTCTTGAAGCCCTGTTTGAGCGCATAGCCTTTGCCTCGGTTACGGCCGTAGTCGACCACGGTGATGCGGTCGCTGAACGAAGCCAGAATCTCTGCTGAGTTGTCGGTGCATCCGTCGTTGACCACAATGACATCGGTGCAATAGGCAAGTACCCGTTCCACTATGTCGCGCAGCGTGCCGCTGTTGTTGTAGGTCGGCATCACGGTGCAGACTTTCAGTTGCTGCATCTCGGTCCGTGTCGCTATGACATCAGAGGGGTTCATAACTGAAAGTCAGCGACATTTTAGAATAGACGGAGGTCTCGTCAGCGATGACGAGTTGGGCTTTGCAACCGTTTTCGATTTCCGTAAAATTGGAGAACTCGAAGCGCACTTCTTTTCCCGCCTCGGGGACCAGCAAACTAAGGTATTTGATGTTCTTGGACGACTTCAGATAAAGCGGATGCCCCGTTTTCTGTTGCAACACTTCGCCAGCGGTCTTCAGTAGGCAGGCCCCTGGAGTGATAGGATTGCCTGGGAAATGAGCCCGATACACGGGATGTGCTGGATTGCAGCACAGCCGTGCAACGAAACCTGTTTCGGTTTCTTCAGTGGATTTTATGATGAAAAGGTCGTCCAAGAAGTCCATTATGCAACACGTGTTTGTTATTTAAACTTATCCTCCCCTATTGCCCCATTCAGCTTGATCTCCTCAAACCGAATCGAGGTGATATCACCGTTTGAGCCGTTAAACTCGACGCGACTGATGCCATTGGTTTTTTTGTCGAAACGAAACACCAGCTGGCTGAACATGCGCTTCATGTCACGGCGCTTAGGCGTCATCTCGGCCTTCCAATACGCGTCATCGTCAAAGAGGGCAATATCAAACACCGTAGCGTCAAACATCTTCTTGCCCGAGGCACTGCCCATAATAATGTCGACAATGCCTTGGTACATGCGGTTGGCATTGCCTTCCAAAGCCTCAGCTTTGCCGTCCGTCACCTTCACAATGCGATCGCCGTTGACGACCAAAGCAAAAGCATAAGGCTTGACATATTCCCAACGCATCTTGTCGGGCGCGACGAAAAACATCACGCCTTCCGAAACCGAAGGCTCGGCCAGCATGGGCGAGGTCTTCTCCTGCACAAAACGGCATTGCATCGACTGCATTGATGCCGCCGCCTGCGATAGCTGGCTCATTACTTCTTGGCTTTGGTTTTCAGAAAGCTGTGTTTGCGCGTATGTTGTCAAACCCATGACCGCCAACATTACTATCAAAAAGAATCTTTTCATCTCATTTCATGATTAGGAAACAACCAAGAACTACAAGAACCAGGCCAATCCAGCGCGAGAAGGGGATGCTCTCGCCAAAGACAAGCCAGGCGGCAATCATGCCGAACACGAAAGAGAGACTGGTCAAGGGATAGGCTTGACTAAACGGGAACTTCTTCAGGATATAGAGCCAAAGCACCGTGGCTACGCCAAAACTGATGCCACAGGCCAAAAACCAGAAGTTATTGAACACGGTCTTGAAATAGGCCCAAGTCCACTCGAACTTGCCCATTTTTGCCATGGCTAGTTTTAACAACACCTGTCCTCCAGAAAGGAAGAGTGTCTGCAATGAAACCAAACCTAGTATTTTCCACATAATCAAGCCTCCAATAGGGTTAATGAAACATTCTTTCCGTCGGAACGGTTGTATAATAAGATGCACTTGGGCTTTCTGTCGGTGACATCCGCCTTGTTCACAAACAACGAAGCTGGTATTTGACCCGCCTTGAGACATTGTGCCGCCACATAGAAGCCTAAGCCCGAGGCCGTGAAACTCTCGCCAAACAGGTGCTTGTATCGCAACAAAGGTGTGTCGCCAAAGAGGGTTCTTGTCTCCTCGACATAGGCTTGGTCATTCTCGTGGTTGCCACTGATGCCCGTGAGAATGAAGTCGACATCGGCGAGGCGCTTGCCTGCAGATTGCAACAAGCTGGCAACAGCATCCGTTAGGGCGTTCATGGTGGGCTGATGAAGCATGGTGAAACCAATAAGTTTGCATAAAGGTTGTATCTCTAGATTGCTTCCACCACACTTCGTTCGTGGCAGGCTCTGTTCCTCCTCGCAATGACGGGATAATACCACGGAAACCGCAGCTTCGCCGCACATTTCATTGTCTTGCCCCATCACACCGCCTTTCTTCAGGATGTGGTAGAAGGTCTCCGTCATCTCATCGTGGCCACCTACCAAAGCAGTCTGAATCTTGCCGAGTTGGAACTGCCACCAGGCATCCTGCAAAGCGCTGTCGAACGAAATACCCTTATGAGCGTATGTGACATTATAGCCATGGTTTTTCGTCTGGATGGCTACCAGAGAACTTATGGTGTTGTGAGTCGACTGCATGAAATAGGTCGGTTTCAACAGTTGCTCGCCTTCGGTAGACAAAGCATCCAAGAATAACTCTGTGTTTTCGATGCAGCCATAGCCCGTCCCCGTGATGATGGCATCGACGCACTCCAAAGCCGCTGCTTTCAACGCTTCTTTTGAGGTAGCCAAGGCTCGTTTCAGGATTTTGCCCATGCGCCGTGCCTCGATGGGCGACACATAGTCCTTGAAACTCGGGTCAATGGAGCGGGTAAACGGCGCTTCATATTCCATCGGGTTCTGCATCCACTCCTCGCTCAGCGGCTGTTGGATGGAGATTTGCTTGGCGGAGAGAACGAATACCTGACTTCGAGAATTCGGGAATTCGGGAATTCGGGCTGTCACATGTCCCGTAGTCTCGTAGTCTCGCAGTCTCGCAGTCCCAGACAACAGCAGCGACGAGTCATTCCCGCCAAAGCCAAAGGCATTGCACAGCACATGATTCAAGGCTTTTTTTGTTGGTTGCGCAACGGGCACGATGCCGTCTTCCATGGCTTGCGACCAGTTCAGGTTGACGGGCAAAAAGCCGTTTTGCAAGGCCAAGATGCAGAACACCGCTTCGATGGAACCCGAGGCACTGGTGGTATGTCCTGTGAAAGGCTTGGTTGATGAGACAGGCGGCACGTTGTCGCCAAACAGTCGTTTCATCGCCTGGCTTTCGCTGGCGTCGTTGTTGGGTGTACCCGTGCCATGAGCGTTGATGTAGTCGATTTCTGATGGCTGTAAACCAGCGAGTTCCAATGCCTCTTTCATGGCACGATAGGCGCCTTCGCCATCGGGCGAGGAAGCCGTCTGATGAAAGGCATCACAGGCATTGCCGTAGCCCGAGAGCATGGCTTGTGCCTTCATGCCGCGCCTTTGGGCGCTGGCTTCCGATTCCAAGACGAGATAGGCCGCACCTTCGCCGAGATTCAGTCCATGACGGGTGGCGTCGAAAGGTCGGCAAGGCTCGGTGTCGAGGATCATCAGCGAGTTGAAGCCGTTGAGGTGGAACTTGGTGATGCATTCGCTACCACCCACCACGACGATGTCGGCCTCACCGCAGCGTATCATATTGGCACCGAGGATGATGGCATTAGCCGCTGAAGAACAGGCGGTGGATAACGTCGTCGAGAAGGCAAAACGTCCAAAGTGGTTGGCGGTCATCTCGGAACAGCTGCCGCAGTCGTGCACGGCAATGTATTCCTTGTGCGCCTCGCCATGGATATAGTCGAGATAGAACTGCTCGCTCATATCCATGCCGCCCACCGTGGTGCCGGAGATAAAGCCCACCTTAGGCAGCATCTCTTGCGACAGCTGTGCCTCCTCCAAGGCCTCGCCCAGGGCCAACATACCCATCAACGCGGTGCGTGTGGTGACGGCATCCTGAGGGATGCCCAGACGCTCGCGCATCTCGGCATCGGTCAGCTTGACCTCGCCGACGGGAAACTCCTTATGTTCCGTCTTGAGGTACTGTAGCTGTCCCACGCCCGAACGGTTGGCCAGTAAGGCTTCCAAAGTCTGCGACTTGCCCAAGCCAATCGCCGAAACGACACCCATGCCCGTGATTAGAATCGGCTTCATCGAATTTATTTGGTGCGGTTCTTGGCGATGTAATCGGCCATCACGGCCACTGACTTGAAGATTTCCTTGCCTTGTGACGGGTCTTTCAACTTGATGCCGTAGTTCTTCTCCATCAGCACAATCAGCTCTAAAGCATCAATGGAGTCGAGGCCGAGACCTTCGCCAAACAGCGAGGCGTTCTCGTCGATGTCTTCCGGTTTCATGTCTTCAAGGTTCAGCGCCTCGATAATTTGTTGTTTCAAGGTGTAAATCAGTTCGTCCATAACGTGTATTTAAAGATTTAAAATTCAAAAATTTAAGATTTGTTCAAAATGAATAGTTCTGCTTCAAAGTGGTTTTCGTCGGTGCAGTCGAGCCAGCCGCTTAGGACGCTGGTGGTCATCGGATCAAGGAAGGCGTGCTGCAATTGTTGTGCCATGATTTGCGGGTCGTGTTCGGGCAAGACGATGAAGGAGGTCTCACCGAAATACTTGTTTCGGATGGCAATCTCGCCCGTCACGATGTTGGGCAAAGTATATACGAATGCCGCTGGGCTGGGGAAGAAATTGTCGGGGTCTTGGATGGTGGCTTGATAGGCCATATCGGCCTGCAAAGAGGCGCTGCGGTTGAAGAACACCACGGCACGGTCTTCACGAGGCTCAAAACGAGGCTTTCCTTCGGCCTGTAAAAGCAACTCGGAAGCCACAAAACCCAATTTGCTCAAGATGTCCATCTTGAAGAATTTCGTGTAGTCGCCGATATGAGTACGATAGAGCTCGGTCAACAAAGCCGAACCTGTCTCTTTGTGCGCCAAGGCCTTGCCGTTGACCAACACAGTCTCCGGATTGATATAAACCTTCATCATGACACACCTCCTTTCGCCATCAGCAAGGCTGCATTGCAACCGCCGAAACCTGAGAGCAACTTGATGAAAGCGCGTTTTTCGGTGGATTGGTTTTGGTTGGACAGCAACAAAGGATGCGTAACTCCCATCGTTTCAAAACCTTTGGTTGCCAATATCGTATGGTCGTCAACGGCTTGCATGGAGAGGATGGTCTCCAAGATGCCGGCCGCACCCATCGTGTGACCGTAACAACCCTTCAGTCCGTTCACTGGCACTTGTGATAACCCCGCCCTTTCAATGGCCACCGACTCCATCTCGTCGTTGTATAAAGTAGCGGTACCGTGTGCGTTGATGAAGGCTATCTGTTCGGGATGCATGTCACCAAGGGCCACTTTCAAAGCCCTGTAACTGCCTTCGCCCGTGCGCGACGGACCACTGATATGGTTAGCATCGTTGCGGATGGCACCGCGACAGGCCACCCATTCGTCGGGACTGACCGTGTCCTTCCGCGTATAGATGATGGTTGCGGCAGCATCGCCGAGGTTGAGTCCTGTCCGATTTGCATCGAAAGGCTTGCAAGGTTCAGGCGACAAGGCCTTGAACGATTGGAAACCTGAGACGATGAAGGCCGACTGCACATCGCAACCCACCACAACCACATAATCGTAAGTGCCACTTTCCAAATTCCTCATGGCTTCAATCTGCGCGCACACGCCAGAAATACAAGCGTTGGAAACTACAAGCGGGGTGTTGGGATTATGGAAATACTCGGTCATCTGACGGGCGGCAACACCCAACAACATCCTTTCCTTCGGAAAACCGGTCTCCCGCTTATCCAAAAGAAACACATTGCCTTTGGTGGTGGAAAGGATGAACAACACGCTGTCCGAAGTCGGGTCGATATCGGTTTGTTTTAACGCCTTCGTTACCGAGAGGATGATCATTTTCTCGAAGAAGGTATAGGACTTATCATCTGTGATTTCAGCAAAGGCTTGCTCCACTTTATCCCTGTCCATCAGCGAGGCCACAAAAGGCTCGGGCAGACCCCAAAGTCCATCGTAACGCTTCAGCATGGAACGGCCGGCTTTCACCGCCGCATAGTTCTCGGCGGTGGTCATGCCCAAAGGCGAGAGGATATTATGTGCCAGGCTGACAATCATCCGTTTACCTCCCAGCGTGTTTTCCATTCCTCGTAAAAGTTGGGGCTGTTCAGCACCAACTTATGCGTGGTTCTGTCCATGAAGACCTGAACGGAATGGCCCGTCACCACGACCTCGTTGGTCTCGATGTCGCGGATTTCGTAGTCAAAAACAATCTTTGCCGCCTCACAAGGACGGTAGGTGATGGTGATTTCGGGTTTCATTCCGTAAATCAGCACACGCTTATATTTGAAAGTCAGTTCGACGATAGGCTCAAAATAGCCCTTGTCGTACATCATCAGATATTCCAAGCCGTACTTGTCGCCAAATGCCTCACGGGCATCCTCGAAATAGATGGCGTAATGACCATGCCATACCACACCCATCGAGTCCACCTCGCTGAAGCGAATGTCGAAAGGCTTGGTTACTGATAACACTTTCTCTTTCTCCATGATTTTCAATCTTTTGAGTCAATATCCATCAAAGCAATCTTCATTTTGGCCTCGGCCAACACTTCCGCTCCACATCTGACGACGGCCTTCGCCAATGTAATCTGAAACAACTCCTCAAGCACTTCTATCGTAGTAACAATCTTCTCACCCACTTTAGGTGTGCGGAAGATATCAAAACTATTGACGGCGCCGATGACGCCGAGTTTCACTTTTTCACCCTTGTCTAGGTTGATGTAGCCCATGCGGGCGGCACAAGTCTGGGCCATGTTTTCCATCAATCCCTCAGCCGAAAGGCAACCTTCGGTAACAAACACATTTTCCTCACGCACTTCCAATTCGGTGGTAGTCAATACCATGTCGCACGACACCAACCGGTCAATCATCACAAACGGCGGTCTTTGTGGAATCAGTTCCATCAACGTTATGTCTTCAATCGCCCTCATTGCTTCCAAAAATCATAATAGTTGAACCATTGCGTGGGATAACGCCGCACAATGTCTTCAAGCTGACTGGCGAATGTCTGTGCCAGCTGACTCATCTGTTCGCGCTTATTTGTTTGTTTGTCGTATTCTATCTCGCGGACAAAGGCGTGGTACTTCTTCATGCCTTCCTTCATCACAAAGACGCCCAACACCGCAACTTCCTTCTGCACCGCTAATGCGAAGGCTCCCAAAGGAAACCGTGCTGTTTCGCCAAAGAAACGGCAATCGGCGCTTTTCTGAGAGCCAAAGATACGGTCGGCAGGCATGCTCACAATTTCACCATTGTCCAAGGCTGTATTGATGGCAAAAAGATGCGAGAGGTCTTCCTTCACGGCAATCATATGGATGTTGTTTTGTGAGAGAATCCGTTGACGGTTTTCCATCACGGTGGCCGTCTCACCAGCAAACACCAAAGCGTTGAGGTTCTTGATTTTGGGTCGCAAAGAATAGCCCGCCATCTCATAGTTGCCGACATGACTGCTCAGCATGAGGAAACCTTCGGGTCGGGCCTCCATGGCATCCATGAGCGACAATCCTTCCACCTCAAACTGGTATTTCTTGCCTGCGTACACTCCGAAACGGTCTAAGATGACCTGACCGAAACGAAAATGATTGGCATACACCTTACAAAACGACTTCAAAGGGCCATAACCCAAACGCTCGTGGAAAAAACGATACATGGCCCGGTAACCCTTTCTGTTAAAAAGCATATAGAAAGGCACCACCAAGGCCATCACGCCGTAGAGTAGCCATAAAGGTAGCACACGAAACATCGCTATCAGCGAGCGCTGCATCCACGGCTGTCCGTCCGTTTTGCCCGACCATTCGTTATGTTGTAAGGTGTCGGTCATCCCTGTTTCAGGCTATCTTCTTTTCGATGTAATCGCAGAAGTCGTTGAAGGTCTTTACCTTTGACATCTCTTCGGTCTTGATCTTGAAACCGAATTTCTTTTCGACGATGACCACGATGTCGACAAAATCAAGGCTGTCGATGCCAATGTCTTCCTTCAAACGAGCTTCTGGCTGGATCTTTTCGTCATCAATCTCAAGGTCCTCGATGAGGAATTCCTTGACTTTTGCTTCTATTTCTTGTCTATCCATTTATGTTGAATTGTTGATTGTTGAAATGATAATTCGACGTAGTCAATCGTTTAATTGTTGTGGGCGAACACACGGATTCTCCCTACTCCACACTATTTACTCCTAACTCCTCACTTTTTGCAAACCATAATGCTGTGGCCTTGGCCGAGGTTGTCGTGAATCGTCTCCACCTGTAGACCGGCCTTTTCGACCAAACGTTTCATATCGTCGGAATGATACATCTTGCTGTTACCGTTGGCCATCGCGGTGAAATACAGACTCGTCATGGTGAGGCAGAACGCGGCCGGCTCGAAACGCTGACGGTCCCAGAAAGTCTCCATGATATACAGACGGCTGTTGTCATCCATGATCTTGGCGGCACGGCTCACGATGCTCACAATCTCGTCCTCCCCAAAGCAATCGAGAAACTGACTCATCCAGATTGCGTCATAGTGTTTATCCGTGGGGAAGGCTTGTGAAGCATCCAAAAGGTTCATCCCATAGCCGTTGATGCGTTCGGCACCTGGTTTGCCTGCCGTGGCATGACGCATCATCTCCAACTGTTGCGGCAGGTCCACAATAGTGACCTGAACCTCTTTGTTGTAGCCCACACACTGCAAGGCCCAGCGACCCGTGTTACCGCCCACATCGAGCAAGGTTTTAGGCTGATCGGCGAACACGATCTCCAATGCTTGTTGGAACGAGCTGTCACTGTAGAAATGATCGAAACCGAACCAGCTCTTCTGCACCTGAGGCGGCAGCTGTGAGAGGCCTTCATAAATTGTGGGCCACGGACCGAAGTGCTCTAGTCCAACAGGACGGCCTTCTTTCAGACTCTCCTCAAGACGGAACCATCCTTCATAATTCACATCGTGGTTGAACTCGGTATTTACATCCGTGGCGCGGTCGTTGATGAAGAACCAACCCGTCTTGCTCAACGTGTACTGGTCGGTGGCGGGGTCGATAAGCACCGTGCCGATGCAGAGACTTGCTTCGAGCATCACCTTGGCAGCATAGCCACTGATGCCTGCCTCTTCGGCCACTTCGGCTTCGGTCATGCCGTTGTCGCTGTTGCGCAATAGCTTCAAGATACCGAATTTCTTCATTAGACGGCTCACTTCAAACACGATGGGGCCCCAAGCAATCCATTCTGCCTTGGCCTGGGCTTCACGGGCAGTAAGATGTTCCTTACTATAAGCTTCTAATAAAGCAGGTGTAAGATGCATGTTTTTTTTCCTTGTTTGTTTGATTATTTCAGTTTAGCAATCCTCTTACCCAATTCTCCAAAGGTATCGTTGAAGGCACGGTCGGTCGAAGGGGCAGCACCGCCATCTATCTCATCTATATCAACAACCAATAAAGATTCGCCAGTTTTGGTATCCGTAACGGTCAATGTTCCCCAAACACGAATGCAAGGACCGGAAACCCAGCCCATAACATTAAAAAATTCATCTATTTTGGTCACATTGATGGTGATCTTGTACGTTGCCTCGGAGGCTTCCTTTACGATATTCAATTTAGAATTATTGTCGCTGAACTCCTCAACAAAACCATCGTATGCGATGACCGCCTTTTGAGCCAAATCATTGTATTTCTCAGTCAGAGGCATCCTGTCGTCGTAAGTGGCATCATCATTAAAAACCACTTCCAGAAGGACTGTTCCTTCTGCTGACTTGAAGAATTTCTTGTCTCCGCTAATCACTTTAAGCGGATTTCCTGCAATTGTGACCGTGGCAACTAAGGTCATGACTGCCATTAAGAATAAACGTTTCATAGGACTTGTGTTTTAATTGTTTAACTATTATGATTTTTTTATTACCAATGCAGAATTGGTCCCTCCAAAGCCAAAGGAATTGGAAAGGACGGTGTCGAGTTTCTTTTCTGTCGCCATGTTGACAATGTTGAGACCTTCTGAGTATTCGTCAGGATGCTCAAAGTTGATGTTCGGAGCGATGAAGCCGCCTTGCATCATCAGGATGCAGTAGACGATTTCACTGGCCCCGGCCATCCAACATTCGTGACCCGTCATCGACTTGGTGGACGAGATAGGTGTTTGTGCTGCACCAAAGAGGCGTTTCAAAGCCAGCGCCTCAAACATGTCGCCTTGTGGTGTGGAAGTGGCATGAGCATTCACATAGTCAATATCGGCGACTACAACGCCCGCCTCTTTCATGGCGCGTGTCATGGCACGGTAGCAGCCTTCTTCACTGGGTTGCGAGATGTGGCTCTCACCATTCGACGAGAAGCCATAGCCACATACCTCTGCCAAAATCGTGGCGCCACGCGCCACGGCATGGTCATAGTCTTCAAGCACCAATGCCGCTGCGCCGCCACTGGGCACAAGGCCGTCGCGGTCACAGTCGAACGGACGGGAGGCCTTGGAGGGTTCGTCGACACGGGTCGAGAAGGCGCTGATGCCATCGAAGCTACCCATGGAGAGATAGTTGGTCTCCTGGGCACCACCACACAACACCATGTCCTGTAAGCCGTTGCGGATGAGCAAGGCACCCAGTCCGATGGCATGTGAGCCGCTGGCGCAAGCTGCGCTGATGGTCATGTTGATGCCTTTCAGGTGGAAGATGGTGGAGAGGTTCATCGTCACGGTGGAGTTCATCGACTGGAAGATGGCCGCCGAGCCCACCAAAGTGGTGTCTTTCTTCTCTAGGATGGTCTCATGAGAGTCGATGACAGCTTTTGCCGATGAGTCGTTGCCGAAGAGCACGCCTACTTCGTTCGCAAGCAGATAGGCATCATCAACGCCTGCCTGTTCGAAGGCCTCCAAAGTAGCCATATAGGCATATTCGCCTTCCTCAGCCAGATACATGCGAAGCTTGCGGTCAAGTTTACCTTTCAACTGAGGCTTCTCTACGATGCCTGTCAATGGCGAACGGTAACCGTATTCGGTGCGCTCTGGTTGGATACCGATGCCTGAGCGGCCTTCGCGCAACGAAACGGCGACTTCTTCTTTGTTCTTTCCGAGGCACGACCAGATGCCCATGCCGGTTATTACGACTCTTCTGCTGTTCATTATGATTATCTTCTATTTTGTCGGCCCTTCGACGGGCTCAGGGGCCTTAAATTTTATGTATATAGCCCTCCATTGATTGAAATTACCTGTCCCGTGATGTAAGCGGCATCATCGGAAGCGAGGAAGCTGGTCAATGCGGCCACTTCTTCGGGCTTGCCGAAGCGACCCAGCGGGATGAGTTTCTTCAACTCAGCCTCATCAAGTTCTTTGGTCATATCGGTAGCAATGAAACCTGGCGCGATGGCGTTGACCGTTACCTTGCGGGCAGCCACCTCCTGTGCTAAAGCCTTGGTGGCTCCAATGAGAGCGGCCTTGGCGGCAGAATAGTTAGTCTGTCCGGGTAGGCCCTTCAATCCCGACAGAGAAGCCATATTGATGATGCGGCCGTTACGGTGGGTCATCATGTCCTTCAGCAGACGACGTGTGATGTAGAAGAAGCCGTTCAAGGTGGTGTCAAGTACACGGCTCCATTGCTCTTCCTGCATGAACACCATAAGGTTATCCTGACGGATGCCCGCATTGTTGACCAACACGGAGATATATTCGTCGGGGTGGCTGGCCGTCCATGACTCTAAAGCTGTTTCAATAGCTTGGGCATCGGAGACGTCAAAGGGTAACAACTCACCCGTGCCACCAGCCTCTTGAACTTGTTTTAAAGTATCTTCCGCGGCCTCTTTGTTGGATTGGTAGTTGATGATGACGGCAAAACCGTCTTTGGCCAGTCGCAAAGCGATGGCTTTTCCTAAACCTCGTGAGGCACCTGTAATGAGAGCGTATTTCATTATTTCAATTTCAAGGGATTGGTTTTCAGATAATTCTCAACGGCAGCAATGTCCTTGTAGAACGGCGTGTCCTCGATGAAGAGCGGCACCATTTCGCGTATCTTGTCGTAGACCTTATGTGAGGCGGGCGCCAACTTGTTGGCAATCTTGAGACAGTCGGTGGCTTGCGCCAAGGCGATGTATTGGATGGCCATCACCTGAAAGCAGTTTTCCACCACCTGTTTGCAGAGCAGAGCGCTGTTGGTACCCATGCTGACGATATCTTGGTTGTCGTTGTTGTTCGGGATGCTGTGCACGTAGTTGGGCATGGCCAAGGTCTGGCATTCGGCTGTCGTCGAAGTGGCCGTAAACTGGCAGGCCTGCATGCCGTAGTTCAGTCCCAGTGTACCCAAGTTGAGGAAAGGCGGCAGGATGCCGTTGATACGGTCGTGGAAGAGGTAGTTCAACTGACGCTCCGAGGTCATGGCGAGGCGCACCAAAGCGATTTTCACTTTGTCTTCTTCCAAGGAGATATAGTCGCCATGGAAGTTGCCACCGTGATAGACATATTCCGACTCTGGGTCGACGATGGGGTTATCGCAGGCCGAGTTAAGCTCGTCCTCAAGGATTTGTCGGGTGTTCATCAAAGTGTCATAGATGGGACCCAAAATTTGGGGCGTGCAACGCAGCGAATAATAGGCCTGCACCTTATGTTCAAACACTTTTACATCGGCATGGCCATAGTCATAGAGCTCGTGGGCGCGTTTCTTGAGGCATTGTGAGCCTTCGGAGAGTTCGCGCATACGGCGGGCCATCACTTGTTGACCCTTGTGACGACGGCATTCATTTTCTTCTTTTGCCATGTAATCGTCAAAAGAAGCTGCGATTTCGTTCATCCAAACGGCGGCGAGAGTAGCCCAGTCGAGCAGAGTCTCGGCATGGAACTGGTTGACCATGCTGATGCCCGTCATCACCGATGTGCCGTTGGTGATAGAGAGGCCTTCGCGGATGTGCATCTTGAGCGGTTCAAGGCCATTCTCTTTCATCACTTCGGCAGTAGGTCTCCATTGGCCTTTGTAGTGAACCTCCCCTTCACCAATAAGGCAGAGAGCGATATGGGCCAGTTGTACCAAGTCGCCGCTGGCACCCACGCTGCCGTGCATGGGGATGAAAGGATAGATCTCGTGGTTGATGAACTCAACAAGCAGCTTCACCACATCAGTATGGACGCCCGAGCGGCATTGCAGTACCGTACCTAAACGGGCGATCATCGCCGACTTCACATACACATCATCCAAGGGTTCGCCCGCTCCTGTGGAATGGCTACGGATGATATTGTATTGTAAATCTGTAAGATATTTGTCGTCAACGCGCCACTGCGCCATAGGGCCAAAGCCCGTATTGATGCCATATATGACTTTGTCGGCAGCAAACTTTTCCAAAAAACGGTAGCACGCCTCTACACGATCCATCCAAGCGGGCGCAACTTTTATCTTTTCGCAAGAACACAACACTTTTTCGACTTCTTCGAGTGTGATTCTGTCATTCAGTGTAATCATAGCAGCGATAATACTCTTCTTTTTTTAATTAATAAAGTGCAAAAGTATAAAAAAATACAATGTCAGGGCAATCTTTTTCCTAAGAAGGGAACTTTTGGCTTGACGGATTGTTTTATTTCCTATCTTTGACCCCGAAAACAGACCTATTCTATGACTGAAACAAACAGCAAATGGTTGGTGGTCGTCAATCCCAAGGCCTCTGTTGGAAAGTCAGAAAAAGACTGGCCTATGATTAAGCAATTGCTTGTCAACGAGGGTATTGAATTTGATGATGTGCTGACCGAATATCCCCGACATGCCATTGAAATTGTCCGCAATGCCATTGTGGAAAAAGGCTATCGTAAGTTCATTTCGGTGGGTGGTGACGGCACTAATAATGAGGTAATTAACGGCATTTTCACACAAGATGTCGTGCCTACAAATGAAATCACCATGGCCGCCCTCCCCATTGGGACAGGCAACGACTGGCGACGCACTTTCGACATCCCTTTGGATTATGATGAAGTCGTCAGAATTATCAAGGGAGGGTATACCTTCGCACACGACATCGGCAAGCTGACCTACTACAACGACGGCGACCCAAAAGTCCGATATTTCCTCAATGCTGCCGGAACGGGTTTGGATGAGATGGTGTGCAGCTCAACTAACCTCATGAAACAACAAGGTAAAGGTGGTACCATTCGCTATTTGATTAGCTTAGTCAAATGCATGTTGACCTATAAAATCACCCACATCCAAATTGAGATTGATGGTAAACAGGTTTTTGACGACGGCATTCTGAGTGTCTCCGTTGGTAACTGCCGTTTTAACGGCGGTGGCATGATGATGATGCCCAATGCCATCCCTGATGATGGCCTCTTCGATGTCACTGTCATCCGAAAAGTATCGATTTTCAAGTTTGCCGCCAACGTAAAAAACATCTACGATGGCTCTTTTATCAAGAAAATCAATGAGGTACAAACCTTCAGAGGTAAGACCATCCGCATCGTCTCCATCCCACCACACTCGCTGATGGTGGAAACCGAAGGCGAGAATCTCAATAACTCACCTTTTGATTTTGAAATCCTTCCGAAGGCCATCAATATGGTCATCCCCAAGGAACCCGTCAAAAAAGAGAAGAAAAAGAAGAAACGCTTCAAGAAAAAGTAAAACCCACCTAGTTAAACCCCATATTGAATATTGAATCTTGAATTTTGAATCTTTAAATCAAATATCATGGTAAACATCGATCAAATCAATTTTGAAAACAAGCGCGTGGTTATCCGCGTCGATTTCAATGTCCCGTTGGACGACAACTTCAACATTACTGACGACACCCGTATGCGTGCCGCTTTGCCAACCATCAACAAGGTCTTGAACGACAAAGGCATGGTTGTGTTGATGTCGCATCTTGGACGTCCGAAGAAAAATCCCGATCCAAAGTATTCTATCAAGCCGATTATCAAGCATTTGGAAGAACTGCTGGGTCGTCCCGTACAATTTGCCACCGACTGCATGAAAGCCGCCGACCAAGTGGCCACCATGAAACCCGGTGAAGTGCTCGTACTTGAAAATCTTCGTTTCTATGCCGAAGAGGAAGGCAAGCCACGTGGCATCGAGAAAGGCGAGGAAGGCTACGACGACGCCAAGAAGGCTATCAAAGCCTCGCAAAAGGAATTCACCAAGACCTTGGCTGGTTATGGTGAATATTACATCAATGACGCTTTTGGCACCGCCCACCGCGCCCATGCTTCGACCGCTTTGATTGCCGACTATTTCGATGCCGACCATAAGATGTTTGGCTATCTGATGGGCAAGGAAGTAGCTGCTGTCAACAAGGTGATGAACGAGATCCAGCATCCTTTCACCGCCATTATGGGTGGCTCGAAGGTCTCCACGAAGATTGAAATCATCGAGAACCTGCTCACCAAGGTCAACAACCTCATCCTTTGCGGCGGCATGACTTACACCTTCAAGAAGGCTTTGGGCGGCAAAATCGGCAACTCTATCTGCGAAGACGACAAACTCGACCTCGCTTTGGATATCCTCGCCAAGGCTAAGGAAAAGGGTGTCAACCTCGTTTTGGCTATCGACTGCGTGGTGGGTGACAAGTTCGGCAACGATGCCAACACTCAAATCGTTGACCCGATGAACATCCCCGAAGGTTGGGAAGGTATGGACATCGGTCCGAAGACCCGCGAACTCTTCGCTAATGTCATCAAAGGCTCAAAGACCATCCTTTGGAATGGTCCCTGCGGCGTGTTTGAGTTCGATACCTTTGCCAAGGGTTCCAAGGCTATTGCCGAAGCTATCGCAGCGGCTACCAAGGACGGTGCCTTCTCGCTCATCGGCGGTGGCGACTCCGTGGCTTGTATCAACAAGTTTGGCCTTGCCGACCAAGTTTCCTACGTTTCCACTGGCGGCGGTGCATTGCTCGAAGCCATCGAAGGCAAGGAACTGCCTGGTATTGCAGCGATTAAGAAATGATTTTTTGGTTGTTGGCTCTTAGCCGTTAGCAATTAGCTATATAGCTGGTTAGCTAACGGCTAATTGCTAATAGCCAAAATCCAAAAACAATCATCTTCAAGACTTCTTTTATGAAAAAACTCTATTTAACATTCGCCTTCATTCTTGCTATTGCGATCTCGTTGAACGCCCAATGGGTGAGCCCGGGTAATGGCACGACTTACACCATAGAAGACCTTGTGGAAGTGAGTAACGGCTGCGTCGTGTGGATTGATGGCAACCAGCAGTATAGAATCGAAAACGACATCACCATTTCGGCCAACGACAAACTTAACGTTAACCATTCCTTGTACTTTAACAACAACGTCACCTTGACCATCAAAGGCTCGATTGAGGCCATCAACACAGATACTTATTACTGGTTGGCTTTTTCTGGCAATTCAGGTGTGGGTAGTCGCATTCGTCTTGAGGATGCCACTGGCCCGTGCGTGTTCAGAAGATGCAATATTACAGAATTGGACGGCATTCAAATAATTGAAAGCGAAGCTGTTTTTACAGACTGCCATTTCCATACTTTCCGTTGCGAGCAACAAAGTGCGGCTGTCAATTGCATGAACTGCGAC
>JAGCCO010000159.1 GCA_017651645.1 Bacteroidales bacterium
GGCCAAATAGTGCCATTTTTGTGTGCCTATATGGCCAAACTCAAAAAAGTCCCTCAAAAGCGTGTAAATGTGGGAATTATTTCGTAACTTAAATATGGGAAGAGCCCCGAAAACCTCGGTTTTCCGGCACTTTTCGCTTTTGGAAGTGGCACAAACCACCCAGAAGGCCCAACCGAAAAAAAGTCAAACCCCAAAATGAAGATAAGTTCAACCTTTAAAAACAGTAATTGATATGAGTACAACAAAATCCATCGAAGGGCTCTTGGAGAAGCCCGTCTACATGATGACCGGGGAGGAGTATCTCGAGCTTACGCACTACGCGCTGGCGAACTCTCCCAATGCAGCCAACCGTCCCAACCAGGCAGGACAGAAAGCCCTGGGCGTTCACGCCCTGGCCGTGGAGCTTGGATGCTCCGAGTCTACTATTTACGCGCTGATGCGCGCGCCACGCGAGGAGGACGGATCCAATGTCGGCGGAGGAGTCCTTCGGGAAGCGATCGTCTCCCGTATCGGGCGGCGGATCGTCTTCGATGTTGACAAGGCCCGCAAGCTGGCGGACTACTACCAATCCACCCGGAAATAGGATGGCTGCCTACGTGGAAAACTGGATGATGGGTGAGGGGCTCGGCCTGAAAGGGATAGAGCTGCTCGTCTTCGCACATGCGTTCTCTTATTACCGGCAAGGGAAGGAGATGTTCATGAGCGAAGGGAACCTTGGAAAAATGATCGGTTGTTCCCGCAAGCATGTCGGCATTGCATTTGGCCGTCTATGCAGGAAGAAACTGCTCATTCGTTCTGAGGCTAAGCATCCGGGGCACCAGACCTATTCATATTCAGTATGCGAAAAAGAGGTGCGACGTTACGTCACATCGGGGTGTGACATAAGGTCACAGCAGGATGAGACCAAACGTCCCACAGAGATGGGAAAGAAGGTCACACCAACTCATAACCTTTCGTCGCACAATAATGGAATGGATAATCTGAAAGACAATCAGATGTATATAGAAACACCAACTCGAATCAAAAGAAAATCTAGCTATGGAACAGCAATTAATCCAGCACTTGAAGTCGGAGATCTTGAAGACTTCCTTGAATCCTAATAAGGTACTTAAGTTACCGGCCAAATTGGAGGGGATCGATACACAAGACCTTGAAGGACTACTGACGGAACTGTATCAAGGCGTGGTCGAAGACCGCGGAAATGAATTCAGGGAAATCAACGATACGGAGATGGCCAATAACATCGCTGCTGTAGCCGAATGGATGACCGGCTCCAGGCTGACCACCAGTTTGCTCCTGCAGGGAACCCCCGGATCCGGGAAGACCTCACTCATGAACGCGTTGTATTCGCTGTACCGCTACTATTATGGCAGCAGTACTTACAGATGCACCGCCAAGATGATCAATGATAACTACCAGTCAAAGCTTGACAAGGAGCGTTCCTTCTATGACGAATTCAAGAAGGCAGACTACCTCTTCATTGACGACCTGGGGACAGAACCGGACAAGTTCAAAGATTTCGGAGTGGACTACACCCCTATACCAGAACTCTTGTACGAAAGGTATGAGAAGCAGAGGGTCACGGTCATTTCCACGAATCTTCCCGATGGAAAGCTGACGGCAAGATACGGGAAACGGATCATGGACAGATTTGAGGAGATGTGTCAGAAAATCCTTTTCCTTGCGCCCTCTTATCGGGAGGTGCCTGTGGAAGATCATAAGGATTGATCCTTTATGCAGAGCCTCCGATACAGTATCACCCTCAATGAAGCGCAGCTCGATTATCTCTCGGACGAGCAGCAGGATATCCTCCGGATGAAGTGCCTCAAAACCTTCATCCGGATGGCCGTCCTGGAGGAAACCAAGGTCTCCGGAAAGAACTATTCAGTTGTCCTACAACCCGGGCAATTCAAGGCTTCCAAGGTCGACCTTGCCCGGTTGTGGGGCTGCAATCGGAAGACGGCAACCCGCATCGTCCATGAGTTCAACCAACTTGGCATCCTCCGGTCCGAATCAACCAACCGAACCACCATCCACACGCTGATTTGCCTGTCAGCCTGGTTCACCGGTTGGAGATTGATAAAGAGCGGTTTCTTCGACAGTAATCCTTTGGTCAAGCCAATCAAGAAACCGCATAGAATTCCCAAGCATGTCCCACCTGAAATCACTGTCGAAACCGGTAAATCCGACAGCGCAAATCCTCCAGACCCAGGCGGGACATCGTAGATCCATCCCTGCCTCTTTTCCCTTTCCCTTTATTCCTAACCTGATAGAGAAAAGATGCGGGAAGCGGGAACCCTCCGGCGACAGGGCCCGACCTCGATAGCAACCCAGTCCTGTTGCCCCGACTTCTTTCATGAACATTCTCTCGGAGCCACGACAGAGACTCAGTTCAATGACGAGACAAATGAAGCGAAGCCGGTCCGGAGGGTGGCAGATTTAGAAGCAGGGCTTGCCCTGTTATAGCCCACTATAACTACACGCTCCGCTTCTGTAGTTGAGGGCTCTGCCGAGGGCAAGGGCAAGGGATCTCCACCCCTTGGATTCCCGGGCAGGGAGTGACCCTCTCCCTGCACCCTCCGATCAGGGCGCCGCCCCGATACCCTGACGCCGGTCTTAATACAAACCAAAGAACAAGAACACCAGCCCATGAGTAAAACATCCATCCACATCAAGCCATGCAACATCGCCCA
>JAGCCO010000160.1 GCA_017651645.1 Bacteroidales bacterium
CACTAAGCTGGCCTTAAAATGTTTCATGTTGGATTTATGTTGTATTTTTACTTCAGGATTCCTTTTCGATATTCGCTCGGCGAGAATCCGGTGTGGGCTTTGAAATACTTCCGGAAGGTGAACTGTTCGGGGAAGCCGAGGCGGTCGGCGATCTCCTTGATCGGCAGGTCGTGTTGGATGAGCAGGTGCTTAGCCTGGCTGATGGTGAAGATGTGGATCCACTGCTTGGGCGTTTGGCCCGAGTACTGACGGATGAGCGAGGAGAAATGGCGCACCGTCAGGCAGGCCTCGGCGGCATAGTCGGCCACGGAGAGGCGGCCGGCGCAGTGCAGCGCGAGCGATTTCATGAAGTTCACAAAGAGCCTTTCGCCGCGCGAGGGAGCTTCGGCCGCAGGTTTTTCGGAGGAGGCGAAATCATACAAGAACTCCAGAATCAACTGCAGCCGCTGCAACGCGATGAGATGGTCGTTCATCTGGCGGAAAATCTCTGTGCCGGGCTGCAAGGCCTCCCGCTCCGCGATGCGCCGCGCCACTTCGATGATGTGGGCCTGCTTTTCCTCGTCAAGTTTCATCATTGGCATGGAGTTGCTGACTGCAGGCAGCATTTTCGAGAAGAAAGGGGCCGTTTCGCCCGACACGCGCGCCATATTCTCCACAACCACGCACTCGGCGTAGTCCTCGCTGCGCACAATGTCCAGGGTGGGGAGCATCGGCGAAACCACCGTGGCAACCCCTTTCTCCACTCTGCAGATACGGCTGCCGACAATCCGCTTTGCCCAACCGCCCGTGCACAACGATATACCTACTTTTTGCTCCATAATCTTTAAAATTCAGGATTGCAAAAATACAAAATAATTCAATTACCGTACTTTTTGCTCAATATACCCGACACATTGCTCTTTGCCGCGCGGTAGGATGTGGCTATTTTTGCATTGTTAAAACAAGGGTATTTTTAGATTTTGTAACTAACTAAAAATCAAACAGAAATGAAGAAGATAATCAACAATTGGCACAACATTTCGGTCTTTTGTGCCGGTGCTTTCGCCCTCGTGGCCATTCTGGCACCGATGGCAACGGTCACCAAACTGCTCCTTGCCGCCAACGCAGTGCTGTTTCTCCACTTTTTCGAGGAGTTCGGCTGGCCGGGCGGTTTTCCTTTGGTCGGTATGAAAGTATTGATGGGCAGCAGTGAGCCCGATACCTCCAAATGGGGCGTGAACAATCTCAGCTCGATGTTCGGCAACTGGGGGTTCCTGCTGATGGTCTATATACTCCCGCTTCTTCTGCCGGGCGTGCGCTTCATGACCTTGGCGGCCTTCATGTTCCTCTTCGCCGAGGTGCTCATGCACTTTGTCATCTTCCCGATCCGCCTCAAGGCCTTCTACAATCCCGGGATGGTCACCACCGTGGGGCTGGGGATCATCGCTTGCTGCTACTTCTTCGGCGGAGTGTTCGACGCAAGCCAGTACGTGTGGTACGACTGGGTGCTTGCCGTGGCGTGGTTTGCGGTGATTTTCTTCATCAGCTTCCGCTCACCGCTCTACTGGAAACTCGGCAAGAAAGCGGGA
>JAGCCO010000068.1 GCA_017651645.1 Bacteroidales bacterium
CGTTCCCAATTCCGTTGAGACCATTGGCCTTATGGCGTTCGCCTTTTGCAAGAACCTGACATCGGTCGAGATGCCTTCGGTGTATTCTTTGGCTTCTGGGGCGTTTACTTCTTGCGAAAACCTGAAAGAAATCAAGATGCCAGCCATGAAACATATCAACAGGACTTCTTTCGGCAATTGCACCAATCTGCAATCGATTGAACTACCTGAAACTCTGGAGGAATTGACGGATTATGCTTTCAAGGACTGCACGTCCTTGACGTCAGTGACCTGCCATGCGACCACGCCACCCGTAACCAATTATCCTCCCCAGGCCAGTGACAACCCGTTTTTAGGCTGTCCTTTGCAAGAAATCAAGGTGCCATCAACAAGTGTGGACGCCTATAAATCCGCCTGGGGATGGAGTCAGTTTGCTGATATAATTGTAGGGTTTTAGATATGATTTTGCTTACTTTTGCCTATGAAAACTAAACGCTAATGAAAAAGACACTTTTAATCATCGTTGCATCATTCCTTTTTGGAGGATTCTTTGCATCTTGCACTGCCAACAGAGGCTTTGTCTCCTCCTTGACTCGTGCCGACATTCGACAAATGCAGCAATTCAAGCCGTTTAATCAAGTCGGCATCATCGAGAAGGGAAACAATATTACCTATAACGACTCGCTTACCAATATTGCCCAAGGACTGTTTGAGACGGCTCTGGCTAAAGACAGGACACTTCCCGTTGCTAGGACAATTGTCATCGAAGACAGTCTCGTCAACAATGAAGTGCAGTACGAAATCTATATGTTGATGAATTTCATCGAGAAGAATATTCGAGTGAAAGACATCCCGATTCCGCCTACCATCGATTCCATCCTTGAAGCACGGAACGAACGCTTCGGACTGGTGGCCTACAACTGGGGCTTCACTCGCACGGGCGGCAATTATGCCGGACAGATTGGCAAAGGGGTGCTCATCGGCATCCTTACCATGGGGTCTTACTACACTGTACCCTACAAGGATATGGTTCACAGTGGCATCATCATTGTCGACAGCGAATCCAACAATCTGGCTTTTGTGTCAACGGCTATGCGCGAGAGCGACCCACTGGAGGAAAGTACCTACCGAAAGCAAATGGAGGATTTGATGAAGAAGTATAAAAAATGAAATTTGAAGAGAGATAAGGTCATTTATTTTGCTAACTGAAAGGCTGCGCATTAGTCATTGAAAAAAATAGAACAAAAAGAAAATGTATTATCAATAAACATCAAAACCATGAAAAAAATAGGTTTCATTCTTTGCTTGTTAATCATCGCATTAACATCTTGCGACCCTGGATACGGCATTGATTTCAAACTTGTCAACAATAGTGGTCACGCAGTAACAATCACTTCCAACCCTGAATACCAAGGATTTTGGGAAAATCACCCTAATGGCATTACGATTGAATCAAAGCAAGACTCCGTGTTTTTCGTTAGTTATGGTTTGGGGTCAGCAAATATCGCTACTGCAAAAGCCAATTTGCTTATGGTTTATGGCGATACTATTATTTTTACTTTTGATGATGGCAAACATTTGGTTTACACGCAAGAAGAAGGAAACGGGCCTTTTAATTTTGAAGGAGACCGTTATACTTGGACAACAAAAAGAGGCAGTATGTTTCTCCTGCGCTATGATTGTTATGGATACCTTACCTATACGATTACTGAAGAGGATTATACCAATAGTGTTGAACCGTAATAAATTTACTTATTCATTGGACTGCTTCGTTCCTCGCAGTGACGCGAAGCGACACATAGAATTAAAGAAATATAAATAATAATAATACTAACACAAACCTAACTTATATCATTATGAGAACCAAAGGATTATTATTGTTTGCAATCTTGCTGAGCACCACGATGTTTGCCCAGCAAGGAACCAAAAACGAGCCAGTCAGCGGCAAGAAAGTCAACAACACACTCGGCGTATGCATGATGGGCAAGACGATGCAGTGTAACGGTGTTACTATATCGTACATCGCATCGGAACAAGGCAAAATGACACCCGCCTACGGTGTGGAATACGACCGCGAGTACATGCTGGGTGCTACGCCGCTCGGCCTCGTGACGGGCATTCGCTTGGAATACTGCCATCCCTATGCCAAGTTCGAGGAAGAGGGGCAGACCCTCGAAGTGAAAGCCCACGACCTTGCGGGTATGCTTCCCGTCATGCTGCAATACCATGACAGACTTGGCGACCACACCGAGCTGCAGCTTTTCACAGGGCCGAGTCTCGATTTGGTGCTTTTCCGCAAGACGAATGCCTCTGGAATCGTATCTGGAAGCGGCAGCTATCTGTTTGGCAGTCCGCTCGATGACACAGGCAAGCCCTTGTGGCATTGGATTGGCCTCTCGTGGAATTTCGGTATCGGAATCCAATACAACGACATCATCTTCAAGATCTCTTCAAGTTATGGCCTGCTGAATCATTTCGACAAGGACTATACGGCGCAGTATTTGGGATATCCTCTGCGCATCAACAAGCCTATTGTAGGGACGGTGATGTTTA
>JAGCCO010000161.1 GCA_017651645.1 Bacteroidales bacterium
AAGCCGGATCAAACTTCTATTAGATGTAGTGAGCCTTAGCCACTCATCAGATTACTTCTTCAGATCTTGGGATATAATGCCACAAACTTTGACGAGATGTAGTCCTATGGACTCATCAAATACGAATAGTGGTCATTGTAATTTGAGAAGTTCGTCCGACTTGTCTCCCTGTTGTTTTGCAAATTCTTTCTCCTCTTATTATTGAAGCACATAAGCCTTCTTCGTCTTCATGACGGCATACGCTCTGCAGGCCAGTCGCCTTGCCACCTTGATGATGGCCATCTGCGGTTTCATGCTCTGACAGCAGTTGGTGTAATATGCCCCCAGTTGGTAGTCTCTCTGTATTGCTATCCAGCTTGCCTCCACAATCAGAGGTCCTAGATATTTGTTACCTCTGAAGGTTTTCTCACCGCTAACCTTTTTCTCTCCAGAATCATGACAGGTGGGAATAAGTCCGAGGATGGCCACAAACTTGCGTTCGTTGGGAAAGCGTGTCGGATTGTTATCCAGTTCTGTCAGCAGGGACATGGATGTTATGAGCCCGAAACCTGGCACAGAGGTTAGCAGATTGAAGTTTGCCTTATACTTGTCATCCTTGCTCAACCGACGGATTTCGCGTGTCACCTCCAGAATTGCTTTCCGCGTATTGTCCACATGGTCACAGAGCAACATGAGTGTTCGTTTCTCTTCTGACAGCAGCACCACTTCTTCACGAAGCCATTTCATGAAGTTGCAGGACCAGTGTGTACCACTCTTGGTAAAACACTTCGGATAGACGACTCCCTGTGTATAGAGCAAATGCTTCAGCCTGTTCTTCTGGCGGGAAAGATCTTTTATAAACCGCTGACGAAGGCGCACCAGGTTTGTGTCGTCCATGAACGACTTGTCCTTGATGTAGATGCCTGTCAACTGTCCACGCTTCAATGCCCAGGCAATCTTCTCAGAGTCCACGGCATCTGTCTTCATGACCTTTTCCTTACCTGTTGTAGGAATGTCACCAGCGTTGACTACAATGTTCTCAAAACCCTGCTCACTCAGGGCGTAGTGGGCCGAGAAGCCACAGAAACCGGCTTCGTAAGCTGACTTGAAGTGAGCCTCGGGGAATTTCTTGTTCAGTCTGTCAAAGAGCTCTTTTGCATCAGAATGCTGAGCGAATGAGAACTTGCAGCCACTCTCGGTGAGAGTCGTAATGTGCCAAGTCTTCAGATGTACGTCAATTCCGACGTAAATGTTTTGTCCTTTGAAGGAAATTTTGTACTTTTGCATATTGGTACGGTTTTAATTGTGAGTGTAATTTGTTTTGTTAGTACTTGCAAAATTACAAACCAATTATTATCGTACCAACCTTTTCTCGCGATTTCTTCGCGCAGCCCTTTTCACGCACCGCGAGATGCTGAGGTTCTTGAAGCGTAGCGGAGAGGTTCTCTGCACCTCACGGTGCGGAATAATTCTCAGATTTGACGCTTCTTTAATTGACTTTTGGTATTTTCGAATGCAAACATAGTAACTTTGGCT
>JAGCCO010000162.1 GCA_017651645.1 Bacteroidales bacterium
ACTCATCGGAGGGACGAATCCCCCGGTCTTCTCCTGGAACTCTTCGCAGAATTCTCCGCACAGGACTGATTCACTTTTCTTACCTACGAATAGATATACATAGGGTTCATCCTGATAGGCTTCCTTGATAAGAGTCGTCTTCCCTATACGTCTCCTTCCGGTGACAACCGTAAGTCGGGAATAACCATTGTACGATAGTTCCCTCATTTCGCGCAGTGTCTTCAACTGCTCTTCCCTGTCATAAAACTTCATTTCATCAAAATTTTACGGCCGTAAATTTTACGGCTGTTGCAAAGTTAGCAAAAAGAATCGAATGTGCAAGAGCAAAAGCAAAAAAGAGATAGACTGGAAGAGCATTCGGAGACTTTCCAAATATTTGACATCATTGTCACAAGTTTGGAAACCAAGATGATTTTATGTGAAACCGTAAAATGGGATAAATAGCATTTTGAGCTACAACTCTATTTTGTTATTTTTGTATACAAACTCATTGATATGAAAAAGCGTCTTACGAAAAAAAAACTTTTTGAAGCGGCAAAGAATGGTGACAATAAATCATTGGTTCTGTTGCTGAGAAGTTTTGAGACCGGTATCGAAGCGATGGATGAGACTGAGGATCCTGCCTGGCTAATAGAGAATAAACCAGCCATAGAAGCCAGTAACGAAGAACGGGAGTACTTTCGACAGATGTTCGTCGACAGGATGAAAGATATCGACAATGATACCTTGATGTCTTATTGGATGTTTTTCGCCGGCTCATCGTTCAATGCCTATTTTATCCTGGAGGAACTAGCAAGACGCAGGGACAAAGACGCCTTTCAATGGCTTGCCCGCGCCTATGGTGACGGTGATGAACACGCTGGTATTTATCGCAATAAAAGCAAATCAAGATCATATTTCAATGAAGCAATTGCGTTGGGAAATCCTTTTGCAAAAGATAACCTTCGTTTGATGGAGGGGCGATGGAAAGATGAACTGAAATATGCCCGAGAGTTCGAACTACATGTCTTGGGCCCATCTAATGATCTTGAACACCTCTATTGTCGCTTAAATCATTTGTTTAGCGAGGATGCCCCAACTAATGTTGATATTCCTCTCGAGGAATTGTTTATTGAACTTGTCGGTGGAGGAGAATATGCCGGCGTCATTCATTCCGTCGACAGAATACATGACGTCGTTATCATTCGTGTTTATACAGAAGGGAATAACAATCGGTTTGCAATAGCCTTTGCGATACAACAGGCCTTCCCTACCCTTCGACTGGACTGGGAGCACCTGAGAAAACAATGATTTATTTATGCGAAATCTGCTCTCCATAGAATGATTCAAAGGATCTCAGATATGCTTTTTGCTAGTCCGTTTTAGTACCGGCTACGTGGAAGTTATTACCGAAGAGTTTGAACCACATTTGAACCACGTGTCGCGCAACTCATTGATTATCAATGAATTTAATATTCTGCATCGGGAAATAAAACCTGCATTCTCCCATTCGTGCAGATTCTACAGCTACTAAGAGAATCTTGACTTATGGCATAAAGCTATAAGACCTCGGACAGGCATAGACTCGAATTCCTGAGAGAGGATTCTTTCCGGTCGGCTTGCGTTGGGTGAGCTTGGTTACTGTGAGCCGGATGTGCCTGATCCGATTGTCGTACCCGGGTTTCCAGGCCTTTTCGTGTTCATTGACTGGAACCAGCCGGTTTCCATGCTGCTGCATGACGTTGGTCATGCAAAGAAATAGCCTGTCCCCGGCTGCCTCTTCCCGTTGATACGTCTCAAACAAATGATAAGGGTACACTTCCCCAAACGGCTCTTCCCTTGTTTCCCAGGTGCCGTCACCATGCTGGATTTCCAGTTTGAATTCTTTCGCACGGGCTTCCCGTTCCCATGCATCTGCATCTTTGGGATTGCCATTGAAGAAGGAGATGTCCGTCACCGGAACGGGCTCGGGAAAAGCTATGTCGATGGTGTTTTCCGTCTGCGTCATCTTATAGGCCGATGCCGGAAGGCGGAATGACTCGATATTGATCCAGGCCGGGAAAG
>JAGCCO010000048.1 GCA_017651645.1 Bacteroidales bacterium
GTGAAATAATGGCCGAAAGGACAGCCGAGAATAGTGAATATGAAGAGATACATGTTGTGGGTTTTATTGACATTGATTGCAGTGAATGCTGCCGCCCAGGAACCGGATTCGCTTGCTTCTTACGCTGCAGCAGACAGTTTGTATCTTGAGCTGTCCGAGGCAGTTGTTGTGGGAGAAATCCCTATAGTAAAGGTGGACAAAGGGGCGCTGGTGTATGACCTGCCGCGTATTCTGGAGAAGACGCCTGCCGATAATGCTTTCGAGGCTATCAGCAAACTTCCAGGTGTGATTCCGCAAGGAGATGGGTTCTCCGTGGCGGGCCGTGGTGCGACAGTGATCCTGGACGGGAAGGTCTCAACGCTGACTGCTGAACAGGTAAACGCGCTGCTGCGCTCGACTCCGGTGAGCCGGATTGCAAAAGCAGAGGTGATTCCCAATGCTACGGCGAAGTATAAGGTCCGCGGGGCTCTAATAAACATTGTCTTGAATCATGATGCCGAAGATAGGGGGAAACTGTTAGGTGAGATTTACGGGACATACGCCAAAGAATATTACGGAAATTATCTGGGGCGAGGTTCCCTGCTGTATACCAAGGGTAAATTCTCGACGGATTTGATGTATAGTTATGGTTTTAACCAGACTCACAATGAAATAAATACGGAGACACGTCATCGGCTCAATGATGGCAGTGTTCATAATATTTCGGAAAACCGGTTGGAAGACACTCGCGAAAAGTCGCATCAGATTCGCTGGGGTGCGGACTATTTCTTAGACGACAACCATAGCGTTAGTCTGGTCTACAACGGAGGCCTAGGAGAGTCAGGAACTGATTTCGGCGCTACAGGGACGCAGGTGTCGACCACCCGCATTGATGAGACCAAGCAACTGCATAATGTCCGAGCGGATTATACATCGCCATTCGGTCTTTCACTAGGTATGGAATATACTCATTACAACAAGCCCTCCAATCAATTTCTCAAGAGTACTTTCGAGGCCGAGAACTGGAATATCAGGACGGAAGAGCGGCAGACGATCGACCGATGGAAAGCCTTTGTCGGTCAGGAGCATAGCTTGGGCAAAGGTTGGGGACTCAATTATGGAGTCGATTTGGAGTGGGCCCGCGATGAGAGTTACCAATGGTACTTTGACCCGGTTACAGGGCAGAGAATCAATGTCGCAGGTGATGACGGCTTTAGCTCCCAGTTGGACGAACAGTCGCAGAATGTATATGCCGGATTCAGCAAGGCTTTTTCTAAAAAGTGGCTCATGGACGGCTCGTTGGCGGTGGAGCATTTCAAGAATGCGGCCTGGAATGACTGTTCTGTGTATCCGACGCTGAATGTTACCTGGCTTCCATCTGGAGGCCATATCGTCCTGCTTGGGCTTTCTTCTAACAAAGGCTACCCGAATTACTGGACACTGAGGAGCACAACGACCCATTCAAGCGTCTACACGGAAACTGTGGGCAACCCATCTCTTCGCCCGAAAAAGGAATATCAGGTGGCGCTTTCGTATATCTTGAAGAGTAAATATATGTTCACGGCATTTTTCAGCCATACGAAAGATAATTTCATCTCACAGCTCTATCAGAACCCCGACCGCCTTGTTCAGACCTATCGCACAATAAACGAAGACTTTAGGCAACAGGCTGTCATACAGACGACTATTCCCATCAGCGTGGGCAACTGGTGGAATGCCAACATAGGAATCATCGGCTTCTGGCAGAGGGATAAGGATAGCGATTTTTATGATATCCCATTCGATCGGGATATCTTCTACGGGATTGCGTTGATGGACAATACCTTCACCCTGTCAACGAGATACAATCTCAAAATTCTGGTGAATGGGCTGATTGGCTCCAAGACCATCCAGGGCATCTATGATCTGCCCGCTAACGGGAAACTAGACGCATCCATACGCTGGGGATTCGCCGATGGAAGGGGACTACTGAATATCTTTTGCTCCGACATCTTCCAGACCAGCAGAATTTCCCCGGAAATTGATTATGGTGGTATGTATCTGAAAGCCGGAGTGAAGAACTACCGCCGGTTTGGTGTCGCACTGACCTGGAAGTTCGGCGGATATACGGAGAAACGGCGTGAGGCGGTGGATACGGAACGGTTCAAGTAGAATACTGCAAGAGAATTGTCATTTAGTACACACTTTTTACAAAATCACTGGAATTTTTCTTCAGGACCTCCGCTACGCCAATTATCCCCAGTGATTAGGGTCAATTATGTAAAAACATGTAAAATGACTTAAAGTTGTGAACTTTGGCGTAGATTGTTCCAGACCTTGAACCACGCGTGGTTCAAATGTGGTTCAAATCACTCCAAAAAACTCCGAATCAAAGAGAACTAGCCCAAAATTCGAATTGCCGTAATGAACTGATTATTAACGGAGATATACGGACTATTACGGGATTTGTCAGGCATTTTATTTCCCGATGCA
>JAGCCO010000163.1 GCA_017651645.1 Bacteroidales bacterium
CCTGTTTTCCAATATCCAGGAATATTATCCGCAGACATCGCTGAAAATGTATTGCCGAATACAACACCTCCGCCGAAATAGGACTTTTGGGAGAAACCTTGCAGAAAGCACAGGCTCAACGCAAAAATCAGAATCAGTCGGCTTCTCATGGCGTGATCACCATTCGTCATTATATGATTACTTCAACCAGTCAACACACTTAACACCAGGCATTTTCTCAAAATGTTTGATATTGTGTGTAACAACGGTCAGCTCATACTGACGTGCGGTAACACCAATCAGGATGTCAAAATCACCTACTACAAGACCTTGACTTGTAAGGGAATGGCGGATTTCAGCGTAATCCCGTGTCCAATCACCAAGAGGAAGTACGATAAATGTTTCAGCTATCTCCTTCGGTTCTTGCAGATGACGAGCAACAGCTTTGCTGTGCAGAGCTCCGTATGTGAGTTCCGCAATAGTCACTTCAGATGCGAAAATTTCATTGGCAGGAGTAGCCGCAATATGTTCGGCCACCTTACCACGGTTATGGAAATACTCAATCCACGTGTCTGTGTCAAGAATGAAACCTTTCATAAGCAGCTATTCTTGGGGGAATGTAACATTACGGTTGGCGGGGCGTTCCTCATTGCGATGTTTCATCATCTGATAGAACTCTTCACCCTCTGCCGTTTCCGACCATGAGCCTGCCAGTTCCAAAAAACGGGCTTTCCGTTCCTCGGATGTGGCCGTAGCGGTATTGGCAGACATAATCAGCCTGTTGGCTAGCCATTCCTTGTCGCTCTGCGAGAGAGCCAACCCCTGCAAATAGGTCCAAAGATTGTTCAATGCAAGTGTAGTCATAGTTGCTTTTTCTTTATAACGCTGCAAAAATACACTTTTTTATCACAACCCCACATTAATATTCAATGCATAATAAAAAGGAGCGAACAACTATTCGCTCCTTCAATGTAATTTTATCGGTTTCGGTCTGTAGAGACGCGCCATGGCACGTCTCTACATCGCCTCCGTACTCACGTGCGCGACGTATAGCCGGACCTCCGACAGCCGCCCGTCATACTCTCCAAATGAAATAAGGGCCTACAACATCACCAATAGGGTAATCAGCAGTGCCCCGACAAAGTAGCTGAAGGCATTGGCTATGAGTGTGGCGTTAAGGGTTTTCTTGAATGGGTATTCTTTTCTAAGGATAAGATGATTTACCAATAGTTCGATTAGAACAGAGAGGATCATAGCTACGAGATAGTAAATAATCAAACCCCATAAATGATTGGAGTTATGAACATTTACCTCATGCGAACTGACCCAGGGAAACCAAACAACGAGCCACCACCCACCGTTAAGTATCATAGTTGTTATGATTCCTATGACACCGCTGACTATGTTGGAAAAGATTGCAGACCACCAAATTCTTTTGTTGAACTTTTGTTGAATCAGATACTTGCTCATCAGAAAAGCCTCTCCCACAATGATGAAAGCCATAAACAGCCAGCCATGGGGAAGGAAAGCGGTAATACCAAAAGAAACATTTAAGAGCATTTGCATACAATTGTTTGAATATTTGTTTTTGTGAAAAAATAGGGACACAATTTGTCGCGTCCCTACAATGAATTGTTATCGTTTTCGGTCTGTAGGGGCGAATCATTATCCGCCCCTACACCGTTCCATTACAATCTCTCAATCTTCACCCGGATCTTCACATCCTCCAAATCCATCTCCACGCCGTCGGAAACCGTGGCGGCGATGGTCAGGGAGGTGCAGAGGGTCTCGTTGCAGATGTGCTGCTCGAAGGCCTTCAACGCGGGGGTGATGACCTCGTTGTCCTCCACCGTGATGGCGATCTTGTCCAGCACCTCGAAGTTGTTCTCCTTGCGGTAGGTCTGCACTAACTTCACGAACTCGCGGGCGTAACCCTCGTTCTTCAGCTCTTCCGAGACCTCAATGTCCAAGGCCACGGTCAATGCACCAAAGTTGGCCACCACCCAGCCGGGGATGTCCTGCGCCTGGATCTCCACGTCGTCGGTGGTGATCTCCACGGGCTGACCCTCGATCTCGAACCTCATCACGCCCTCCTTCTCCAACTGCGCGATCTCCTGCTGCGAGAAGCCGGTGATGCGGGCGGCCACGAGCTTCATGATCTTGCCGTATTTCGGTCCCAACTTCTTGAAATCGGGCTTGATACGCTTCACGAAGACGCCGTCCTCGTTGCTGACGAACACCAACTCCTTGACGTTGACCTCGTGCAAAATCAGATCCTGCACCAACGAAATCTGCTGTTTGAAATGTTCGTCCATCACGGGAATCATAATCTTGGAGAGCGGCTGACGCACTTTCAGGTTGGTCTTCTTACGCAACGCCAACACCATAGAACTGAACTGCTGTGCGAGCTGCATACGTTCCTCCAACTCCTTGTCAATCAGCTCCTCGTGTACCTCGGGATAGTCGGCCAAATGCACGGACTCGAACGCTTCCTTGCCGGTGACGCGGTTGAGGTCCTGATAGAGTTTGTCCATAAAGAACGGCGCGATGGGCGAGGCGATCTTGGCGATGGTCTCCAAGCAGGTGTAGAGCGTCTGGTAAGCAGAAATCTTGTCCTCGCTGTATTCGCCCTTCCAGAAGCGGCGGCGACAGAGACGCACGTACCAGTTGCTGAGGTAAGCGTCCGTAAAGTCTTGAATCTCACGGCCTACCTTGGTCGGCTCGTAGTCGATGTAGTTCTCCTGACAGTGCTTCACCAACGTGTTCAGCTCGGAGAGAATCCAACGGTCGATTTCGGGACGTTTGGCGAACGGAATCTCCGCCTCTTTGTACGTGAATCCGTCAATGTTGGCGTACAGTGCGAAGAAGTTGTAGGTGTTGAACAGCGTGCCGAAGAACTTGCGCTGCACCTCGCCGATGCCGGCCTCGTCGAACTTGAGGTTGTCCCACGGGGAGGCGTTGGTGATCATGTACCAGCGGGTCGCGTCGGGACCGTATTTGTGGATGATCTCGAAAGGATCAACGGCATTGCCCAACCGCTTGGACATCTTGTTGCCGTTCTTGTCGAGCACCAAACCGTTGGAAATCACAGACTTGAAGGCTACGCTGTCGAACAGCATCGTGGCGATGGCGTGCAGCGTGAAGAACCAGCCGCGCGTCTGATCGACACCCTCGGCGATGAAGTCGGCGGGGAAGTTGGTCTTGA
>JAGCCO010000164.1 GCA_017651645.1 Bacteroidales bacterium
CTTCACAGATGCTTGAACTTTCATTTCAATATACTTTTGTAGTTAACTCTTGTATCTGAAGGTGATACGGCCTTTTGTCAAATCATAGGGAGACATCTCCAGCTTGACTTTGTCGCCAGGCAGAATCTTGATATAGTGCATGCGCATCTTACCGGAAATGGTGGCGATGATCACCAAACCATTCTCCAACTCGACGCGGAACATGGCGTTACCCAACGCTTCCACCACGGTGCCTTCCTGTTCTATCGACATTTGTTTTACCATACTTTATTGCTTCAAATACTTATTATTTAGTTATTTACTTCAGCTCCTGCCCTATTTTGGCGGATTTTCGGGCTGCAAAAGTAAGAATTCTTTTCCAATTGGAGGTGATTTTTGTCAAATTTCTTCATCCTCACCATTTTATCCTCTTACTTTACCCTCATTTCGGGGAACCTCCGGTTGCTACCGAAGGTTTCCCGAAAGTCAGGCCAGCCTTGCTCCAAAGGGCAAAGGACAATAAGTTTACATTCTGCCGATACGTCCCTTGATACGTCCAGTCTTGGTCAGACCATCGTAGTGGTGCATCAAGAGGTGGCTCTCGATCTGCTGCAGGGTGTCGAGCACAACACCCACGAGAATCAGCAACGAGGTTCCGCCGTAGAAGTGGGAGAATCCCGTGGTGACATTCATGAGGTTGGCCACGATGGCAGGCATGATGGCAACGAGGCCAAGGAAGAGAGAACCGGGCAACGTGATTCTCGACATGATGGTGTCGAGGTACTCAGCCGTCTTCTTACCAGGCTTCACACCGGGGATGAAACCACCGTTCTTCTTGATGTCTTCCGCCATCTGGTTGGTGTTCATCGTCACAGCCGTATAGAAATAGGTGAAGGCGATGATCATGAGGAAGAATACAAGGTTGTACCAGAAACCATTGATGTTGGTGAAAGCAGCGGCAATACCCGTCAGGGTCTCAGTCTGTCTGAAACCGGCGATGGTCACAGGCAGGAACATGATGGCCTGAGCAAAGATGATAGGCATAACGCCAGCGGCATTCACTTTCAGCGGGATGTATTGGCGGACGCCACCATACTGGCGGTTACCGACAACACGCTTGGCATACTGTACCGGGATCTTACGCGTGCCTTGGACGAGGGCGATAGTACCCACCATCACGAAGAACAACACGATTAACTCGATGACGAGGATCAGAAGACCCGTACCGCCTTGGTTGAAGCGAGCTGCACATTCGGCCACGAAGGCACCGGGCAGACGGGCAATGATACCGATCATAATGATGAGGGAGATACCATTGCCAATACCTCTGTCGGTGATCTTTTCACCCAGCCACATGATGAACAAGGTGCCGGCGATAAGCAGGATGACCGACGAGATATAGAAGAAGACGCCAGGAGCGGAACCGTCGAAAGGAGTGACAGCGGTGGCAGCGCCAGCCATTCTGAACTGGGTCACAACATTCTTGATGTAACCAGGGCCCTGGATGGCGACGATAATCACTGTCAGACCACGCATGATCTGGTTCAGCTTCTTACGGCCGCTCTCACCTTCCTTTTGCAGGCGCTGGAAGTAAGGCACTGCCATGCCGAGCAGCTGGATGATGATGGATGCGGTGATGTAAGGCATGATACCCAGAGCAAAGATGGAAGCGTTACCGAAAGCACCGCCTGAGAACATGTTCAACAGGCCGAGCAGGCCGCCTTCACTGCTGCGCTGGATAATGGAGAGTTGGTTCGGGTCGACACCGGGGATAACGACGAACGATCCGAAACGGTAGACCAAGATGATGAGGACGGTAAACAGGATGCGTTTACGCAGTTCCTCAATCTTGAAGATATTCCTTATGGTTTCAATCAATCTATTCATTTCGTTTCGTATTTGTCGCAGGTTCCACCGACAGCCTCGATCATCTCTTTGGCCTTAGCGGAAAAAGCGTGAGCCCTAACTTCCACTTTTGCAGTCAATTCGCCACGACCGAGGATCTTGACAAGCTCCTTCTTGTGGGTGACACCGTTTTCAACAAGCACTTCGGGAGTAATCACCGTAATGCCTTTGTCAGCAAGTTTCTGCAAAGTTGCGAGGTTGACCGGGGTGTACTCAATACGATTCATGTTCTTGAAACCGAACTTAGGAACCAAACGCTGGAGAGGCATCTGGCCGCCTTGGAAGCCGACCTTACGCTTTGCGCCCGAGCGTGCTTGAGCACCCTTGTGACCGCGCGTTGACGTGCCGCCTCTTCCTGAACCTTGGCCACGGCCTAATCTTTTCTTTTCCTTTGTAGAACCTTTTGCTGGTTTGAGATTACTTAAATCCATAGTAGTGTAGATTTGATAAGTTCAACAATTAGATTTCTTCGATCTTGAGAAGGTGGGCGATTTTGTTCACCATACCAGCCATAACGGGGTCGTCCATGTCGACCTCGACCGACTGATGCATCTTTCTCAGTTTGAGTGACCTCAAAGTGTCCTTTTGATCTTGTGGTCTTCCGATACCACTTCTGACTTGGGTGATTCTTACTTTCTTCATAGTTCAAAAGTTTTATCCGTTAAACACAGTATCCAAATCCACACCTCTCAATTGTGCGACGGTGTAGGCATCGCGCATTTTGGTCAGAGCGTCGAAAGTGGCCTTCACCACCGAGTGGGGGTTGGAGGAGCCCTTCGACTTGGCCATCACGTTCTTCACGCCAACGCTCTCAAGGACGGCACGCATGGCACCACCGGCGATGACACCGGTACCAGGAGTAGCAGGTTGGATGTAGACGTAAGCGCCGCTGTACTTGCCGTATTGCTCGTGGGGCAGCGTGCCGTTCAGAACGGGAACCTTCACCAGGTTCTTCTTGGCGTCGTCAACACCCTTCTGGATGGCAGCGGTGGCTTCCTTGGCCTTGCCAAGTCCGTAACCGACGACGCCGTTCTCATTGCCGACGACAACCAGTGCTGCGAAAGTGAAAGTACGACCACCTTTGGTCACCTTGGTGACGCGGTTGATGCTAACGAGACGTTCCTTGAACTCGATTTCGCTAGACTTTACTCTTTTTACATTAACTTCTGCCATGACAATTAGAATTTAAGTCCTCCATTACGAGCTGCGTCGGCCAGCGACTTCACTCTACCGTGATACAAATAACCATTACGATCGAACACGACGGTCTCGATGCCGGCGGCCTTGGCCTTCTCGGCGATCAGGGCGCCAACCTTGGCGGCTTGTTCGGTCTTCGTGATCTTTTCATTTTCGATGCCGTTCTCGCGGGAACTGGCGGCTGCCAGCGTCTTGCCGACCTCGTCGTCAATCAGCTGAACATAGATTTGCTTGTTGCTTCTGAAGACAGACATGCGCGGACGCTGTGCGGTACCAGAAATCTTCTTTCTGATGCTCTTCTTGATGAACTGTCTTCTTTCTTCTTTAGTTTTTGCCATTTTCTTACTGAGGTATTAATGTTTTTTACTTACCAGCAGCTTTACCTGCCTTACGTCTCAGGACTTCGCCTTCGAACTTGATACCCTTACCCTTATAAGGTTCAGGCTTACGCATCGAGCGAATCTTTGCGGCCACCTGACCAAGAAGTTGTTTGTCGTATGAACGCATCTTCAGAATGGGGTTCTTACCTCTTTCGTTGATGGTTTCAATCTTAATCTCAGGAGGCATCTCCATGAAGATGTTGTGGGAGAAGCCCAGAGACATTTCGAGGATTTGTCCTTTGGCCTCGGCCTTGTAACCGACACCGACAAATTCCTGCACTGTTTCGAAGCCTTCGCTGACGCCCTTGACCATGTTGGCGATGAGGGCGCGGTAGAGTCCGTGCATGGCACCCGGCTTGCCACCGAGGGTGGCCTCGTTGGGCTTCACGTGGATCTGGTCGCCTTCGACCTCAAGGATGACGTGGTCGCCGAACTTCTGCGAAAGTTCACCTAACTTACCTTTAACCGTGATGACATCGTCTTTGATGTCGACCGTTACGCCAGCGGGGATGGCGATAGGCAATTTACCAATTCTTGACATACTTTCTATCTCCTATTATTAGCTAACGTAACAAATCACTTCACCGCCGATGTGGAGCTTACGGGCTTCCTTGTCGGTCATCACACCCTGCGAGGTGGAGATGATGGCGATACCGAGGCCATTCATCACGCGCGGCAGGTTTTCACTATCAGCATACCTTCTCAGGCCAGGACGCGAGACGCGGTCGATGGTCGTGATGGCAGGCAGCTTGGTCACAGGATGATACTTCAGAGCGATCTTAATGACATTCTGTGATTTCTTCTCACCTTCTTCGAACTTGTAGTTGAGGATGTAGCCCTTCTCGAAGAGGATCTTCGTGATGGCCTTCTTCATGTTCGAAGCGGGGATCTCAACGATTCTATGCTTGGCATTATTCGCATTGCGGATGCGAGTCAGATAATCTGCTATAGGGTCTGTATTCATCTTTTCTAAGTCTTAAATAGTTTACCAACTAGCTTTCTTTACGCCCGGGATGAGGCCTTTGAGGGCCATCTCACGGAAATCAATACGCGAAATGCCAAACTGGCGCATATAGCCTTTCGGACGACCGCTGAGCTTGCAACGGTTGTGCAGGCGGACGGGGC
>JAGCCO010000165.1 GCA_017651645.1 Bacteroidales bacterium
GCAGTAGTTTTAGCCAATACTTGGGCAAAAAAGAGATGATGGTAAATTCCAATTTTTCGGCATAAAATTCAACCCCGACAGTATTGGACGATTGCCGGGGTTTTTCATCGGAATTCTCACAGAAATTGACTTCTCTGAGATGTGTAAATCTCTGAAAATCAATTAGTTAAATAGTCTTGTGCGTGATCGTTAACAGTTCTCGAACCAATTGTGACGATTATCGAGAGATTTATCTACTTGGTATTCAATTAGATATTGAATAAGTCCCAGGCGCCGGAGTGTCATCATTATTTGAACACCCGATGACTCTGGTTTGCCGATGTGCTGAAAAATTAGTAAGTTTGTTTAGATAAATCGGAATTTACCATCATGATTCACGTATGAAAAGGATCGTCATCGCACTAAACTTGGTCGCCACGCTGCTGCTGGTAGCCTGCTCCCCGAAATCCGGAAACACCACTAAAGTTGTGGGCCAGTTCGCCGAAAATGCCCCCGAGACCATCGAAATCGAGATTCAGGGCGAGAAAACCGTCTTGGACACTACGGTTGCAGTAGTAGACGGTCGTTTTGAGGTTGAAATTCCCAAACTTGCCACAACGTGGTCGCTTTTCAAATCCGGCTCCAACATGATTACTTTCATTTCCGACGGCTCGACCATTACTATTGACCCGGAAGCCGGTACCGCCGTTTCCTCAGATGCGGATGGGCCGCATTCTCAGAATATGGATTTCAGCAACCGGTGGAAGGACTATCAGACCAAAATAGCCGAGTGCGGTAACGACGTGGAAGCCATTGAGAAGTGTCGCAACGAGAACATCGGTGCGCTTACCGACTTCACGAAGAAAACCGCTCGGAATAACCCTGACAATATCGTTGGCTTGCAGGCCCTTCAGATGCTTTACCTTTACCGACTTGATGTGAGCCCGGAGGAAATGCTCTCCATGGTCAATGGTCTCTCTGATGAGATGAAGAACTCGCCGGTTTCCTTCATGGTCACCGAATTGTTGAATAGATTCGACGGCTTGGTCAAGAGCGCAGAAGGTAAGCCTTTCGTGGACTTCACTGTCGTTCAGGACCCTGAGAATCCGGAAACATCGACGGTGAAACTCTCCGATTATGTCGGCAAAGGGAAATATCTGCTCGTCGATTTCTGGGCCTCCTGGTGCGTCCCCTGCCGGGCTGCGATGCCCTACCTTATCGAGGTATACAACACCTACCACGGAGACAAGTTCGACATGCTCAGCATCGCCGTTGGAGATAAGGTTGAGGACACAGTCAAGGCTGCCTCGGAACTTGGAATCGTCTGGAATCAGATCATCAACGCCCAGCAAATCCCGATAGACCCGTACGGAATCGGCGAAATCCCTACCCTCATCCTCTTTGGCCCCGATGGCACAATCCTCAAGCGGGGTATCGAAGTCGAGCAACTTGACGAGGTAGTGAAGGAGGCATTGGCAGTTTAATTCCCGTTTATTCGCCTGAATATTGATGATTGTTTCCCTTCATACCTGGTCTGATAATGACCGTGAATCACTGATCGTGCTGTGCAACGCCGTTGATAGAACCTTCCTGTCGGACCGGCTGCCGTATCCATACACTGAA
>JAGCCO010000166.1 GCA_017651645.1 Bacteroidales bacterium
GTTACGGTTATTGTTATGGGTATGGTTATGGCTATGGTTACGGCTATGGTTACGGCTATGTTTATGGTAACGAAGAAGATGGTAAGAAGAAGAAAAAGAAGAAGTTCCGTCTGTTCCGTAAGCATCACCACCATCACCATTCCGACCATCATACTATTGCCAGGGCTCATGATGATGGCAAGGATTAATACAATGAGTTATGTTTGGAATTCGTTATAGGTTACCGGAGGATTTTTTTCAGGGGGCGACAGATGTCCATTGCCATCTTCTGCCAGGAGTCGATGATGGTTTTTCTTCGACAGAAAAATCTCTTCATGCCTTAAAAAGGCTTGAGGAGCGTGGCGTGAAGCACATGATTCTCACCCCCCATTTTATGAAGGACTATCCTGAGAACAACCGTGAAAGCATAACTGCAAAGTTTGAGGCTTTTAAGTCTGAAGCAGAAAAGGTGAGCAAAATACAGCTTCGATTAGGGGCTGAGTATATGTTGGATGCCTGTTTCATGGATCATTATAAGCAAGGCTTCTTGACTCTCGACAAAGGGGGTACACAAGTTTTGTGTGAGACCTCATATATGATGTACGAGCATAATATCTCCGAAATGCTGTATGAAGTGATGTGCGATGGCTTTTTACCTGTAATTGCACATCCTGAACGGTATGAGTATGCAGTAAAAGACAACTATTTCAGATGGAAGGACAAGAGCTATAAGTTCCAGCTGAATCTGTTGTCGCTGGCGGGCGCATACGGAGCTCCCGCTGTGGCAAAGTCCCGTTACCTATTGAAGGAAGGGATGTATGATTATGTGGGTTCGGATATGCATGGTATAGGGAATTTCAGAAAGTTTTTGCCAAAAGTAAAATTGACCAAGAAAGATACTGACCGGCTGGAGCTTTTGCTGGAGAACAATAATAAGTTGTTTGAATAAGAGTGTTAGAATAGATAAAAAGAAGGCCATCCTGTATTTACGGGATGGCCTTCTTTGTTGGATAGGATTCCAGTATTAGTGGAAATCCATAGGTGTTATTTCAGCCCACGTGCCTTCAGATAAGGCTCGTAATCAGGATCTTGGCCGCGGAACTTGCGGTATTGCACCATGCCCTCGTCGTTGCCGCATTCCTGCAGGCAATTCTTGCGGAACGAGGCTGCCAGCTCAGGATTGAAAAGGTCACCAGAAGTCTTGAAGTAGTTGAAAGCATCTTTGTCCAATACTTCAGCCCAGGTGTAGGCGTAGTAGCCAGCACTATAGCCACCATTGAAGATGTGGGCGAAGTTGGTGCTGCGGTAGCGAGGTAGGATCTCGGGCATCAGGCCAATGGCATCCATCTGCTGCTTCTCAAAAGCGTCTACGTCGAGGTCTTGAGGCTCAGTCAGCTCATGGTATTTCATGTCGAGGATGGAGGCGGCGATGAGCTCGGTGGTCATGAAGCCTTGGTTGAACAGGGCACTGTTTTCAATCTTGGCGATGAGGCTGTCGGGCATGACTTCGCCGGTTTGGTAATGCTTGGCATACATGCGGATGACCTCTGGCTCTGCGACCCAGTTCTCCATGATTTGTGAAGGCAGCTCCACATAGTCGTGAGGCACGTTGCCGCAGGTGCGGCTGTAGAGGCCATTGGAGAAGAAGGCATGGAGTGAGTGGCCAAACTCGTGCCACATGGTCTCGGTCTCGTCCCAAGTGAGTAGGGCAGGGGTGTCGCCCGAGGCAGGAGTGAAGTTCATCACCAAGGAAACGACGGGATAAATCTTCTTGCCTTCGATGTCATAGCCGCTCTCACGGAAGCTGGTGCACCAAGCGCCGCCGCTCTTCGAGTCGCGAGGATAATAGTCCATGTAAAGGATGCCAAGTAAGTCACCGTTGGCTTCCTTTACTTCGTAAGTCTCCACGCCAGGATAATATACGGGTAAAGTCTCGTTCTTGACAAAGTTGACGCCATAGAGCTTGTTGGCAGCCATGAACATACCGTCACGGACGTTGTCGACGGTGAGGTAAGGCTTGATGTAGTTCTCGTCGAAGTCATATTTGGCTTTGCGTAGCTTTTCGGCGTAGTACCACCAGTCCCAGCCTTCGAGTTTGATGCCAGCGCCTTCCTTATCGGCAATGGCTTGCATCTCGGCCAATTCTTTCTTGGCGAGTTGCTGGGCAGGGTTGAAGATGTCGATGAGGAACTTGTCCACGGTCTTGGAGTCTTGGGCCATATTAACGGCGAGGACATAGTCGGCGTAGTTGTCAAAGCCGAAGAGTTTGGCTTTCTGCACGCGCAGTTTGCACATCTCGTTGATGAGGTTCTTGTTGTCGTACTCGTTGTTATTGTCGCCACGGTTATAGTAGGCCTTGTACATCTGTTCGCGCAGGTTGCGGTTGTCGGCAAACTGCAGGAAGGGGATGAGGCTGGGCTTGCTCAAAGTGAACACCCATTTGCCTTCCATGCCGTCAGCCTTGGCTTGCTCGGCAGCAGCGTCGATGCTGGTTTGTGGCAGGCCCGCGAGGTTAGCTTCGTTGTCGACGACGAGCTTATAGCCAGCGTTTTCCTTCAGCAGGTTATTGCCGAATTGCAGACTCAGCGTGGAGAGCTGTTCGTTGATTTTGCTCAGTTCCTCCTGCTTGTCAGCGGGCAGACCGGCACCGTGACGCATAAAGTCCTGATGGTATTTCTCCACGACGCGGATCTGTTGGTCGTCGAGACCCATTTCATTACGGTGTTGGTACACATAATCGATGCGTTCAAAGAGTTTTGGGTTCATCATGATGGCATCGCTGTGCTTGGAAAGCATGGGCAGCACCTGTTCGGCGATAGCCACCATTTCGTCGTTAGTGAGGCATTCGTTGAGGTTGAAAAACACATTGCTGACACGGCTCAGGGTTTTGCCCGACTTGTCGAAAGGCAAGATGGTGTTTTGGAAAGTGGCTGGTTCAGCGTTGTTGACGATGGCCTCCACTTCGGCTTGTTGTTCGGCGATACCTGCCTCAAAAGCAGGCAGATATTGCTCGTTTTTGATTTGGTCGAACGGCGGCACTTGGAAAGGTGTCGTGTATTCGCTGAGGAAAGGATTCGGGACTTCTACCTCGGTCTTTTGTTCAGGCTTCGAGGTACACGAAGCCAAGGTGATGACGCTTAGTGCGATCATGTTGATGAGTTTTTTGGTCATATTTTTGAAAGTTTGATGTCGGTTTTACGCCTGCAAAGATAAAAAATGTTGTTTTTTGCTTTGCGAAAAAGTAAAAACATTATCTTTGTACTCGGTTTTTTATGCAATTTTTGAAATAAGATATATGAGTTACATTTCTTGGGATAAAAGGAAACTGGTCAATCTGGAGTTTACGCTCAACCGTGAAGTGTTGCGTTCCAACGCTTTAGGCGCGTTTCTCGCCACCACGGTGATTGGCTGCAACACGCGAAAATACCACGGTTTACTGGTAGTTCCGCAACCGCAATTAGATAACAACAATCACGTACTGCTGTCAAGCCTTGATGAAACCATCATCGAGAATAAGGAAGAGTTCCATCTTGGCGTACACATGTACCCTGATGGCATTTTTGCTCCGCGCGGACACAAATACCTCCGCGACTTCACCGCCGACCCTATGCCGAAGCTGACCTACCGCATTGGTAATGTGGTGCTCGACAAGGAATTGATTTTCTCCGCTACGGAAGCGCGTCTTTTTGTGCGTTACACTTTACGCGAGTCGGTGGTGCCTATCACGCTGCGCATCTTGCCTTTCTTGGCCTTCCGTAACGTCCACATGCTGACGCATGAGAACCATGAGGCCAGCCGCAAGGTGGATTTGGTGAAGAACGGCGCTTCGTGGCAGCTCTACAAAGACTATTCGAAGCTGTACCTGCAGTTCTCGCGTGCCGCACAATACACGCATGTGCCTCATTGGTACTACAACATGTTCTACATCCGCGAGCAGGAACGCGGTTACGATGCCGTTGAGGACCAGTTTGTCCCTGGCTTCTTTGAGTTGCAGATGAAACAAGGCGACACGGTGATTCTCTCGGTGAGCCTCAAAGAAGAAAGCCCGACGGCCATTAAACGCCAGTGCGAGGCTGAGGTGAAGAGGCTGTTGCCACAGCATAGTTATGAGGAGTGTCTCGTAAAGGCCGCTGACCAATTCATCATCCACGATGAAAAAGGCACGCGTCTCTGGGCAGGCTTCCCATGGTTTGGCTCGTGTAGCCGCGACACCTTCCTTGCTTTGCCTGGTATCGCTTTGGCTCAAGGAGACGAGAAGACCTTTACTGCGGCCCTTGATTACCTCATCTCGAGGATGCAAGGCCCGTTCTTCCCGCATCGATACTATCAAAAGAGCTTGTATTTTACAGCAGTGGATTCGCCGCTGTGGTTCTTCTATGTGCTGCAACTCTATGAGAAGATGTTGGGCAAGGACAAGAAGGATATTTGGAAGAAATACAAGAAGCCGATGACGACTATTTTGGAGAGCTTCATCGCAGGAACCGACTTCAACGTGCATACCTTGGACAATGGCTTGCTCTATGCAGGCAACCGCGACTTGGCCCTGACCTGGATGAACGTCTTCGCCCAAGGCAAACCCTGGACGCCACGTACGGGATTGGCAATTGAAGTGAATGCGTTGTGGTATAATGCCTTGTGCTATGGTGTTGAGCTGTTGAAAGCAGCCGATCCGAAGAGCCCGCTGCTCAAGAAATGGCAAGCTTTGGCCGACAAGGTGAAGGCTTCGTTTGTTGACACCTTCTATAATAAGGCGACCAATGGCTTCTACGATTACGTGAACAGTAACGAGAAGAACGAGCAGGTGCGTCCCAACATGATGTTGGCAGCGGCTTTGCCTTACACTCCAATGTCGGAAACCATGCAGAAACGCGCCTTTGACATCGCCCACTCCGAACTTCTGACAACCCGTGGCATACGTTCACTTTCGCCTAATGATGAGAACTACAAAGGCATTAGCATCGGCAGCCACAGCGAGCGCGAACGTGCCTACCACAACGGCTCGACATTCCCATGGTTGATTATGTTTTATGCCGATTTGTCAGTGAAATTGTTCGGGAAGACCTCGTTGCCTTATCTAGAAGACCTCTATATTGGTTTTGAGGAGGCCATCAAGGACAATGGCATCGGAACGGTGTCGGAGATCTACGATGGCAACCCGCCTTTCGAGGCAAGAGGTTGTATCTCGCAGTCGACGAGCGTGGGTGCCTTGCTTTACCTGCATTACCTGATCAAAGAATTAAATAAGAAAGGAGGCTCAAAATGAGAGTCCTGATGTTTGGGTGGGAGTTTCCGCCCCATATTACCGGCGGCCTTGGAACGGCTTGCTTCGGTATGACCAAAGGCTTGGCCAAGAATGACGTGGACGTGCTTTTTGTGGTGCCGCGCGCTTACGGCGACGAGGACGAGACCAACGTGCGTCTGCTCAACGCCAGCGATGTGACCATAGACATCGACCATGAGAAAGACCGCAGCTATTGGGAACGCGTGCAATACATGGAGATTGGCTCCAATATTATCCCGTATGTCGGGCCGGAGCAATTTGCCAATGTGCTGGAAAACGACCGTCATGTGGTGGAGCATTTCAATCGTAGTGGCTCGGTGTTTGCACGCAACTACCAGTTCTCAGGTAAATACGGCATGAACCTCATGGAGGAGGTGGCTCGTTACGCCTTGATAGGCTCATCGTTGGCCACGAAATATGACTTCGACGTCATCCACGCCCACGACTGGCTGACTTATTCCGCGGGTATCGCTGCCAAGGAGACCACGGGCAAACCCTTGGTGGTGCACATGCACGCCACCGAGTTCGACCGCTCGGGCGAGAACATCAACACGGATGTGTACGCCATTGAGCGCAGGGGCATGGAAGCAGCCGACCGTGTCATCACGGTGAGTAACTTGACCCGTAATATCGTCATCAACAAATACGGCATCGACCCGGCTAAGGTCGTCACGGTGCACAACGCTGTGGAGCCTAACGACAAGCCCAAGTCGGAATACGAGCGCAGCGGCTTGGATGCTAAGGTGGTGACTTTCCTCGGAAGAATCACCTATCAGAAAGGTCCGGAGTACTTCATCGAGGCAGCATACAAGATCCATCAGGTCGACCCGAGCATCCATTTCGTGATGGCGGGCACGGGCGACATGCTGGAGAAGATGATCCGTCGTGTGGCACAACTCGGCATGGGTAGCCATTTCCACTTCACGGGCTTCCTGAAGGGCGAGGCCGTCGACCAGATGTTCGCCATGACCGACGTGTTCGTCATGCCGTCCATCTCCGAGCCGTTCGGCATCGTGCCGTTGGAGGCCATGCGCCTCAACGTGCCGGTGGTCATCAGCAAACAGTCTGGCGTCTCCGAGGTGGTGAAACATGCCTTGAAGGTCGACTTTTGGGACATCAACGGCCTGGCTGACTCCATCTATGCGCTCTGCCATTATCCGGTCTTGGCCAACTGCTTCAAGGACGAAGGCAAGGACGAGGTGGACAGCCTCAAGTGGGAAGCCGCCGCAAAGAAGATCAAGGCCGTTTATGAGTCGGTAGCTAAGTAAGAATAATAAAAACACAACAATATGAGCAAATCAATCTGTTTCTATTTCCAAGTGCATCAGCCTTACAGGCTTCGCACCTATCGTTTCTTCGAAATCGGCAAGAAACATTATTACTATGACGACTACAGCAACCGCATGATTATGCGGCGTGTGGCGGAGAAGTGCTACCTGCCCATGAACGAGCTGCTGATGCGCCAAATCGAGAAGTTTGGCGACAAAGTCAAGTTTGCGTTCTCGTTCTCGGGTGTGGTCATCGAGCAAATGGAGCAATATGCCCCCGAGGTGTTGGAGAGCTTCCAGAAGCTGGTCGCCACGGGCAAGGTGGAGGTGCTTTCCGAAACTTACGCCCACTCGCTGGCTTCGCTGTCGAATCCCGACGAGTTCAAACGTCAGGTGACAGCCCACAAGCACAAGATGAAAGAGGTATTTGGTGTCACGCCCAAGACCTTCCGTAACACCGAGTTGATTTACAGCGATGAAATCGGGGCAAAAGTGGCTGAGATGGGCTACAACCTTATGCTCACCGAAGGTGCCAAGCACATTTTGGGTTGGAAGAGTCCCAATTACATGTACGCCAACGCCATCAACCCGAAACTGAAAGTGCTGCTTCGCAACTTCAAGTTCAGCGATGAGATCGCCTTCCGTTTCGTGCAGGACAGCTTCCGCGCCGAGGACTTCGTGAATTGGCTAAATGCGCTGCCTGAGGAGGAAGAGGTCGTCAACATCTTCATGGACTACGAGACCTTCGGCGAACACCAGAGTGCTGAGACAGGCATCTTCAAGTTCATGGAGGCTTTGCCTGGTACCATTCTGAAAGGCAGCAAGTTCAAGTTTGCCACGCCGCAGGAACTGGCCAAGAAGCTACAACCCATCAGTGCCGTCAACGTACCCAACGTGCTCTCGTGGAGCGACGAGGAACGTGACCTTACAGCCTGGCTCGGCAATCCTTTGCAGGACGACGCCTTCCGCGCTTTGTACGACCTGAATGCCAAGGTACATCGTATCAAAGACGAGGAGCTACAGCAAGATTGGACCATGCTCCAGACTTCTGACCATTTCTACTACATGTGCACAAAGTGGCTCTCTGATGGCGTAGTGCATAAGTATTTCAACCATTATGCTTCGCCGTATGATGCTTACGTCAACTACATGAATGTCTTGACGGACTTCGCTGACCGAGTGGCCAAGTTGTCGAAGCGGAAAGTAAAAGCCTAAATTGACTATGGCTCATGGCCAATGACTATGGCTGCTTCATGGAAAAGATGATACTATACCTTTAACTAAAGCAGCCATTGTCATAAGCCATAGGCCATAGTTCGAATATGAAAACTCAAAAAAAGAAAACTAAAAAATGAAAAACCCCGAATACCTTTTTGAAACCAGTTGGGAAGTGTGTAACATGGTGGGCGGCATCTACACGGTGCTCTCCACGAAGTCGAATGTGATGCGTCAATTGCTTGACGACCACTATATCACGGTAGGTCCTGATGTGGTGAAGGAATCACACGAGACGCTGTATTTTGTTGAAGACAACGACCTCTTTCCCGAGTGGCGCGAAAGGGCTTTGAGCCAAGGCTTGAAATGCCGTATTGGACGATGGAAAATCGAAAGCAGCCCCATCGCCATCTTAATCGACTACACCACACTATACCAGTCGAAGAACGAAATCCTCACTCATCTTTGGGAACAGTATGAATTAGACAGCATCCGTGGTCAGTGGGACTATATTGAGCCTGTTTTGTTCGGTTATGCTGCTGGTCAGGTGATTGAGAGTTTCTGCAATTTCTACTTGCAGCAAACCAGCAACATCGTGGCGCAGTTCCACGAGTGGATGACGGGTTCGGGCGTGTTGTATATAAAGGAGCATTGTCCTCAAATTGCCACCGTGTTCACTACCCATGCCACCTACCTCGGCCGTGCCATCTCGGGCAACGGACTGCCACTGTATGACAACTTGAAGACCTACCTGCCTTCGGTGATGGCCATGCAGTTCAATGTGGTCTCGCAGCAATCGATGGAGCAGAAGGCAGCCAAGAACGCTGACGCATTCACGACGGTGAGTGACATCACAGCTCAGGAGTGCGAGCAGTTCCTTTACCGCAAGCCCGATATTGTGACGAAGAATGGCATCGACCATACCTTTAGACAAGACGAGGTGGCCTTCGAAGAGAAACGCAAGGCTACCAGAGCGCAGATCTTGAAGATTGCAAGCACGCTCTGCGGTGAGACGCTCGACTCCAACTGCCTGATGGTACTCAACAGCGGACGCTATGAGTTTAAAAACAAGGGCATAGACTTGTTCATTGAGGCTTTGCGCCGACTGAACGAGGATAAGAATCTGAAACGGACGGTACTTGGCGTGATTGCCGTGCCAAGCAATATTGCTGGTCCCTCCAAGGACTTGCAGCATCGCCTCGACGGTACCAATGCCATCATGGGTCATACAGACTTTCCTGCCACGCACCATGTCTTTGAATATGAGAACGATGCAATATTGAACACCTTGCGCAATTCAGGCTTGCAGAACGATGCCAACGACAAGGTAAAGGTGATGTTTGTGCCGGCTTACCTCAACGGCAGTGACGGCATCTTCAACTTGACCTATTCCGAGTTCCTCGCCGCCTTTGATTTCTCGGTGTTCCCGTCGTATTACGAGCCTTGGGGCTACACGCCTTTGGAGAGCGTGGCCTTGGGCATCCCGACCTTGACCTCCGATGTCTCTGGTTTCGGCAAGTTTGTCCAACAGGAATGCAAAGGCAACGAAGCCGTGACGGTGGTACCACGTAAGCAGGGCGATCCAAACAAGGTGATTGACGAAATCGTTTCCGCATTGCGCCATTTCCTGTCGCTGACGGAGAAGGGTGCCGACCAAATCACTGAATCGGCTTTGCAAGTGGCTAACAAGCTGCTGTGGAAAGACTTGATTGTCAACTATCAGAAGGCATGGGATGTGGCTCTTGAGAAGTCTGGAGGTCGCCATTACATGATGGAGCCGGTACCTTATGCTGACATGCTGCACGAGGTGGTTTATCAAAAGAACGACTCGCCGAGTTGGAAAAAGGTTTTGGTAAAGCCCATCTATTCGCCTGAGATGAAGAAATTGGAAGAGCTGTCACGCAATATCTGGTGGTGTTGGAATGTCGATGCTGTCGAATTGTTCGAGAGTATCGACCCTGAGGCTTGGAAGGCCACGGAACAGAACCCCGTTGCGCTGATGGAGGGTCTTTCAGTGGAGCAGATCAAGGCTTTGGAGAACAATAAGGACTTCGTGGAGCGCCTGAATAAGGTCTACGACCAGTTCAAGCAATACATGTCGCAACCGATGCAGCAGAAAGATCTCATCGCCTATTTCAGCATGGAATACGGTCTGATGAAGAGCCTCAAGATTTATTCGGGCGGCCTCGGCATTCTGGCAGGCGACTACATGAAGCAAGCCTCTGACTCCAATGCCAACATGGTGGGTATTGGTCTGTTGTATCGTTACGGCTACTTTGCCCAGGAAATCACCGTTTCGGGCGAACAGCGTGCCGATTACATTCCGCAGAAGTTTTCGCAATTGCCCTTGCAGCCGGTGCTTAACGACAGGGGCGAATGGGTGAAGGTAAGCATTGCCTTCCCGGGTCGCTCGGTCTTTGCTAAAGCCTGGCGCGTCAGCGTGGGTAGGGTAGGACTGTTCCTTTTGGATACCGACATCGAGGAAAACTCGCCCGAAGATCGTGGCATCACCAGCCGGCTTTATGGCGGCGACAGTGAGATGCGCATCAAGCAAGAGATGTTCCTCGGTGTGGGTGGTATCCGTTTGCTCGAAGCCATGGGCATGAAACCTACCATCTACCACTGCAACGAGGGTCATGCGGCCTTCAGTGGTTTGGAACGCCTGCGTGTTTACATCAACAAGCACAACCTCGATTTCGATGTCGCTCTTGAATTGGTCAGGGCGTCCACATTGTTTACAACGCATACGCCTGTGCCTGCAGGTCATGATGCTTTTGAGGAGCACCTCATCCGCACCTATATGCCGCACTATGCTAACCGCATGAATATCAGTTGGGAACGCTTTATGGGTTTGGGTCGTTTCAACCCGAATAACCCGAACGAGAAGTTCTCAATGAGTGTATTGGCCACCAACCTCAGCCAAGAGGTGAACGGTGTGAGTAAGATCCATGGTCGTGTGTCGAGAGAGATGTTCCAGTCGCTATGGCCAGGTTATTTCGCCGAGGAGAACCATATCGGTTATGTCACCAACGGCGTGCATCTGCCTACATGGAGCAACCGCTTGTGGCAGCGCCTTTACAAAGACACCTTTGGTTCCGATTACATTGACCACCAGTCGGATGTGAAGATGTGGGAGAGAATCAACGATGTGCCGGATTCCGCCATTTGGGATATTCGCAAACAGTTGAAGCATGAACTGATTGCATACCTTTCCATAAAAATCAGGGAGGACATGCGCCAACGTCAGGAAAGCCCGAAGCTGATTATGCAGACGGTCAGCAACCTGAACGAGAATGCCTTGATCGTTGGTTTCGCTCGTCGTTTTGCTACTTACAAACGTGCCCATCTGCTGTTTGGCAACTTGGAGCGCCTCTCGCAGTTGGTCAACGACCCGAAGCGTCCTGTCATCTTCCTCTTTGCCGGTAAGGCACACCCCAACGACAAGGCAGGACAAGACCTCATCAAGATGATTATCGACATCTCGCGTCGACCTGAGTTCATTGGTAAGATTTTGTTTATCAGCAACTACGATATGGAACTCGGTAGCCGCTTGACCAGTGGTGTGGATGTGTGGCTCAATACGCCGACCCGTCCGCTCGAAGCTTCTGGAACGAGTGGTGAGAAGGCCGTGATGAATGGTGTTCTCAACTTCTCTGTGCTTGATGGTTGGTGGGCAGAGGGCTATCGTCCCGATGCAGGCTGGGCCATCCAAGAGAAGCGCACCTATCAAGACCAGCGCTATCAGGACGAGATGGATGCCGAGACCATTTACAATACGCTTGAAAATGAGATCGTTCCGCTTTACTACGCCCGAAACGTACATGAGATTCCTACGGGTTGGGTGGCGGCCATGAAGAAGTGCCTCAACGAGATTTCACCGCGCTTCACCATGAAACGCATGATGGACGATTATTTCGACCAGTATTACAACAAGCTGATTGAACGTACCAATTGGATGCGGGCCAACCGTTATCAGAAGGCCTTCGAAATCAATGCGTGGAAGACGCGTGTGCGCAACAACTGGGACAAGGTGGAAGTGAAGTCGCTGATTTTGCCCGACACCAACGTGCGCCCCTTGACCTTCGGTGAGCAGTTCATTGCTGAGATAACCCTGCTCACGCCTGACCTTGAGCCTGGCGATTTGGCCATTGAGCTGCTCATAGGCAGGAAAAACAATAATATGGAGGAGGAAATCAAGGCGGTGGAGAAGATGAAGCTCGTTGACTCGGGAGATGGCTGGGTGAAATACTACATCAAGGTGCCGATTACGCGTGCCGGCGTGTACGACTTCACCTTCCGCGTGTATCCCACTAACAAGATGCTGCCGCACAGGCAAGATTTCCCGCTGGTGAAATGGATTTGATGCCAAAGAAAGGTTGCAACATTGCAACCTTTTTTTATTCTCAAAAAATGTAGTATATTTGCAAAATCAAAACATAACAAATATGGAAATGTATCAAATTTGGCTCATTGTTGCCATTCTGCTCATCATCTTCGAAATCTTTTCGGCTACCTTTGGCGCCATCTGCTTTGCCATTGGAGCGGGCTTTTCAGCGCTCTTCGCTGGTCTGGGAGCCAATGTCACTTGGCAAATCATTATTTTTGCGGTGGTCTCGCTGTTGACCTTCATCTTCCTTAGGCCCATCGTGATGCGGTTTTTGGACAGGAAATCGAAAGATGTGAAAACCAATGCCGATGCCATCATTGGTCGAAAAGGGGTGGTCTCGGAACGTATCGACGCCGAAAAACATACTGGTCGTGTTGCCATTGACGGCGACGACTGGAAGGCTGTGTCGGAAGACGGCTCTGTCATCGAGAAGGGTACCACAGTGCAAATCGTGAAATTGGATAGTATTATAGTAACCGTAAAACAATAACATTATGAATTTTGGCATGATTATTCTTTATGTCTTGATCGCACTCGTCGTGATCTACATCCTTCGGGGCATCAAGATTGTTTCGCAGTCGGAGACCATGATTGTGGAACGTCTCGGTAAGTACAACCGCACTTTGAATGCGGGCATCAACATCATCCTGCCCATCATCGAGCAGGCCAAAGAGACTATCGTTCGCCGACAGAACGGTGCCATGACACGCTCTTCCCGCATTGATATGCGTGAACAGGTGTATGATTTTGACAAACAGAGTGTTATCACAAAAGATAATGTGATGACCGAAATCAACGCCTTGCTCTATTTCCAGATTGTCGATCCGATGAAGGCTGTCTATGAAATCCAGAACCTTCCCGTGGCCATTGAGAAACTGACGCAGACCACCTTGCGTAATGTGGTCGGTGAGATGGAACTCGACGAGACCTTGACCTCGCGCGACACCATCAACTCGAAATTGCGCAACGTTCTTGATGATGCCACTAATAAGTGGGGCGTAAAGGTGAATCGCGTTGAGCTGCAAGATATTACACCTCCCGAAAGCATCCGTCGTACCATGGAGCTGCAGATGCAGGCCGAGCGTAACCGTCGTGCCGAGATTCTGAAGGCAGAAGGTGAGAAGCAGTCACAGATCCTGAACTCAGAAGGTGAGAAGCAGGCTGAAATCAATGCCGCTGAGGCCGAAAAGCAAGCCAATATCCTGAAAGCTGAGGGTGAAGCCCGAGCCAAGGTATTGCAAGCCGAAGCCGAAGCAGCTGCCATTCGCAACATTTCTGAGGCTGTTGCTGACCGTGGTGCCGACCCTGTCAACTACCTGTTGGCCGTGAAATACATCGAGACTTTAAAGGAGGTGGCGAGCGGTCAGGAGAACAAGACCGTGTATCTGCCTTATGAGGCTACCAATGTGTTAGGCTCGCTCGGCGGTATCAAGGATTTGTTCGGGAAATGATTGAATCATGGCCACTTTTAAAAAGGACTTGCATAACTTTTTGAAAGATTGTTACGAAGATTGACAAATTAAGTGTTTCAATAGCGGATTTTGGATTATTTTTCCAAAGTCCGCTATTTTTTATGGTGGATTTTACCTTTGTAGGCAACTTTTTCTATTTTTGCGCATGACAATTTGATAAGGCGCGATGAAAAAAGCGGTTTTTTTCTCGTTCATGATAGTATTGCTAACCACAGCCTGCAGCAAGTCCATTGAATATGATACATTGAGTGCTCGTTGGCCTGTGTTTGGTGAAGTTTATGCGTTGAAGGACGCATCGCCTGATAGCGCCATGAAGGTTTTTCAATCCGTTGCGGATACCCTTAATGAGAGCCGTTTAGGCGACCTTTCTCCTTTTCTTTTCAATGAATATCAAGTGCTTAAAACCGAACTGAAATATAAAAACTATAGTCCTGTGGGCAATGACAGTTTGGTGGGGCATGCTTTCTTTTTCTATGAATCTGTTCTTGATAATACCAAGCAAGGGCCGCATGACAAGTTCCTGTTGTATCAGTTTGCACGTTCCTTATATTATAAAGCTGTCGTGGAGTCACAACGAGGACAAACTATGGATAGTTATTCTGATTTCATGCGTAGCTTAGGCGTCATGGACGAACTTACAGGGAAAAGAAGAGTGTTTTCTGGTTTTGTGCAAAATCTCGATTATGAGCACTTTACAGCACTTATCTACACCCGATTGGCTTCGTTTCTCTATCGTTATGATGCCTGGGATGTTGCATTAGAGGTACTAGAAAGGGCGAATGAAAGCTTTGAGATCGAAAACAATTCCGTGGGCATTGCTGACAATCTGGAGACGATGGGTGACATCATGATAGCTCAGTCGGACCGTCCCACGGCGCTGCGTTTTTATAAAGCTTCCGATAGTATCCGTGGACCTTTGAATGATAATAATATTTATCAGCATTACAGTACATTGATACATAAATCAATCAGTCTTTTCGACAAAGGTGAGAACGATTCGGTCTATCGGATGTTGCACCATGCCCTTAACCTCACCGATAATGCTTACCTCAATAGGAGAATTAGTTACTCGCTTGGCTATTTCTATTATGAAGACCAAGTGTTGGATTCAGCGTTGGCCAATTATGAAAAAGGTTTTCCGCTTTTGCCCCGACAAACCACCAAGGCATTATGTCGTATTGTGCAGATTTCCAATGAACTATGTGATGTTAATAAGGCCGCATTATATGGAAAACAGTTGGCTGATTATGAGTTGGAGAAACATGCTATGTCGGGCGAGAGAACGAAGATGATTACCTTATATGAGCAGTATAAGTCGGACAAACGCGATGCCAAGAACAAAGACCTCATCTTTTTCATACTCATTCTGGTTGTGTTATTGGTATTGATGTTGGTCATTGACAGTTTTTGGCTTGAACGTCGTAGACGTAAGCATAATGAGGATAAGGAAAGGCATAGGCACATCAAGCGTATACTGGAAGGCCAGATTGAACAGACGCTGGCCGATTCACGGCAGAAAGAAGAGAAAATCAACGAATTGGAAGCGGAATTGGAACGTGCTGTTGCCAATCCTGATTTCCAAAAACTGCCTTTCAGCAAGAAGATGGAAGTATTAAAGCAGATGCCTATTTGTAAACGAGCGCTTAAGGTTGTGGATTCTTATGTGAAAGCCGGTGTGGCATATCCTGAACTTGAGTTATCTGAGAATCAGCAAGGTCAACTGATCAATGCGGTTGATGCCGTATTCCCAAAGTTTTCGGTAAGGATGATTGAACAATTTCCGCGATTGAAACGGTCGGACATCATGTATTGCTGCCTTTATATCCTTGGAATCAATGAAATACAGGCTGCTGCCCTTACGGGGAAAACCTATCAGGCGGTATGGAAACGTTCCTCAAAACTGCATGAGATTTTCGGCAATAAGTCAGACCCTCAGTTTGTTCTCCATAACATTCTAAAAGACTGGTAATCTGATAAATACAATATTTTTATCAAAAGTTGTTTTTGTTTGATAGAAATAGTTGATAAGGGTTGATTAGTTTTACAACCATTTGATTTACAATTTTCTATTTATAATTATATTGAAAAGTTTTGATTAACGTTCCATTCGTGTTTTTTGTGGTAAATAGTTCAGTCTTTATTTTTGCGCTAAAATATCACAAAAATAGAGTTATGCATTTTATCATGAAAGATGTCCATGTGGGCAAGATGGTTCACGATGAACTAAGGAGACAAGGTCGCACTGTCAATTGGCTTGCGGAACAGATTTATTGTGAAAAGTCGAATATCTATAAACTATTCAGGCGCAAAAGCATTGACTTGGAGCAATTGATTAAAATCTCAGAAGTGCTTGACCACAATTTTTTGCGTGATTGTTACGAGGAAAACCCTTTTGATTTGGTACATCAATAAGGAATTATTTGGTTTTTTTGAGTGCCGTAGTCGTCATGATTACGGCACATTTTCTTTTGTTCAATTTAAGACCATTTTTTTAACCAGTTCCTTGTCCTTAAAATCCAAAATGCATGTCCTCAAAGTCTAAAAATTGGATAAGGGTATACTACTCATTTTCAAGTCTTTATTTTGTATATTTATAAGGTATATGATTATAATCACCAATTCACTTATTTATTAACCAAACTCATTCATTATGAAAAAGAAAGTATTTTCTTTGATGATGACGCTTTTGCTCGCTTTTGTAGGCGTGGCGAAGGCGGATGTAGTTACCATTGGAGACGGTACGGGTACGACCTACTATGGCCCGTATAACTCACTTTGGGGCTA
>JAGCCO010000069.1 GCA_017651645.1 Bacteroidales bacterium
CTTGCTGGATGATTCAGACGTGGATGAGGAAGAGGCGGATGAAATCCGAAAAGGATTCCGTATCAGCAATTTGCACGATGCTCATTTTGAGCGGGATGTCCGGGCTAATATCGCCTCTGCCAACAAGGCGATTACCATGACATTGGCTGCCATTGCCATCCTGCTCATTCTCATCGCCATCATCAATTTCATCAACTTTGCTTTTGCCGAGATTCCTTTCCGTATCAAGAACATCAACACCCGCAAGGTGCTGGGAGAAGGTCGCGCTTCTTTGATCGTGCGCCAACTGCTGCATGCCGGGCTGATCGCTCTCATCGCGTTTGCGATTGCCTGCCTGATCATGCACGTGGTGGCAGGCTCTTCCTGGGCGTCGTATGTATCTGACAGTCTGGCACTGAAGAATAATGTCAGTATTTTAACCCTGATGATGGGCGTGGCGCTGGTCTCGGCTGTCATCGCGGGCTTTGCTCCGGCACTTTATTCCACTTCCCAGCCTGCAGCATTGGTCTTGAAGGGCTCTTATGGAACCAGTGTGAAGGGAAGGGCCCTTCGCAACATTCTTGTAGGGCTTCAGTTCGTGCTGTCGTTCCTTTTCATCCTGATGGCCCTGTTCGTGGGCGTTCAGACCAAGTATATGATGGGAAAGGATATGGGCTTTGACGAGGCGCGCGTTCTGCAGGTTTGGTGCGGATATCCGGCCGGTAACCAGAAAGACGCCCTGAGGAGCCACCTGCTTCAGAATCCTTCCATTGAAGACGTAACCTTCTGCGATAGTCCGATCGTCTCCGACGGGAGGATGAGTTGGAGCCGTACCGGGGATGATGGCAACCAGGTATTTATGGAAGCACTTCCCGTAGATGTCAACTTTGTGGACTTCTTCGGACTTCAGATGGTGGAAGGCCGTGATTTCCGGGAGTCTGACAATCAGAATGAGGCCGGCAGCATCATTCCCAATGAGACCTTCATGCAGATGTTTCCACAGTTTCACGTTGGAAGCCTGATGGAAGGTCACGTGGAAAATTGCGAGATTATCGGCGTGGTGAAAGACTTCAACTTCAAGAGTTTGCAACATGCAATGGGCCCGCTGGTGCTCTATAACTGGGGCAAGGAAGGGTGGCGGCCTTTCGGTCAAATGTACGTACGGACTGCGCCCGGGGCCGATTTCAAGGAGGTCTCGGATTACATCAAAGAAGCGATCTGCAAGTTCGATCCCAGACGGGAACCCCATATGATAACCGTCAGCCATCTGGACGAATGGATCGAGAATATGTACCAGAGCGAAGAGTCGCTGGGAAAACTCATCACCATCGCCTCCCTTGTGGCCCTGCTGATTGCCATCATCGGAATCATCGGCCTGGTGTTCTTTGAGACACAGTTTATCCGCAAGGAGATTGCCGTGCGGAGAGTGAATGGCGCTACGGTGGACAGTATCTTGCAGATGATCAACAAGAAGTATCTTATCATGGCAGGTGCGAGTTTCGTCATTGCAGCGCCGATAGCCTACTACCTGATGACCGCCTGGCGCAAGGGTTTTGCCTATCAGGCGCCCGTGCCGGTGTGGATTTTCCTTGTGGCGCTCCTTGTGGTTGCTGCCATTACCCTGGCCGTGGTCACGCTCCAAAGCTGGAGGGCAGCCAATGCCAACCCGGTCGATAGTTTGAAGAATGAATAAACAATTAAATAACAACTCATTATGATTAAAGTTTCCAACCTTTCCAAAATCTTCCGGACGGAAGAAATCGAGACCACGGCTCTCAATGGTGTTTCCTTCGAAATCAAGGACGGCGAGTTTGTTGCTATCATGGGCCCGTCGGGCTGCGGAAAATCCACGCTGCTGAATATCCTCGGCCTGCTGGACAACCCGACCAGCGGCAGCTACGAACTCCTCGGCACTGAGGTCGGCGGCCTGAAGGAGAAGGAGCGCACCAAGTTCCGCAAGGGCAACATCGGCTTCGTGTTCCAGAGCTTCAACCTGATTGATGAACTCAATGTCTATGAGAACATCGA
>JAGCCO010000167.1 GCA_017651645.1 Bacteroidales bacterium
GCAAAACCAGAACCATAGTGTGTTCAAAAAACGATAACACCCGGGCGCCCGACGGTCATTCTATATCTAACTGAATACCAAGCAGATACACCTTTCTAAAATCGTCAAAATTGGTTCGATAATTGTCCCATTGCCCGTACACGCGAAACAGCCCGGCCTTTACGGCCGGGTTTTCGCGTACGGGTATGGGGGGACTCCGTCTGTTCACGTTACCCCCTCCATCAGTGCTCGTACAGGTCCATTTTCTGGACCCATACAAGCACTCTGATTCTGCTTGGATTGTGTGATAAGTCGATTTCCGGGAGAATTCCTAAGCACCCCCGGCAATCATCCAAGGCTGTCGGGGTTTGTGTAATGGCGATAAAACTCACTCTCGCTATTTTCGATGATTATCGGGACTTTATGGTGTTCGTGAAGTATCCCCATTCATCTCCAAAACAGAGCTCATAGAATAGGCCCTCCTTGGTCTCAACGATGTTGATCGCGAACAAACCCTCGTAGGAGTCTCGAGACAACTGTTTCTCTATCACCGTCTGTACATAATCCGGGATAGCGGAGTACGGGGAAAGCCTGTAACGGGTCTCCTCCCATTTATATTCTTCCCCCCAGACCAATTGTAACTCAACAGTTTTGACAGTGCCCTTGTCATAGATGAAAACGTAATTATCTCTTTTATTCTCTTTTCTGATTGCTCCAAGGATTGTCACATCCCCGTACAGCTCATGAACAACCTCAAAGCACTTATCCATATCATAGGTCTGATCCGTGGGGCAGAAACGAACGTGCTTGTTAGAGAGCAAAGTTCCGTCCTCGGAAATGACAATGTGACACAACAGATCATCAATTACGCGTTTGTCACCCAGGCCGGTGGCAACACAATAAATCTCATATTGTTTCTGAGTCAGACCGTCTCTTTCAATCTCTACGACATGATAGTCGTCATGATAGTCATCGCCGGTAAATCTCTCATTTCTATACCCCAAACCGAGGTATGTCAAGAGAACCCGTTTGGGTAGCTGAGAGATGAAATCATCGACATAGTACCTCTTTTCCGAATAATACCAACGTCCATTCCGGTACAAGACTTCATTCTCCAAACCATCTTTGTCGACAAAGGAAACACTCCTGACAGCATATCGGCCTGTAGACCATTCATCGGTCGCGGTAATCTTTGCATCTGGATATCTTTTGTGCAAATCCCAGACAACACTTTCAGGAAGTGATTTCACCAAATCAGATTCCAGTGTCTCCTTTGGAGCTTTTTCGCAAGAAAACAGAACAAGCGCTATCACGGCGCACACAATAAAACTAACCTTCTTCATATCTTTCTACTACTAACTTGTTCAAAAAGGGCCGCAAAGATACGAGTTTTTAAAAAAAATCAAAAATTATTTCTGACGAGCGCCCGTTTCGATCTACCCATATTCGCCATATATTATGACAGCCCCTTGCATTCTGCCAGTATTTCGTAATCTTTGACTGTTGAAAGAAAAAACGTCAAAATGGGAGCATACGACAGACAAACCAACTAGTTATTAACCTGTAAACCAATCGAATACAACTTTCTCATGTCCTCCAGAAAAGTTAGATATAAGTTAACGACCCCGTACAAAACTATTTAACTAATTGATTTTCAGAGATTTACAATTCTGTGAGAAGTCAATTCCTGTGAGAATTCCGATGAAAAACCCCGGCAATCCATCACTGGACTGTCGGGGTTGTGTTATGCCGAAGAGAACCTTCCAGGTTTTATTTCAATCCCTCCGTCTGTTTCTTCAGCGACCGTTCGGCAAGACGCATGGCCAGGATGGCCACAGGAATGGTCAGGACCAGTACGACCATGAGTACGGGAATGTTATTGATCACTGGGATCATCAGCTGGTCGTATCCGGCACGCATTTCCTCGACAGCCGCGGCCAACGAGCCTTCCGTGTCAAACCACCAGTGGGCGGTGTAGGCAAAGAAGGAGAATGCAAAGGGGACAAAGCTCAAGCGGACGCCTTTCAGTGTATCATACTTGCAGAGGTAACGGATGATTTCGGCCAATGCCGTCAGGATGGCAAAGCCGATGGCAAGC
>JAGCCO010000013.1 GCA_017651645.1 Bacteroidales bacterium
CTCTATCGTGTAAGCATTGGCCATCTCGATCATGTACATGTTTTCATTCGTGATTCCTGTCAGAGTGCCAAACCACTCTTCATCGTCATACTCGGTATATTGTCCGGTTCTTGCTTTAATCTGCAAGGCATTGCCTCCTAAGGCTTCCTCCAGCATCAGAAGAGCAGCCGTGGGATTCTCTGCCTCAATGGGTAGGCTGAACCAGTTCCAGCCCGTTGCCAAAGCGATTGTCTGCGTGATGCCGCACAAAGCGCTTTGGTGTTCAGTCAGTCCGTGCATCTGCGGCAGGCACGGGGTCTGTGCTTGCCCCTTGGTCGTGGCCGTCAACATGAGGGCAACCATCGTTGCAATTGTCAATAATTTTGTTTTCATGATATGGTGTTTTAATTATTAGTTTAAATAGGTGTACGTTTTTATTGTCAAGCCCAAACAACGAAGTGGCGTAGTGTTGTATAGTGTAATATTCTGTGTTTCAAATAGATGTGTATTTTATTGAGTCGTTTTGTCTGTTATTTTGGGTTGTTTTGAGGCTTCAAAGGTAAGGATAAATTTGATATACACAAACGAAATGAGAAAAAAATATTGAAAATTTGATGAAACGCCTTCGGAGCGGGAGGAGGGTGGGTCCTATTTTTGTTCGTTTATTCATTAATTCAATTTGTTCGCTTTTATTATAAGTAACTGTTCAAAATTAAACTGCAATATCTTTTGACTTCGGGACACGGGACTTCGAGACTTGTTGACCATGACCGTTGACTATGACCATGACCACTTTGGGTAGGCTGTTAGCTCTTAGTTTTGTAGCTCGTTAGCTAAAGGCTAATTGCTAATAGCTAACAGCCATGCCAGGTCATAGTCACAAGTCATAGTCTCGCAATCTCGCGTCTATTATGTATACTATATTTGTTCATCTACTTATTGGGAAATTAGTTGTTTACAGGGTTCACCAAACGCACAGGATTTCCAGTACTTCGATTATTCGTAGAATTACTAAAACCGACATAATTATTGCCAAAATAAACACAGTACGCTTGGTTAATATCACTATGAGTGGATGACCAGTAATTACAGTTATTAGTTATTGAAGTCCCATTGCGGCCAACTGTTTTGGGCAAGAAGACTGCTCCATTGGCTTCAAGAATCGTAGTCCAATCCGTTGCACTTATTGTGTTCGCATAGAAACCTCCATAATCATCATTTGTTTTGTTCAGCGTGTAGGTAGAGGCATCCCAATTGTCGGGCAACAAGATGAGGCCATCCACACCATTCACACTACCCATAGCAAATCGGATACCTGAAGGAGTATTACGTCCATTGATAATATAGGTCCATTCGTCGTTGGTCAGTGTGCGCCATCCGCTGTTTTCTTGGTTGCCACCGTTACGTATTGCGTTGTAACCCCAGTCGGCCTTGCCTGTCGAGCTATAGAGGTTAGAGTAACGGTTGTTATAGACAAGGTAGTCGTTGTTTGTTTGGCTCGTGCTCCAAGGTTGGTAACAAACGGCGCCATGGTTGTAGCCGCTCGTGCCCCAGCCAAAGAGGTCGCGATCGACGTATTGGCTCGTACTGCCTTGACCATTGTTGCCCAATGACTCCCACTGTTTGTCGGCAAACTTCCAGTAAGGCGTGCCGGCACTACCGATGTATTGCAGGTTGCCTTGCGAGAACCGCACTTGGTCGCCATTGCTATTCACGGTAAACTTGCCTTTGAGGGCGCCAGCCGGCCTTGCCGAGGATATGGGATAATAGTAGTATTTGATCGTTGTCGTTTCCGTCAGTTTTACAAAGAAGGCACTCATTGGCGAAATAGGCCCAGCCGAAAGCGTCACCTTTTCACCCTCTTCGTTGTAGACCATGAGCTCCATCGGTATGTATTCGCCGTCATCGTCTTGCCTGTAGATATAAACGTCGCAGGTGAGGAAATTACCCAAGAGGTACCATCCGTTGAAGTTGTTGTTTGGATTCTCATAATAAGGCACATTGGGGAGATTATAAGAGCCTGACATCATTGTACTGCCCGTCAGCGATAGCTCCAGGTCATTGGGGCTGGCAAAAAGATAGCCATATGGCTGTACAAGCTCGTCGATGGGATCTTGATTGCTGTTGCGCCACTCGGCATTCGGCTCGTTCTCGTCGAACATATACAGGTCGCAGCATGGGGCAGTCATTGCTGCCGGTACAGGTATGTGCTCAATGAACGGGGAAGCCAGTAAGTAATAGTGGTCCTGGTTGTTCGCATCGCCATAGCCTACGATGTTTTTTTTCATGGTGACCACAAGGCCGCTTGTACGATGCCAAAGTTGGCCGCCGTCTTCAACGGTGATGCTGCCACCGTCGAGGACAACATTCCATGCGTATGCAGTATAACCTTCGGGGATGACAGCATCGGCTTGGATGATGACATCGCTGCCTTCTTCGGGCACTTCGCCGATATCCCAGTTGTCGCCGTCGTTCCAGTAGCCGTCGGTGAGGAAGATACTCGAAAAGACCGGTTCGAAGTTGAAGTTGTCAAGGTAAAGATAATACTTGTCGTAAGAATTGAGTTTGACAGCGACATATTTGGTGCCTGTGGGGAAAATCTTTTCATAAAGCTGCCAAGTGTATTGGTCATTGGCAGTCACCTCCTCGCCCCAAATGAAAGCATTAGGCGATTTTGTGGTTTTGGAGTAACCCACTTGGAAAGTCTCTGGGTAGGTGTTCGAAGCGTTTTTGTAGTAGAACGACACAAACATACCCGAGGTTCCCTCAAACTTGGGTGAAATGAGGTATTGGGGCGGATTGTAGTTCCAATGGAAACCAAAGCCATATTGTCCTTCGTAAGCGGAGCTATGGGAGATGGTTGAACCGTCATCGCAATTCAGCATGGTCCAGCAATCGAATTCACCGGGATCTTCGAAGTCGTATGCATAGGGCAAACTCTTGGGATCACAAGCGGGAGTAAAGCCGAAAGTGGTCTTGGGGATGAAGTTGCGCTGGGTGGGCTGCACGTTATCCAAGCTAGTGGAATTGTAACCCGAAATGGATGCTCCGTTCACCGTTTGACCATAGAAATAAATATTTTTGTAACCCACGTCAACAGTGTTCTCTATGCCCACTAAGAGATTACCGCCTTGGTAAGTGAAGGGCGTGCTGAAGTTGATGGTCATTTTACCACCGTTATCTGTGCTCACGATGTCGAAAAAGCCACTATAGACAATGGTGGCGGACGACTTGGACTCGTAGGCACTAATTGAGGTGTAGTTCACCTCCATAAGATAGACATCCGCAGGGCTTACCGTGGTGTAGGGCACATAGTCACTGTCGGTATAGAACGTCATACTTGAGATAGGCTGGTTGATCATTTCCACCAAGTCGTCGGCGGGGATGATAAATTGGCTCCTGGTGAAGTCGTCAAAATAGAAGATGTAGGCGGGGACAGTGTTTCTGGAGAACGTGCCATCATACACGGTCAGCGTTTCCATGCAGTGCATGTTGGTGAAGTCGCTCCAGCCTGAGGCCGATTGATAGTCTGCAAATGAGACGGATGGCACCGTCACCGGGATGTCCGTTGGCACATTAAGGAACACGTCTGTACCCATGGTAGGCACCGACTCGGGATATACCATTATGGAAGTCAGGCTGGTGCAGTTCTTGAAAGCCTCATTGCCTATTGAGGACACGGAACTGCCGATGGTCAGCGAGCCAGTGTATGAGGAGCAATAACTGAAAGCACTATTGCCTATCGTGGTCACGGAATTGGGGATGGTCAGCGAACCCACGAAATTGGTGCATGATCCAAAGGCATAGTTGCCTATCGTAACCAAGGTGTTCGGGAGGGTCAATGTGCCTGTGAAGCCGCTACAGTGATAGAAAGCTTGATTGGCTATAGCGGTCACGGTATAGGTGTTGTCGTTATAGGTCACGGTGCTGGGGATGGAAAGCGAGCCCGAGGAGGTAGCGCCCGACTTGAGTTTCACCGTCACGGTCGTTCCATCGGCATTGACGGTATAATTGAGGATCCCCTCATTGAAGGATTGCGCAACCAAATTCGTCACTCCGGCAGTGCATAGGAGGAGGAAAAGGAAGTGTAAAACTTTGTTTTTCATAGTGATAAGGTTTTTAGTGAATAAAATGGTAAACTTTCATGTTCATGTTTTTTATGTCTTTTGAGGCTTCAAAGATATGAACAAATAATGGGAAAATCAAAAAAATGGAAAAATAATACACACTTTCATGCCTTTGTCCACATGGCTAGCGCGGGCTTGACACACCTGTTGAGGCCTGCAACTAAGGCAGGGGTGACATGCTTTCTAAAGTCTGCTTGAGCTTTTATAGAAGCTCGCCTTTCATGTCATTGACTCCATCGAAATGCTCTGCATTCGACGAAGTCAATCTATGGAAGGCGACTTAAGATTTCCGTTCCGCACAAAACACGGACAAATCACGCAAGGCAGCAGCGATTTCCAAAGGAGGAAAGCCTTCCAAGGCTTTCAAAGCTTTATTATAATAGGTGGGCAACAAGGTCTGGGCGTGTTCCATGTTCTCGCCATCGATGAGGTCGTCGCGAAGCTGGAAGAGGATGCCGAAGTTCAGACCAAAATCGGAGATTTGCTGGACTTGTTCGGGTGAAGCACTCACCGAGAGGGCGCCTGCAGCACAGCAGGAGCGCATCAACAGGGCGGTCTTGCGGGTGATGATGTCGAGGTATTCATTGTCACCATATGTGTCCTCGCAGATGGAAAGATTCTGCATTAATTCCCCCTCGCTCATGGCAGCGGTGGTGCTGAGCATCTCCTGCAAGATGGCATGGTCGTCGGGTTGGGCAAGGAGCAACATGGCCTTGGCCAAAAGGAAATCACCAGCCAACACCGCCGACAGGTTGCCAAACTGCGCCTTCACCGAGGCCTTGCCCCGACGTTGGTTGGCATCGTCCACCACATCATCGTGGATGATTGTCGCGCTGTGCACCATCTCCACAAATGAGGCCGCACGGAGGGTCTGCTCGTTGACCTCACCGAACAGTTTCGCGCTGAGTAGCACCAAGATGGGGCGTAGGCGCTTGCCGCGTGTATCAAGCACATAATGCATGATGCTGTCCATGGGCTCGGTTTCGGCACGCAAGGTCTTTTCGAAAAAGGCCTCAAACTGCGCCAATTCAGCGGTGATGGGGAAAACAATGTGCTCTAATGATTTCACGGCTGCAAAAATAATACAATTTTGCACGATATTTGCTGTTTTTGCGTTATTCTTCAAAAACGTCTAAATCATGAAACGCATCGGAATCATCATCGGAATCATCGCCCTAGTGGCCATCGGCGTGCTGGCTTTCGCCACGCCAAGCAAGACCCCCGACACTCCTAAGACCCCGAAAAACAATTATGAGACTATGTGGAAAAAAGTAAAGGAAAACCTTGAAAAAGACCTGCCGGAATCGGCTGAAAAAGAATTGAATGCCATTGAGGAAAAGGCCTCGAAGGATAAAAACCAAACCCAACTGCTGAAGGCCTGGCTCTATCGGCAGAACATCATGCAATTCACCGTGGAGGAAGACCCCCAACAGGCCTTCATCCAATATGCCGAAACCAAAACAGGGCAGCTCGACGAAGCGCATGACGCCCTTTTGCACGAAGAGATTGCCAACGCCTATGCCGAGTATCTCGAGTCGAATGAATGGCGCATCAACGAGAACCTGCCCATCGACGGCGACCTTTCAAAGGTGGAGATGAAATATTGGGACAAGGAGAGTTTCAAAACGCGCATCAACCAGCATTACGACGAGGCACTGAAGCCCGTCGAAACCTTGAAAAAGGCCAAGACCGAGGATTTCATGGTGTTGTACGAGAATGAAAACAACAACGAGAGATACATCGAATACGAGGCTTCGCTGTTCGAGTTCATGTTTCACCGCGTGGCCAACTACTATCAGGCTGAAGCCGATGCCGACGACGTGGAAGGCGAGACTGATGCCTGGTGGCTGCCCGCCAAGGACTTCGTGAAAATTGCGTTGGGTGCGACTGACAATCCGCTCAACAAATGCCTGAAGATCTATCAGGATCTTATTGCCTACAACCTCAAGAACAAGAATGAAGACGTGCTGATTTACAACGACTTCAAGCGTTTCGGCTTCATCAACTCCATCTTACGGAAGGATGAGCAATATCAAGCCGCGATGGAGGACCTGAAGACGCAGCACAAGGACAATCCGCTCTCCGCTGAAATCACCTCGCTGATTGCGCGCAATATGATAAGCCAATACGAGAACAACAGTAGCGACAGCGCTTATTTCGACCATTACAAAAAGGCCAAGGCTTTATGTGAACAGGCCATCGCCAAGTTCCCGAAGTCGCAGGGTGCGAAGAATTGCCAGAACCTCATCAAACACATCGAAGAGCCACAAATCGACCTGACCTTGAAGCGTGTGCAGCTGCCCAACGAAGCCATCCCTGCCGTGTTGGAATACAAGAACACGACTGCACCTTATTATAGAATCGTGAAGGTCAGCGAGAAGGAACTGAAGAAGCTGAACGACATGAGGAAAGAAGACCTGCTCAAGGAGTTGAACAAAAAAACGCCTTATGCGGAACACACCCTCAGCCTTGCCGCCGAGACGGACTACCGCTCCCACAAGACCTTGATAGCCTTACCCGCATTGGATTACGGCATCTATTTCCTGACGGCCACTACAAAGCAAGGCATTGCCGATGAAGAAAAAGTGTTGGTAATCAACTTCCAAGTCTCCAACCTCGGCTACATTAGCGACCAATACGAAGATAAAATGACCGTGGTGACTGTAGATCGCAAAACGGGGAAAACCGTGGAAGGTGTCACCGTGGAGCTCTACCGCCGCGAGTGGGACTACAAAGCCCGCGAGCATAAGACCATCATCCTCGCCACGATGAAGTCCGACAAGAACGGCCGTGCGGTGCTTGACGGCAAGGTGAATGACCGCAACTCCTTCAGTATCAACCTGCGTAAGAATGACGACAACCTGCTGTCGGAGAATTATTTCAACCTATATAAGAATACGAGGGACACCCACGAACGTATCAGCACGCAACTCTTTACCGACCGCGCCATCTACCGCCCCGGACAAACCGTTTACTTCCAAGGCATCGTAACGCGCCGCCAAGGTGAAGATTTGAGCCTTGTGAACAATTATACAGAAAATGTTTCCTTCAAGGATGCCAACTGGCAGGAGATCAGCTCGGCGAAGTTCACCACGGATGAATACGGTAGCTTCAGCGGCTCTTTCATCATCCCCACCGATAGGCTGAATGGTGTGTTTCACCTCAATGCCAACCAGGGTAGCACGACCATCCGCGTAGAGGAATACAAACGCCCGACTTTCGAGGTCAACTTTGAGCGGCCGAAAGAGCAATACAAACTCAACCAGGAAGTGACGGTTCACGGCGATGTGAAGGCCTATGCAGGCTTCGGTCTGGACGATGTGGAGTACAGCTATCGCGTTGTCCGCAAGACCTCTTTTCCTTGGCGTTGCTGGTGGTGGTGGTACCCGACTGTCGAGGACGAGCAGATCACTTACGGTAAGGCCCGCACCGACGAAAACGGCAAGTTCGCCGTCACCTTCAACCTGAAGCCTTCGCTGACCATCGCGCCTGAGAAGCAGCCTGTGTTCACCTACGAAATCGAAGTGACGGCCACGAGCAAGCAGGGCGAGACCCATGCCGACACCTACAGCATCCGCGCGGGCTACAACGAAATCGCCATCCATACCGACCTGCCTTCCGAGATGGAGAAATCTGACATCGGCAAGTACCAGATTAGCGTGAGCAACCTCAGCTGGCAGCCTGCCAAGAGCCGTGTCTCAAGGAAGATTTACCGTTATGAAAATGCCTCCAAGATCAACTATTTTGGAGCGATGGGACATTTGGAAAGGTTAGATAGGCAGGTGCTGAGTGATGAGGAATTGGATCGGTTGTTCCCTGAGTTTAGTTTCTATGACAAGCAAAACAAAACGTTGGTGGATGAGGCCACCATTAATGTGGACGACAAAGCCAAGTTCTTGGAAGGCAAGGTTTTGGAACCTGGTAAATATGAGGTTGAACTAACGAGTTTGGATGATCCTTTGGCAAAGATTTCAGAGCAGTTCACCGTGTTTGAGAACGACTCCAAGCAACTGCCTTTCACCACAATGGTGTGGTCGCATCAAGACAAGTCGACCGCCAAGCCAGGCGATGAGATTCAGCTCAGCGTAGGCAGTTCGGCCAAGGACGTGGATATCTGGGTGCAGTTGCTCCATGGCGATGAAATCCTTTTAGATAAAAAGATCAACATCAGCAATGGCGTGCAGACTTTCTCCTATAAGGTGACCGAACAGGACCGTGGCGGTCTGGCCTGGCGTTATGCTTTCGTGAAGGAAAACAGCTTCAACCCCAATCGTTTGGGTGTTTACGTGCCCTTCGACAACTACGATTTGGACGTGAAACTGGCCACCATGCGCGACAAACTCAGTCCCGGTGCCGAGGAGACTTGGGAGGTGACCGTCCGCGACTACAAAGACAAACCCTTGGAAGCTGCCTTGCTGGCAGGTATGTATGATGCTTCGTTGGATGAATTCGCCCGCAATTACTGGTGGTTCGATATGTCGCCTTCAGGTGTTTACGCCAACGGCTTCGGTACAGATAGACATGGCTTCACTTCGTCCAGCACGGGATTTGGCTATTTCTATTTCGCTGAACTCTTCGACTTCAAACTGCCCTCCGACGCGCCATTCTTCGATTTCGGGTATAACTATCGTGGGGGAAGGATCCTGGGTGGCGGTGTCTTGTTTAGAAAGAACGCTGCTGTCATGGACGAGATGGTGGTTATGGAAGAAAATGCCGCACCCGCGGCCATGGCAGATGGCGCCGTTGAATCGGCCGAGGCAGAAGAAATGGTCGAGATAGCGAAACAAGAACAACCCGCACAAGCCCCTAAACCAGAGAAGGCAGAACCCATTGAGCCCGCCCTCCGCGAGAACTTCAACGAGACGGCCTTCTTCTTCCCGCAGCTGCGCACCAATGCCGATGGCAGCGCGACCTTCAGCTTCACCATGCCCGATGCCCTCACGCGCTGGCGCCTGATGCTGCTGGCCTACACCAAAGACCGCAAGACAGGCAGCAACAACTACACCTTCACCTCGTCGAAGCCCGTGATGATCATGGCTGACATGCCGCGTTATATGTACGACAACGACACGCTTTGGTTCGTGGCCAACATTATTAATACGGGCGATGAGCCTGTCACACCTACGGCCAAGCTCGAAATCTTCGATGCTGCTTCGATGAAACCTATCGACATGATTATTTCGAAGACTTCAATTCCTATGGAAACCATACAACCCGGTCGCAGCAAGGAAGTGCGCTGGAAGGTAGCCGGACAGTACGATTTGAGTCTCTTGGCCTTCCGCTTCACGGCCTATGCGGGACAGTTCAGCGATGCCGAACAGCACCTGCTGCCTGTGCTGAGCAGCGAAATCTTCATGACGCAGACCCTGCCCATCACCGTGAAGGCCGAAACGGAGCAGACCTTCGACTTCGAGGCTATCGCCAATCCCGACAGCCACGAGCGCGACTACAGTCTGACGCTCAACTTCAGCACCAACCCCGTGTGGTACGCTGTGCAGGCCCTGCCGTATCTAGCCAATGTCAAAACCGACCGTGCCGAGACCGCTTTCTATGTGTTCTATGCCAACACGCTCTCGTCTTATATTGCCGACCACATCCCGAACCTCTTGAACTACATCAAGAAATGGCAAATTGAGACGCCCGATGCCTTGCTCTCACAACTTGAGAAAGACCAAGACTTGAAGGCCATCATGCTACAGGAGACTCCCTGGGTGCTGGAGGCCAAGAGTGAGACTGAGCAGCGTAGCCGCATCGCCATGCTTTTCGAGGTAAACACGCTCCGCAACCAGCAGACCAACGCCTTGAAGCTCATCGAGCAGAAGCAGAAATACAACGGTGGCTGGCCTTGGATGGATGGCATGCCCGAGAGTCCTTACATCAGCACCTACATTCTCGGTGGCATGGGCAAGCTGCAGAAGATGGGTGCTTGGAGCTCGCTGAGTAAGGCTGACCAAAACACAGCCCAACGCATCTGCGACAAAGCCGTGCGTTTCCTTGAATACGACGTTGCCGAGACTTACCGTTATATGAAAGCCCATAGTAAAGGTAAAGATTGGCCCATTGGCTCTGGCACTTTGAACGAACTCTATGCCTTGAGTTTCTTCAAGGAGCAGAATTCCGACAAAGACTTCGCCACTGCCAAAAAATACTACCTCAAGAGCCTTGATGAAGAGTGGACCTCATTCAACTTCAACCAACGTTCGAAGGGTACCTTGGTGCTCTACCGCAACGGTAACGAGAAGACCGCTAAGCTGATGATCCAGTCGTTCAAGGAATGTGCCCAAAAGAACGAGCAGATCGGCATGTACTGGCCGAAGAAGTACTTCTCCTTTGAGTCGCACATCGCGACACACGCCAATATTATGGCTGCCTTTGCTGAAATCGACCAGAATCAGGAGATGATCGATCAGCTGCGCGTGTGGCTGCTCACCCAGAAGCAGACCAACAAATGGGAGAACTCCGCTTCCACCGCCGATGCCATCTATGCCCTATTGATGCGTGGCAGTGACTGGTTTGAGGAAGGCAAAGACGTCACCCTGCGCTTCGGCAACACACATATTAATACAGAAGGCGGCGTGGCCGGTACGGGCTTCATCCAACGTCGTTGGAACGCCAACGAGGTGACGCAAGACATGCGCCAGCTCACGGTCAACAACCCGACCCCGCATTTGGTTTGGGGCGGCCTGTTCCGCCAGTATTTCGTCCCCATTGACGAGGTCAAGAGCGTCGAATCGGGCTTCACCATCAAGCGCGAGTTGTTTGTGGAGACAGTGACGGATAAGGGCAAGCAACTTGTTCCCGCTGAGAAGCGCACCTTAAAGGTTGGCGACAAGCTGACGGTGAAGATCACCTTCACCAGCCAGCAGGACATGAGTTTTGTCTTCGTCAAGGACCTCCGCGCCGCCGGTTTCGAGCCGATTGAACAGGTTTCGCATTACGAGTACAACGACCGCATGAGCTACTACCAGAGCAATACCGACACCGACATGGAGTTCTTCATCGAGCGCCTGCCCAAGGGCACGCACCAGCTGGAGTACAGCATGTTCGTCACCAAGGAAGGTCACCTGAACAACGGCTATGCCTTGATCCAGTGCCAGTATGCGCCGGAGTTTAGCGCTTATTCGGATGGGATGCGGGTGAGAGTAGGAGAGTAAAACAATAGCTTTAGAAAGCATAGATCCCATGCCACCGCACGGTCCAGCGTAGGGATGACATGCTTTCTAAAGCCTTCTGTGTCAAAGCCCCGCTGCTCATGTCATTCCTGCAGAGGCAGGTGCGTAGGCATGGAATCTATGGGCAGCGGGATGTAGGATATGAATCTATAGGAGGCGGTAAAAAAGAAGTTAAAACCATTTGGAACGGCTCTTGAAGCCACAGATCCCAAGCCACCGCACTATCCAACGTAGGGATGACATGACTTCAAGAGCCTACAGATACCAACAATGAAGACCTATTGGGTATATATGATGCAAAGTGCTAATGGACATGCCTTATATACAGGTGTTACTAATAACCTTGACAGGCGTGTGAGAGAGCATAAGGAAGGTAGTGGTTCTGCTTTTACGGCAAGGTATAAATGCCATAAGTTGGTATACTATGAAGATTTCGGATTAATAGATCAGGCGATAGAAAGAGAAAAGGTAATAAAGAGTCTATCTAGAGTAGAAAAAGAAAGGCTAATTGATACTATGAATCCAGAAAGAAAGGATTTGTTCGAATAACTATTTGACGGCTTCAGGAAGCATAGATCCCATGCCTTTGCCCACCAGCCTACGTAGGGATGACATGCTTTCTAAAGCCTGAAAACACAAGCCTCCCATATCAAAACCCCGCTGCTCATGTCATTCCTGCAGAGGTAGGTGCGTAGGCATGGAATCTATGGGATGCGGCTAAAAGAAGTAAAAACCATATGGAACGGCTCTTGAAGCCATAGATCCCATGCTATCGCACCGTCCAGCGTAGGGATGACATGACTTCAAGAGCCTGCTATTATTACTGAACAATAAGCTTCAACGCCTGGCAAACCCCATCTTCATGCCTAATCCGCAGCAGATAAAACCCCTTAGTCAGGCCTACCAATGATAGTTCAAACTCTTGCGAGCCCTCGCTGAAGTCGGCTGATTCATGCTGCATTAATTGCCCTTGCAACGAATACAACTCGAATTGCACTTGGCCTTGCACAGGGTTGAAGAAATGCACTGTTGCCTTGTCGGAGGCGGGGTTGGGTGCCACGCTGGCAAAGAGACTTTCCGCCTCGTGGTCTTCCACACCGAGATGGACATCCGCCACGATTTTCATTGTCACGGGGAGGTGGTCGGAGCCGTCGAAGAGGGCCTCGGCAACTTCAATAGGCACAGAAGAGTTGTAACCTTGATCCACGCTTATGTTGAAATGATTACCATCGTTGCCAATGGCCTTGTAGGACTCTTGCACATAGCGCAAATGATTGTAGCTGAAAGCGATTTCGTCGGCCATCAGGATGAAGTCGAAGCGGTCGTCTAAACCACCGCTGGAGAAACATTCATCCGAATAACTCCTTGTAGATTGTGTGTGGAAAGGGGCAAATTGGCTGTTGTTGTTCCATTCACCCACACCGCCAACAAAGGCTAGGGGATCCATGAAACAGATGTCCGGGTTGCTATAGGTCTGGGTGAGCAAGCGATAGCCACTCTCACTGGCACCATACATGTTGAAGTCACCCATGATCAGCACGTTGTCGGTGGGATAGTGCTGGTTCACATAGTCCATGGCAATTTGCATCAAGGCACGGCGGTTCGACTCATAGCCCATACCCGCTTTGGGATGGGCCACGATGCAGACGAGGCGTATGGTGTCGCCAGCGGCCAAACTCTTGGTTTTCAAATACAACTCATAAACATCTGTGTCGCGTGGATTGGTACGCAGCGCCACATGTTTCTTCAGTCCCATCTTACGTGAGTCGAAAAAGATATGATTGATGATGTTACTGCCTGCGTAATTAATGATGTTGTCGCTTTGCCAATAGTTGGCTCCATTGATATTGAGGTTGTGGCGTAAGAAATCGTTCAGCAACTGTTGTGTAGCTCCAAACTCGCAGACGGTGAAGATGTCAGGCTTCACATAATCCAAGAGGGTGCGGATACATTCATCCTTGCGCTGCGTGTTGTTGTTGGTTTCGTAGCAGTCGGCGAACCCGCTGTTGTGGTTGCCGTATTCCAAGAGATTGTACTGCATCACAGTGATAACGTCCTGTGCATTGGCCGACAGGACCATCATTAACAATATAATAATAAGGTGTATTTTGCGTTTCATCCCATGAGAATTTATGCAGCAAAATTAGAAATTTTGGCGCGATATTTGAATTAATCCTATTTTTGCAACGGATTTTATGATGAAAACAAAGATTCAAATCGGTTTTTTGGCTTTAGTAGCGCTGGCCATGTTGGCTGCGACCTCTTGCCGCAAGCAAGAGAAATATGCCGAATGCCCTTTGGTGGGTCATTGGGGGTGTGAGCAATATGTCAGCTGCCGCACCGACAGCACGGGTTACGAGAACTGGGAGACGCTTCAATATGAAGTAGGCACTGGTCACGGCTATGAGGTCTATTTCTATGCCGATGGTTCAGGCAAGCTCTTGCTCAATGATAGCCCTGCCTTGATCAAGAAATTCAGTTGTGACTACGATTACGATTCAACAAATAGGATTCTAACCATCTATAATACCTCATGGATCATTTCCGTGTTCTCGGATGCGACCAGCGCTGACATGGTCATTGAGGAAGTGACAGATAATTCCATCACGGCTTCGTGGACTAACTATTTCTCGGAGCCAGTACCTTTCTTTGAAAGATTCTTTCTGAAACGAATTGATTAACTATAAACAAATTTAAAATGAAGAAGATTACATTATTAACATTATGCGCGATTGCTGCAATGATGTTTACCTCGTGTGCAAAACTTGATGATAAATCGTTTATCGGCACATGGGGTGTGGAAAAAATTGAGTATTACAATATCGACTATGCGGGCAACCCGATTTCGGCTTCCATGAAAACCTTCGAAATGGTTCCTGGTGACGAGCAAAGCGGTATTGATTTGATTTTCAGAGAAAACAAGACCGGTGAGATGCGCGACAGAAGTCAAGACACCATCATCAAAAAAATCAGCGATGAACCTGAGGTTTACGATACTATTATCTGTCCCGACACCACTTTGGTAACAAAGTTCACCTATTCGGTTGATGAACGTGCCTCCATCCTTTACATGAATATCGAATATCCCGTCCATACTTATAAGATGAATATTGTCAGTATGGAAAAGGAATCGTTCATTTATGAGAATGAATATGGTACGAACTATGTGGAAAAGGCTTATATGAAGCGTATCTCTGACTCAGACAAGAAGGCAAACAGCAGGAAGAGCCAGCCGATACGTCCTTATAGGGAAGGCTCATTCCTGAGTGGTAGATAATAATATTGTAATTCAGAATTAAGAATGCAGAATGCGGAATGGAATAAACCATTCAGTATTCTGCATTTTTCTTTTATCACTCAACCAGTAGCAATAAACCCTTCAAATAAGCCCCTTCGGGGTGGAAAATATTGATAGGATGGTCGGCAGGCTGTGAAAGCTGGTCGATGATCCTCACGTTGCGTTTGGCCTCGATGGCGGCAGCTGTGACAATGCCTTGGAAGGTGGCCTTGTCGACAGCTTGTGAACAACTGAAGGTGAACAGCAACCCGCCTTTAGCGATGCGCTTGATGGCTTCCGCGTTGATGAATTTGTAGCCACCCAAGCCACGGTGCCGATCCTGATGCCGCTTGGCGAACGCAGGCGGGTCGAGGATGATGAGGTCGAAGGCACCTTGGCGCATGTCTGTCACGTAGTCTTTCATGTCGGCCACATAACAGGGATTCTCCTCTTTTGAATAGCCGTTCAACTCAAGGTTGGCCTCGGCAACGGCGATGGCCTTTTTGGAGGCGTCGACGGTGACTGCACGTCGTGCACCGCCCTTTAAGGCTGTGACGGAGAAGCCGCCCGTATAGCCGAAGGCATTAAGCACGGTCTTGCCTTGAGCCATCAGGCGCACCAGCTCGCGGTTTTCGCGCTGGTCAAGGAAGAAGCCTGTCTTTTGGCCTTCCTCCCAGTTGGGAAGAAAACGGCTGTCGTTTTCCAGAATCACCTCATCAAGTCTGTCGCCAAAGAGATAACCGTCTTCTATCACCGCATCTTCCTTGCCCATGCGTTGCATGGCGTCGGCGCTTTTGTTGTAGATGGCTTGCAGACCAAGGTCGGGCAGCAGCTTGAGAGCACGGACAATCTCCTTCAAGTGGAGTGCCATACCTTCGGTCTGGGCCTGAACTACAGCGGTATGACCATAGACATCGACGATAAGTCCCGCAAGGCCGTCGCCCTCAGAGTGGACGAGGCGGTAACAGTTGGTGTGGGGATTGTGGGTCAAGCCCATGATACGGCGCACCTCGTAGGCTTGTTTAAGGCGGTCAAGGAAAAACCATTCGTCGATGTGGCGGTTCTCAAAGCTGAGAATCTTCACGGCGATACTGTCCGACTCGCAGAAGCCCGTGCCGAGGATGTTGCCGTCGTAGTCGGTGACGGTGACGGTGTCGCCCGCCTGCAGGCCTTTGGCAGCATCGTGAATGGCACCAGAGAACACCCATGGATGGAAACGGCGCAGGGCCTCTTCCTTGCCGGGATTGAGGCGTATGACGGGATAGAGAGGGTTTTGTGGCATAGAATGATGGTATTTTGGCGCAAAGGTAAGGAATTATCATTCGACATTTTGAAAACAAATCAAAGATTTATAATTTTGCACCCATCAAATCAACAAATAAACTACATCCTATGAAACGCTTATCATTAATTATCACATTGGTTCTCACGTTTTCCATCGGTATCGCCAAGGCTGGCGAAGGCATGTGGATTCCCATGCTGCTGCAGTACAACGAAAAAGAAATGCAGGAGATGGGCATGAAAATCACTGCAGAAGACATCTACAGCATCAACCACAGCAGCCTGAAAGACGCCATCGTGCTCTTTGGCGGTGGCTGCACGGGTGAGATCGTCAGCGACTACGGCTTGCTGCTCACCAACCACCACTGTGGCTACGACTACATCCAACGTCACAGCTCGGTGGAGCACGACTACCTCACCAACGGTTTCTGGGCCATGAATAGGGGAGAGGAGCTGCCTTGTCCCGGCCTCAGCGTCATCTTCCTTCGTGAGATGCGTGACGTTACCGACCAAGTACTTGAAGGCGTCACCATTGACATGCCCGAAGCCGACCGTCAGGCCAAAGTCGACGAAAACATGAAGAAAATCATCACCGCTGTCGAGAAAGAGACCAAGTATAAGGTCAGTATCAAGCCTTATTTCTTGGGCAACGAATACTACCTGCTGCTCAATGAGGTCTATACCGATGTGCGCCTTGTGGGTTGTCCGCCGAGCAACATCGGAAAGTTTGGCGGTGACACCGACAACTGGGTATGGCCCCGCCACACGGGCGACTTCAGCATCTTCCGCGTCTATGCCGACAAGGACGGCCATCCAGCGGTGTACGACAAGGATAACGTGCCTTACAAACCCGCTAAGCATCTTGACATCTCGCTGAAAGGTGCTGAGGAAGGCGACTTCGCCTTTGTGTTCGGCTACCCCGCCCGCACCAACGAATACCTGCCTGCCGTGGCCGTCGACCAGGAAGCCAACCTCATCGACCCCATCATGGTCGACTTACGTGGCAAGGTGCTCAACATCTATAACAAATACCAAGAGCAAGACCCCAAAGTGCGCATCCAATATGCTTCCAAACATGCTGGTCTCGGCAACGGCTGGAAGAAGTGGATGGGAGTGACCGAAGGCATCAACCATTTCCATGGTGTGCAAAAGAAACATGACTATGAGAATCGTTTTTACAACTGGGTGATGGAGTCACGCAGCCGCTACATGTATGCCAACCTGCTCAAGGACTTCAAACTGAACTACAAGGAACTTGAGCCTTATGAACTGGCTTACACCTATCTGGCTGAGGCCGGACTGCGCATCGAGTTGGTCAGCTTTGCTGGACGTTTCACCCGACTCTCAGAGGTGACCAAAGACACCCCTCAAGAAAATATCGACAAGATGATTGCCAATCTGAAGGCTTCTTCTGCCAGTTTCTACAAGGACTATTATGAGCCCATCGATCGCGAAGTGGCTGCCATGCTGCTTAAGGAATACTTGAAAGCCCAGCCTGCCGACTTCCGTCCCGATTTCCTCAACGATATCAAGGATGTAGATGAATATGTCGACAAGCTTTTTACAAAGTCGATGTTCACTGATCAGGCCAAGGTGGACGAACTGTTGGACAACTTCAAGCCTAATAAGGCCAAAAAGCTGGCCAACGACCCTGCTATGCAGGTGTACCAGAATTTGATTGGTTTCTACCGTAACGAAGTCTACGACCACATCTCAAGCCTCAACGCCAACATCGACCGCCTGCGTCGTATCTACATGAAAGGCCAGATGGAGATGGAACCCGAGAAACGCTTCTCGCCCGACGCCAACTTTACGCTGCGTGTCACTTACGGCAAGGTGGAAGGCTTCAAGCCTAAGGACGGCATGAAATACAGGCACTTCACCACGCTTGAAGGCATCATGCAGAAGGAGAACCCCGACATCTACGACTATGTGGTGGAGCCGCGACTAAAGGAATTGTATAATAAAAAGGACTATGGCCGTTATGCCGACAAGGACGGCAGCATGCATGTGGCCTTCACCGCCAGCGTGCACACCACAGGAGGCAACTCGGGTAGTCCCATTCTGAATGCCGAAGGCCAGCTTCTCGGCCTCAACTTCGACCGTTGCTGGGAAGGCACGATGAGCGATCTCATCTACGACCCCGACATCTGCCGCAACATCAGCGTCGACATCCGCTATGTGCTATTCATCATCGACAAGTTCGCTGGAGCGGGACATCTGATTGACGAGATGACCATTGTAGAATGAAAAAAGGCGGTCATCGACCGCCTTTTTTCATCTCTTTACCATAACCTGTTTCGTCACCATCCCTTTTTTCGTTTGGATTCTGACGAGATAAATACCGACTTCATGCGGACTGAAATCGTATTCAAAACGGTTGCCCACCGCTGAGGCTTCAAACAGCTTTTCTCCCAACATGTTGTAGATGCTGATGCCTTCGATGTCTTCTGCCGCTATGGTGAGTGTTCCACTGGTCGGATTGGGATAAACGGTTGCCTTTTGCTCATCAAGTTCTGGTACACTATTACAATCGTCGATGATGGTGGTGAAATAATCATGCCACTCCGAGCTTGCATAGGCAGCAATGCAACCGCAAGGAACCGTGAGTGTTGTGCAGCTGAATCCCTCAAACACATCTTCAAAAGAAAACGTTGGCGGTGCTGTGGCCAAGGAAATGACTTCAGTAAACCCGCTGCAATTGCGGAAGGTCTCCCCGCCAATGCTGACCAATGCGCTGCCGAGAGTTAAAGTGTCAGTAAACCCGCTGCAATTGCGGAAAGCATTAGGTTCAATACTCGTCACGGTATTAGGGATGATCAGAGAACCAGTAAAACCAGAACAGCCCCAAAATGCACAGGAACCGATGGATGTCACTGCCTCGCTGAGATTCAAACTGGTAAACCCGCTACACTTACAAAACGCCCCTTTTTCGATGCGTTTCAAACCATCGCCGAAAGTCAGTGCGCCAGTAAATCCAGTGCAACCATAGAATGCTCCAATCTCAATGGCCCTTACCGAATTGGGGATAGTCAGTGAGCCGGTAAAGCCCTTGCAACCATAGAATGCCGCCGGTCCAATGGTATCCAAGGAAATGCCGAGGTGCAATTCGGTCAATCCGCTGCAAGAAAGGAATGCGTTTTCACCAATGGATGTCACAGTATTGGGTATGGTTAAGGAACCTGTCAATCCTCCACTCGATATGAAAGCGTTTTTCCCAATCCTGGTCACGGGATAGTCGCTTCCATTATAACTGATGGTTGTCGGGATGCTTAATTCACCAACCACTTGTGTGATGTCGACAGGACCTACAAGCGTTGCAGAAACACCGTCAGCATTGATTTGATAATACATATTCCCTATGGTGAATAGGGTTTGTGCATGCAGATGCGTCGTTCCCATAATTCCTAAAACAAGAATGGTTAAGACCGCATACGCCACCTTTTTGCATGATAAAAAAATGCTTTTCATGGTTGTATGGAATAAGTCAAGCCCAGCATGATGGTCTGTGGTGGAAGAGCGTTTCGAAAAGAGTTTATTTCTTCCCGAAGAGACTGCCTAAGCCGCCAAGGATGCTTCCAAGGCCTCCAAGGCCGCCTGTGCTTTGGCTTTGTGTGCCGCCGCCAAGGATGGCACCGAGCAGGCCACCCAAGCCAGCTGCACCCGCGTTGCCGTTTTGCTTGCCGAGGATGGCGAGCAGGCTCGGAGCGATGGAGGCGAGGATGTTGCTCACTGCATTGGAAGCCACACCTGTTTTCTTGGAAATGCCGCCCAATACCGACGACAGGTCACCGCCAAAGATATGGCCCAGAATCTTGGAGCCGTCGATGAGGTCAGCACCCTTCAGGTTGTTGACGATGTTGCCCGCGTTGCCGGCATGGTCGCCGAGGGCTTTTGCCAAAGCTTCAGCGCCGCCAGGAGTGGAGGCGTTCTTCTGCATGGCACCCATGATGGACGGAAGGGCACTGGAGATGACCGAAGATACTTGTTTCGAGTCGAGGTTGAATTTGTCTGCGATGGTGCCGACGGCGTCTTTGCCGGTGAATGCACCTAAGATGTCAGTTAATTCCATAGTTGTAATGTTTATTGGGTTAATTGATTGATTTGTTGCAAATCATGCATGTTATTCACACCTGCAAATGTAGCAAAGAATTGAAAAAATCAAGCACAAAAACCGATTTTTTTTCAATTATTGTTCCAATGGCAAAGCCATCCACAGTGTGTCCACGGTGCGGCCACCCACGATACCATAGCCACCTTTAACATTGGAATAAGTTTGGATGGGTTCGGCATATAACTGCATGGACAAGTCTCCTTGGTCGCAGGTATACAAATAGTTGTAGTATTCTTTTGAGAGATGTTCCAACCTAATGGGCAATTGGAAGAATGCTGGGTCGTATTCCTCGTCCACAGTTAACCAAACCGTCATTTTGACTTTAAGCTGATACGATCTGCCGTCAAAAAGTACATCAGTGAACACTCCTAAGGGCTTTGTTTCGAGGTCACTGAAATCGACGAATTCGTTGTTTGGAAGAGCCGAGCCAAAAACGGGATCGTCATATTCAAAAGAACAATCGTAGCTATTTTTCAGCGGATGGTCGCTCTTCCATCTTGGAATATAAATCTTGAAACAATCAACTTGTCCGGGGTTGGGGTCAGTGAGTTCAAGCGTCAAAGTCACTTCTGCACACATCTTTAATAAACTGTCTGCTTCCTCTTCAAAAGTCTCTTGGTTATAGGTATGCTCATACCATGAGTCCCAATGCGCTACATCTGCATTCAATTGAACCTCTATGGCATTGGGCAGCGGACTTGTTTCGGCCTCCACGTCGTCGAAGCCGTTGGCCGAAGCGGTGATTTTGATGACGTCGCCTGCAACTGGACAATAGTCATGGGTGTAAACTTTTTGTACACGGCCCGTGTTTGGTTCGTTGGGATTCCAAATCTCGTAGCTGACCACAGTGTCGTATGTCAACATCATCTCGCCAAGAGGTTCGTCATTTACGTAGAGCAGGGCTACAAGGTCATCGGGGGCTTCGGTATTTGCTTCGTTGTCGAGAAAGAAGAAGCTCTTGCTGATATTGGCCTTGATGGGCTGTCCGGGCTCCAATAGGCTGTTGATGACCAGCTTCGGGTCGGTCTGCTCGCCGTTGAATTCGATTTCCTTTTCGCAGGAAGTGAGGAGTATCGCGGCTGCGAATATTACTAGGGTTAAAATGTTGGTTTTCATTGTCATTTTTTGTTTTTACTATAGCTTATGGCCTATGACCATGGCTGCTTTCGACGTTGTTTGAAGAGGCCATGGTCATCAGCCATTGGCTATAGTCAGATTAGAATTTATAACTATAACTAACAGATGGAATAATAGGGAACAGACTCGCTTGCATCAGCACCTTTTTTTCTGTCTGCGCGGCCTCGTCCCATTTGTAGTCAGTGTAGACGATGAAGGGGTTGTTATGGTTGTAGGCATTGTAGACGCTGATATTCCAGGTACGGATGCCATGTTTCTTCTGTTTGTGGAAGTTCATGCCTACATCTAAGCGGTGGTAATTACCCATGCGGAAGTTGTTGCGTTCGAGGGCGTAGATGGCTGGCAAAGTACTCCAGTCTGTGGGCAGACCCTCGTAGATCTGTGTGCCAAGGGTGCCGCAGTTGCCGCTGCTGAAGACCCAGGTGCCGCTGAGATCAAAACGGTCGTTGAACTTGTGCTGCACGGTGATGCTGAGGTCATGTCGGCGGTCGTATTTGGCGGGAAACACTTTCCCTTGGTTGATAACCATTCCCTCGCGGTCGAATTGCCGCTTGGCGTGTGCCCAGGTGTAGCCAACCCATCCAGTGGTCTTGCCGAAGCTGCGTTGCACAAGCAACTCTACACCATAGGCCCAGCCTTTGCCCATGCAGACTTTCTCATCCCAACGCTCCGAAGAGCCGAAGAACGAAGCGCCGTCCTTGTATTCTAGGAGGTTGTCCATGGATTTGTAATAGCCCTCAACGGAGATGTCGAACAACCTTGGCAGCTCATAAAAAGCACCCAGCGATACTTGATGGGCGTTCATCGGCACGATGTTGGCCGTGACGGGCACCCAGAGGTCAGTAGGCAGGCTGAGGCTGCTGTTGGAAAGCAGGTGGACGTACTGCGTCATGTAGGCATAGCCTGCCTTAAGCGAGAGGTTGGAGGCCAACATCACGCTGGTGCTGAGGCGTGGCTGCACACTTTGGTAGGTCTTGCCTTCCGCGGTGAAGGTGGAATAATGTAGACCTGCGTTCACGCGAAAGATGTCACCAAAGGTCATGTTATCCTCGGCGTAAAGGGCAGTCTCGTGAGCAAACACCTTGGGCGAACCTGCCGTGGTGTCCACCTCGGTCTCGTTGCCTGCAATCATTTTCATTGCCTGCACTTCTGGACGGAACATGTGATAGGTGTAGTTGCCGCCGAAGCGGATTTCATGGTTGGGCAAAGGTGTGTAGTCGAAGTCGACTTTGGCCGTCAGGTCGTTGATGCCCGACTTGTAAGCCATACTAAACTCATCTTTGATGGAAGCGGTGCTTTGCTGATAATGATAAATATTCTCTTCCGTGATGCCCATACTCAGGTTGTGGCGGTATTGTGTGTAGTTGACAGAGGCATCCATAAAGAGTTGCTGCGACATGACATGGTTCCAGCGCAGAGCCGCTACTTTGTTGCCCCATTTCCAGTCCATGTTGAGGTAGTTTTGATATTGGACATCCTCGTAAGCGTAGTCTTTGTTTTTTATGCCGAGGTAGATGGCATCATCGCCTGAATAGAAACTCAGATAGAGTCGGTCCTTGTCGGAGATTTTCCAGTTGAGTTTGCCATTGAAGTCGTAGAAATAATAGCCAGCCTTCAGTTTGTTGACCTCTTCCAGTTGCGACTTGGCAATCCAGAGAACAGGTTTCATCAGCAGGTCGCTATAGGTGCGACGGAAGGAGAGGTTGAATGACAGCTTGTCCTTCACGATGGGGCCTTCCAGATTGAGTTTTGAGGAAATCAAGCCAACACTCACATTGCCATGATATTTTTGCATGTCGCCTTCTTTCATTCGGATGTCGACCACCGATGAGAGACGACCACCGAAATGCGCCGGGAAGCTGCCTTTATACAAAGTGACATTTTTGAGGGCATCGGGGTTGAAGACGGAGAAGAAGCCCATCATGTGGTTGACGTTGTAGACGGGGACTCCGTCGAGGAGTAGTAGGTTCTCATCGGGACCGCCGCCACGTACGTACATGCCCGCCGAGCCTTCCGAGCCGTTCTGCACCCCAGGCAATAGCTGTATGGCTTTCAGCACGTCGGCCTCGCCGAATAGGGTAGGGATACTTTTGATTTGCTGCACGGGAAGTTGCACCACACTCATCTGAGGACTACGGGCGCTCACCGTGGCGCGGGTGCCTTCCACCACCACCTCGTCCAAGGTCGTGTTGGTTTCAAGCGCGAAGTTAAGGCTGAGGTTCTCTTTCAGGTCAAGGGCTTTGGTTTGCTGCGAGTATCCCACATACGACACTTGCAGATCCACTTGACCTTGATTCAAGGTCAGAGTGTAGAAGCCATAACTGTTTGTGGCACAGCCTTTTCCTGAGTTTTTGTCAAAAACGGTGGCCCCGATGAGGGTCTCCTTGCTGGCGGCGTCCATCACATAGCCGCTGATGGTCCGTTTCTGGGCAAACATAGGCAAACAAGCCAATACGATACCGATGACCATTAGCCATCGGCGGAAATAAATATGATTCATCTCAATAACGATGGTTTAAAACGAAGTTTTAACGGCAGGTTGGAGGTTTTATTGCAGTTAGTGTGTCTTTTTCGTTTGGTGTTTTTGCATGTTGGACAATCATAGACCTGTAATCCAGTCGGCAGCCGTTTCAATCACGTTGTCAATGCCTTGGGCGGTGCTAGCCTCGTCGATGAGGACACGCTCTTGGGGCGGCACGCCGTTCTCATAGTTGCCACCGTCAAGGGCGATAGTGCGCGTGATGCTGAAACGATAAAGCCAGCCGTTGGGTAAGGCACCACCGTTGGGAAGTCCCAGACCGCCACCGCTATAGTCGCCAAAGAGACGGATGTTGTCGTAGGCCATCGTACAAATGGCGAAGAACGAGGTCGCGCTATAAGAGCCACGGTCAATGAGCACGGCCACGGGTTTGGTATAAGCCGGTTCGGTGAAAACATCGCTGTAGTCGGTGCTGTCGGCGTAGACGGTGGTCAATTCCGTGAAGGCATCATGTTCGGGTCCCGACTTGATTTGGGTTTGGTAGAGCGCTTGTCCGTGGTTGTCGAAAATGGAAAGCAACTGACGGATGTTGTCGATGCTGCCGCCACCATTCTGTCGTAGGTCGAGAATCAGACCGTCGCAGTCCTGGTAGCGGTTGAGGAGATACGCTAGGTTGTTCTCTGTGACAGCGTCCATGAAAGAGGAATAACGGATGTAGGCCACTTTGCCGTCACGGATGGCGTTGTGGGCAAGACTCCCCGTTGTGTGGTAGTTGACAGTCAGGTAGTTAAGCATGACCACTTGTTCATCAATGTTTTTCTCCGCATACATCTTGTAGTATACCGAGTCGTTGTGTGACACGTCAAAGGCGGAAATCAGGTTGGTATGGCCGTCTTTTAGGGTGTTGAGCATAGCACCACATACGTGGAAGAAGCTATCCAATTCTATCTCGTCATACACCATGGGGCGATACACTTCATAGACTGAGTCCCAGTCAACACCTTTCACGTCAAAGAAGGCATATTGCTGGTCAACTTTATTCCAAAGGTAATCAAACACGCTGACAGGGTCGTTAGGCTCATCTTGTTCCATAAAAGCGCGTTCGCAAGAAGCGAAGGCAAAGGCGGTAAGACTGAGTAAAAGGAAATATATCTTTTTCATGGGTTTCATTAATTAATGTTGAACAAAAAGTTAAGGTTAAGTGAATGGAGGGCATTGTCGAAGCGATAGACGTCTTGTTTCCCGGTGGTGAGGTAATCCCAACGATAAGAGAGACCTATGCGGTTGCCGTTCAATAGATTGAAAAACAGTCCAATATCAGTGCTAAGTCCAGGTAACAACTTGCCAAAGGTCACGTATTCTTGCAAGACGGTATTGGCCACGTTGATGTCGCTGGAGTAGTTGTCCATATAGGCATAGCCAGGGCGAATCACTAAGCCAGCCAAGGGCAGTGTCAGTTTACCGTAGGCCGTCAAAAGGTTGTGGCCGCCTCCACGGATGAAAGCGAAATCATAGCTCAGCATCCCCTCGGCGCAGAGGTTTTCAAATGCTGAAACTCCTGTTGCTGCATTCATCATCGAAGGAATTTCCTTGATGTCATAGTAGGTCTGTAGACCACCGCCGACCCAAAGGTGCAAACGGTTGCGTTTGCTGTCATAGAAACGGTATAGGAAATCGGTCTTGTTGTCGATGTCGATGGAAGTTCCTCCTGTTTCCAACATGTTGGCAAACACTCGGGTCTCGTTTTGAATGTGGCAGCGACGCCACTCGACGGTAATACCCAAGCCGAAGTTACCGCCCACACCCATATAACGGAAGGGGATGGTGCCGTTGTCGTAGCAGTCGGCGATGTTACCGCCTGCCGACAGGTTGAGCCAAATTGGGACCTTGCTTTTTCGGACGGGCTGGGGTAGCCTGCCGATTTCGTCCTCCACAATCTCTTTCCAAAGCTGATACCCCAAGCCATTAATATGCAGGCCATCGTTGGAATACTTAGGATTCAGTTTTCCTTCTTCGGTAGCAAAACGGCTGTAGAGGTCCAAATAGGTGACATCTTCCTCTTCGGCCATGGTCTTCAGCATCCCATTGATGACGGCCACGTCTTGCCAACGTTTGGTGTGACCCGAGAAATAACCGTAGCAGTCGTTGACGGGCAGGATACTCTGAACGATGACCTTGGTGCGCGGCGACTCAGCTTTAATGCGTCGCACGACTTCACGCACATCCATGGCGATGGTGTCGTTGCTGTGACCCCAATTCATGTCGTTGGTGCCGATCATAAGGAACACCATGGCGGGATGGCCTTTGGTGATGGTCTTAAGGCGGTTGAGCACACCTGGAGTGACATCGCCGCTGATGCCACGGTTCTTGCAATTGGCGTTTTGGAACAACTCGCACCACTCACCACCGTCGGTGATGCTGTTGCCGAGGAAGATGATGTCGTTTTCGGAGGTCGGCATAGCCTCAAAAAGGAGTTCACGTTGGTCGTAGTAGGTGCCGAATTTGCCCGTGATTTGGGCAAAAGTTTGCGTTGTCATTAGGAAAATGACGGCAATTAAAATCTGTTTAAACTTCATTATAATGTTACTGTTTGTTGATTTCGTGCCGCAAAGATACAGCATTTCAACAAATATCCTTACCTTTGCACCCGTTTTTCAAAATAACAACACTATGGAATCAACGAACAAACCCTCAACCTGTGAAAACAGGTTCAAGCGTTACACAGTAACCACGGCCTTGCCTTATGCTAACGGCCCCGTCCACATCGGTCACCTTGCCGGCGTCTATATCCCCGCCGACACCTACGTCCGCTATCTGCGAATGCGTGGCGAAGAGGTTCTGTTTGTCGGTGGTTCCGACGAGCACGGTGTGCCCATCACCATCAAAGCCGAAAAAGAAGGCTGCACACCTCAGGACATCGTGGACCGTTACCACGAAATCATCAAGAAGTCGTTCGAGGAACTAGGCATCAGTTATGATGTCTACTCGCGTACCTCTTCAAAGATGCATCGTGCCACGGCCCAGGAGTTTTTCAAGAAGCTTTATGACGAAGGGAAGTTCATCGAGAAGGAGACCGAGCAATACTTCGACCCCGAACGGCAAAAGTTCCTTTCGGATAGATATATCGTGGGCACTTGCCCAAAATGCGGGGCCGACGGTGCTTACGGCGACCAGTGCGAAAAATGCGGCAGCTCTTTGAGTCCCGACGAACTCATCAACCCGCACTCGCAACTCAGCGGTGCCGCCTTGGTGAAGAAGCCGACCAAACACTGGTACCTGCCTCTCGACCAATACGAGCCTTGGCTTCGTGAATGGATTCTTGAAGGCCACAAAGAATGGAAGACCAACGTTTACGGTCAGGTGAAGAGCTGGCTTGACGGTGGCCTACAGCCCCGTGCCGTCACCCGTGACCTCGATTGGGGTGTTCCTGTCCCGATTGAAGGCACAGAAGGCAAGGTGCTGTATGTTTGGTTCGATGCCCCCATAGGCTACATCAGCAACACCAAAGAGATTTGCGAACAACGTGGCGAGAACTGGGAAAAATGGTGGAAAGACCCTGAGACCAAGCTGGTACATTTCATAGGTAAAGACAACATCGTGTTCCACTGCATCATTTTCCCTTGCATGATGAAGGCCTACGGCGATTATATCATGCCCGACAATGTGCCTGCCAACGAGTTCCTTAACCTTGAGAACGACAAGATTTCGACCTCACGCAATTGGGCTGTTTGGCTGCACGAATATCTTCAGGAGTTCCCTGGCAAACAAGACGTGCTACGTTATGTTTTGACTGCCAATGCGCCTGAGACCAAGGACAACAACTTCACTTGGAAGGACTATCAAGATCGCAACAACAACGAACTGTTGGCTATCTTCGGCAACTTCGTCAACCGCACTTTGGTACTGACGCATAAGTATTATGAAGGTGCCGTGCCCGCTTTGGTGGGTATGAACGATACCGACCAGGCTGTCATTGCTGAGATGGTCAGCTATGCCGGAAAGATTGGCCGTTTGATTGAGACCTACAAATTCCGTGAAGCCCTTTCCGAGCTGATGAACCTCGCCCGCCTCGGTAACAAATACCTCACCGACAACGAGCCTTGGAAGCAAATCAAGACCGACCCTGAACGCGTGAAGACCGTGATGGCGGTAAGTTTGCAAATCGTGGCACACTTGGCCATTTTGAGTGAGCCTTTCCTGCCGTTCAGCGCGAAGAAGTTGCAACAGATGATACATTTGTTGTTCAAGGGCTGGGACGATGCCGAAAAGACCGTCCTGCTGCCCGAAGGCCTTGTGATTGGTCAGCCCGAGTTGCTCTTCGAGAAGGTCGAGGACAGCGTGGTGGCGGCCCAATTGCAGAAGCTGGAGGACACCAAGAAAGCCAACCAACTCAACGCTTGGAAGCCGGCCGAAGTGAAGCCCAATGTCAGCTTCGATGATTTTATGAAGGTTGACATCCGCGTGGGTACCATCCTCGAATGCCAAAAGGTGCCAAAAGCCGACAAGCTGCTCCAGTTCCTCATCGACGACGGCATGAACAAGCGTACCATCGTGAGTGGTATTGCCAAGTATTATACTGAGCCTGAAAAGCTGGTCGGCAAACAAGTCTGCTTCATTGCCAACTTCGAACCGCGTAAACTTAAAGGTGTGGTCAGCGAGGGTATGATCCTTTCCGCCGAGGACAAGGACGGACGTTTGGTGCTGTTAACACCGAGCGATTTGGTGACCCCAGGTTGTAATGTGGGATAAATAACAAAGGAATCATTATGAACGCTTTAACCAGAACAGATTATCAATTCCCTGGCCAGACCAAGGTCTATCACGGCAAGGTCCGCGATTGTTATTTCATCAACGACGAATACATGGTGATGGTCGCCACCGACCGCATCTCGGCTTTCGACGTCATCCTGCCCAAGGGCATCCCCTATAAGGGACAGGTGCTCAACCAGATTGCCGCCATGTTCCTCGACGCCACTGCCGACATCGTCCCCAACTGGAAGCTTGCCACCCCCGACCCGATGGTCACGGTAGGCCGACTCTGCAAGCCTTTCCCCATCGAGATGATCATCCGTGGCTACCTCACCGGCAGTTCGTGGCGCACCTACAAAAGCGGTCAGCACACCATCTGCGGGGTGCAGATTCCTGACGGCATGAAGGAACACCAGCGTTTCGCCGAGCCCATCATCACCCCGACCACCAAGGCCGAGGAAGGCCATGACGAGGACATCTCCCGCGAAGAAATCATCAGCCGTGGACTCATCAGCGAGAGCGATTATGTGCAAATTGAGGACATCACCCGCAAGCTCTTCCAACGCGGTACCGAAATCGCCGCCAAGCAAGGTCTGATTCTTGTCGACACCAAGTATGAGTTCGGCAAGATTGGCGACCAAATCGTGCTGATGGACGAAATCCACACCCCCGACTCATCGCGTTACTTCATCGCCGACCAGTACGAGGAACGCTTCGCCAAGGGCGAGCCGCAGGTGCAGCTCTCGAAGGAGTTCGTCCGCGAGTGGTTGATGGCCAACGGCTTCCAAGGCAAAGAAGGCCAGCAAGTGCCTAAGATGACGCCCGAATATGTCAACAGTGTGTCGGAACGCTACATCGAGCTTTACGAGAAGGTCACGGGGCACAAGTTTGAGAAGGCTCCTGACTCGGAAGACCTAGTGAAACGTATTGAGAAGAATGTGATGGATTATTTGAAACTGTAAGTTTTACTATGGCTTATGGCCTATGACTATGGCCGCTTTCACAAATGTGAGGGCGGCCATTGTTCTTTTGTCATAGGCCTACTTCGATAAACTGTCCGTCCTTGAAGTTCACCACACTGCGGTAGCCCGCTTTCTTCAGGGCTTCCTCGGCATGGTTGAATTCTAATGTGATTTCGCTGAAATGGTGGGCATCGGCGGAGATGATGGCGGGAACGCCCATCTTGCAGGCCTCCTCCATCAGCCAAGGTGAGGGATAGAAGCCGTTGTAACGCTTCTTGTAGATACCGCGTGTGTTAATCTCCATCACCAGACCTTTCTCTCTGATGAGGTCGAGGGTCTCCAAGGCCAGTTTGCGGTACCACGGCTCGTCCTCGTGGAAATACCGGTCACGGTTATGCATCTTGATTTTGTCGAAATGGGCGATGATGTCGAACTGCTCGTTTTCAATCATTTCATTCGACTGGTCAAAGAAGCGACGCACGGCACGGCGGATGTCGCCATTAAAGAACTTCTGCAGGCCTTCATCGTAGACTTCCCATTTCGGGCCATCGATGAACCAGATTTCATCAGCTGAAATGGCCGGCATTTCGACAGGCTCAATGACCTTGGATTTTGCAGGTCCCTGAGCCTGTCGAAGGGCCGGATCCACAACCAAATGCACTCCACCAATCAGATAATCAAGGTGATACTTTTCCTTGGTCACAGAAAAAGGCTCGGAAACACCTGTAAGGTAATCTGCCTCCAAAGCGCAATAGATGTCTATCTTGTCCTTGAATTCCTCTTTCAGTTGGGCAATCTCCGCCACATAACGCGGCATGTCGGCCGATTTCACCGAGAAAGTATTGTCAAATGGCAATGGACTATGTTCCGAAAATCCGAATGTCGTCAGGCCTTGATGGATGGCCTCTTCCACGATTTCTCGGGGTTGCGATTTGCCATCGGAATAAACGCTATGAGTATGTAGGTTAAAATTTTGCATATAACTATCAACTGACAACTGAACAACTGTTAACTACTTTATAGACTTTGTCGCCTCGTCTGACCAACGACTTCACGGGAATAGAGCAGAACTCTCCCTTCACCGTCTTCTCCACATTGCCCAAGTCCACACGGATTTCGGTAAGGGTATCTTCATAGACGCCCGTGGTTGGGCCGATAATCATGATGTCGTCGCCAAGGCTAAGTTCGTGGGTATCCATGCGGATTTCTGCCACACCCAACTTGCTGTAATAGTTGGTGATGAGGCCGATATACTCCTTGGTCTGAGTGGCCTGCGAACCATATTGTTTCGACCATTCGAAGGTGCGACGACCCAGATAATAACCATCCCAGAAACCACGGTTGTAGACACTGCGCAGACGTTCCAACCAAGCATCGACTTTTTCTTGGGTAAAAGTGCCTTCCTGAATGGCTTTCACCGCCTCGCTATAGACCGACACGGTCATTTTGGTGTATTCCGCCGAGCGGCCACGACCTTCTATCTTCAACACTTCTACACCTGCATCCAAGACCCTGTCCAAAAATGGCAAAGTGCAAAGGTCTTTGGGCGACATGATGTATTCATTATCCAATGCCAACTCATAGCCTTCCTCGCGTTCACGTACCTCGTAACTGCGACGGCACAACTGCAGACAAGCGCCACGGTTGGAAGAAGCATTGTACAGGTCTTGACTCAGGTTGCACTTGCCCGAGATAGCCATACACAAGGCACCGTGACAGAACACCTCGATGCGCACCAAGTCGCCCTTGGGACCTCGAATCTGCTGACGCTCAATCTCTTCAGTGATGTGTTTCACTTGGTCGATGTTGAGCTCACGAGCAGTCACCATTACATCAGCAAATTGGGAATAATACTTCACCGCCTCCAGGTTAGTGATGTTGCATTGCGTGGACATGTGTACCTCTACGCCGATTTGACGGGCATATTGGATGACGCTCTGGTCGGAGGCGATGATGGCCGAGATGCCGTTGACCTTGATGGCATCGAGCAGCTGGTGCATTTCCTCCATCTCCTCGTCATAGATGACCGTATTCACTGTGACATAACTCTTTACGCCGTTGGCGTTGCAGGTCTCGGCCAGCTGGCGTAGGTCATCCAAGGTGAAGTTCTTCGCCGAACGAGAACGCATATTAAGTTTGCCGATGCCGAAATAGACGCTGCCGGCACCAGCTTGTATGGCGGCTGACAGGGCTTCGTAAGAGCCCACGGGGGCCATGATTTCGATATTCTGCTTCATCTTTTGTTCTTTAAAGCGGCCCTTCGACAGGCTCAGGGACCGCAGTACTACAAAAAAACCAGCCTGAAACTCAAGCTGGCTTTGACAAAGTCGGGATGACAAGATTCGAACTTGCGGCCTCTTCGTCCCGAACGAAGCGCGCTACCGGGCTGCGCTACATCCCGAACCGTTTTGCGCTGCAAAATTACACATTATTTTGATATGGTGTGCAATTAATGGGTCAGTTTTTTCTTTTCGCTCAAAAAGAAATGACACCTAGATGCTCCAAAAGAATCTTCAAACCAATGAGAATCAGTATAATACCACCAATAATCCCCGCCGACTTCTCGTATTTCGATCCAAAGGCATTGCCAATCTTCACACCCAAGACCGAGAAAACAAAGGTGGTCAAACCGATGATAAGCACCGACGACCAGAGTCTGGCTTGAATACAAGCAAACGAAACACCCACCGCCAAGGCATCGATGCTGGTAGCAATGGCCAAGAGGAACATGGTCTTGAAGTCCAAGGCGCCATTGTTGGAACCTTCCTCTTTCTTACCCCAAATCGCCTCACGAATCATGTTGACACCGATGAGGGCGAGCAATCCAAAGGCAATCCAGTGGTCGTATGCCTCTATCATCTCCTGAAACTGGGCACCCAAGAAATAGCCGATGGTCGGCATCAAAGCTTGGAAAAAGCCAAACCACAGACCACAAATCAAGGCCATGTGCCAAGAAAACTTCTTGGTGGTCAAGCCTTTGCAGATGGAAACCGAGAAGGCATCCATGGAAAGGCCGATGGCGATTAATAGCAATTCAATGAAGGTCATTTCGAATGATTTAACTACGTTGAATCTACGATTTGAGCGGCAAAAATAGATTATTTTTGGCTGTAATTGATAAAAACCATACTTTTGCAATCATTAAAACCGATTCGAATATGAAAAAGACCTTACTTTTAATGCTTGCCCTGCTGTTGGCAGTGGGTAGCTTCGCACAAGAAAAGAAAGCCAAGAAAGAAAAGACCTACAACGAAAAAGGTGAAATCATCAAGAAAGGCTGGAACTTCGGTCCGTTGCCTGTGGTGGGCTATGATGCCGACCTCGGCTTCCAGTACGGCGTGACTTGCGACATCTTCAACTTCGGCGATGGCTCTCGTTATCCCCGCTACAACTACAAGTTCAATGTGGAGGCCTCACGTTACACCAAAGGCTCGGGCGTATTCCGCTTCTACAGCGATATGCCTTACGTCGTCAAAGACACGAAACTCTTCTTTGATGTGACCTATTTCTACGCCAAGAAATACGAGTTCTTCGGCTTCAACGGCTTCGAGGCCAGTACTTTTGACCCATACGCAGGTATTGAAGGCATCAAGAGCGGCTACCATTTCATCAACCGCAACCAGTTCCGCTTTGTGGGCAGCATGCAAAGACCTTTCTTTGGCGTGCCTAACCTCAACTGGACGGCAGGCTTGGCCTACTATAACACCAAAGTCGACCGCATCAACCTTGAGGGTTATGAAAGCCAAGTGACTTTGTATGAAAACTACGTGGCCAACAATATCATCAAGGAAGACGAGGCTCACGGCGGCAACACCACCCAAATTCGCCTCGGCATGGTTTATGACAGTCGCGACCACAACAGCGACCCCACCAAAGGCATCTATGCTGAAGCCACCTTGGTGGGTGCTCCTGACCTCATTGACCGCAAAGGTTACAGTAACTTATCGTACACCTTCCTGTGGAGACAGTATATCCCCGTCTACAAAGAAAAACTGACCTTTGCCTACCGCTTGGGCGCACAAAACCGCCTCGCGGGCAAGACGCCTTGGTATATGATCAACAATCTGAACACCATGTTCTTCCAAAAAATGTACACGGAAGGCTTGGGCGGCAGCGTGACCATGCGTGGCGTGAACCGCAACGGCGTCATCGGTGAGGGCTTTGCCTTTGCCAACTTGGAAATGCGTTGGCGCATCGTGGGCTTCCAGTTTATCAACCAGAACTGGATGGTGGCCTTGAATCCCTTCTTTGACGCAGGCATAGTGACCCAGCCGTTCCGTGAGGAAGAAATGAAGTTGGCTGGAGGTGCTGGTTTTTCAAATGAACCCATTTTTGAGTGCTATGCTGGCGATGAAGGATTACACATGGCAGCAGGCTGCGGCCTTAAGCTCATCATGAACCGCAATCTTGTCGTCTCGGTCGATTTGGGCAAGGCCTTGGATAAACGTGACGGCGAGAAACTAAAGACATTTATTGGATTCAATTACATCTTCTAAAAATTCAAGGGCTGCCAATCGGCAGCCCTTGAATTTTTACTTCGCCTTGCCTTGATTGGCGACAGCCGCCATCAGCGCGGCCACCTTCTCGGGATCACCGAGGAAAAAGTCCTTTTGAAGCTTCATGTTATCGTCGAACTCGAAGACATACGGGATGCCCGTTGGGATGTTGAAAGCGATGATCTCGTCATTGCTCATGCCTTTCAGCACCTTGACTACACCACGCAGGCTGTTGCCGTGGGCCACCACCAGCACTTGGTCGTGGGTCTCGAAGGCTTTCATGATGTTGTTCTCGTAATATGGCATCACACGCTCGATGGTGTCGCAGAGGGCCTCGGTGAGCGGGATCTGCTCATCGGTGAGCTCGGCATAACGCGGGTCCATGCGAGGGCTCTTGGGGTCGTTCATGTCGAGCGCGGGCGGACGCACATCGAAGGCACGACGCCACAGGCGCACTTGCTCGTCACCGTATTTCTCAGCGGTCATCTTCTTGTCGAGACCTTGTAGCTGTCCATACGATTTTTCGTTGAGTCTCCATGACTTATACACCGGCAGCCAGTCCATGTCCATGGCTTCGAGGGCGAGGTTCAAGGTTTTGATAGCGCGTTTGAGGTAAGAGGTAAAGCAGATCTCGGGTTTGTAGCCGTTCTCTTTCAGCACTTTACCAGCCTCGATGGCTTCCTGCACGCCTTTCTCCGAGAGGTCGACATTGGTCCACCCCGTGAAGAGGTTTAATTTGTTCCATTCGCTTTCTCCGTGACGGATTAAAATCAGTTTTTTCATATTGATTAAGGAATTAATTGTTGTTGATTTCTTTTTTAGGTCGATGCCGTTTCGGCTGTTCTTCTTGGACTTCCTCTTCAACAGTAGCCTCTTTTGGCGTCTCCTTGGGCTTCTCCTCCACTTTGGGCATTTCCACTTCAACGCGGCGGAAGATGTCATCCTTGTCCTTGGGTCGCGCTTCATCGTGCCACTTGAAGCCCGACAAATAGCGGCTATTTTCACTCAGGTCTTCCTCGGGATACATGGTCTCGTCGATGCTCTTGAACGACTTGATAATGGAAACGTTTTGGTTCTCCATCTCAATGACCATCGTTTCCGACTTCGACACATCTATGCCAATAAGCCCACCATCGTCATCGCGAATCCAATAAATGGTCTCTGCTTGTTCGCCGTCCACATTGACATGATGGATATCGCCATCTTTGAAAAGCGAGGTGATGTCTTTACCTCTGATTTGGTTGAAGCCCTCTATGGAGTCCTGCGAGATAATGAAAGCATTGCCTTTTTGCATCACCCAATCCACTGTGCTTTCCTTTATTTTGATGTCAATGTCGGTACCTGTCATTTGTGTATCCTCAGCCCAAAGAATTGGCGCCACACGCATGTGGATAATAGAATCCTCCATCAAATAAGTGAGTGTGTCACATTTGCCTTGCAGGTCCGACTTGAAGAAACGCACATGGCGGCGTGCGATCAGTTTTTTGGCTTCTTCTTTTTGTTTGTCGAAATACATAAAGAGTGTGTCGCCATGAATATAAAGCGAATCGCCGCCGTCATAACTGATAGCGTAGGCACTATCAGTGGCAAAAGACATGCCTCTATTCTCCCACATCTCCACGTAATCGCCACGCATGATGATTTGATACGAAGTGTCAATCATGTCCACTTGGCTGTAGGCTTGCGCCAAACCTAAATTACGATCATAGAAGATGGAATCGGAGCGCAACTGCTGCGTCTCGTTATGCATGAAAGGTCGTCTATCAAGATACACATGGTCTTCATTGACAAGATAATATCCGTGTCTTCCTTCCAGCACGTTCTCCTTATTAATGATAGTGGTCGGCCCTTCGAACCACATCTTTTCGATGCCTGTGTTGTAAAACAGGGTATCTGTATACATCTGATATTTAGGACTATATACCTCTACATTCTCGAAAAACGAGAATTCCTTAAGTCGGTCACGGTAATAGCCGTAATGACTTTTCAGGGTCTTGTCACCGCGAACCGTAGTCGCACTATCGGGATAACTGGCCAGATGTAGATTGCGATCATAAGTCAGGTATTCGGTATAGAGCATGGTGGAGTCGTCACGAAGCCGCACATTGTCGTGGAACTCGGCAAAGCGGGTGTTGCCATCATAATTCAGCAGATCGCTAAAGATCTCCACGCTGTCGTTGACGATGATGTGAACATTCTGATAAGCGTCGAAATTGTTGGTCTTTTCGTAGAAATAGGCACTATCGCAGAAGAAATAAGCCGAGTCATGTCGCATCTTCACATGGCCGATAAGCCGTTGCATGTCGCCCATGCTTTTGGAAAAAGTGGCTTTGTCGTAGTGAACAATGTGGATACGGGTCTTCTTGCGCTGAACGGTGTCCTGCTCCTGAGCCACAAGCATTTGCGACAGCAGGAGAAACAGGGATACTATGAACAGCACTTTACTTTTCATGTTGATAGAATAACGCGCAAAATTACGATTATTGTTGGAATTGGGCGTAGGAAACGAAAAAACCTCTATTTTTGACGCGAGACTGCATGATTACGGGACCACGAGACATTGGATTCGCCCAGAAGTCTCGAAGTCCCGAGTCAAAAATACAAACAATATGACCATAAAAGAAGCCCAAACCGCCGTTGACGAATGGATTAAGACCTACGGCGTACGTTATTTCAGCGAACTGACCAACATGGCCCTGCTGACTGAGGAAGTCGGCGAGTTGGCCCGCATCATCGCCCGCACCTATGGCGACCAATCGTTCAAGGAATCGGACAAAAACAGCAACATGGCTGACGAGATGGCCGACATCCTGTGGGTATTGCTTTGCTTGGCCAACCAAACTGGCGTGGATCTCACTGAGGCCTTTGCCAAAAACATGGAGAAAAAGACCTCGCGTGACAGGGAGCGGCATATCCATAACGACAAGCTGCGCGATCCCATCGCATAAAAAATGTGGAGACGGTGTGCACTCCGTCTCCACAAAACAATGCATTCAAGATGATTACAAATTACATTGTCTTAGCCCATGTGTCCTTCAATGCCACGGTGCGGTTGAAGACCAAATGACCAGGTGTACTATCCTTATCCACAGTGAAGTAGCCGATGCGCTGGAACTGGAAGTGGTCGAGCGGCTTGGCATCGGCCAGGTATTCCTCCACATAGCATACAGGGCGCACCTCAAGCGAATTGGGGTTCATCATTTCCTTCATGGCTTCGAGCGAGGTCTTGCCTTCGTTTTGCAGGCGGGCAAGTTCGTCGCGCGGGTTCTCCACCTTCCAGAGACGGTCGTACATGCGCACTTCGGCTTCTAGGCAACGATTGCAGCTCACCCAGTGGATGGTGCCTTTTACCTTGCGGTTGGCACCCGGCATACCACTCTTGGTATCGGGGTCGTATTCAGCGTAGACCTCCACGACCTCACCGTTTTCGTCCTTCTTGCAGCCCGTGCATTTCACGATGTAGGCATTCTTGAGGCGCACCTCATTGCCGGGCGTCATGCGGAAATATTTCTTAGGCGCTTCTTCCATGAAGTCTTCCTTCTCGATCCACAACTCGCGGCTGAAAGCAATCTTGTGGCTGCCCGCGGTTTCGTCCTCAGGGTTATTGATGGCTTCCATTTCCTCGATTTGCCCTTCGGGATAGTTGGTGATGATGAGCTTCAATGGGTTGACCACAGCGGCCACGCGGTTGGCAGTGGCATTGAGGTCTTCGCGAATGGCACTCTCCATCAGTGCAAAGTCGTTCAGGGCGTCGTAGGTGGTGTAGCCGATCTTATCAATGAACTTATGTATGCCACCCGGCGTGTAGCCACGACGACGGAAACCGCAAATCGTGGGCATACGCGGGTCGTCCCATCCGCTCACCAAACCCTCGTTGACGAGAATGAGCAGGTTACGCTTGCTTAACAGGATATAGTTGAGGTTCAACTTGTTGAACTCGGTCTGACGTGGACGGTTGTCGTCCAGGTTGTCCCCCTCACCGCGAATCTCCTTGAGCCAGTCGATGAACAGGTCATACAAGGGACGGTGCACCACAAATTCCAAAGTGCACAACGAATGGGTGACGCCTTCGAAGTAGTCGCTTTGTCCGTGGGCGAAATCATACATCGGGTAGGCGTGCCACTTGGTACCCGTGCGGTGGTGCGGCGTGTCTACCACACGATAGATGATGGGATCGCGGAAGTGCATGTTGGGATTGGCCATGTCGATCTTGGCACGAAGCACCATCTTTCCCTCGCCGATTTCACCGTTGTTCATCTTGTAGAACAGATCCAAAGATTCCTCGACGGGACGGTTGCGGTAGGGGCTCTCGACACCAGGCTGCGTAGGCGTACCCTTTTGTGCGGCAATCTCCTCGGAGCTTTGCTCGTCGATGTAGGCCTTGCCGCGTTTGATCAGTTCTATGGCAAAATCCCAGAGTTGCTGGAAGTAATCGGAGGCGTAATATTCGTTACCCCACTGGTAGCCAAGCCATTGGATGTCCTCTTTGATGGCATCGACATACTCCATGTTCTCCTTGGTGGGGTTTGTGTCGTCGAAGCGCAAGTTGCACACTCCGCCGTGTTGTGCAGCGATGCCGAAGTCGAGGCAGATGGCCTTGGCGTGGCCAATGTGGAGGTAACCGTTCGGCTCTGGGGGAAAGCGTGTCTGCACGCGTCCACCGTTCTTGCCGTTACTGAGGTCTTCTTCCACCTTCGCTTCAATGAAATTGAGCGACTTCTTTTCGATTACTTTTTCTTCTTCTGGGTTTGTCATAACTCTAAACTATAAACTATAAACTCTAAACTTAATAGGCTTTGTACTTGTCGCCAGTCTTCTCAATGAGAATACGGTAGTACTCGTCACTGTATTTCGGATGTTCACTCTTGATGGGCGTGTACTTCTGTCCAGGTTTGTCGGGCTGGGCGGTATTCAGGTTGCCATCCATATACTTCATGAACAGCTCATGATAGAACTTTTTCCATGCTTGTGTCATCTTATTAGCTTGGTTGCATGAGAACTCGGTCAGTTCTTGCACTTGGGCTTCTCTACCCTTAATGGCAAACACGCGTGTATCGAGTTCGGGGACGGCTTTCTCTACCCAGTTAGTCTCCATTTCACGCTGACGTTTGCGGATTTCAGGATGGATGTAGTCGTATTTGGTATAGGCCCAGTTGCTCATCTGGTTGAAGGTCCAGAAAGCGGAGGTCTCCGACCATACACTCATCGAGCCGTTGCCCTCGCGGAAACACTCGGGAATTTCGGTCATGCAGGTGTACATCGGGCAGTAGACACAATTGTCGGTGTCATCGACGCCAAACCAAATGATGCCGCCAATGGGCCAATCCCATTTACCACGGCTTTGGGCAACGAAGCTGAAGCCCGTCTGTTGGGTGGCGGTGGTACGTTCATGCACGTAGGTCACGCCATCGACTTCCCAGTCCATGGGGCGCCAACGATAGGGGCAGTGGAACGGACCTGCACCCACGTCTTGCGACATGTCGAGGTCGGTGCCTTCGAGGTGGTCGCGCATGAAGTCCATCATGTCGAGTACACTGACTTTCTTGTTGGGCTTCACCCACAAGGGCATACGGTTAGTCGGGAAATTGTCGGGGGTCTGGCACATGTTGGCCGTGTAAGGCTGGACGCGCTTGATGTCGCGACCTGTGGCATAGCCCCAATACTCCTTCATGTTGTCGGTCACCTTGTTGAACATGGCCCACACGCGCAGATCGCAGAAACGAGCACCGTCGAAGGTGACGGGGTTATAGACATCGGAGAACGAGAACTTATCGTCGGGACCATTATACAGCTTGGCTTCCTTGGCGAAGCTGATGACATCGTCGGCATAAACGCAATCAATGTTCGGGTCTTTCAACAGTTTGTCGATGTTCTTGAAGGTGATACTGGTCTTGCACTTGCGCGTGGCCAAGGGGAAAGTGGTGATACGGGCTTGGTTGGCGTGACCGCTCACATAGCCATCAGGGATGCGGCGGGCTACCCACACAGCACCTTTGTTGGCCTTGCCTTTGCCAATCATCTCAAGGATCCAGCACTCTTCAGTGTCGGAAATGGAGAACGACTCACCTTCGCTCACATAACCATAGTTGTAAACCAATTCGCCCATGCATTTGATGGCTTCACGGGCGGTTTTGGCGCGCTGCAAAGTGATGTAAATCAAGCTGCCGTAGTCGATGATGCCTGGACCTTCCCAAAGGCTTTCGATACCGCCATAGGTTGTCTCGCCAATGGCTACTTGATATTCGTTCATGTTGCCGACCACATTGTAGGTATGAGCCACTTGCGGGATTTGGCCGCGGAACATGCCGCCATCCCAATCGTAGACATCAAGCATGGCACCAGCTGGCCAGTCGGTGGCAGGGTAGTGGTAGAGTTCGCCATACAACACATGGCTGTCGGCGGCGTAGGAAATCATGCAGGAGCCGTCGGTCGAGGCGCCTTTGGTAATCAAGAAGTTAGTGCAGGCATTGGCTTTCCCGAAGGAAAAAACAAGGACCAAGGCCAAGATTGCAGTGAATACTTTTTTCATATTGTTGATGATTTTGTGTTTGTTGCTTTGAAAAATCGCCACAAAAATAGGAAATAATATGCAAATCCAAAAACAATTTGATAAACCACTATATCACAACAAAATATCCGACAGCAAACGACAACAAACGACTACTGTCGACTACAAACGTTTAATCAACGGCTTTATCTTGACAGGGTTTGCAATTTTGCAACGGAAATCGCAAGATTCAACGAAGTTAAAACTAAATAATCAATTATGGAAACACCAAAGTTCATTGAAGGCATCCCAACGGAAAAAAAGGATTCAAGAAAACGAAGGGAGATTATCAAAAGAGAGTACATCAGTTTGATAGAGAAACTCCAAAACACTCGTGGGAAAAAAGCGGTGTATAACGATTATCTTCAGACAGATGTCTATATCATAATGAGAGAAAGCGAGAAAAAAGCAAGTTACAGCGCGGCTTTCAATTGGCAATCAACTTATGCTGTAAAACACCTTGAAAGTGTTATTAAAAAGGCCATTCCAATGGAAGGAAAACCGATTTTCACCTTACCAAAGCCAACAGGGAAACAAAAAGAATTCGGTTATGTGAATATGGCTACCTTATATTATGATTTTCAATCTGCTGAATATGAATATCTTAGCTTTACTGTAAAACTAGTTTTAGGAATTAAAAGCGATGGAAGACATGTTCAATATAGCGTCAACAAGATAGAGTTGGCATAAAAAAGCACTCTGTAATAAAGTCGTCATTGTATAAACAATCGCTTGTACAGAGTGCCTTAAATCGGAGTTATAAAGGGCTTGGCAGTCGCCATTTCCCGTCCGACGGTTGAAATCCACCGCACTCTACATTACCTCTTGTGTTACATTTGGAATGTGTGCGGTTTGCAATTCGCCGTTGTAAAGCAGTTAACCCGACTTATTTGTACGCAGATCTGCTCTCGGCTTGTCATTCTGCCTGCAAAAATACAACAAAATCTAAAACCCCACCACAAAAATGAAAAATAATCTCTATTTTAGCACTATCAATGCAATCCAAAGCATGGCGCAGCAAACTTTTGTCAACCAGAAACTTGACTTCGTCGAGGAACTGGTGCTCTACACCGACTCGCACATCTTTCTCACGGGAAAGGCGGGCACGGGAAAGACCACCTTCCTAAAGAACCTGCCGCTGAAGACCTACAAACGCATGGTCGTGGTGGCTCCCACGGGCGTGGCCGCCATTAACGCGGGCGGGCAAACGATTCATTCGTTCTTCCAACTGCCTTTTGGACCGCAATTGCCCGAAAACATGCTTGGAAAACCATTCAATGCTAAATCACTTGCCGCGCAATACCAGAAACTCAACAAGAAGAAAATCAACCTGATGCGCAGCCTTGACCTGCTCATTATTGACGAAATCAGCATGGTGCGTGCCGATGTCTTGGATGCCATTGATGCCGTGTTGCGCCGCGTGCGCCGTTCACAGAAGCCCTTCGGCGGCCTGCAACTACTGATGATTGGCGATGTTCACCAGCTGGCACCTGTGGCCAAACCCGAGGAATGGGAAGTGTTGTCGCCCTATTACGATACGCCCTACTTCTTCGGTAGCCAAGTGCTGAAAAAGGCTCCTTATGTCTGCGTGGAACTGGAACACATCTACCGACAACACGACGAGGACTTCATCATTTTATTAAACAAGGTGCGCAACAACCGCATGGATGCCGAATGTGTACGCCTACTCAACTCGCGCTTCAAACCGAACTTCGTGCCGAAGGACGAGGAAGGCTACATCACCTTGACCACCCACAACTATCAAGCCGACCAAATCAACGAGACGAAACTAGCTGCCATTAAGGAGAAACCACTGACTTTTAAGGCGGAAGTACATGGTACTTTCCCGGAAAACACCTTTCCTACCAAGGAAGAACTTGTACTGAAAGTTGGGGCGCAGGTGATGTTTGTCAAAAACGACCCGACACCTGAGAAGGCTTTCTTCAACGGAAAGATTGGAAGGTTGGTGGGTTATGATGAAAAAGAAGGCACCGTCACCGTTGAAAGTGAGGGTGAGCGTATCTCTGTTCCGAAGTTGAAATGGCAGAACATGGAATATACCATCAACGCTGAGAACCAAGACATTGAGGAGACCGAAATCGGCAGTTTTACCCAGATTCCTTTGCGCTTGGCTTGGGCGGTCACCATCCACAAGAGCCAAGGTCTCACCTTCGACAAGGTCATCGTTGATGCAGGCCAAGCCTTTGCCCACGGTCAAGTCTATGTTGCCCTCAGCCGCTGCACATCATTGGAAGGCTTGGTATTGAAAACTCGCATCACCTCCAACGCTTTGGTCAATGACTATTCCGTCAACCAGTTCGTGGAGCATCTTTCTGAAAAGGAGCCCACACAAGATAAAGTCGACCAACTGCGCCATGATTACGAGCTGGAAACCATGCTCGAACTCATCGACTTTGATGGCATTTACAAGGATTTCGGCAAATTGATGAAGGTGATTTACGACAACGACACTTTGTTTGAAAGCACAATGATTCAAGACCTTTCACAGCGGCGTAACCGAATTCATGAGGAATTGTGCCAAGTCGGCCTCAAGTTTGAAAGTCAAATTCAAAGGCTTCATGCCGAAGCACCTTCATGCGAGCAAAACCAGGCCTTGCAAGAACGATTAATAAAAGGTGTGGCCTATTTCGACGAACATCTAAAAGCCATTGCCGAAGGTCTTTTTGACCTGCCTTTCAAAACCGATAACCAAGCCGTTAACGAGCAACTCACCGAAGCTTTGAAACTACTTGAAGAAGACATCACCATCAAGGATAGTTGCTTGGAGGCATGCAAAAGTGGCTTTACCATCAAAGCATACCAAAAGACCAAGTCAGTCAAAGCGATAGAAAAGGAAAAAAGTGGTAAGAAAAAAGTGGAAATCAAGGACGATGTCATGGACAAGAGCCCATTATATGCTGCATTGTCGGCATGGCGTTTGCAAAAAGCCAAAGACGCTGACGTTCCAGCTTATACCATTGCCCACAACAAAACTCTCAAAGCCATTGCCCAACTTCAACCCGTCACCATATTGGCATTGAAAGAAGTGCCTGGCATGGGAACGAAAAGCATAAAGCGTTTCGGTGACGAGATCCTTGAAATTGTGCTTCAGTTTATGGATTCGGTATCTGATTCTGCTGCGGCACGATGATGGCGCAAATAATGTAAGCCAAAAGGCCGGCACCACCCATGAAAGTGAAAATGACCCACAACAAACGAATCAACGTCGGGTCCACATCAAAGTATTCACCAAGTCCACCACACACGCCGCAGAGTTTCTTGTCGGTCATCGAACGATACAGTTTTTTATTCATTTCATTTTTGTTTTTGTTTCAGGTCGCAAAAATATACATATTTCCCAAAACAGCGGTGATTTGAACACCATTTTGCAACAAATCGCATCTCACATTTCACTCTTAAATCCTCGACCGATATTTCTGCGCCCATTTTCCAAGCAGCACATTACGAAAAGAGATGATTTTATTCAGTTACGGCGGGTTATACGGTAAATTTGTCTATTTTTGCCATCATAAATACAATATACTACTAATTATGCTCATTAAAATGAAAAAAGCAATTCTTCTTGTGGTTGCTGTTATAGGTTTTTCTTTTGCAGCAAAAGCACAGAACAATGCCATAGGTGTTCGCCTTAGCGGTGGCAATCAATGGTATTGTGCAGAAATCTCCTACCAGCGAAGTTTAGGTGACACCCACCGTATTGAGGCAGACCTTGGTTGCAGGGTTGATGATGAGTATGACATAGGGTATTTGTTTTTAACGGGTGTCTATCAATCGCATTTTGATTTTTCTGCCGCTAAAAACCTTGGGTGGTATTTGGGTTTTGGTCCCAGATTAGAAATACTCTACTATGATGGTCACTCCGGTTATGACAATCCAATTAACTTTGCAGGCGCGCTAGGTGTAGTGGGGCAAGTTGGTATGGACTATCATTTCAATGCCATCCCTCTCCAATTTGCATTGGACTTCCGTCCATGCTTATATATTATCCCTAACACGGTATTCCAATGGGCTGATTTCGGCATTAGCATCCGATATAGGTTTTGATTTCAGCACTTCAAGCCGAAAAAACGAAAAACCACACAATGTTGTGGTTTTTTTGTTGCCTTTTTTTGTGGGCAGAATTCAACGAAATAACTGCTGAAAAGTCAGAAATCGATCATCAAACAAGAATCAAAAGTTTGTAATCAAAAACCATAATTCGTTGATTTTCAATATTGGTCTCCCATAAAAGATTGTAATCCCCCTTTCGCGTGTAAAAATGCCCAATTTTAGTTATACTTTTGCGTTTGAAAAACGAACGCAATATGAACTGCATTTCGGTCATGATCAAAAAACGCTTTTTGCTCCTCCTCGGGGTGGTTCTGCTCCTCCCAGCCTGCAACACCAAAAGCAAGACGGAACGGATGCAAGCCATAGTGACAGAGGTGCGTGCCAAGTACAAAGCCTACGAGGACATCAGCAATGACGACCAAATCTTTGAGGCCTACGACTACTTCGTGAAGCAAAAAGACTATGAAAACGCTGCACCCGCTGCACTCTATAGCGGCTGTGTACGCCAAGCCAAAAAGGAATATGAGTCTGCCATGAATTGCTACAAGGAAGCTGATAAATATGGTCGGATGGTTGGTGATTCGGTCAGTGCAGCCTTCGCGCAATATTATATAGGAGATCTGCTCAACAACAACGGCAACGAAGCTGAAGCTATCATCAACTACAAAGCCGCCGCCGAGCTATGGGGTGACAGCCTCTCACGCAAGGCTAAATGCCTTAACGCCGTGGCCATGATGAATATCGTTATCGAAGCGTATGACAGTGCGTTTGTCTATCTCAAACAAGCCTTATATCTTGCCCAAACCTCAGAGGATAAAATCACCGAATCTACCGTTTGGAACAACTATTCCGTTGCTTATCAACTACTTGATAAATATGATGCTGCCAAAGATTGCCTGCGAAAAGCCTTGCCTTTGACTGACCAAAAACGTCGCCCCATCGCTTTGCTCAACCTCGCCAAAGTGCATCTGGCTTTGGAGGAACGCGATTCGTTGGAATACTATAAGACTCAGATGCTCAGCGCAATAGAAGAAGTAGAATGTCGCCCCGAAACCATGGCTGCCGTATACGGTTTTCTCATCAAGGATGCGCTTGCAGTAGGTGACTATGAAAGTGCCTACCAATTTGAGAAACAGCACGAGCAAGTGGCTTTAGATATCCTCGGCGACCAGACCCAAAGCTCCGTCTTGGAGATTCAGAAGAAATACGACTTTGAGGCACAAGCCAACCAGCACAACCGCCAGATGCTCTCGCGGCAAAGGCTCATCATCGTGTTGACCGTTGTGTTAATCGCCGCATTGATTGTTGTTACTATTTTGATTTTCAATGCCTTGAAAAAGAAACGGATTGAGGCTGAAATCAACGCGAATTTGCTAGAACTGAAAAAACGCAACGCGCAGCAACAGCAGGCGCAAACCGAAATGCAGGCACAATACGACAAACTACAGAAACAAAACGCGCAACAAAGCGAACTACAGGCAGAATTTGGTGACAAGCTGAAAGATGAATATCTGCAGAAATGCAACATCATCCGTTGCTTCGAAGTGCTGTCGCGCGACAGAAGCAATCCAATAGCTTTCAAGGACTTGGAGAAATCGCTTTTCGAAAGCGAAGACCATTGGGCTGGTTTTGAGACGGCTTTCGAAGGTGTGCATCCGGGTTTCATCGCCTTTGTACACAAGCAATATCCTGACCTCAGCGAACAGGAGTTCCGCTATTGCCTGCTCTCGCACTTCAAACTTTCACGCCAAGAATATGCGGATGTGCTTGGTTGCAGCGTTTATAATGTGGATAAAATCCGAGCAAGTCTGAATAATAAAATGAAAATTAATGAATAACAATATGTCAAACAACCATTTAGCGTATATTGTCGCGCTGTTTATCGTATTAATTATGGCCTCATGTTCAAAGTATCCTGAAGCGAACAGTCTCATTGGTGATAAGGACAAAATCGATGTCAAAGGCTCGTTAAGCAATGGCGACATGCGCTATCCTAGCATAGAAGCTGGCTATTTGGGAAAGACGGTCTATGTGTATTTTCACGACTACTTAGGCATTTGCACGGTGACTATCAGCAATGTTCAAGATTCCGTTATCTTTCGCCAAGTGCAACCTACTCACCCCAATGCTGAAGTACGCTATTTCATGGGCTATCAACCACTTGGCCTCTATCACTTGGTCATTAGCGACGGCACCAACGAGGCAGAGGGATGGTTTACTAACTCAAGGATTGTTGCTTTTAGGCCAAAGCAGTAGATTCAAGATTTAAAGATTCAAAGATTTAAAGATTTAAAATTCAATTGTGTATGAAGAGACTAGCCATCATACTGAGTCTAATGGTTTTGCTTTTCACAAGAGTGTTGGCTCAAAATGCAGAAAAGCCATATTCGGTATTGGGGCATGTAGGCGGTGGAGGAGGTTTTTTCCCTTTCATGGACGCTGATATGACTACCGACCATCGAATTGTTGCATTGGGAATCGATGGTAAGTACGATTTCGCCGAGCACTGGTCGTTTTTGATAGGTTTAGATTACCAATTTTGGTATTTCAAAGGCTATTATATTTATGGCGGACCCAATGGGGTGGAGCATCATCCCTATACCGCGAGTGGACATATCGTGCGCCAGCCCTTCCGCTTGGAGTATCACAAACGCTGGTTTTATTTGGCTTTTGGCCCTTATTTGGAAAAGGCATTCGGAGATGTTTCTGCAGGCAGCATCAAAGAGATTGCTACACTCGGACCTACAATGGAAATGGGCGGTAGGATTCGGATCTCTGAAAAAAGCAAGCTTCGAATCGGACTGCAAACCTCTGTGGGAGCCACGCTCAGCATCGGCTATCATAAAGAACTGTTTTTAGGACGAGTAGAAGCCAATTCCCTATTACAAATTGGATACGAATATCATTTCTGATTTCAAAAATTTAAAATTCAATAAGTTATGAAAACGAAATTCATCGTCCTCGGTTTGCTGCTTGCAATAAGTAGTCTCCACGCCCAAGAAAAGGGACAATTCGTGGTTCAAGCTGAAGCCAATGCAGGCATTTTGTTCTGCTATCCTTATCAAGGTACTTTTAATTCCATCGACCTTTTTGGCTCGATTGGGCCTGTTTTCCGCTACCAAGTGGGTGCGCATTTCGGAATTGGCCTCGGAGCTGACTATTACCTTCATGAGTGTTTCCAATACTTGCCCGTTTTTGCCGATGCGAAATATAGTTTCGGCAATGGAAAGACGAGGCCATACGCCGAAATCCGTGCAGGATATGCGTTTAACTTGAAACACACAGCTCCTGGTCTTAATGGAGACTTTAATTGGTATTCTGTGGAAGGATTCTACTCCCAACTCATTCTCGGCTGTTCCATAGGTCATTCCGACCTTGGCATTGGTGGTCAACTTGTCAACATGAAAACGTTTGTAAATGAATTGGTTGATGTCCTTCCAGGTGGTTGCTACACCTATGACAAAAACCGTCTGCAACCTGCGGTGTTTTTGCACTATGCCTATAATTTTCACTTTAGAAAATAACACTTGAAAATCTAATTCTTATGAAAATCAGATTGATTATCCTCGGTCTACTCATCGCCGTTGCGGTGCCCGCCTTCGCGCAGCTCGACACGGTCAGGAGCAACAAGAACGAATTCAGCATCGGCTACGGTTTTTTCCCCGCCAGCAGCTTCCGCTTCAAACCAGGCTGCATGATTTATCCTGAAAGCGACGGCATTGGCGCCACCTTTGTCACCTACACCCGACGTCTTACCAAGGTTTTCGGTATCGGAGTCACAGTCTGTTATGACCCCATCCGTCTCAATTACTATGACCAAATAGGAAATGAACGTGCCCTCATCTGCAAGGTGAACGAAAACAGCCTCTCGATTATCCCGCACATCAAAATCAATTGGCTGAACACCAAATATGTCAATCTCTATAGCAAGGCGGGCTATATGGGCATCAACTATGTGACCTATAAGCAGGAAGAGTTTTACCCTGACCTTTACGAGGTCAACGCGCCGCAGATAACACCTACCTTGAATGCCTTCCAGATCACACCCATCGGCATTGAAGTCGGCACCAAGCGCTGCGCAGGATTTGCCCAATATGGTATCGGCATGGAAGGCTGCATCTGCGTAGGATTTCGTTACGGACTAAAAGATAAGGAGTAATAATCATGAAAAGACACTGGTTATTATGCATTGCCCTCATGACGCTGATGGCTTCATGCGTACAAGAACCCACGATTTATCGTCTCCTCCCCGACGAGGACGCCGCCGCTATCCCTTATCAGATGGAACAAAAGCTCAGCTTTGTCAACCAAGATGGCGACACGCTCACCTATACTGTCACCCACGACGAAACGAAGCCGTTCTCGGAAGATTACTGGGATTACCCTAACGACTCGAAAATGTCCATCATTCGCCAACCTTATTGCTATGCGCGCACAGTACAGCTTAGCTGCATTACTGACAGTACTAGTAGTCGTTTGTTGTTCACCGTGATACCTGGCAGATTCTTGTATTTTCGCTGGAATTGGGAATTGGAACTCCCGAGTATTGATCTTATTAATGGAGCGACTGATACCGTTACCATCGGCGATGTTACCTACAATGACATACATGTCAGCACCTTCTACGATACACAAAACGTTGACCTGTATCATCTGTGGTACTACAGTGAAGAAGTCGGACTGGTTGCTGTCAAAAACAATGACCACTCATTAACACGCATACCGTGATTGCAAAAAAATACTTATCTTTGCAGCACTTTATGAAATTGAAACAATTAATCACAAATCTTTAAAATCTCAACAAAAATGAAAAAGACCTTTTTAACCCTAGTTATGGCTCTCTTCGCCATCACCGCGTTCGCGCAGAATGATGAAAACAACTTCCGTGTCCCCAACGGATACCAAGGCTTTTTGGAAGAAAGTAACTGCTGGCATTTCGACAAGAACATGCCTGCCACCATTCAACTCTCGACCACACATGGTTTCTATTTCAACAACCACATCTACGCAGGCATCGGCTTCGGAATGGAGTTCAATACCGATTATTTCCTGATGCCTTTCTACACCAATATCCGTTATGTGTTTCTCAACAAAAAGGCCATTAGTCCCTTTGTCAGCATGCGTTTGGGCTCCTTCATTTCCGACAATATGGGTGCATACGGCGACCTGGCCTTTGGCGTGCGTTTTGCCTCAAAGAAAGACTTTGCCGTCAGCGTAATGGTGGCAGGAACGTATTACGACAAGCTTTCTTACAATTATTATGAGGAGTTTGTTGATTCTCAAGGCTACTGGCATGGTGAGTATGTCGAAGGCAAGATTAATCCGTCGGGTATTTCCTTGAGAGTGGGTATCGAGTGGTAATCTGTGCAACACTTAGCAAAATAGTTTTGTCATGAACAAATTGAATCATCTTTTCTTTCTGCTCCTGGCCGTCATGCTGCTTGCAAGTTGCGGAAAGACCCCTACGGAACCACAACTGATTGTGTCGGCCGACACACTCATCTTTAAGGGAAACGAGACCCTTTCGCTTTATGTGACGACCAACAACAGTGAACAAAGGGAGTTTTACGTCAATAGTCCTTACGATTGGATTTTGGTTTCTCCCCAATCAGGACGTATTGCGGAAGGCGATACCGTGAAACTCATGCTCACCTCTTTTATGGATGACTATCAAACGACCATTAAAGAGGATTATCTCTACCTAACATCCGCCTTCGACGAGAAAAAAGTAAAGCTGATTGGTCTGCCTGAAGAATATGTCGATTATACCCTTCCCGAAGCGCTTTTCTTCCCCCAAAACATCGACAACACTACCCTGCGCATCAACAACTATGGCAATACAACACTGGAGTATTCCATCGCGGCTTCAAGCAGCTTCATCAGCTTTTCGCCCACCACGGGCCAGATTGCGATGATGCAGCATGCCGACATCAACGTCACCATCGACAGGGAAAACCTTCTCACTTTGTCAAATCCCGAACTGTATGTTACTATTAATGGTGAAGTGGATACGGTGCCGCTGATTGTTGAAAAGAAGTACATACTTCCCAATGATGTGATTGACGCCGAGTATGCAAAAGCCACCGACTTGCTGGTGTATGTGGCAGCTGACGCGACTCTCAACATCTATCATCCCGATACCAAAGCCCTCAGTTCAGTGGCACTTTCCTATTTGCCGACCTGCGTATCGGTCTCACCCGACGGCACCAAGGCGGCTGTGGGTCATGATGCCTACGTCACCTATGTTGACCTGATGACTGAGTCGGTGCTTACCGTCAACTCGGTATCCTGCGACGCTCTCGACATCGTGCTGACCGACAGTGGCTGGACCTACGTGTTCCCCCGCCGTGACCAGTGGTCGCGCATCTTCTGCCTCAACGCCAGTGAAAACAACGCATCTGTGACCCAACACAACGGCAACTACATCTATGCTGGCACTAAAGCCAAGCTGCATCCCTCTGGAAAATACATCTACGGTGCCGACAACGGCCTTTCGCCTGCCGACATCGAAAAGTACGACATTCAGAACGGTACGGCGAGATATCTTTACGACTCACCTTATCATGGCGACTACAGCATGGGCGGCGACCTGTGGTTTGAAGAAAGTGGAGAAAGGCTATTCACTAGAGCTGGCACTGTGTTCAAGACCAGCGAATTGCAAAGCATGGACATGATCTACAACGGTAGCATCTCATTAGAAGGCAGCTACAGAAGTATTCTCTGGCTCGACCAACTCGACCTGAAGAGAGAGCTTTACTTGGTAATGCGCGGCAGTTGGTATGATGACGATCCTAATCCTCCATATGTCTATGTGTACAACTCCGACAACCTGACTTACAAAACCAAGATCAGGGTAGAGGACTTCTCTGTGGCCACCAGCGATGGCAACATGGTCTACGCTGCCAGCCCTTACTTTGTGTTTGCCAATTCCAATGGGAAGGAACTCTATGTCATCACTAAAGCCAATGGCTCAGGCATGGTGCATGAATGGGCTATTCAGACTATTGATATGGAATAAATCGTTGATTATAAGATAATAAAGTCGGGAGAACATTATGCTTTCCCGACTTTTTTGTTAGAGGTCGCTAATCTTTTGTAAAAAGATCCATATACTCTTTCCCTTCTGGTGGAATGGGCAGATTTTCATCGGAGATAACCGTAAAAACGTAAACAAGTTCCCTCTCGGTCTTGCTCTCTCTTATATATTGCCGCTTCAACTTCGGTGCAACTCCCGATAGTCCCAGTGTCTCCGCCATCTTCCGCTTGAGTGTCTTCTCCGGGGTGTCACCAAACGCCACATGCCACCAATAACGCCCAGTGATCTCGCCCTTGCCATTCAGGACATGCAGATGTGCAACAGGGTGGAGCATCTTGTTGCCTTGGTGCAACTCCACATACATAGCCCGCCCCACGATGTTGCCACGCTCGTTGACGATGGGCAGGAATTCGGTGGCATTCACTTCTGGCTCAAATCGGCGTGGTCCATCTGTTTTGGCTGACAAGTCAATGTCATCGTCTGCTACGACCAGGTGTGGCTGCTCAACCTGTTCGGGCATTTCCTCAATGATTTCTCGGGAACGCCTTTCTGTAGTTGTTGAAGCTTTCGTGGTTTTCAGAGGCTTGTCATATACCATCTGCGTGGGTGTCATTGGATCAAACGACACTTCCTCCACCACTATCTTTCCCGAACCCTTCAATTCAATGACGTCGCCTGCCTTTTTTCCTATCAACGACTTGGCGATAGGTGAGATGAATGAAATGAGGCCTTTGTTCACGTCAGCTTCATCCACCCCCACAATCCTCACCACACGTCCGTTGTAGCGCACCCACGCGCCAAAGCTCACCGTGTTCTTGTTGGCCTTGGTGAGGTCTACCTCCACTGCGCTATTGATACGGTCGACGAGCAACTTGATTGTGGCATCGAGGAAATTGACCATGATGTAATTGTCACCCGCCTTGACGCGCTCTGCCTCAAGGTTTTTCAGTTCCTCTTTGAGCGCGTCAAGACCTTCTTTTGTGACATAGTTGGGTATGCCTTCCGGCAGGTATGCCCGCATCGGCACCCTCGGAATCTCTTCTTGGTCGCCTTCTTTTATGAAGCCTCTACTCATTTAATCACCAGCTCATCAATGATGTTCTGGCACTTGCCCACCTTCTCGATACACCAGAGCAGGTAGCGTGCATCCATGCAGATAGTACGCTGCACTTTGTTCTCGAAGCTAAGGTCGCCGCTCATGGCTTCCCAGTTGCCGTCGAAGGCCAGACCGATGAGGTTACCTTCGCCGTCAATGACGGGACTACCCGAGTTGCCACCCGTGATGTCGTTGGTGGTGATGAAGTTGACGACCAACTCACCGTTCTCGTTGGCATAACGGCCATAGTCCTTCTTGGCCACGAGGTCGCGCACATCCTGTGGGATGTCAAACTCCCAGTTACCAGGCACATACTTGGCCATCACGCCGTCCATGGTGGTGTAGTAGTTGTAGTTGACGGCATCGGCGGCCTTGTAGGGCTCCACGGTGCCGTATGTCAAGCGCATGGTGAAGTTGGCGTCGGGATAGAAGTTGCGGTCGCTCTGCATCACCATCAAGCCCTTCATGTAGAGACGCTCACCCTTGTTGCCGAGGTTTTGGGCTTCCTCGTAACGGGCATAGAGGGTTTGGTACGAGTCGATGATGTTCATGGAAAGGGCGAAGAGCGGATCTTTGTCGAGGCTCTTAGGCTTCTGAATCCATTTCTCAAGACGGGCCTTGTCGGTGAAGATGGATTTCTCGAAGGCCTTCGCCACATATTCAGTGAAGTCGCCGTTGTTTTCCAAACCGATGCGCAAAATCTCGCTCGGCATGAGGTTGGCTTGGTTGTTCTTGTAGAACAAAGCCAACAGGGCGGCGGTCACATCCTGGTCCAAAGGCATGCTGTAGTCCTTGAAGAAAGTCTCCACGGCGGGTTGCATCTTTTCGGCAGCGGCCTTGATGTCGGCTTTGTCGGCCTTGTTCTCAAACATTTGATTGATGCGCATAAACCTGCGACTGAAAGCAATGGCCTCGCCGCCGTTCCAACCAGCCTCACGGTGATAGACAAACGACTTCTGAATCTCGTCGAGGATATCCCACTTAGCTTTGATGCCCGTGAAGATATCACCATATTCGGCCTTGCGCTTCGGGTCGGCGTTCACCCAGTTCATGAAGTCCTCCTCTTGGGCAAGGCGGCGTTCATACACGTGGTTGCGCTTCAGTTGCTTTACCTGTCCGATGTAGTATTTCCAGTAGTTCGACACGCTGGCCTGCTTGGAGGCGTACATGATGAACACCTCTTGGTCGGCATCCATGTGCTTGCGGTAGTTCTCAAGCTTGGTAGTGCGGCAGTCAATGATGGCGGGACCTTCTTCCTCGATGACGTTCTTCACAGTGTAGGAGGTCGAATAACGGTCGGTCGAGCCGGGGTAACCGAGAATCATGGCATAGTCGCCAGGCTTCACACCACCTAAATTAATAGGAAGAAACCAATTCGATTTCATCGGGATGTTGTCGGCGGAATATTCGGCGGGGCTGCCATCGGGAGCGGTATAGACGCGAAAGATGTTGAAATCACCCTTATGGCGCGGCCAGGTCCAGTTGTCGGTGTCGGCACCAAACTTGCCAATGCCCCAGGGCGGGCAGCACACCAAGCGCACGTCCTTGTACTCGTCATACTCGAAGAGGATGTACTGATTGCCGCTGTAGAACGGCACAATCTCGATGCGCACCTTGCGGTCGCCTTTGCGGTCTTTCTCAAGCTGACGTGAGTTCTTGAAAATAAGCTCCTCACGCTCGGATTCTGTGGTCTCGGCGGTGACGCCTTGTAGTACAGCTTCGGTGACGTCTTCCACCTTATTTAAAAAAAGGACAGAGAGGCCGGCATTGGGCAATTCTTCACCCTTGCTCTTGGCCCAGAAGCCGTCGGTGAGGTAATCGTGCTCGATGGAGGAGTGCTTCTGCACATAACTCAGGCCACAGTGGTGGTTGGTGAGCAACAGTCCTTCGGGAGAGATGATTTCGCCCGTGCAGCCGCCACCGAATTGCACGATGGCATCTTTGATGCTGGGCTGGTTGAAGCTAAAGATTTGTTCGGCAGTGAGTTTGCAGCCCATGGCTTGCATTTCGGCCAGGTTCTGGCCATTCAGTGAATAAGGCAGCCACATGCCTTCGTCGGCGCGGGCCACCATGAATGACAGCATTAATGCTGCAATAAGGGATAATGCTTTTTTCATTTTTGTTATATTAAATTATTGATTATCATCTTTTTTCTTCGGAATCCTCGACCCAAGCGTCAAAAACACTCCGACGATGATTTCAGCAATCGTCACTCCAAGTATGAGCCATAGGGTATCACTCCAAGTTCGCTTGCCGAAAACAGCGAAAAGCACCATTGCGACAATCATTCCCGCCCAAGCAGCAAAGCCGCCTTTCAAAAGGTTCTTTTGGTCTTTAGAGAGCTTCATTGTTTTGAAATTTTCCGCAAAAATAATAAAAATATACTGCCTACGTTGTTTTTGTACTAATTCCAGCAACTATGAACATCAAACAATTTATTTTCAGAACCGTGGCACTCGGATGGTTTTCTCTTGTCGCCACCTTTGCTAGCGCCCAATCACTCGAAAAGTACTATGAAAAACTATCAGAGTTTAATGCACAATACCGAACCTATTACGACAGCGGACAATACGATTTGGCCATACATCCCTTGACCGATTTGATCCACTATTTGGATTCGATAACGGCGTTCAAGGGTCCGGAATACGACGAGTCACGCGAGAAAATCGAACAATCCCTCGCCTATTTCAAAGCCAACACCTATTACAACCTGGCTTGCAGCTATTCCCTCTCTCACCAAAAGAAAGCCGCAATAGCCGCATTAGAAAACGCCATAGCCTTGGGTTATAAAGACTATGCCAACATGAAAAACGACTCGGACTTTGATTTCATTCGCAACGAAAAGAGATTCAAGGCTTTACTGAAACAGCTTGAGCAATATGACTATCTGCGTGCCTTAAAGAATGCCGCACCATATTTGCATGAAGACACAGACTCATTGCCTCGATTTGTTTATCAACCAGCGGATGAGACTAATTTGGAACAAGTTCGAGAATTTTTCTCTTTGGATAAAATTGCGGGCGAAGGAGACGAAATCTCAAAAATCCTCAATATTCTCCGTTTCGTCCACGATTCAATCCGTCACGATGGCAGCAATTTTGCACTTTGTGAGTTCGATGCGATTGACATTTACAATTACCATAAATCAACCGGCAAGGGCGTGAATTGCAGGCATCTGGCCATCACTTTGAATGAAATGTACCTTTCGATGGGCTTCTATTCTCGTTATGTGACATGTATGCCCAAAGACCCCAACGACCAAGATTGTCATGTGATTAATGTGGTGTGGTCGTCCCAATTGAAGAAATGGATTTGGGTCGACCCGACATTCTATGCCTATGTGATGGACGAAAATGGTACTTTATTGGGTATTGACGAAGTGCGTGAGCGTCTTATTGACGGTCGTCCATTGGTACTTAACGAAGAAGCCAACTGGAACCACAAGAACCAACAAACCAAGGAATACTATTTGGAAAGCTATATGGCAAAGAACCTGTACTACCTTGTATGTGTCACGGAGAGTCGGTTCAATCCCGAAAGCCGATACAGGAATACGGGGTCAAAATATGTGGTGTTGGTGCCATCGGATGTCGAGAAGGTTTCCAACGAATGGAATATCCAGACATCCGATGCCGACTATTTCTGGCAGACACCTGAATAACACATACAAAAAACCCCTCCTGATGGGGAAAAAGGAGGGGAAAAACAATATAAAGATTATGAAAAAAATCCGACGTTATTTTTTCTCAATGCTCTCGCATCGAAAACTGATGCAAAGATAAGCATTATTTTCATTCACGGCACACTTTTGGACATTTTTTTGGAAATTTTCCAATTTTTTATCCCATCAGGGTGTAAAACGCCCTCTCCCGTCCACGTTGGAGCCGTGTTCACGCGCCAGCAATCACTGCTTGGCGGCCATGACCAGCTGACCTCTATAGTACAGGTCGCCGTCCACGTAGTAAGCACGGTGCATCACATGCATGGTGCCGGTGGTGGGATCGATGGTCACGTTCGGGGTTTCAGCCTTGTAATGTGTTCTTCTCTTAGCGCCTCTGGTATGAGACTGTCTTCTTTTAGGATGTGCCATTTCTTTGTTATTTTAACTAGTTAATTACCAATCGTTTATTTATCGTTCAAATTAATGTCTTTCAAAGCGGCCCAGCGCGGGTCGATGGTGTCGGCCTCTTCCTCTTCGGCAGGTGCTTCCTCGCGGTTAAGCATCTCTATAACGGCGGGGTTGCACTGGCCTTCGGGATGCACTCGGTGCATCGGGATGGCGAGGATGATGTACTCGTACACCAATGGGCGGATATCGTATTCGCTTGTTTCAGCGCTCACGACAGCCACGTCGTCCGACTCTTCGGCATTCTCCGTTCCCAACTTGATGAAGAAGTCCTGCTGACTCTCGATCGGCAAGTCGAACTCATCGGCGCAGCGGTCGCAAGGCACGCGCACGCTACCTTCGATGTCGAAATGCAGTGTCAGCATAGTCTCCTGACGGTCGATGTCAAGCTTGACCAACACCTTACCTTGTTGAACCTCAGAGTAATCCATGCCAGCGAAGAAATCATCGTTGATTTCGTATTCGTAAGCATGTTGCCCCAAGGCGAGGCCGCTGACCGGAATCAGAAATTCGTTCTTCTTTTCCATTCTGCCTGAAAATCGGGCTGCAAAAGTACGGAATTAATTTGAATGTGGAACACTTGGGATGGAATTTTCATAAAAAACGCTATTTTTGCTCCATCAAAACCGCTGATTATGACACGCATCGAACGCATCACCAAGATGGAAGCCCTCTTCGACAAGAGCGAGGAGGTGATCAAGAGGCTGGAGGCCGCCCTTGAAGACTTTGCCGAGATAGAAAACGACATCGCTGAGCTGGAAGCTTATTACGACAAAGACTGGCGCAAGGACTTCGAAGCCGACGAGGCGGGCAAGTTGCCCAAGGACTTGAAGCGCGGCGTGCTCAGCGAAGACGGGCTTTGGAATTTGTTGGAGGATTATCGGTGGTTAAAGGAAATGGTTAAAGAAGTTGAAACAAACGAATAAGCTCTCTTTCAGCACGATACCCGACAGCAAACGACAACAAACGACTACTGTCGACAACAAACGTTTAATCAACGGCTTTTTCTTGACAAACATTGTTTCTTTGTGGCGTAAATCAAAATTTAATTGATTATGGCCAAAAAGAATCCATTCGACAAAAAACAACCAACAAAGATTTCGTTTTCGGAATTAGTAGCACTTATCGGAACCAGTTGTGATTACAAGTTTTGTATCATTGACGAAACAATCGATGACGAGCTGATCGAATTAGCCGCGCAACACAACATTGACCTGAAAGGTTACAAGCATGTAATAGAAACATCAGGAATCCAGCATTCACAAAACAGACACGGCGACAAAAGCGACGACCGCACACCTTTATCATTAGAAGATTATTTGCTGATACCTTTCATTATCAGAAACAGAGACAAGGTAAGCTTTTCTCCATCAAAAACAGCTTCACGCGAAAAAAACGTGATATTGTATATGAAGAAAATAGGCTATCAATACGTGTATGTTGAAGAAATCAGAAATGGGAAAAACAAAAGTTTGGCTTTCAAGTCTTTCCGCAAACGAGAAACGGAAAGCCCCTCCGATGAGAGGGGCTAGTCTGTGTTATCACGGGGGGAACATGCCTAGGCCCGTCCCTTACGTCTTGATAGTCCACTGGTTTTTCAATCCGTTGCCGCGACCAACTGCCCGCAAAATTACAACTTTTCCAAGACCCCGCAAGGGATTGCTAAAACTTTTTCCTCGAAAAAGGTCGATAAACAGACTTTGACAAACGAAAATGGTCGATAATGCCGTTATTGGTGCAAATAATGGTCGAAAAACTATCAAACATGAAAAAACTAAGAGAAATAGCCGGTTACGCCCTAGGTGGCTTGATGTTCGTGTTGCTCATCCCGACGCTGATGTGGCTGGCCTCGGGACGTCCTGACCTTTGTGACGTCCCTGTTTGGAGGATGGTGATAGCCATTGTTCTTGCCGTGCTCGGGCTGTCGTTGAGCGTGTGGAGCATCGTTTACATGCGGCACAAGGGTGACGGCAACCCCATGGATGCCTTCGGGCACGAGGTGGCGCCCCGCACGAAGCACTTGATGACGGAAGGTCCCTACCGCCTGAGCCGCAACCCCATGCTGACGGGAAGCTTCGTCTATTACGCCGGCGTCTGCGCCTGGCTGTGGAGCTGGCAGGCGTTGCTGGTGTTCATCGCATTCATTATCATCATGCTGCTGCAAGTCCGCAGCGAGGAGAAGCGGCTTCGTAAGGATTTTGGCGAGGAGTATGAGGCGTATTGCCGGCGGACGGGGCGGTTTTGGCCGTAGCAGCAGCCATGTCATGCCAGCGTGGGCAGGTGCGGTGGCGGGCATCTATGGCTGCTTTTATATTCGTTCGTTCTTCTTGATAAGAACGAACCAAAGAATCAAGGCCGACATCATCGGTCCCAACGCACAAAGCGGGCGCTTCCCCGCCATGTCGGCCAGGCCCACGCACCCAACCCAGTTGGGTTTTGGCGTTCCCGCACACGGCATAAGGACAAGAAACAGCACTCCAACGGAATACACTCCACCCCTTGCCCTCATCGCGGACTTGATCCGCGATTTCCCATGCTACTGAGTCACACCCCTCTCTGGGCTTTGCCCCCGCGTCGCTTCGCGTCATCGCGAGGTACGAAGCGATCCATTTATGAAAGATTTATGGAAGATTTGCTTCCTCAAAAAACAACATTCATTTCATTCCCAGTAATTTACCCGACAGCCTACAACCGTTTCCTCTGCATCGACGACACGGTGTATCATATCGGCGCCTCGTTGAAGGACTTGGGGAAGAAATAGTTCGCTTTTAGCAGGATGGAGGTGGGCACGGAGGGGTTGCTAGAAAGATTTGAGAAAGTCTGGAGTTTATCACAACCACAAAATTGAAAAAAGGGCGTTTTTTTCGAAAAAGTTTAGGGATTTTTGGTAATTTTGCAAATTAATTGGGAGATTCTTACGATGAAAGCAGCTAACATTAAGGATTTCAAAGCGTTAGATTCCGACCGACAGAAAGGAGGTCGAGCTAATAAGCATTTAATACAGGGAAAAAACAAAAATGTTAGCGTTGACTTTGAAAATATAGATGTGAATCCTGATTGGGCGTTTGAAGATTTTCGCTCAACCGAGCAATGGACACATGGTTTCCATCGCTATCCCGCGAAGTTTTTACCCAATGTGGTTAAAAAGATTATCGAGGAACACTCCCCTGCCAATTGTAATGTCATAGCAGATTTGTTCGCGGGATGTGGAACAACGTTGGTTGAGGCCAAAGCACATGGAAAGGCTTCTATTGGAACGGACATTAATCCCGTAGCAAGACTTATCACGAAAGTCAAAACAACTCCAATAGTTCCTGAGCATCTTCAACATGCTTACGAGATGTTAATTACATCTTTTGACGAATATAATGAGGCAAACTATTTAAACATTCAAAAACACGAACGTCTTGACCATTGGTTTTTCCCTTCAGAAAAAGCCAAGATTGCGTTCTTATATGACACCGTTCATAATTTGGATATTGAAGAAACCATTAAGGAGTTCTTTTATGTTTGCATCTCTCATATTTTGAAGAATTGTTCCCGTTGGCTGCAATCGAGCACAAAACCACAGGTTGATCCTAATAAAATCATACCAGATCCATTTGACGAGTTCAAACACCATTGTCAAAAAATGATCAAAAGCAATGCTGTATTTTTTGATGACCTTAATGCAAATGGTTACTTAGATGTACCTTGTGACATTTTATTGAGAGATGCTCGACAGACAAAAATCAACTCTGAATCTGTTGATATGATTATAACATCGCCTCCGTATGTAACTTCATACGAATATGCAGACATTCATCAATTGACTGCATATTGGATGGAATACATTTCCAACATGTCAGAATTCAGAAAGCAATTCATTGGAACGTCTTATTCTGGCAACACTTCTTTAGAAGTTAAAGGGAGTTTGCAAGCACAAGAAATCGTGAATGCTTTGTCTGAAAAAAGCAAACACATTGCCTGTGATGTTGCCCAATATTTCAATGACATGCAGGAGGTTGCCTTTGAAATGGCTCGCATTTTGACTCCCAATGGACATGCCTGCATTGTGATTGGCAATACCAAAATCAAAGATGTACAGATTAAATCGGCGGAAGTCTTTTGTGAATTACTGGAAAATGCAGGTTTGACTAAAGAGGATGTAATAAAACGGAGCATTCCGCACAAATTGATGCCGACCTTAAGAGACAGCAAAAATGGCAAGTTCACAAAACAAGATAATCCTAATTGCAAGAAGGTTTATCCGAATGAATATATATTGATAATGAAGAAATAATAATATGGCTATTATAGAACAAAATAGTATGCCGTTTAGGCCTTATGCAAGGCTGATGAACATTCTTGGCGACCAACTTATTACGGACAAAAAAGTGGCTGTAATTGAAATCATCAAAAATAGTTACGATGCTGATGCCAGTTCTGTAAAAGTTAGATTTTGTAACATGTCTAACGTAAAGTTCAACGACCTACCAAAAGAAGAACAAGCTTATATTGAAATTGAAGACGATGGTTGTGGCATGTCATTGGACATCATCAAAAACGTTTGGCTTCGCCCAGCCACCCCAAATAAATTTGAAAAAAAGAAAAGAAAGAACAACAAAACCGAAAAGGGAAGAATCATTCAAGGCGAAAAAGGAATCGGACGATTTGCTATTCATAAATTAGGAGAGAAAATAGAACTCTATACAAAAGCTAAAGGACAAAACGAGGTTAAGTTGGAAATGAACTTCGTTGATTTCAACCCCGACGATGTCAATTTATTCAATCAACCAACAGAATACAAATTGCTGGATGAGGTGTCCAACAACTGGTATGTTCAAGACCCTCCCGAGAGAGTGACTGGAGAATCCGGTACGGTTATTAGGATTTACAATATTAGAGAGGCCTGGTCACCAAACGACTATAGAGAGTTGTATAAAAACATACAACGAATGATGCCGCCTGTAGATGATAATGCAAAAACCATGGGCATCGAATTCATTCAAGATTTCACAATTGAAATGTACCAAGACGGGAACCTGTTTGTGGACTCAGATGTGAAAACTTTTGCTGATGTTTTCGAAAGAGCCCAGTTTATGATGATGGGGTCCATTGACGGAAAAGGCGTCCTGAGTTTTCAATATAAGTCACTTTCGCCAAAGCGAGTTTTGAAAGACACTATTGACCTGCTTGACGAGAACGCTTTGTCATCTAGGAATTATTCTTTAGTTGGGCCAAAATGGTTTAAAGAAAATGACAGAAAACCCAATTGTGGCCCTTTCAAATTCACGTTTTATGCGTTTGATTTAAAAAACAAAGACCTAACCATCCTTGATAGCGAGTTGGAAAGATTTATCAAAGAAAACTTCGTTTACGTTATGCGCGATGGAGTTCGGGTGTATCCGTACGGTGAGAAAGGAATAGACTGGTTGGACTTGGATAAGAACAGATCCACATACAGAGCGGGTCAGTTTATCAGTTATAATGATTTGACAGGTTTTGTTTATATTTCACAAGAAAAGAACCCATTGTTGACAGATGCTTCAAACAGACAAGGACTTGTGAATAACATGGGCACTTACTATGATTTCAAATCATTGACAACCGCAGCAACAGAGATTTTCAATTACGAAATCAAAATAGACAAGAACAAAAAAGAGATTCAAAAAAAAGCCTCGCTTAAGAGAACAAGCGATGCTCTTCAAAAATCCTTGAAAGAATTCCAGAAATCTATAGAAAAAGTTAATGACCTTAAGACTTTAGAATTAGCAAACAAGTTTGTTGATGCTTATACAAAGCATGTTGAAGTTGTTGAAGATAGAATGAACACGGTTGAAGATTTGGCAGGTTTGGGAATGGCTGTTGAAAAATCTTCTCACGAATCCCTGAGGTTACTTTCATTGATGATCCAAAACGTGAAATCGTTCAAGAAAAAGCTTATCAAGCAAGATTATCAAGAAAAAGAACTCGTTGACTTGATGAACGATCTTGAAGAGAACCTAAATTTGGTTTTTGAAGACATGAATCTCATACAGCCTCTTTTCAAGATTCAACGACAAAAAACTAAGGATATATCCATCAAAGAAAGCATCACGAAAGTGGTAAGATATTTCAGGAATGATTTAGATGGAAAAATCACCACCAACTTAAATGAGATTACCGATGATTTGATTGTAAAAACAAATGCGGGGCTGATACTTCAAATACTTATCAATTTAATTGACAACGCCATTTATTGGTTAGACAAATCAAGTGAATCTGACAAAAAGATTCATTTCAAGATAAATCCTGTCGAGAAAACATTGATAGTGGCCGACAATGGAAATGGCATTCGTGAAGATATAATTCCCTTTGTGTTTAATGAATTCTTCTCTATGAAATCGAACGGCAGAGGCCTCGGATTATATATTGTTCGGGAGTTGTTGTCTCGCATTAATGCGGAAGTAACAGTCATTGAAAACGAGGATGACAAAATCCTTTCAGGTGCTAATTTTATTATTAAGTTTGAAAAAGAGGAGAAATAAAGATGGACGGAGTTATTTTATTCGCTGACAACAAAATCTTTGAAGATGGACACGAAAACGATTTGTTTAATTTATTTCGTCAAAACCAAGAGTATTCTGTTCTTCCCATCGATAGTTTATCTTGTCTTGAAGCAACCATTCAATCGGCTTCAACTTTTAAAGCCTGTATCATTGACTGGAATTTCATGGATGCAGGTGATTTTAATGATGATTTCAACGATGATTTTGGTGGAGTTGAAATACCATCAAGAAATCCACTGACAATTCTTCAGAAATATACTCTCTATTCCCTCGTATATATTTATTCGGGAATTGACATCCCTGAAGATGACAAGGAATTATTGGTGAAAAAGTACGGAACAAAAATCCAATTTAGGACAAAAACAAACAATGTTGATGAAGAATACCAATCCATTATAAAAGATATAAGACAGTTTGAATCAAACAATCCTCACATGGAGATTCCTTTCCTTTGGAGTCAAGCGATAAACCAAGCCGCTCAAACTATTTTCAATGAACTTGAAAACGCAGATCCATATTGGATAAAGGAAATCAGAGATACGGCTCAAGATGATGGCGGAGAAGCCTCTTCTGAAGTGATTGATGTTTTTCACAATCTTTTAAGCGAAGACTTGATTCAAAACGAGAATTTAAGAATAAAACTAAGCACTTATTCCACTGATGAAGTTATTACAAAAGAAGAAAACACCGCCAAATTATATCAACGTATTTATTATTCTAAATTAAAAGACGACGCTCCAATTATGACTGGAGACATTTTCCACTTCGTTGATAATGACACCTGGGGCATATTAATTACTCCTGAATGTGAAGTGGCTAAGAGAATAAAAGCTTCTAATCGCCTTGATTTTCTAACATTTAAACTATCTGATACCAATAATTACCTTAATAAAACTTGTACCTTTGATAGACTGAAAGAAGCATTTGACACATTAAGAGAAGGGCGACAAAAGAACTTAAGAAAGCTTTTTAATAATGAAGACTTATCCACTCATATTCTACCTTCTTTCCCTTCACAAGACAATGTATATAATCAAATGATAATTATTGATTTTAAGAATTCATTTGAAACTAAAACACAAGATGAGTATTCTGATAAGAGAATCAATTACAAATTGAATTCCCCTTATATTTATCAATTGAGACAAAGATACATCTCATTTTTTGGAAAATATGGTGTTCCTGCCATTCCAGAGAGTTTGAGAGATTATAATCTTAAAGGCTGATTTATATGCACGCTTTACCCAAACATAGAACAATCAGAGTCTTTTAAGGATTCGTCAGATGCAATTATAAATAATAATTCAAATGGAAAACTTACAAACTATCAATAATGCTTTCAATCAGTGTTTTGCAAAATCCTCAACATTTGATCAAGCTCAAATCACATCAGACATTGACAAAGAAGTAAACGAACTTATTACTAGAACTATTCCACAAGAAATCAGCTCCTATTTGGATGATAGTAAATACCTTGTTAATGGTTCTGTGGGAAAAGGAAGAGCCACAAAAACTCCATGGATTGCTATTTTAGACAAAGAAATCACAACTACCACCCGTAAAGGTGTTTATATCGTCTTCCTTTTTTCGTCTGATTACAAGCATGTTTATTTGACGTTAAACCAAGGAACAACTGTCCCTGGTCAATTTGGTCCAAAATTAGGGAAAAAAGTAATTGCTGAGAACTCAAAAAGAATTAGAAACTTGTTGAACATCAACAACGCCATTCTCAAAACAGACGGCAATGCTGATATTGCAGACGAACGGTATAAATTAGGTGCAATTTATTATACTTTATGGGATGTAAATGATATTAAAGAAGGAGAACGTGTTCTTAAACTATATTTTAGCATTTATAAAAAGTATAAAGAGTCATTTGATACAACACCAACTTCAACAATCCAATCGCATGAAACGATGACTATTTCGCCCTTTTCTATAACTAGCGTTGTTGAATCTATCCTCTCCACTGGCCTAATCTATTCCGAAACCCTCATCAAACGCCTCGCCTTTTCGCTAATGGCCAAGCCTTTTGTTATCCTCAGCGGGTTGGCAGGTTCGGGAAAGACGCAGTTGGCGTTGGCTTTTGCCAAATGCTTGAGCGAGAGTATTGAAGAACAAGTCTGCCCAGTTTCCATCGGGGCGGATTGGACCAACAGGGAGCCACTGCTGGGTTATCCAAACGCTTTAAACAAAGACGAATATGTGAAACCAGAAAGCGGCGTGCTGCAACTCTTGATGCGAGCCAACGAGGATCCGACTAAACCCTATTTCCTGATTCTCGACGAGATGAACCTCAGCGTGGTGGAACGCTATTTCGCCGATTTCCTCAGTGCTATGGAGTCGGGAGAACCCATCAAACTATGGGACAATGAAGCAGGAAACGTTCCCAAAGAAATTGAATTGCCCAAGAACGTCTTCATCATCGGCACCATCAATGTGGACGAAACCACCTATATGTTCAGCCCCAAGGTGCTCGACCGCGCCAATGTGATTGAGTTCAAAATCGCCGCTGATGAGATGGATGATTATTTGGGCAAAAAAGTAAACATCAACCTTGAACAGGCCTATTCGGCTTGCGCAGATATGGCCGTGGATTTCGTCAATAAAGCCAAAAGCCAAGTTGAAAAGGACGAGAAAAACAAAGACATCCTGCTTTCATTCTTCAAAGAATTGAAAGAGGTCAATGCCGAATTTGGCTACCGCACCGTGAACGAAATCAGCCGTTATCTGCATTTTAATGATGATGACGAGAATGGAATTAAAGGTGATGAAGCCATTGATACAGCCATCGTTCAGAAACTTCTTCCGAAACTACACGGCTCGCGCAAGAAACTGGAGCCAGTGTTGAAGCAATTGTGGAAACTCTGCTTCACAGGTGCTGACCGCGACCTGGTCATCGCCAAGGAACACGTGGAGAAAGCCCGCTTCAAAGAGAGTGCCGACAAAATCCGCCGAATGTACGAATCGGCATATGCAAATGGATTTACTAGTTTTGCGGAAGCATAAAACAAAACGAAAACCTATAAATCACAAACAAGAAAGTGATATGGCAACAGACATGCAGCATATCCAATTGCTGAAGAAACAGATTCAAGAGATAGGCAAAGAGGTTAGGTTTCTTGAGTTTAAAAGCAACTATCAAGATGCCGAAAGGCTAGGAAAGTATGTTTCGGCTTTGTCAAACGGTGCTTGTCTTGACAACAAAGAGAAGGGATATTTATATTTCGGAGTGGAAGACGAGACATTGGAACTTATAGGGACAACTTTCGACGCCTCGAAAATCAAGGCAAAGGGTAATCAAAACCTTGAAATCTATCTGCGCCAATACATCACCCCAAAAATCAACTTCAAAATTGAGGAATTTCACGATATTGATGGAAAGCGTTTTGTGGTTTTCATTATTCCTGCGGCTAAAGAGGAGCCGACTTGTTTCATGAATATTCCGTATGTCCGAGTGGACAGTTCAATAACCGACCTCCGCCCTTATACGGATTGGATGCGCACCATCTACAACTCGCAGAAAGACTGGAGCGCAGAAATCGTAAACAATGCTACCATCAATGACCTTGACCCAAATGCAATTGCCAAAGCATTTGAGGGCTATTGCCAACGTTTTCCCGAAAAAGCTGAAGAAGCCGCCAAGTGGGACACGGCAACATTTCTTGATAAGGCTAAAGTAACAATTGATGGACAAATCACCCGTACAGCACTTCTGCTGTTAGGCAAAGAAGAATCAGCCCATCGACTGAATTACATCTCTCAGATTGTTTGGAGATTACGGACGGAGAAAGAAGACGCTGGAGATATCTTCACCACACCCTATTTATTGTCAACCTCGCATCTGATGAGCAAAATCAGGAACTATCGCATGAAGATATTCCCAAACAACAGCTTGATTCCCGCAGAAGTGTGGAAATATGACACCAAATCCATCCTTGAAGCTCTCCATAATTGCATAGCTCATCAAGACTACAGAAGAAACGAAAGGATTGTAGTGACGGAAGAGCAAGAATGTCTGGTTTTTGAAAATGCAGGCTCTTTCTATGAAGGTTCGTTTGAGGATTACATTGAGGGGAAGAAAACACCCAAGAAATATCGCAACCATTTCCTTACCCAAGCCATGGTGAACCTTAAGATGATTGATACCCAAGGATTTGGCATCCATGACATGTTTCAACGCCAAAAAGAGCGTTTCTTACCCATGCCAGACTATGACAAATGCGATCCGGAACGGGTAAAACTTATTATACCCGGTCAGGTCATCAATGAAGAATATTCGCTTCTGCTGATGGAAAAGACGGATTTGGATCTGATGACGACGGTTTTGCTTGACCGATTCCAAAAGGGCAAACCTATCAGCAAAGAGGCATTGAATATGCTGCGGAAAATGAAACTAATTGAAGGCAAGAAGCCCAATCTTTACATTAGTAAGAGTGTGGCGAAAGCCACCCATCAAGAGGCAGAATACACAGCCATGAAAGGTTTTGATGACCAATACTACCGAGACTTGATCGTGAAGGCTCTCAAAGATCACACTTCATTAAGGAGAAAAGATTTTAATACCCTGCTTTTAAACAAGTTACCCGAAATTTTAAAAGAGAATCAAAAGAAAAACAAAATTGATAACCTTTTGAGAGTGTTACGGGAAAACGGTACCATCTATGTAGACAAAAATCGGGTTTGGCATCTTGCAGAAGGTAAAGACACATGAAATTCTACGCGAAATTACGCGAAAATTACGCGAAAATTACGCGAAAATTACGCGAAAATTACGCGAAAATTACGCGAAAATGATTTGTAAAATATTATAAATCAATAAAATTGATGATTTTACGTTTCCAAAAGATTCCGTGAAATTTCCGTGAATCGACAGAAAAGAGCAACAAATTGATACAAGATAATATGGCCGAATATCTCGAAATACCAATCATAGGAAAAGCCAGCAACGTAAAATTGGTGGTATATCCACAATCTTCAAAGGCGAAGGTCTTTAAAGAGGACAAACCGTATGCAGGTGAATCGAGATATCAATTGGTGGAAGGATGCACTTACACATACGAGTTTGTGGGCGAATCGAATAGCCATCGTTGCCAGTTTGAGAGAGAGAATGAAATTGTACAGTTTCATCGCAATACGACAAGTCATGCTTGTGAAGGCACGCTGACAACAGGCATCTATGTTGGCCACCTGACGCTGAACGTGTTGGATGTGGATACTAAAGAACAAGTGGGACGTGTAAGCATGGAAATAAGGAGCATTAAGTCGGACTACCATCACGACTACCGACTGATGCTTGATGAAATAGCTGAATACTATACCGACCTAGTGCTACAACAAGGGTCGCCTGTGACGCAGCAGCTGGAAATTGACCAAAACTGCTCATCGCAGACGCTGTACCAGCGGTTCTCTTTCGTGCGTTCGCTGATCGAAAGCGAGGCGTTTTCAGAAGCAATCCACAAAATCATCTCAAATCCGGTGAGAAAATGGACGGATGCCAACATTGAAAGAAGCATCGTTGGAGTAAGGCGGTTATCGCGCAACAATATCCGACAGATTGCATCTGGAACCGACAGAATCCATCTCCCTGTTGGATTACGGTCGGGATTGCCTGAATCATTGACGAGCGTACCTCGAAACATAGATGTCGAATATAAACGTGACACAACAGATAACCAAGAAAACCAGTTCGTAAAATTCGTGTTGCGCTCATTCGTAAATTTCTGCTCTGACATCAAAGGCTTTACCAATGCCAATGAACAACTAAAAGCGGAGGCAGACCAAACTTTGGAACAATTATATGGTTACCTTGACAACCAGTTTTTCCGTCAAATCTCACTTCCCACACATTTGAACATGAACAGCCCTGTGCTGCAACGCAAAGAGGGCTATCGTGAAGTATTGCAAGCTTGGCTGCTTTTCGACTTGGCAGCGAAGTTAAACTGGACAGGTGGGGATGATGTATACGACGCTGGCAAGAAGAATGTGGCGACGCTTTACGAATACTGGCTATTTTTCAAATTGCTGGAATTGGTAAGCGAATTCTTCCACATTGAGCCGAAAGCTAAACAAGATTTGGTAAAAACCGATGAAAACGGTATCAACTTGAACTTGAAGCAGGGCAAAATGCAGATGGTAAGAGGACAACAAGAAACTTTTTCGCGTATACTGAATGTGGAGTTTTATTACAACCGGTCTTTCGAAAAGTTAAAGGAAGATTATGACCCCATCCACAAGGCAGGAAGTTGGTCAATGACCATGCGTCCAGATTATACATTATCACTTTGGCCAGGACATATATCACGAGAGGAGGCTGAAAGGCAAGAGTTAATTACTCATATCCATTTTGATGCAAAATACAGGCTCAACAAGGTGCTGTTAGAAGACAAGGACTTGGACAAGAACATCACAGAAGAATTGGACAAAGAAAAGCAAGATCAAGAATTAAGAATCTATAAGCGTGGAGATCTATTAAAGATGCATGCTTACAAAGATGCCATCCGCAGGACAAGCGGCGCTTATGTGCTATATCCAGGGACGGATAAAAGGGATCCTATGCGTGGTTTTCATGAAATCGTACCTGGGCTAGGTGCATTCAGCATCCGACCGGGTCATTGGCAAGAAGACTCCGTCTATCTGAAACAGTTTCTTGCCGAGGTAAAGGCACACTTGCTTGACCGCACATCTGACCGTGAGAAACTGTCGTATTATGAGTATGACATCCATAAAGAAGAGAAGCTTTCTATGATGATGGAAAGTTTGCCAGAACCCTATGGAGAAAACCGCGACTTCATTCCTGATGAAACATACGTTCTGTTAGGATACTATAAAAACCAGGATCATTTGGATTGGATTCTAAAGAACAACGTATACAATGGACGCGCAGGCATTCGTAAAGGATCAATTCACATCAACAAAGAAATAGCTTCGGCAAAATACTTGTTATTACACACCCAAAGCGGAGAATCACATCTCTACAAACTCAAGGTCAATGGTCCGCGTGTCTTTGATTACAACGAATTGACAAAACTGGATTACCCTTTTTCTAATGATGAAAAATCTCTTGACTACATCTACTTGATGTTCGAAATCAATTCAAAAGGACTTGAGCCAGAACTAATGCACTACGAATGGAATTCTTCAAGTATTCCAGTCCTTTCAAAGACGAACAGGTTCAGAGTATCTGCGATTAAGCTTACTGAATTGATTAAATTCGCCAAAAAGAAATAAGTCTTTTGAAAATTAGCATTATCATCTCCATATCCCCCCTCCAAGTCACCCCAGCCATCAAATCTTCCTCTCAAAGCCCTCATGACACCACCTCCGCTGAAGCGGTAAAAAATAGCCTTGAAGCGGGTTTAGGATACCCCACAAAAAGTTAAGACCCATATCTCAACTTTTTGAAGGGTGGGTCTTGCGAGGTTAAGATATGGGTCTCACGGAGTTTTACAGTACCATGTTTTCGGCATTATTTTTGTACTTTTGCAAAACAAAAAACAACCATTTCCTGCCTCCAAGTCATCCTAGCCATTATCTTCCCGCCGCTGGCGGTGATCGACCGCGGCTGCGGGTCGATGCTCATCGTGTTTCTGCTCACGCTCATCGGCTGGGTGCCGGGCGTCATCGCCGCGCTGATTATCCTGAACAAGAATAATTGACAGTGATTGGCGGATTTTTTGTATTTTTGTGGGAAATATCCAGCCATGCAAGACAACACTGAACTCTTCCAACCTCAAGAACTTCAATCGCCTTTCGAAACCATCAAGGAAACCGACAGCGAAGGCCGTGAATGGTGGAACTCCCGAAAACTGGCGCGGCTGCTCGGCTACCAAAAATACTGGAACTTTGAACGGCTTATCCATAAGGTCACGCCTTTTCTGCAAAAAGAGAAAGGCCTGGACTTGAAAGAACATATCGTGGAGATTGAGGAGATGGCACAACTTGGATTAGGTACTGCTCGAATAGTAAAGTCAGTAATGCTATCCCGCACGGCTTGCCTCGCCATCGTTTTGAACGCTGACCAAAGGAAACCATTGGTGAAAGCCGCCAAAGAGTATTATGTAGATAACATGACCTCCACAGACCTTGCCACAAGCGTTGAAGGCAATGTCCTTATGTATCGCTCATCAACGGGTAAAGTGAACGTTACTGTGGTTTTTAACAATGAAACTTTCTGGCTGTCGCAAAAACGTATGGCAGAGTTGTTTGGAGTGACCATACAAGACATTAGTTATCATCTTATTCAAATTAATGAAAGCGGCGAAGTCCATTTGTCCGACGCAGTCAAAAAAATTTTGATTCCTTCGGACAAATGGGAAGACGAAGCAGTTTTGATGTACAATCTTGATGCCGTCATTGCCGTTGGCTACCGCGTAAACAGTTATGAAGCCACGCAGTTCCGCCGTTGGGCCACCGAGGTGCTGAAGCAATACATCATCAAAGGCTTTGTGATGGATGACGAACGACTGAAGGGAAAAGATGTTTTTGGTGCAGACTATTTCGAGGAACTATTAGAACGCATCCGAGAAATCCGCACTTCCGAACGACGTTACTATCAGAAAATCACCGACATTTATGCCGAATGTAGCAGCGATTATGATGCACAAGCCGAAACAACACGGCAGTTCTACAAGACTGTCCAAAACATGATGCACTATGCCGTGACGCATCAAACCGCCGCCGAAATCATCTACGACCGCGCCGATGCCGAGAAACCCAATATGGGACTGATGACTTGGAAAAACGCTCCCGATGGCCGAATCATCAAAAGCGATGTCACCGTTGCCAAGAACTATTTGTCAGAAAACGAAGTCACTCGACTGAATCTGATTTCCACAGCTTTCCTTGATTTGGCAGAAGACCGCGCCCAACGTCATATCCTTATGAAGATGACCGACTGGAAACAAGTGTTGGAAAGCTACCTGAAAATCGGTGATTATGAAATACTTGAGACTGCTGGTAGCATTTCTCACGAAGAAGCCGAAGCAAAAGCATTAGGAGAGTATGAGAAATACCGCAAAATCCAAGACCAGACTTTCTTATCCGATTTTGACAAGTTTCTTGAAAGTCTAAAGCATTAATTATCAGAACTTAAACCATCACTTCCCAAACACCCCTCTAAAAAACTCCACCGTCTCAGCAACGACTTGCTTGCGGCGGCGGGTGATGGTGTGGTTTTCGCCTTCCACCACTTTCAAGGTGGCATGAGGGCCGTAGGCCTCCAGGTAACGCTCGCTGCACCACATCGGAACGATGCCGTCGCGGTCGCCATGGAGGAGAAGCACAGGACCTTGGTAGGCCGCAGCCGTGCCATAGATGTCGAGCTGCTGCGTGGTGACGAGGTATTCGCGCCCCAGCTTATAAAACCCCAAACAACGGATGTATTCCGGCGGGTCCTTGGGGTCGAAGCGTGCGTTGAAGAACTTGCCACCCTGACAGGCCTCCTTGATGACCGAGCCTGGGGCGATAAGCACCACACCCTTCGGCACCGTGCTTCCGCTGGCCAGACGTCCGGCTGCCATCGAAGCGACAACACCGCCTTGCGAGTGGCCCAACAAGCCCACACCTTTCACATAGGGCAGGCTCTGCACATAATCCCAGACGGCGCGTGCTTCGGCCAGTTCCTTCCCGATGGTCATGTCCTGCTTGCGGCCTTCGCTCTTGCCGTGTCCACCGAAGTCGAAACGGATGGAAGCGATGCCGGCTTTGGAAAGGCCTTTCGCGAGCTGCGGCATGGGGATAAAGTCCTTGCTGGAGAAGATGCCGTGCATCAGTATCACCATCGGACACTGGTCTGTCGTTGGGTCAAACCCATCGGGTAAGGTAACTTTGTAGGCAATCTCGCCTTGAGGACCTCTGATGGAGGCTTTTTGCGCTTGGCAACCCGATAGAAACACCAAGCCTAGTACTGTCAGAAGTAGATAATTAACAAACTGTCTCATAAACAGATAACACTGATTGTTGCGGTTTATTGTATTAATTTGAAGTGCCAACGAGGGAATAGTTGTACATTTGCACCATAAAGAACAATCTCATGAAATCAAACTTGTTTTTTCAAGCGCTGACGAAATTCCTCCTTGGCGTCATCATCTTGGGTCTGCTCATCTTCTTGCCCGCAGGCTCGCTCCACTATTGGCAGGGTTGGCTGCTGATGGGCATTTTGTTTGTACCCATGTTCGTTGCTGGGATGGTCATGATGGCCAAAAACCCTGAACTATTGCAAAAACGGCTGAACGCCAAAGAACAAGAGAAGGAGCAAAAGACCGTCGTGGCACTGAGTGGCTTGCTGTTCATCGCCGCATTCGTTGTGGCAGGCTTCAACTGGCGCTTCCAATGGTGTGTGCTGCCCAATTGGGTAGTATGGGTGGCCGCTGGCCTTTTCTTGGTGTGCTACCTACTTTATGCCGAAGTCCTGCGCGAAAACACCTACCTCTCACGCACCATCGAAGTGCAGGAGCATCAAAAAGTCATCGACACAGGGCTTTATGGCATCGTCCGTCACCCGATGTATATGGCCACCACCCTCCTCTTCCTAATGATGCCATTGGTGCTGGCCTCACCGATTTCGTTCGCGATTATGCTGTTGTATATTCCTTTGATAGTCAAACGCATCCGAAATGAAGAAACCGTGCTTGAACAAGGGCTGGAAGGCTACAGCGAATACAAACAACGGGTGAAATACAAGGTTCTACCTTTTATCTGGTGAAGTCATGAGATACAAATTAGTGATATTCGACCTCGACGGCACGCTGCTCGACACCATCGACGACCTCAAGGAAGCCGTCAACCACGCCATGAGTTTGAGAGGCTTCCCGACCTTTACACGAGACGAAGTTATGGCCATGGTCGGCCACGGTGCCCGTAACCTGATGCGAAAGGCCTTACCCCTTGGCCATAAGGACGACGACATGGTGAATGCCGCCTACGACGACTTCAAAGCCTACTACATTACCCATATCGACGTGCACACAAAGCCCTTTCCAGGCATACACGACCTCTTGACCCAACTGCACCAGGAAGGCGTGCTGCTGGCCGTCGCCTCCAACAAGTTCCAAGAAGGCACCGAACACCTCATCAAGGAGTTCTTTCCCGAAATCCTCTTTGTGGCGGTCTTGGGCGGTCGTCCCGGCTTCCCCCTCAAGCCCGACCCTGAAATCGTCAACGAGGTGTTACGCAAGGCGGGCATCGAGAAAGAGGATGCCGTCATGATTGGCGACTCCGACACCGACATGGAGACTGCGGCCAACGGCGGCATCAGGAGCATCGCGGTGAACTGGGGGTATCGTAATATGAGTAGCATCGAAAACTTAAAGGTCGCCAATTCCGTTGAAGAGCTACACCAAATACTCCTATCATGACTGACAAAATGACTCCTGCTCAGCGGCACTACTGCATGTCGCGCATCCACGGCAAGGCCACCAAGCCCGAGCTGAAGGTCAGGAAATGGCTGTGGCAGCATGGCTACCGCTATCGCCTCAACGTCAAGAGCGTGCCGGGCAAACCGGATATCGTCATGCGGAGGTATAGGACGGCTATCTTTGTGAACGGGTGTTTTTGGCACGGACACTTCGTGCAGTTAGGAGTGGGGAGTAAGGAGTTAGGAGTAAATAGTTCCAAGTGTTGCAAGATTCCGCAGACGAACCGTGAGTTTTGGGTGAACAAGATCAAGAGGAACCAAGAGCGTGACCAACGCAACTATCAGATGCTGCACGACAACGGATGGCAGGTCATTGTGGTGTGGGAATGTCAGTTGGCGCCTAAGCGCATTGAGGAAACGATGCTACGCGTTGAACTACTGCTCAACGAGCATTTTTTGGCTTTGCACCAGCCGAAGGTGGTACCCTACGACGTTCAGGAGGCTCCTATTTCTATGGCAGCGGAAGAAGACGGCTATGAAAAAAGGTGAAAATTCAAATATCTTTATATCTTTGCAGCCGTAAACCAATTAAAACGCATTAAAAATGAAGAAGATTATTACCACAATAGCGATACTTTTGTTCGCAGGAATGGCAGCAATGGCCCAAGAAACCACCTATGCCAAGAGCGACTTCGTCCCGGGTGACGAGATTATTTTCGACGACAACTTCGAAGGAGAGAGACTGGGCGAGTTCCCGATGAGCTGGGATTTGCTGGACGGATATGCGGAGATGGCACAGCAGCAGGGACGCAATGTGATTGCATTCACCGACAACGGCCTGGGACAGGTGATGCCGCTGATGAAAAAGAAATGGGATTGGCTGCCAGAGGTGTTCACGGTGGAGTTCGACCTCTTTGTGGCTCCGATGAATACGGGGAATGAGGAAGAGACCACGCTCGATATGAACATTTATTTCGGTGACCGAGGCGACGACAGCTACTACAATGCATCAAGTTACGTAAAATTCTGGTATAGGGAAGACGGCTCGTGCAACCTGTCGTGGAGCCTGCTGAAACCGGATGGGGACAACCAGTCGAGTGGAGAGAAGATGCTGGGACTGAACTCAGGCAATAGCGACTACCTGGAAAAAGACAACCCTGTGGTTGCTGGAGAGTGGAACCACTTCGCTTTCTCGTTCAACAAGCGAGCTTTCAAGGGCTATGTGAACGGCGTACGTATGATTAACGTACCGGTTATGAAGGCTCCTGGCTATTTATTCTTTGCCAGTGGCGCGTTCTATCGCTACACTGGATTGAGCAATGTGCGCATCGCACAAGGTGCCGTGCCGCTGTATGACCGCCTGACCACCGATGGCAAGATTGTGTCTTACGCCATCACTTTTGAGACGGGCAAGGCCGACCTGAAGCCAGAATCCATCATCGAGATCAACCGTGTGGCCAAACTGATGCAAGAGCACCCCGAACTGGAATTCGAGGTCCAAGGACATTGCGACAACACCGGTTCGGATGCCGTGAATGATCCGCTGAGCCAACAAAGAGCCGAGGCCATCGTCAACGCCCTTGTGCAGCAAGGCATTGCCCAGTCGCGCCTCACGCCCGTGGGCAAAGGCTCGCACGACCCCATCTCGCCCAACAACACGGAAGAAGGCCGCGCCAAAAACCGTCGGGTGGAATTTGTCAAGAAATAAACGACATTACTTCATTTTGAACTCAAGCGTCCCGCCAGCCATGATTTGCTGATGGGTGAGCTTGTTGTCTTTAATCGGCTGGCCGTTCAGTTTCACGCTCTTCACATGGATGCGCTCGGGCGTCTTGTTGGGCGTGGAAATCACAAAGTCCTTGCCGTTCTCGAGATGCAAGGTTGCTTTGGTGAACAAAGGCGTTCCGATGACATACTCGGCACTGCCGGCATGGAAGGGATAGAAGCCCAAAGCTGAGAAAATGTACCAAGCCGACATCTGGCCGCAGTCGTCGTTGCCAGCATAGCCGCAAGGTGTAGCGCGGTAGAACTCACTTCTCACCTGTTCTACTAACTCCTGAGTGCGCTCGGGCTTGCCAGCGAAGTTGTAAAGATAAACGGTGTGGTGGCTGGGCTCGTTGCCATGCGCATACTGTCCAATGAAGCCACTCGCATTGCCGTTGACTTCACCGCTGGTGGCCGTGAGGCTGAAGTTCTCGTCAAGTTTCTTCAAGAAGCCTTTCTTGCCTCCAAAGAGGTCGATGAGGCCTTGCGGGTCTTGTGGCACAAACCACATATACTGCCAAGCGTTGCCTTCCACGAAACAAGGCTGTTCGTATGACAGCGGGTCGAAGCCGTCTATCCAGTTGCCGTTTTCGTCCTTCGGACGGAAGAAGCCCGTCTCCGCGTCGAAGAGGTTCTTGTAGAACATACTGCGGCGATAGAAACGCTCGTAGTCTTCGGTCTTACCCAATTTCTTGGCCACCAATGCCACACAAGCATCGTCAAAAGCCTGCTCCATAGTAATGCTCACGCTCTCGCCCTGCAAGGTCTGTGGAAGGTAGCCGTACTGCTCCCACACCTCAAAAGGCGAGTTGTAGTGGCTCCTTGTGCTGCTCTCCACCATGGCTTGATAAGCCGCCTCCACGTCGATGCCTGGAATCTCGGCAAGGATGGCATCAGCCAGCACGGGGATCGCGTGGTTGCCAATCATGCAGTAGTTATCTTGTCCCCAGAGGTCCCAAATGGGCAGATAGCCGTAAGTCTGGTGGTGCAGCACCATGTCGCGGACGAACTGCGCAGCGATGTCGGGCGCGATGAGCGTATAAAGCGGATGGGCGGCGCGGAAGGTGTCCCAAAGGCTGAAAGTGCTGTGATACACCTGTCCCTTGGGCATCTGCTTGATCTCGAAGTTGGTGGTCATGTAGCGACCATCCACATCGCTCATGGTGTTGGGCTGCATCAAAACGTGGTAAAGGCCCGTGTAGAAGATGGTCTTCTGCTCGTCGGTGCCTTCGATGTCGATGCGGCTCAACTCGCGCTGCCAAACATCGTGAGCGGCCTTCACATAGTCGTCGAATCGCCAACTCTTGGCCTCGGCTTGCATGTTCTTCCTTGCACCTTCGTTATCGACAGGTGAGATGGCGACTTTGACGATTAATTCATTGCTGTCTTTTGAATCAAAGTTCAAGGCGGCGCGAAGGGTGCGACCGTTCACCACATCGCTGTTGCCGACATTTAAACCGCCATTCATCAAGATATGACTGACAATCGGCTTAGAGAACTCGGCGCGGAAATATACTTTACGCAGTTTAGCCCACCCGCAGACAACGCGATAGCCTTCGATGGTGTGGTCATCAACGAGACGGATTTGGGCCTGGATGATATCGTAATAACGGCGGCCTGAGTAATAGGCATCACCGCGATAAGTCATTCTGTCGAGATCAAGAACGAGGGTCTGGGGCTGTCCTTCAGGGAAGGTGTAACGATGGATGCCCGTGCGTGTGGTGGCCGAGAGTTCGACATTCACGCCACTCTCTTGCAACAGCACTTGATAATACCCTGGTCTTGCAGATTCCTTTTCGTGGCTATAATGTTGTCCGAAGTCGGCGGCCTTCAACTGCTCAGGCGTCACAACAGAGCAAAGGGGCATCAGGCTCACATCGATGAGGTCGGTGCAGCCCGTGCCGCTGAGGTGGGTATGGGTGAAGCCATAGATGATGTCTTTGTTGTAATCATAGCCCGAGCAAGGGTCCCAAGTGACCATCAGCTCGGTCTCGGGACTCAGTTGCACCATGCCCTGCGGCATCGTCGCGCCGGGGAAGGTGCTGCCACTGAGGGCGCCCGTCTCGTCGGTTTGTGTGCCGATGAAGGGATTCACGTATTGGGTGTAGTCGTTGGCGCTTTGGGCGCTGAGGAAGAGGGGCAGCAGAAGAATGGCTGCTAAGAGAGAAGAGTGTTGTGCTTTCATTTTCTGTTTCATTAGTAAACCACTATATTAATTAATTGTTTTACAAATAGATAAAGTTTGAATTGATAGTTTTAACCATCGCGGGTGGTACATCACATTCTTTTGCCATTTCCGACCAACGAGAGGCCGTTTCACACACCTCGTCAATAATGGACATGGCTTCCTTAATGTTATTAATTGTGGCAAACGCCAGCAAGTCTTTCCTTGTGATGTCATCGAACTTTCCGTTAATTGACATCTGATGCGTGGAAGTCCAGCCTCCTTGGGGATTATAGGCATAACCCATGTCATAGGCAGGTGACAAGCGCCAAATGCCATCCTCACCCATTAAGAATGAAATGTTCTTGGTATGATCATCCTGATTGCGGACCACCACATTGAACACCATGCGGCGGAACATCTCCTTGGCCGCAGAATAGGGCAATCGCAGTGCACGCATCACATTGAAAGCCTGTTCGTAGGAATAGGCTCGACGAAGCCGGAAGTCATAATGGGCCATGCCGCAAAGCGTCTGCATGTGTATTTTCTTTCCATCCTCACGGTCAAAACGTTTAGTCATAAAGTGTGCCCGACCGTTTTCTTCAATCAGCGTACATTCCGACATTTCAATGCCACAAGCACGCGCCAGTTGATAGAATGAATATTCCAAACGTCCGTAGTTCTCCGTGGCCTTAAATCCCGCTTGGGCAGAAACGCCATCCAACTTAATCAAGTAGTAATCAAAACCTTCTGGAGCTTCCACTTGACCTGAGCGAACCTCTCCTGTTGCTGGATTGTAAGCAATGATGGCCTTAGCCCGCTGACCGCCCGCCGAAGTCCCCAACCGCAATATTTCTGCTATTGCAGCTTTTTTATCATCATTAAGATTTACGCCAAACGAAGATTTTTGGGCAAGAGCGTCTTTGGCCACCTCCACCAAGGTATCAATCTCAAACTTTTCATGGACATTATAAACAGCATCCAAAGCGGGTTCAAACTCCAAAGCACCCATACAGCGTTTGCCAAGAAAGCAGAGCGTCTCAACTGGGTTGCCACTTGTCCGTCCTGTCAAGGCAAGCCATCTATCAAACAGCGCACGGCCGTATGTGTCGGGAAGTGCATCGGCCAATAGACCAGGCAAGCCGTTAAAGGTTTCTTTACCAAGGTTTGCGAAAGAGTAAACTCGCCCTTCGCGCACGGGCATCATTAGCGGCGAAGGCTCCAAGCCTCGCCCCATAAAGCTGCGGTCATATTCGAACCTGACTATCTGATACTGTTCATCCCAACGGAACGTCCCGACGGGTATGCCAAACATGTTCACTTTTGCTACATCTACCATTCAGATTCCTCCTTTTTCACATGATTGATTTTACCAGCGGCCCGTTGGCGCATGGTGGCTTGCGAGGAATGCACCAAGTCGTAGTATTCGCTCGGACTCAGTTGTTCTTCTTCCATCAAGGGCTGTAAGATGTCAAGTTTTCCTAAAATGCGCAACACTCTCAACAAGGAGTCGAACGAATGAATCTCACCTTTTTCCATTTTCTTGATAGACGAAAGCGACACGTTGGCAGCTTCAGAAAGACTTTGCTGGGTAATGTTTTGCTTCAATCTCGTAGCCCTCAGTCTATTCCCAATTCGACTAAGGATTACAGTATCAGCAAGCATATAGATATCATCCATAATAGTTTTATTTTGAACTATTCGGATGCAAAAATACGAATAATAGTTTAATTTGCAACTATTATTAAAAGAATCATATTTGTATTAAATCTCATCTTCCACGATATACTCTTCTGAAATGTAAGAGCAGATATAAGGCCTCGCCTCATAGCTGAATGTTTTTTTCAAATCAGTGAACCCACCTTCAATTATTTTGCTGCCGCTGCTCCACTTGTCTATCAATAATCGCCTTGACTTCCTCAAAAGACACTGGTTTGAAGTCGTTGTTGTCCACACCCACGTCGTACTGGGTCGGATACAAATATTGAAGTCTCTCGGCATCAATCCCCGTGTTGTTCTTTCTGGTGTGAACATGGCCGAAGAGTTGCCACACATCCTTATAGCCACCTTCAAAACATAAGAATGGATAGTGGCTGAGATATATCTTTTGTTTGTCCACCGTAATAAACATCTGCAAGGCCACATGTTCAAACCGTTGAATAAAGCCTTGACGGAAGTTTTTCAAGTCGTGGTTGCCGAGAATCAAGTAGATCTTGCCATTTAGTCGATCAAGCAACTTTGTCCACTCGGCAGCACCACCCAAACAGAAATCGCCCAAGTGGAAAACGATGTCATCTTCACTGATAACACTATTCCAATTGGCTATCAAGGTTTCGTTCATTTGTTCCACACTCTTGAAAGGACGATTGCAGAACTTGATAATATTCGCATGGTTAAAGTGTGAGTCCGCCGTAAAAAAGAGCTTTTCTCCTTTAAAATTGAAGTTCATTTTTCGTGATTATTACTTTTTCTGTTATCTCATAACATTAACTATAGATTTACTTTAGTACCGACGTTTAAACGGATTATTCCAAAAATTGAATTCAGGCCATGTGGGATATGAATGATAGGGATTCGAATACGAAAAACAATGCTCTTTGGGCCAAAACAATTCCTTCTTATGTTCATCGTTCAGCAACTCGTCATCATGCTCAACAAACGGGTCAATCCATTCCACCTTGCTTTTAAGCCATTGGAGTTTTTCGAGCTCGTCATCATCCTGTGTTTCTTTGTCGTTCAAGAAGGATGCATACCTTTCGGCATAAGACCTTAAAACATTAGCCCAAGCATATAATTCGGCATTCAGAAAAACCTCTTTCAGCTTTTCCGTTTCCTCCTTTTGTCTCTTTTTCAGATCTTTCCTCCTTTGCTCTTCAAGTTCCCATTTCCTATGTGCCTCTTCTCGCTCGAGCCTGAGTCTTTCCTGCTTCGCATTCTCTTCTTTGATGTAAATCGCTTCGTATTCGATTTTGGCAACGATATTGAGGATTTTATCTTCCAGCTTGACGGAAGAAGAGTCTTCTGCATACACGGAGTATTCATGAAAATCTTTAGTACGAGTAATATCAAATCTCAGTTTTCCGGATGGAATTAATTGGAATTTAGGATAACTCGATGCTGTGTTTTCAACTCGTTGGTATACTTCTGATAGTTTTATCGGAATTGTCTCTGTGTTTACAATAACATAGGTGCTTCGGTTGCTTTTAGACACAATTTGGTGTCCGCGCAATCTCAATATCCGCATAATTGTATAGAAAATCCTTAATGCGCGATCCAGATTCTTTGGCTCTACATGTATGTCAAGAGGATTGTTGATCTTGCTCTTATAGGGATTCCTTTTCAAATACTTTCCATTTTTTCTCCTATAGTATTCTTTGGTATCGATGATAAGCGGGTCTTTGGCATACAGTTTTTCGGGGACAACAAAGACAGTTTGATCCATCTGTTTCAGTTCGTACTGTATTCTCTGCTTTGGATCAGTAAAAAGATTAACTGCAAGTTCTTTGTCTTTTTGTGGTTCATCTTTTTTTTCGTAAGTTTCTAGTTCTTTGACTATTACCTCGGTCTTTTGTTCTTGAATTAATGTGTGCTCTGCTTTTCCTGTTTTGGATTTCTTCTCCAAACCACTTTCAATAGGTGGTATCTCTTCCGTGAACTCTGGTAAGACGGGAATTTCTACTGGTTTTCCGAATTTGAGTTTTGACCAATGTCCTGATGTAGGGGTCGGTATGTTCAATTGTCGGCAGTATTGTCTTAAAATCTCGGGGGGGACGCCCAATTGTTCCGCGACTTTTTTGGCTGGCTCTCTCCAAATCCATTTATATAGTTCTTGCCTTGTCATGGTCATCTTGTTTTACAACGCTAAAAATCGTCCTCTTCATCATATTCCCTTTTGTATTTCTCTGAAGCAGTTCCCTTCCTGGACTGCTCTACCCATTTTATGAGTTCGTCTTCAAAGAAGTATATCTTTTCCCCTTTGTCATAATAAGGTATTCTATTAGTCCGAACCATTTTGTTGATTGCGTTTTTGGTCAGCCCAAGAATCTCAGCAGCTCTTTCGGCTTCTATCGGCCGGTGTTTGTCGACCCCAAGCCCCAATTGGGATTCTATGTGTTCCAAAACGGCTCTCATTTCCGCAATTTCGTTAATGAGATAATTCACCGCCTTGGGTACATTCTGTAGCGTAAGCTCCTCTTTTTCTTGGACTTTTGTGGTCTTCTTTTCCGTTTTCAAATCTAAGCTCATACTATTGATGATTATGTTGTTTTCACCTTATAGTATGTAAAAACCGAAAATGTTACAGTTTTTCCTCAAAAAAGTGCAAGAAAGCCTCAAATCAAACGATAAGGAATCGGTTGAGTTTGTTCCAGAAAGCTGTAACCGTAAGAGATGTAGAATATGAAGCGTTGTCCTCGTGCATCATGTTTCCTGTGGCGAGATAATGATTATGACGCAGTTGTTTGACGGTATCGGCACAAGGCAGAGAGTCGATGGCTTGGCTATAATAACCCAAAAGGGTGGGGTAAAGATGGGCAAAGTCATCATTGATGCGCTGTGCCATTTGTTGATGCACCTCGTCAAGTACAAGGTGTTTGCCCTGTATCAGGCTGGTGAGGTATTTTGCCAAACGCTCCTTCAAGCGATGGATGGTTACCCGATAGTTGCCGTTGGACATCCCTAGCGCTTTGGCCATCGCTTCGTTTGGAAGTGCTTGTTTCTTGTTAAGCAAGGTAAGCAGCGTTCGGAGGAAGATGAAACCTTCGCGAGGTGGAAAAGCTTGATGGGCATAAGCTATCAGGTTGGCTACGGTGGACAATTTCCACTCGTCGGTCAGGAGAGAAGCCGAGGCGTCAGATTCGGCCATATTCTCAACGGGGAGTTCCGTAAGCGTGAACTTCTCTTCTTTTGAGGCACGCACACTGAGGTAATTGCGAAAAGAGTTGAGCAGCCAAGGTTCAAGTGATTCCCGCTTCTCAATGTTCCGAAGCGATGGATAAGTTTGTTGGTTTTCCCCTTCCTTGCCTTCACGCAGATAAAAGAAGAAATCATCAACAATGTCTTCGAATTCATCCAACAGCTGGTGCTGATAGACTTCGAACCGTTGCATTAATTGGTGATTGAGTTGATGGTGTAGCAGATGGTACATTGCTTCGTCTGCCTGTTCGCCTCCGTTGAGGATGAGGCCTGTGAGATCTGTAGTAGTCATTTCCTTATTTTTTTGATTATGTTTCACAAAAATAGCTTGTTTTTTCACCAAAATAAAACATTTCCTATCTTTGCAGCCTCAAAACTTCAATTATCATCCTATGAAATCAACGAAACCAGTAGAACCTACAAAACACTTCTTTGAATATTTCAACGAGAACCTCCCCAAGAACTGGGACGAACCCGCTTTGACCGATTACGATGACGTCACGAGCTATACCTATGGCGAGATGGGCGCCAAGATGATGCAAGTGCAGGCCATGCTTGAAGTGGCAGGGCTGAAGGCAGGCGACAAGATCGCCATCTGCTCGAAGAACTGCGCCAACTGGGCCATCGCCTTCCTGGCCATCGCCGCCAACCGCGGCGTGGTGGTGTCCATCATGGATGCCTTCGTCGAGAGCGACATCGAGAACCTCGTCACCCACTCCGATGCCAAAGCCATCTTCGTCGGTCCCGCCGTATGGAAACGGCTCCATCCCGATAAGATGCCCAACATCCAAATCGCCATCGGCACGGAGCAATTCAGAGTCCTCTATACTCGGGAGGAACGTCTCTCGACGGTGAAAGAGGACGCTGAGCGGCTGTATCACGAGAGATACCCCTACGGTTTCACCAAAGAGGATGTTAACCTGCCCACCGATAACCTTGACGAGTTGATGATCATCAACTACACCTCGGGCACCACCAGCGCCCCCAAGGGCGTCATGCTGTCGTATCGTGCCATCTCAGCCAATGTGCAATACAGCCAGGAGACCATCCCTAACCATGCTGGCTGGACCGAGGTGTGCATGTTGCCGCTCTCCCACATGTTCGGCATGACCATCGAATTCCTCTACCAGATTGCTGGCGGCTGCCATGTCTACTTCTTGAGCAAGACCCCGTCGCCAACTGTCCTGTTGAAGGCTTACAAAGAGACCAAACCCTATATGATCCTCACCGTGCCGCTGGTGCTGGAAAAGATCTTCAAGGCGAAGATTTTCCCTGCCCTCAACAAACCCATGGTGAAGTTCCTCTGGCACACGCCGCTGCTCTGCAAGATTGTGGAGAAGACCATCTATAAGCAGCTGATGGAGGCCTTCGGTGGCAACCTCATCTGGCTCATCACCGGTGGCGCTGCCATCAACGCGGAGGTGGAGAAGGTGTTCCGTCGCATCAAGTTCCCCTTTGTGGTGGGCTATGGCATGACCGAGGCCGGACCGCTCATTTGCTACGAGCACTGGTATAATGAAATGATTGGCTGCTGCGGCTCGTGCGTCACCCGCAATGAGCTGAAGATCGACTCGCCCGACCCGGAGCATGTGGTCGGCGAGATCCTGTTCAGGGGCGAACACGTGATGATGGGCTACTACAAGAACGAAGAAGCCACCCGCAATGCCATCGACGAAGAGGGCTGGCTGCATACTGGCGACCTCGGCACCTTAAATAAGAAGGGACTGCTCTTCATCAAAGGACGGTCGAAGGCCATGATTTTGAGCTCCAACGGACAAAACATCTACCCCGAAGAGATCGAAGACAAGGTGAATAACCTGCCGGGTGTTGTTGAGTCGCTCGTGGTGGGCCGTCAAGGTAAAATCGTCGCCTTGGTCTATCCCGACGAGAAATACGACCTGCAAAACAAGAGCATGGATGACTTGATGAACGAGAACTTGGCCACACTGAACGCCATGCTGCCCACCTATTCCAAAGTGTCGAGTATTGTCCTGGTCGACAAGGAATTCGAGAAGACGCCCAAGCGCAGCATCAGGAGGTTCTTATACTCATAACCCCCAAACTCTCAACTCTAAACACTCAACTCTAAACTATTAAAGTAATACTGTCCCTTCCCAATAGTCGCCTTGCCGTATTGGATGGCGTTGACCGGACAATGATGATAACACGCCATGCACATCGTACAGTGGCCGTTCCACTTCGGGCGACCCTCTTCAAGGGTAACGTTCTTCAACGGACATGATTCCACGCACTTGCCGCAGTGGATGCAGGCCTCTGTAGAGCGGTATTTTGTATCGTCAGTGGCAAAACGATTGAAACCCGGATTGATTAGATTACTTTTTAACCACGCAGCACCGCCGACAATCATTTCAGAAAAGCTTTCCTTGTTTTTGATGCGTGGGATGAGTTCCTTCATCTTGGCATCGGCGGCGGTGATTTTGCGTTGCGCATTCTCGTCGGTGTCGAGCTTGAAGCCGGGCATACCGATGTATGTTTCGGGCATTTGCAGGCTAAAACAAGCCGACAGCGACCAGCCTTTTTGCTCCACGGCTTTGCGGAAAATCTTTTCAGTTAAGCCGCATTCGTCGCCACAGGTACAAGCGAAATAGAGATAGGTCGGCCCTTCGACAGGCTCAGGGACCTTAATCTGTAGCTTTTCAATGAAGTCTAGCACCAGTTTAGGTGGCGCCCAAGAGTAGACAGGGAATACGAAGCCGAGGCTTTCGCCTTCGGTCAATTCGTATTCGTATCGGCTTTCGCGTGCTGCTTCGGGAATGAATACCAATTTGTCATTAAGATCTGCAGCAATGGTCTCTGCCACATGGCGGCTATTGCCGCAACCACTGAAATAAAAAATCATAACTTACTGCGTTTATTGCTGCAAAAATAATAAAATGTACCTTTGCAACCGCAAAAGCGCACGTGTATGCCCAAAGAATCCCTTAACCGCTCGATACTGAAACTGGCGATACCCAACATCATCAGCAACATCACTGTGCCATTGCTGGGCTTCGTCGACATGATGCTGATGGGGCATCAGGACAGCATCGCCTACATCGGGGCCATTGGCTTGGGCGGCACCATCTTCAGCGTGATGTACTCCATCTTCAGCTTCATGCGAGCGGGTACTACGGGCTTCACGGCACAGGCATACGGTGCCAACGACCGTACCGAAATTGCCTATTCACTTTACCGCTCGCTTTGCATTGCGTTGATTGCTACAGTTTTGGTACTCTCGTTGCAAAATGCGGTTGAATGGCTCAGCATGAAGCTACTCAACGGTAGCGATGAAGTACTGGCCTATACCTCCACCTATTTTCACGTACGCATCTGGGCGGCTCCAGCGGTGCTCTGCCTCTATGCCTTCAACGGCTGGTACATCGGCATGCAAAACACCACTATCCCCATGATCATCGCCATCTTGACCAATGTGGTGAACATCATTTTGAGCGTCATCTTCGTCAACGTCATGGGCATGGGTGTCACAGGTGTGGTCTTGGGCACCGTCATTGCACAGTACTGCGGATTATTGACTGCCGTCATCTTCCTCTTTGCCAAGTTCCGACATCACCTCATCCCCATCCGAAGAGTAATTCTGTTGCAAGCCGACAAGTTGAAGCGCTTCTTCCAAGTCAACGCCGACTTCATGATTCGCAGCATCCTCTTGGTGCTGAGCATCGCCTTTTTCAATAATCAATCAGCCAAGCTCGGCGACGACATGCTGGCGGTCAACATGATACTGATGCAATTCTTCTATATCTTCTCCTACTTCACCGACGGCTTTGCCTATGCAGGCGAGGCCTTGGTGGGCCGTTTCACTGGTGCCCACGATGGAAAGCAACTCCGTCAGACCGTTAAACTACTGTTCCTTTGGGGCTTCCTCATTGCCTTGCCCTTCACAGTGCTTTATGCCTTATTCCCCGACTGGTTCATTGGCCTCGTCTCTGACCAGCCTGGTATCATCCCTATGGCTAAACCTTACCATATCTACCTCGCCGCCATCCCACTCATTACCTTTGCAGCCTTCCTTTGGGACGGCGTCTACATCGGTGCTACGGCAGCGCGTGCCATCCGCAACACGATGCTGATTTCTGCCATCGGCGTGTTCCTGCCCGCCACCTTGTTATTAATGCCGCGTTTCGGCAACCATGGTTTATGGATAGCATTCCTATTGTTCATGGTGGCGCGTGGCCTTTCCATGACCTTGATGGCGAAAAAGGCAGTGTATGGGACGAATTAATTTCTACCTTTGCAAAAAAATAATCACCTATGGAAGACATCCTCGAATTCTTGGACGCTGTGCTCCACAACAACAACCGCCCGTGGTTCCAAGAGCATAAGAAGCAATACCAAACGGCGCAGGCCAATTTCAACGCCTTGGCCGAGCAGATCATCGCCGGCGTGCAGAAGTTCGACGACAACTGCAAAGGCCTGACCTTGAAGGACTGCACCTACCGTTTCTATCGCGACACCCGTTTCTCGCCCGACAAGCGGCCCTACAAGACCCACTTCGGCGTGTTCGTCTGTCCCGAAGGCAAGAAGTCGATGCTGAGCGGCTACTACTTCCATCTGGAGGCCAAGGAATCGGAATACCTCGGCCACAACATGCTCTGCACAGGGATGTACATGCCCGACACGGCCATGCTGAAAACCATCCGCGACGAGATCCTCTTCAACGGTGAGCCGTTGGTGGAAGCCATCGCCAAAGCCAAAGGCTTCGACCTCGATACCAGCCACGCCATGAAGCGTGTGCCCAACGGCTATCCCAAGGATCATCCGCAGGTCGAGCTCTTCAAGCAGCGCGACTGGCTCCTGGTACAAGACCTCCCCGATGTACGCCTCTCCGACCCGCATCTCGTTGACTGGGTGGTATCAGAGTTTGAGAAGACCAAGGATTTCTGCCAGTGGCTGAATAGAACCGTTAGAGGGTGATTGTAAACTAAACGGTGCTTTGTCAAAACAATGTTTCGTTACTGTTTCGGCAAAGTCTTGATGTTGTCCAAAAAGTCTTTCTCCACTTGACTTAAGGTGCGTTGCTGGTATTTTTTGTATTCGGTAGTCGCGTGTTCGATGGCTTGTTGGTGCGACACTTTTCCTGCTCCCTGAAGCAGTTCTTCGCCGCTCATGCTCAAAATGTTGTCCAAATGTGCCGCCCAGTCTTTCATAGTCATCACCTGCTGTCGTTCCGCTTGTCGTTCAGCAAAGTCCAAATATCCTGAGACAATCTGTCCCATGGCCCGCAACTCCTTCTCGTCCAGATAGTTCTTTGCGATGACGGCATCTTTCAAATGCGGTCTGTCACCCTCAAATGTCGTCAATCCCATGAATTCCTTTTCGGCATCGGCGCGACTGACAATGACTTCGGCAGCCGTTTGGCCATGCACGGCATAATGAATCTTGTTCTGCACCCGTTTGAAAAACTCAATGGAAATGTCGGCCTTGGGATTGTAGTCAATGCTCGTGGCATAAATATCAAGCACTTGCCTGTAAAACACCTTCTCTGAAGAACGGATGTCGCGAATGCGTTCGAGAAGTTCCTTCCAGTAGCCGCCACCACCAAGGTTTTTCAGACGGTTGTCATCGAGGGTGAAGCCTTTGCGGATGTATTCATTAAGCCTTTTGGTTGCCCATTGACGAAATTGTGTACCACGAAGTGATTTTACACGGTATCCAACTGAAATGATAACATCTAAATTGTAGTAATTGGTCGGTTTGGTAGAAAAATCGGAATTTCCGATTTTTCTCACGGATTCCTCTTGCTTCAATTCTCCTTCCTCAAAAACATGCAAGATATGTTCATTGATGGTAGAACGCGATTTGTCAAACAGTTTAGACATACCGTCTATTGTTAGCCAAACCGTCTCATCTGCCATCTGCACATCTACCTTCACAGCCCCATCATCGGTCTGGTAGATTATCATTTCCTGTAGAGGATTTAGTTTTTTGTTTTCGTATTGATTTGCCATTACTTACCTCCTTTCTCTATCTCTCTCCACCATCATCTTAGCCTTTTAATATGTCTGAAAGGGTAATCATAATTATTTGATATCGTTTATGAAATATGGCTTCAAAAGTACAAAAAAAATCTCAAACCCCACAAAAAAAACCGAGGCAAACACCTCGGTTTTTTTGTCTGAACACAAATCCCATCAAGCCAACTCAAACTGCTCCAAGAACTTCAAATCGTTCTCGAAGAACAGCCTCAGGTCGTTGATGCCGTATTTCAGCATGGCGATACGTTCCACACCCATGCCGAAGGCGAAACCTGTGTATTTCTCTGGGTCGATGCCGCTGGCGGTGAGGATGTTGGGGTCGCACATGCCGCAGCCGAGGATTTCAACCCAGCCTGTGTGCTTGCAGATGTTGCAGCCTTTTCCGCCACAGATGTTGCATGAGATGTCCATCTCCGCTGAGGTCTCGGTGAAGGGGAAATAGGAAGGACGGAAACGCACCTTAGTGCCCTCGCCGAAGAACTCCTGCACAAAGTGGTACAAGGTCTGTTTCAAGTCAGCGAAGGAGACGCCTTCGTCGATGTAAAGACCTTCAATCTGATGGAAGATGCAGTGGGCACGGGCTGAGATGGCCTCGTTGCGGAACACGCGGCCAGGGGCGATGATGCGGATGGGCGGCTGGTGGGTCTCCATCACACGGACCTGCACGCTCGAGGTGTGGGTACGCAGCAGCACATCCGAGGCCTTGTTGACATTGGGTTCCTTGCTGATGAAGAAGGTGTCCTGCATGTCGCGGGCGGGATGGTCGAGTGGGAAGTTCAAGGCCGAGAACACATGGTAGTCGTCCTCAATCTCGGGACCTTCGGCGATGGTGAAGCCGAGGTGAGAGAAGATCTCGTTGATATCGCGGCGCACGATAGACAGCGGGTGACGGGCACCCTTCATGTCGGCGGCGGGCATGCTCATGTCGAAGCCGGCATCGTTGCTGTGCTGATTCTCAAACTTTTGCAGCTGCTCTTCCACCTTGTCTTGGACGACATTCTTCAACTCGTTGAGCTTCATGCCCATCTCCTTGCGCAGCTCGGGAGCCACGGTCTTGAAGTCGGCGAACAAGGCAGGGATAACGCCTTTCTTGCTCAAATAGGTGATGCGGAAGTTCTCCAAAGCCTCTTTGCTGTCGGCCTGGAAGTCACGCACTTGGGACAGTATCTCTTCGATTCTTTCTTTCATGGGAATTATTGATTAATGGCAGCAACTTTTCTCACCGCTTTTCTGGCAGCCTTTTTCAATCGTAACGGAAATGATGGTGACAGGCTCAACGGGAACGTCATTACGACCAGTCTTCACGGCAGCGATCTTGTCGACCACATCAAGGCCTTCTGTCACTTCGCCGAACACGGTGTAGTCGCCATCGAGATGCGGTGTGCCACCTACGGTCTTGTAGGCCTGACGCTGTTTGGCCGATAACACTTTGCCAGAACGGTTTTCAAACATATCCAACCATTTGTCGTCGTACACCTTGCCTTGCACGATGTAGAACTGCGAACCGCTGGAGGCTTTCTTGGGATTCACTTGGTCACCTTGTCGGGCAGCAGCAAGAGCACCTTTCTTGTGGAAATGGTTGTCCTTGAACTCGGCAGGGACGGTGTAGCCTGGATCGAGACGACCATCAGCGTTCTGCCCGCCTTGGATCATGAACTGGCTGATGACGCGATGGAACGGTGAGCCGTTGTACCAACCTTCATTTACCAACTTGATGAAGTTGTCGCGGTGCTGCGGGGTGTCGTTATAAAGTTTGGCTTTAATCGTTCCCATGCTTGTCTTGATGACGACGACGGTTTCTTTGTTTGCTGAGCATGTCGATGCATCTTTCTGTTGTGCCGAGCAGGTCAGTCCTGCAATAATCAAAGCGGCTAAAATCAATTTCTTCATATTTCGTAAATTTAAAGATTCAAGATTCAAAGATTTAAAATTTCAAATTATTCCTCAATCTGCATTCAGCATTCCTAATTCCTCATTCATTCACAATGGAATAGGTCACTTCAAGCCTTATCTTCTCTCCAACAGGGGCATTCGGGCCGTTGATAACGAGGCGTTGGGCTCCGTAGGATGCACCATTGATACCCATACTGATACCCATATTTTCCTTTTTCTCCATAATGATGCTCTGAACGTATTCGGAAATCCTGAAAGTCACGGATTGCTTACTTGAGCTGTATGAACCACCGAAGTAATTGCTGCCTTCATAATAATCGGGTAGGAGATAGGTGGTGCTATCGGCATTGAAACCAATAAGAGAATAGGCAGAAGGCGCTTTGTAGATGGAATCTGTGGCCACTGCAGAGGCTGGCAATATCAGCTTTGCCTCGTTTATGACAAGATGGCCGTCGGAGATTGTATCCGTCCAACGTGTAAGGTTGGGGAATTTGATCCATACCTTCACACCGCCCATAGCTTGCAGATAGACCTCCTCTTGTCCTAAGGATGTTTGATCATCGATTATTTGACTGACGAAATTCTGACTTCCTTGTGTGTAGTCGTGGTCAATATGATTGAAATAAGCATCCGATGAGGTCACATAAAAGTTGTAACGCATGGGCTTTTCAGGAGTGGCAGCATCATGGTAGTATAGCTGAAGCAGTGAATATGTGTTGTTAGTCAGGTTGATGTAGGTGATGGCGCCATTCGTGGTCACAGGGTCACAAATCAGATAAAGCCCCTTGAATTGTTGTTTGAAGAGGTCGGGGCGCGAATAAGCCGACGTGTCAAGGGTCATGAGATATTGCCCCAGCTCCTGGCTCAAGGGAATGCGGATAATGGGTTGTGACACGGTGTCGGTGCCGATAATGTACGACTCGGTTCGGGGATGCGGACGGAACTGATGGCCATTGGCATGGTCGGTAATGCCTGTTGCCACAGTTGTAAAATTGTAATAGGTCTTTTGTGTCGACAGCGTATCCGTCAGTTCGTATGCGCGAACCGTCTGCAATGTAGTCGTGTCGCCATAATATCCTGAGATGCAAAGTTGCAGCACCAGAGAGTCCATCACCGGGTTGCTACCGAAGCTCTGACCGGCCACCGAAGGACGGAATTGGGTATAGAATCCAGCTTCTGAAGTACCGAAGACAGGGTCTTTCATGGCACCCAACAAAGCGTTGACGGCGTTACCAGTGGCGACGGAGTCAAGATAGGAATGGCAAAGCACCTCTACCGTGTCGGTATGGTAGACGCCGATGTAGTTATCGCCCGAGATCAGGTTGTTGCCGATGGTTTCAGGGGATTTCTTGCAAGAAGCAAAGGCCAAAACCAACGTGCCAATCATTAACGCTATAAAAGTTCGAGCGGTTGAATGATGTGTTTTCATCAGATTGAAAATTGTTGAGATTATTCGTTGTGAGATAACTCAAAAATACGGTCCTTATTGTTTTTGGAGAATGGTGTCATAAAAATCGTTGCAAGCCTGAGCGTAATGCACCTGTTCTTGATACGAGAGGACGGGCTTCTTGACCGTCTGCAGATGAGCTGCAATCTCGGGATGCAAATGCTCGGTGCTCACCACAATGCCGTCGGAATAGTCGATGGCAGCTTTGGTCAGGTTGACGTAGTTGGCCTCCTTGAAGTACTTGAGGTCTTTCGCGTTCATGCCTTGAAGCTTCATTTTCTTGTCGAAGCCCGCTTTGAATGTCTCTGTGAAGCCATCGTCATAAATCGAATAGACTATTTTCGACTCGTTGAACAAAGGATTGTCCCTCACATTCATGGCGCGCTTGATGTAGACAGGCATCAATGCCGAAATCCAGCCATGACAGTGGATGACATCAGGTGACCAGTTGAGTTTCTTCACCGTCTCGATGACGCCACGGGTAAAGAAGACACAACGGCTGTCGTTGTCATCGCAAAACTCGCCCTTTTCGTCATACATCAGGTATTTCTTCTTCGTGAAGAAGTCATCGTTGTCGATAAAATAGATCTGCATCCTCGCCTTCTGGATGGAGGCCACCTTGATGATGAGCGGGTGGTCCGTGTCGTTGATGATGAGGTTCATACCCGAGAGGCGGATCACCTCGTGGAGCTGGTTGCGGCGCTCGTTGATGACACCGTAGCGCGGCATGAAGATGCGGATTTCCTTACCGCTTTCTTGAGTGGCCTGTGGCAGATAGCGACCGATGAGGCTCATCGGGGTCTCCGGCAGATAGGGTGCGATTTCCTGATGGACGAATAGTACTCTTGTCTTGCTAGTCATGGGCGTTAGTTTGCTTAGAAACTACAAAATTACGCATTTTTTTTGGAATAACGCAACAAAAAATGATAATATCATTACTTTTGCAACTTAAAACCGCATAACTCACCTGCCCGCTATGGAATACGAACACTTTGAAAATCAGGAACATGAATGGGAATCCAACCTCAAGGTCACTGAAGGCGTGGAAGGTCCCATCCAAGTCAACCCGAACGCTTTGGAGCGCATGAAACGCAACCACCAGCAGCTGATGCCGCTGGATTGGTATGTCGACGGCATCCTCAAAGGCGACCGTGTGACGCTCAGCAAGGCTATCACCTTGGTGGAGAGCGCCCTGCCCAAGCATCAGGAGCTGGCACAACAAATCATAGCGGCTTGTCTGCCCCACGCGGGAAAGGCTTTGCGTTTGGGTATCACCGGTGTTCCTGGAGCGGGCAAGAGCACCTTCATCGAGGCTTTGGGCGTGCATCTCTGCAACAAAGGACAGAAGCTTGCAGTGTTGGCCATCGACCCATCGAGCCAACGTTCCAAGGGCAGCATTTTGGGCGACAAGACGCGCATGGAAACGCTTTCCGTGCATCCCAATGCTTACATCCGTCCCTCGGCCTCGGCGGGCACCTTGGGCGGTGTGGCACGCAAGACAAGGGAAACCATCATCCTTTGTGAAGCAGCGGGGTATGATACCATCTTTGTGGAGACCGTGGGCGTAGGCCAGTCAGAAACGGCAGTGCATTCCATGGTCGATTTCTTCCTGCTCATATTAATCAGCGGCGCAGGCGACGAACTGCAAGGCATCAAGCGCGGCATCATGGAGATGGCCGACGGCATCGCGGTGAACAAGGCCGACGGCGACAATGTGATGCGCGCCAACCGCGCCGCCGCCGAATGCCGCAACGCTTTGCACCTCTTCCCCTTGCCCGAGTCGGGCCAAGAGACCAAGGTGATGACCTGCTCTGCCCTGACGGGCTTCCAAATCGACGAAGTTTGGCAGATGGTTGCCGACCATGTTCAAGCTATCCGCGACAACGGCTATCTTTATAAAAAACGCGCCCAACAAGATGTGCAAATGATGTACGACTCGATGGACAGCGCCTTGAAAAACGATTTCTACCAGAACCAACTGGTGGCCGACCTTTTGCCTTTGGTCGAAGCCGATGTGCGCGGCCAGCGCATGAGCGCGTATATTGGAGCGCAGAAATTATTGGATGCTTATTTTAATATGCTGAAGAGGGAATAACATCGGTAGAGACGTAGCGCGCTACGTCTCTACAAAATGCATTATTCCAACATATTCCTGTATTCCTCCGCTTTCGCCTCATCCCCATTGAGGGCATACAATTCGCTAAGGTTCCGGCAGACTTCTTCGCGCACATGTTCCTCGGCCTCCGTGAAAGGCCCTTCGCCCAGTTTTTCGAGCACGCGCTCGTATTCATCAATCAATTCCATACCTTCCTCGCCGTTCGACTCCATCGTCTTGGCGTTGTTGAAGGCAATCATCCAGTCTTTTAATGCCATTTTTTTTGCTTTTGTTATCGCAAAAGTAGGAAAAAACCATGGATTCAAAGGAAAAAACAGCATTTATTCTTCTTTTGAATTGGAATGATGGAATAATTACTATCTTTGCGCAAATTCTTTGAATTTAAAATTTTGAAATGCGTAGCATTCGACGAAGTCAATCTTAAATCTTTAAATCAATAAATCGTAATGGACCAAAGAATTGCCATGAACCCCAATCGTCTGGTGCAGTACCTTCAGAAGCCTGCAGCAGAGTTCACTCGCGCCGACATCATCCGTTATTGCGAGGAAAACCAAATCGAATTCGTCAACTTCCACTATTGTGGCTGGGACGGCAAGCTGAAGACCTTGAATTTCGTGATCCACAGCCTCGAACACCTCGAGAACATCCTCACGGCCGGTGAGCGCGTCGACGGTTCGAGCCTCTTCCCCTTCATAGAAGCCGGAAAGAGCGACCTCTATGTGGTACCGAAATACAAGACCGCCTTCCGCAACCCCTTCACTGAGACGCCCACCTTGGACATCCTTTGTTCGTTCTACAACCGCGACGGCGAGCCCTTCGAGAGCTCACCCGAGCACATCCTCCACAAAGCCCACGAAGTGTTTAAGAAGACCACGGGCCTGCAAATGGAGACCATGGGCGAGCTGGAATACTACATCATCGCCGACGACGAGGAAATCTACGAAGTGGCCGACCAGAAAGGCTACCACGAGAGCGCCCCGTTCAACAAGTTCACCGAGTACCGCGTCGAGGCCATGCGCCTCATCGCCCAGGCTGGCGGCTTGATTAAGTACGGTCACTCCGAAGTGGGTAACTTCACCTACGACGGCAAGATCTATGAACAGAACGAAATCGAGTTCCTGCCCACCAATATCGAAGACGCCGCCGACCAACTCGTGGTCGCCAAGTGGATCATGCGTCAGCTGGCTTACGAATATGGCGTCACCCTGACCTTCGCTCCGAAGATCACTGTGGGCAAGGCCGGAAGTGGTATGCACGTCCACTGCAAGTTCACCAAGGACGGCAAGAGCGTGATGGTGAAGAACGGCGAGCTGACCGACTACGCCAAGAAGGCCATCGCCGGTTACATGGTGGCTGGCACCTCACTGCCTGCCTTCGGTAACCCCAACCCGCTGTCGTTCCTGCGCCTGGTGCCCCATCAGGAAGCCCCGACTTCACTGTGCTGGTCTTACAGCAACCGCAGCGCCTTAGTGCGTGTGCCGCTCGGCTGGATCAGCAATGGTAAGGATATGTCAGCCAGCGCCAACCCGCTCGAGAAGAAGTCGAACAAGGACTTCAGCGAGAAGCAGACCTTCGAATGGCGTGCCTCCGACGGTTGCGCCGACATGTATCTGCTGATGGCTGCTCTCTGCGCCGCTGCCCGTCATGGCTTCGAGCTGCCCAACGCGCTTGAGATTGCAGAGAAGACCTATGTCGGCCTCGGCGTCAACATCCACGACGAGAAGAACAAGGAGCTGCAAGAGAGCCTCGAGCAACTGCCCGACAGCTGCGTAGCCGCCGCCAAGGAACTGGCCAAGGATCGCGAGATCTACACCGCAAAAGGCGTATTCTCTGACAGCATCGTCGACTACATGATCAAATTCCTCACCGATTTCAACGATGCTCACCTCCGCAAGGAACTCGGCAACGACACGAAGAAAATCCTGAAACTGGTGAAGGATAATATTCATGTGGGTTAAAACCTTTGTGGCTGCCACGATGTGACAGCCCTACAAACCAAATGCCATGACAAAGGACAAAATATTCAATTGGAGATTTTGCCTTTGTTGTGGCATTTTCATTTGGTTTGTCATCAACCTGTTGCAGGGCATCTTTACCGAAATCCAAGAGGATGAGGCCTATTACGCCCTCTATGGCGAACACCTCGCCTGGGGTTATTTCGACCACCCGCCCATGGTGGGTTTAATGACCTTTCTCAGCAGCATCCTCTTCTCGGGAGCGTTAGGGGTTAGGTTTTTCACAATCATTACCTCTTGCTTATCGCTTTGGGTGATATGGAAAATCGCAACTTATAACTTTAACCTTTCTTCGCCCATAGATTCCAGCCACCCCACCTACCAACGCAGGAATGACATGGGCGAAGCAGACTCTCAACTCTCAACTCTAAACTCTAAACTTTTCCTCATCATCGCCTTCTCCATCGTAATGTTCAACATCTACGGCTTCGTCACAACACCCGATGCGAGCTTGATTTTGTTTTCTGCCCTGTTTTTGCTGGTGTATCAGCGCTATTTGGCCGACAAATCATGGAAAAATGCCTTGATGATGGGTCTGACGATGGCCTTGATGGTCTACAGCAAATATCATGCTTTCTTGTTGTTGGGTTTGATTGTGCTTTCGAACCTCAAACTGTTGAAAGAAGGCAAGTTCTGGGTGGCTTGTCTTTTGGCTTTGGTCTTGTTGACACCGCACATTCTTTGGCAGGTCAACAACGACTTCCCAAGCTTCAAGTACCATCTTGCTGGGAGAAATGAGACATTTCGTTGGGGTTATTTCCTTGAATACCTGCCCAACCAGCTGTTGATTTTTAATCCATTTACGGTTGGAGCTATTGTTTATGTATTATTCAAGCACAAGCCCTGGATTGCTTCGTCGTTCCTCCTCGCAATGACGCACGAGCCCAACGCTCAGGACCCTCAAAAAGCGGGGTGTGACGTCATTGCGAGCGAAGCGAAGCAATCTAGAAAAAGAACTCCTCAAGAAGTATTTGAACGAGGCTTATGCTTTGTTATCATTGGCTTCTTCCTTTTCTTCTGGTTGATGGCTTTCCGCGGGCATGTGGAGCCACATTGGACCATCGTCTGCGTCATCCCAATGGTGGTGCTGGTTTACCGTAAAGCCTTGCTGGATGAGAAATTAAGAAAATACATCTGGCGTTTCATCCTGCCCTCATTGTTGTTAGTTTTTGCCTTCAGAATCCTTCTGCTAACGCCTTTGGCCGACCGTTTCGGCTATCATGGCAAGGAAATACAATACAAGGCCATTGAACAAGTGGCAGGTAATCGTCCAGTGGTGTTTCAGGGCTCGTTTCAGCAGCCTGCGCTCTACCATTATTTCACTGGCAAGGAAAGTTCCACGCTAAAAAGCTATTATGACCGAAAGACACAATATGACCTCTGGCAGTTCGACAAATCTTGGATTGGGAAGGAGGTCTTCATTTGTGGTCCGGTATCGGGCCTGTCCAAGGAATACGAAATCAACGGGGTGTCGTTTCAAGGCTATCTCATGCCGCGTTTTCTATCGCCTAACCGTTTGGTGATCAACCTAAAAATCACAAACGCAAATCCCGAAACAGTGCCGGTTTTTCATCATGGCGACACCATTCATGCGGACTTCAGCATTTATAATCCCTGTGACGTTCCGATAGCCTTCCTCGACGAAGATTATATCATGACGCTTAGGGCACACTATCTGCCTGGGGATGAAATCACTTACTGTTTCTTCGACAAATTCAAGGAGTTTCCGGCACATTCGACCCTTGATGGGCATTTGTCCACCGTCATAGGCGATCAAATCAGCCTCGGAAAACACATTTTCAATCTTGGCATCGGCGACCTTGTTGCTTCATACGTGACAGAGGAAAGCGGGGTGGAAATCAGGATTGAGCCCTAAGCGCAGCCAACTGAGCTTCTTGTTCGCGCATCTTCTGCCTGACGGCGTTGATGTTGTTCTGCTTCTTTTTCTTGTCCATCATCTGTTGTTCGCAGCCGGCGATGGTCTCCAACACCTGCCGTAGGTTTTTGTTTTTTTCCAACACAAAAGCATGCACGACGCCCTCTATCTCACGCAGACTACGCATGATGTTGATTTGTCGCTCGGGGGTAAGGGTGTTTTGGATGAGGAAAAGATAGTCCACTCGTGGCGAAAACGAATACAGCAGCTTGTCTTTGCTGACGAGTGAGACGAGGTTATAGACATTGTAGTTTTCGCCTGCCGTGTAATAAAAGAAGGAGAAGGGTACGCCTTCAAAGATAAGGTCATCGTATCTGGCGAGGTCTAAAAAGAGCTTGTTGTTGATGTTCCACGCCAGCTTGTAGTCGACCAAGGCGGAGTTAATGCCGACAACGGTGGTGTCGTCGAACGAGGCAATCTGTATCTTGTTGCTTTTGGGTTTCATGCCGCAAAGATACAATTATTCTTTGAACAATTCTTGACAGGTTTTTTCGGCGGCCAGCTGCTCGGCACCGCGGATGGAACGGTCGATGGCATCGGCATAAGGCTTGCCATCGATGACAATCTGGACGTGGAACTGTTTCTTGTGACCCTCTCCGATTTCCTCCAACATCTTGAACACGGTGTTTTTTTTCTGTTTTTGCGACCATTCCAAGAGCTTGCTCTTGAAGTTGACATCGGTTTGTTGGAGCTGTTCCATGTCGATGTGGACCTTTACGATGCGGTCGATGATGATGTGTTTGGTGAAGTCGAAGCCACGGTCGAGGTAGATGGCTCCCATAAGGGCTTCGAAGGCGTTGCCGCCCATCGAGCGGGCTTGATTGCCGGTGTCGGGGGCATGGCGGATGTAGTCGCCGAAACCGAGTTTCTCCGAGAGTTTGTTGAGGGAGACACGGCTGACGATGCGCGAGCGCATCTCGGTGAGGAAGCCTTCGGGCTGGGTGGGGTAGGTGTGGAAGAGGTAGTCGGCCACGGCAGTGCTCAGCACGGCATCGCCGAGGTATTCCATGCGTTCGTTGCTGACGTGGTAGTTACCCACGCTTTCGACCGCCACCGACTTATGAGTAAAGGCCACGCGATACAAGGCGATGTTCTTCGGGTAGAACCCGAAGATGTTGTGGATATAGTCGTAGAGTGCCTTGTCTTGGGGGTCTTTGGGACCAAAAAGAGAGGGGAAAGCCATCTTAGGATTCAAACTTTTTGAAAATCAAGGTGGCGTTTTGTCCGCCGAAGCCGAATGAGTTGGTGAGGGCGTAGTGGATGTCGCGCTTGCGGGCCTTGTTGAAGGTGAAATCAAGGCGCGGGTCGATGTTCGGGTCGTCGTCGAAGTGGTTGATGGTGGGCGGGATGATGCCGTTCTTCAGTGCCAGGATGGTGGCGATGGCTTCCACCGCGCCGGCACCGCCCAAAAGGTGACCCGTCATGGACTTGGTGGAGTTGATGCTGATGTTATAGGCGTGTTCGCCAAACACCTCTTTGATGGCGATAGGTTCAGCCACGTCGCCCACTGGGGTTGAGGTGCCGTGGGTGTTGATGTGGTCGACGACTTCGGGAGAGAGACCGGCATCGTCCAAGGCGCGTTGCATGCTAAGGATGCCGCCCAAGCCTTCGGGATGCGGAGCCGTGATGTGGTAGGCGTCGGCTGAGGCTCCGCCACCCACGACTTCGGCATAAATCTTGGCGCCACGTGCGATGGCGTGTTCGTATTCCTCAAGGATGAGGCAGCCGGCGCCTTCGCCCATGACGAAACCGTCGCGGTTGAGGTCGAAGGGACGTGAGGCGGTCATAAAGTCGTCGTTACGCGTCGAGAGGGCTTTCATGGCGTTGAAGCCACCGATGCCGCACACGCCGATGGCTGCACCTGCGCCGCCGGCCACGATGACCTTGCTCTTTCCCCAACGGATATAGTTGAAGGCATCAATGACAGCATGTGCCGATGAAGCGCAAGCCGATACGGTGGAGAAGTTAGGGCCACGGAAACCGTATTTAATGGAGACGACACCCGCGGGCATGTTGACAATCATTTTGGTAATGAGGAAGGGGCTGAAACGCGGCGTGAGGTCGGTTTGCGAGTATTCCATGACCTCGTTGTACATGTGGTTGACGCCACCGATGCCGGAGGTGACGATGACGCCGACATCGTCAAAGTCGGTGTTTTCAGGGCTGATGCCCGAGTCGGCGATGGCTTCGTCGGCAGCGATGAGGTCAAACTGCGCAAACAGGTCGTATTTGCGGGCGGTCTTCTTGTCGAAATAGTCGTCGGGGTTGTACCCTTTCACCTCGCAGGCGAAATGGGTCTTGAATAAAGTAGAATCGAAACGGGTAATCTCACAAGCACCGTTTTTTCCATTTACCAGTCCTTCCCAGAAATCCTTGACAGTGTTTCCGATGGGGGTGATGGCACCGAGGCCTGTGACGACTACGCGTTTCGATTCCATAAAACAGTTTATTTAATTTGAAAATCAGTTGTTTTCAGCACGCATCTTTTCGATGAGCTTCACAACGTCACCCACGGTCTGGATGTTTTCCTGTTGGTCGTCCGGGATGGAGAGGTTGAAGTTCTTTTCAAAGTCCATCATCAGTTCGACGGTGTCTAATGAGTCAGCGCCAAGGTCGTTGGTGAAGCTGGCTTCCATGGTCACTTCCGAAGGATCCACGCCGAGTTTTTCAGCGATAATCGGAACGATTTCATTCAAAATTTCTGACATAGTTCTCAATTTTTAGTGAATAAATAATACTCGTTTTCGGCGGCAAAGGTACAACTTTTTTTTATAATGGAATATTTTTTCGGATTTTCACCTTCTTTTTGGACAAATCCATCTTAGGTGCGTTAATTCTTCGTATTTTTACCCCATCAAATCAAACCCTATGGAAACCACAGAGAAAAAACTCTTCCTTTTAGATGCCTACGCATTGATATACAGGGCTTTCTTCGCCTTGAGCAAGAACCCGAGAATGAACTCGAAAGGGGTCAACACCTCGGCCGTCATGGGCTTCCTCAACTCGCTCTACGAAATCCTACAAAAAGAGAAACCCACCCACATCGGCGTGGCCTTCGACGTGTCCGGCACCGCCCAGCGACAGGCTGAGTACAGCGAATACAAAGCCAACCGCGAGAAGATGCCCGATGACTTGCGCGAATCCATACCTTATATCATCAGGCTCATCGAGGCCTTCAACATCCCCGTCTACGGCGTGGAAGGCTATGAGGCCGACGACGTCATCGGCACCCTGTCGAAAAAGGCGGAACAACAAGGCTTCACCACCTATATGATGACCCCCGACAAGGACTTCGGACAACTGGTGACGGACAAAATCCTGCTCTACAAACCCGCCAAATTCGGCGAGCCGGCACAGGTTTGGGGGGCCAAAGAGGTGTGCGAACGCTATGGTATCAAAGAACCCAAGCAACTCATCGACATCCTCGGCCTCTGGGGCGATGCCTCCGACAACATCCCGGGCATCCCTGGCATCGGCGAGAAGACAGCGTCAGCTTTGGTGGGACAATACGGCAGCGTGGAGAATCTCATCGCCCACGCCGACGAGCTGAAAGGCAAACAGAAAGAGAACGTCATCAACTTTGCCGAGCAAGGACTGATGTCGAAAGCGCTGGCCACCATCAATCTTGAGGTGCCTGTTGGGTTTAATGAGGAAGAACTGAAATCCAAGGAACCCGACGTGCCTGCACTGATGGCCCTCTTCGAGGAACTGGAGTTCAAGGCCTTCGCCAAACGCTTCCTCGACGACTATAAGAAATCCCACGACAGCGTGCCAACAACGGTGGAAACGCCTGCCCCAAAGCCTGCATCACCAGAGTCGTTCTCCGCACCCTCCCCCTCCGGACAATTCGACCTTTTCCACCAAGGCGACAATAGCGGCCTGTTGGAGTTTTCCGACAAGGATTCGGCCAAGACCGTGCCGCATGATTATAAACTGGTGGAAACTGAAGCCGAAATCAAGGCATTGGTGGAATTACTATCCAAGCAGCAACAATTCGTCTTCGATACCGAGACGACCAACATCGACGTGTATTCAGCCGATTTGGTGGGACTCTCTTTTGCCATCAAGGCGCATGAGGCCTGGTACCTACCGATGCCCGCCGAGCGAGAGGCTTGCCAGATGAAGCTGGAGCTGCTGCGGCCTTTGTTCGAGAACGAAACCATCCTGAAAATCGGGCAGAACCTGAAATACGATATCTCTATGCTGGCACAATACGGCATCCGCGTGAAAGGTCCGATGTTCGACACCATGCTGGCGCATTATCTCCTCGAGCCCGAGCAACGCCACAATATGGACTATCTCGCCGAGGTCTACCTCAACTATCTCACCATCCCGATTGAAGATTTGATTGGCAAAGGTCGTATGCAGAAGACCATGCGCGAGGTGCCAGTGAATTTAGTTAAGGAATATGCCGCCGAGGATGCCGACATCACTTTGCAACTCTATGAGAAGCTGTTGCCCCTGCTGAAGGAAAACGGCGTGGAGAAGCTGTTCTATGAGATTGAGATGCCACTGGTGCCTGTGCTCAGCCGCATGGAAGCCAACGGCGTACGCATCGACACGGAGAACCTGCAACAAATCAGCGAGGCCTTTGGCGTTGAGATACGGAAGATTGAGGAAGAGATCTATAAAGCCGCTGGTATGCCCTTCAATATCGCCTCGCCAAAACAGTTAGGCGAAATCCTCTTCGAGCGCCTACGCATCGACGAGAAAGCCAAGAAAACCAAGACGGGACAATATGCCACAGGCGAGGATGTGCTGCAGAAACTGTCACACAAGCATCCCATCATCCAAATGATTTTGGACTACCGCTCGCTCACCAAACTGAAGTCCACCTATCTGGATGCGCTACCTGCTTTGGTCAATCCCAAGGATGGTCTCATTCATACCTCTTACAACCAGGCTGTCACTGCCACGGGGCGTTTAAGCTCCAACAATCCCAACTTGCAGAACATCCCTGTACGCACCGCCCAAGGCCGTGAGATTCGCCGTGCCTTCGTGCCACGCAGTCCACAATACACGTTGCTTGCCGCCGATTACAGTCAAATCGAGTTGCGTATCATCGCCCATTTGAGTCAAGACCCCGCCATGGTGAAAGACTTCAACCTCGGTCATGATATCCATGCCGCTACGGCGGCCAAGGTATTCCATGTGCCCATGGACCAGGTCACCAAGGAGCAACGCAGTCGCGCCAAGGCGGTCAACTTCGGCATCATCTACGGCATGTCGGCTTTCGGTTTAGCTGAAAGGATGGAGCTCTCGCGCAGCGAGGCCGCCGACATAATCAAGAAATACTTCGAGGAATATGCGGGCATCAAGGAATACATGAATCGTAGCATCGCCTTGGCTAGGGAACGCGGCTATGCCGAGACTATCTTAGGTCGCCGTCGTTACCTGCGCGACATCAACGGCGCAAACAGTGTGGTGCGTGGCTTCGCAGAGCGCAACGCCATCAACGCGCCCATCCAAGGCAGTTCCGCCGACATGATCAAGATAGCTATGATTGGCATCCACCAGGAACTAGAACGCTTGAAGATGCGGTCAAAGATGATCTTGCAGGTGCACGACGAATTGGTCTTCGACGCGCATCTCGACGAGCTAGATGCACTGAAATCCATCGTTCAAGACAAGATGGTGAATGCCTTGCCACTCTCCGTGCCCGTGGTGGTGGAGATGAACACAGGCGCCAACTGGTTGGAGGCGCATTGAGAGTAAAGTGAGCTTATTAATTCTCTGGATTCTCCGTGACTGATGGCGCGGCATCGGAGTGTGTCTCTTCTTCGTGGTGTTTCTTGTAGGCATTGATAATGTCTGTCACGAGCTTGTGTCGCACCACGTCCTTGTCGTCCAGGTAGATAAATTCGATGCCGCGCACGTCTTTCAACACCTCCATGGCTTGAGGCAATCCCGAGGGTGTCTTGGGCGGCAGGTCGATTTGGGTGATGTCGCCGGTGACGATGAACTTGGCTGAACGACCCATGCGGGTGAGGAACATCTTCAGCTGGCTGCGCGTGGCGTTCTGTGCCTCGTCGAGGATGACGAAGGCATGATCGAGGGTGCGGCCGCGCATAAAAGCCAAAGGCGCAATCTCGATAGTGTGGTCTTCAAGATAACCATCTAGTTTTGAAGACGGTATCATGTCACGCAAGGCATCATAAAGCGGTTGCAGATAAGGGTCGAGTTTGTCTTTCAGGTCGCCAGGCAGAAAACCGAGATGTTCATCGGCTTCGACCGCAGGGCGGGTGAGGATAATTCTTCGTACTTGTTTGGCTTTCAAGGCTCTGACGGCCAAAGCAACTGCGGTATAGGTCTTGCCCGTACCGGCGGGACCGATGGCAAAAACCAAATCCTTTTGCTCCGAGGCTGTCACCATACGTTTCTGGTTGGTGGTAATGGCTTTGACGGGCACGCCGCTGCGCCCAAAGACCAACACATCGCTCTCCGACATCTTCTGTTGTAACTCACTGTCGGTGGCTGCCATCATCACATCCTCTACGGTCTGTGCGGTGAGTTTGCCGAAACGCTCCAGTTGCACCATCAGGGTCTCGTAACGGCTGACAAAATACTCAATCTCATCATCGTCGCCTATCACCTTCACAAAGTCACCGCGCGCAATGATTTTCAACTTGGGGAACATGCTTTTCACCAGCTCCAGGTATTTGTCATTGGGACCATGGAGTTCCTTCGGGTCAACATTTTCTATTTGGAGGATCTGCTCTGCCATCTCTATTATTTTAGGTGCAAAGATAGACTATTTTTCAGTTGTTTCACTCCCCGCAATGACAGATTGAAAATAATGAAGATTTTTTTTCAAAAACCTACCTTAGAATTGACATAAATGATATACTTTTGCAAAATCACTGAAAGGTCATAGCGTAACGATGGCAATTATCACATTAACAAGCGATTGGGGGAAAAAGGATTATTATGTTGCAGCGGTAAAGGGCACCATTCTGTCCATGCTTCCGACAGCGACCATTGTTGATGTTACGCATGAAATCGAACCTTTTAATGTTTCGCAAGCGGGTTTTACGCTGAAAAACTGCTTCCGATGCTTTCCTCCCGGGACGATTCACATCATTGCGGTCGACACGATTGAGTCGATGGAATGCCCGCATGTGGTGGTGAAGGCCGAGGGACAATATTTCATCTCGACCGACAACGGCATCTTCAGCCATATCCTTGACGGGAAATATGAAGAAGCTGTTTGCATCGACGTGATGCAGGACACCGACTTTTTCACCTTTGCCACCCGTGACCGTTTTGCCAAAGTGGCCGTGATGATTGCCAACGGAGAGCCGCTGTCCAATATCGGTGAACCTCGTTTGAAGTTGAATCCTGGCGGTGCTTTCTGTGCCGTGGCACGCGACAATACCATCGAGGGTGTGGTGATGCACATCGACTCCTACGACAACCTGATTACCAATATCTCCAAGGAATTGTTTGAACGGGAACGCCGTGGCCGCGACTTCACTATCATGGTGAAAGGCGATCTCTACACCGTGGATGAGATTTCCGATAGTTATCTCGATGTCGATGTGGTGGATTTGGTGGCCATCTTCGGCACGCACGGCTATCTTGAACTCGCCTTGAACAAAGCCAAATTGGCCTCACTTTGTGGTATTGAGCCTTCCTCAACCATCAAAGTGGTCTTCAACGATGGGAAATCGACTCCTACAATGGGCTCATTATTCTGATTTCCAGATTTTTCTGACGACAACCAACTGAAATACCTTCCAAAGGATTAGTCCTATTAGTATTCCTAACAAAGCTCCGCAAAGGATGTCTCCAGGATAATGATAGCCAATATAAATGCGGCTGTAACTTGAGATGAAAGCCCAAAGAAACAGCACAATGGCTGGCCAAGGGCGGTATTTTCGAAGCACAGGTGTAAGGAAAGCGGCCACGCCAAAAGTATTGGCGGCATGAGAGGAAACGAAACCGTATCTTCCACCCGCCATGCCTTTGGGAAGGTATATTAAATCTTGAAAATCAACATTATAGCAAGGTCTTAAGCGATGAAAGACAGGTTTGCATACATGGGAAGCCAATTGGTCGGTGCAGAGCACCACGATTCCAAGGGCCAAAAAGACCCACCAGCAACGTTTGCCGTATTGCTTAATAGCCCAGTATATTAATAATAGGTATAACGGAAACCACATCCACATATCGGTGACAAGCACCATGACCTTGTCCATCCAATCGACGTGCAGGCCGTTGAGGAAAAGGAAAAGTTGGGAGTCGATGGAGGAGAGGCTTTCCATAGGTTGCGTTTTTACCAATCTTCCCCTTTGTCACCCTTATTCAGCGTCAGCCAAATCAGGTCCTTCAGTTCGGTGATGCCTTGGTTGGCGACGGAGCTGATGAAGATATGCGGAATCTTCTTGGGCAGGTGCTTCTTGATTTCTTTGATGGCGTCTTCGTCGACCAAATCACATTTCGTGATGGCCAAGATGCGGTCTTTATCCATCAGCTCGGGATTGTATTTCTTTAATTCGTTGAGCAGGATGTCGTATTCTTTCTTCACATCCTCCGTGTTGGCGGGCACCATAAACAAAAGGGTGGAGTTTCTTTCGATATGACGCAAGAATCTAATACCCAATCCTTTACCTTCTGCAGCGCCTTCGATGATACCTGGAATGTCGGCCATGACGAAGCTGCGGTGACCGCGATAGCTGACAATGCCGAGGTTGGGTACCAAAGTAGTGAAGGGATAGTCGGCAATCTCAGGCTTGGCGGCCGAAACGACCGAAAGCAAGGTGGACTTACCTGCGTTGGGGAAACCGACCAGACCGACGTCTGCCAACAGCTTTAGTTCCAGAGTGATCCATTCTTCTTGGTTGGGCTCGCCGGGTTGGGCAAACTTGGGCGCCTGCAGGGTGGCTGTCTTGAAGAAGGTGTTGCCTTTGCCTCCGCGACCACCTTTGAGCAGCACAACGGTCTGTCCGTCCTCGGTGATCTCGCCCATCATGGTATGGTCTTCGGCACGATAGGCCACAGTCCCCAAAGGAACGTCGATAAAAACATCATCGCCTGCAGCTCCTGTGAGCTGGTTCTTGCCGCCAGGCACGCCGTCGCCTGCATATACGTGTTTGGTGTAGCGCAGGTGGAGTAAGGTCCAAAGCTGGGCATTGCCGCGCAGGATGACATCGCCGCCACGACCGCCGTCGCCGCCGTCAGGACCGCCTTTCGGGATATATTTCTCTCTCCTGAAATGCAACGATCCCGCACCGCCCTTACCCGAGCGACAGAATATCTTGACGTAATCTACAAAGTTTGAAGTCATGGTTGTTCAATTATGAATTAGGAATGCTGAATTATGAATGACACCACATTCAGCATTCTTCATTCAGCATTCATCATTAAATTAGAACTCGTCGATATATTCGTCGTGTTCGTCGTTGTCGTATTGCCAGCAGTTAAAGTCTAAGTCTACGCCGGGCGCGTATGGCTTCGGGAAGTCGCCTTTGCTGATGTTCAGGCTCTTGTCGTTGTAGACTTTCTTCATGTATATGGCCCAGATAGGCAATGCCGTATGGGAACCTTGTCCCAAACGGGTCGAACGGAAGTGCACGCTACGGTCTTCAGCACCGACCCATACGCCTGTGGTCAAATCAGGAGTGATGCCCATGAAGTAGCCATCGCTGTTTTTCTGTGTGGTTCCCGTCTTACCTGCGATGGGGTTGGTGAACCCGTAAGAAGAACGCAGGCGGATACCTGTGCCGCTTTGCACCACGCCTTTCATCAGTTCCACCATCTTGTAGGCAGTCACTTCGCTCATGGCCTCCGATTCTTCGGGACTGAAGCGTTGGATGACATTGCCGTTCTTGTCTTCGATACGTGTGATGAACATGGGCTTGATGTAAACGCCTTGGTTGGCGAAGGTGCTCATGGCTCCAACCATCTCGATGAGTTTCAAGTCGCAGACACCCAAGCAGATAGAAGGCACAGGGTCGATGGGCGATTCCACACCCAAACGACGAGCCATGCCTATGACCGCCTCGGGGCCGAATTGGTTCATCAGATAGGCTGAGATCCAGTTGTTTGACTGAGCTAAAGCGTTTTTCAGCGTGATTTCACCGCCACCGCCACCTGAATTACCTGGTGACCAAAACTGTCCGTTGGCAAGTTGGATGTTGTAGGGAATGTTGGGGATCTTGGTGCAAGGGGTGTACTCGCCTTCCTGCATAGCCAAAGAGTAAAGGAAAGGCTTGAAGGTGGAGCCTACTTGACGTCGGGCTTGTGTGACATGGTCGTACTTGAAGAACCGATAATCCAAACCGCCCACGTAGGCTTTGACGTGGCCCGTATGCGACTCGATGGAGACCAAGCTGGTCTGCAGGAACCACTTGTAGTAACGGATGGAGTCCATCGGGGTCATCACCGTGTCGATGGGGCCATCCCATGAGAAAACAGTCATCGGGACGGGACGATTGAACACGGCTTTGATGGAGTCCATGCACATGCCCGCGTTTTTCAGCGAACGGTAACGGTCGGTTCGTTTCATCGAAGTCTCAAGAATATGGTCGATTTCATCGGCTGTCACATTGGAGAACGGTGCATTCTTGACCCCCTTCCAATGCTTGTAGAACATAGGCTGTAACTCTTTACCCATGAACTCCTTGACGGCTTCTTCGGCATAATGCTGCATCCGGGAGTCGATGGTGGTATAGATGCGCAAGCCGTCGCGATAGATGTTGTAGGATCTGCCGTCGGGACGGATGGTGTTTTTAGCCCATTCATTGAGCTGTCCTCTCAGAAACTCACGGAAATAGGTGGCTTGTCCAGTGTTGTGGTCCATCACATTGAAATGTGACATGTCAATCGGGATTTGCGAGATGGAGTCACATTCGGAATCGGTGATGAAACCATTTTCGGCCATCTTTTTGAGCACCAGATTACGTCTGCCCAAAGAGTTTTCAGGATTGCGGACAGGACTATATCGGGTGGGAGCGTTGACGACACCGGCCATCAAAGCGCATTCCTCGATGGTCATCTCACTGGGTTTCTTGTCAAAGAAGGTCTTGGCTGCCGACCTGATACCGTATGCATTGTGACCAAAGGCCACCGTGTTCAGGTACATGGCTACAATCTCTTCCTTGGAATAATTATGCTCCAATTTGGTGGCGGTAATCCATTCCTGGAACTTGCGCAAGACGAGTTTTGGGGTGCTGAGGTTCTCGCCACGAGGGAACAGGTTTTTCGCCAGCTGTTGGGTAATGGTACTACCACCGCCTTTTTTCCGACCCGTAAGCACACCGAAAGCCACACGGAAAAGTGCCTTCTCGTCAATGCCGGAGTGTTCGGTGAAACGCTCGTCTTCAATGCTGATTAAGGCTTCAGGCATATAATGCGACAACTCCGAATAGCGTACATTCGAGCGGTTTTCCACATAATAGGAACCCAGTATTTTACCGTCGCTGGAGATGATTTCGGTGGCAAGGTTGGTCTGCGGGTTTTCCAGTTCCTCAAAACTTGGCATGGTTCCGAAAATTCCGGTAGCCACGCAGATGAAGAACAGGATGGTAAGGAGCAAAAGAGAGCCAAAGATAATCCAAAGGTTTCGGATGGCTTTCGATGGATTACCCGTAGATTTCGCTTTTTTCTTTCTATTATACATATATTATTGTTTTTCAATGAATAATCCGATGTCAGAGATGCCTTTCAGTACGGGCTCGCGCATGGCTTGCTCGATTTCGAAATGGTATTGTCCCGAGAGGGGGAACTTCAGGTTGTTGTTCAAGGGAATGACCATATCACGCATACTGCCGCTGCTTTTGCCCAACCACTTTCCTTCAGGAGTAGCGAGCGTACATTCAATGGTGTCGTGGGTGATGTTACCATTGGGCATACGGGTATGGAGGAATACAAAAAGGTTGCTGTAGCGGTAGTTTTCCAGATGACGTAGACCGATGCCAAAGACGTAACTGCTAATGGTGTCGTAGATATCCGCATCAAGGGCTATCCTGTTTTCTTGCCGCCATTCGGCTTCAGGGATGACCACGCGCTTGTTGAACGAGTCGTTGGCGCATGAGGCCAAAACCAGCATGACACAGATTCCTAATATCCAATGGATTCCTTTTTTCATACTTTTGTGCGTTTAGTCACTCATTTTCTTAAGGTCGGCTTCTCCATAGCCTTCGTTCGTGTTGGTATGGGCTTCCATTGTGATGGCGAAGTCCTCCAACTTGGCAGGTTTTTGTCCTTTTCGGTTTGTCGCGATGATTTCCTTCACTTTGTCGACGGGGATAGCCATGATGTTGCTTTTGTCGTCGGTGTAAGAATACCACATGATGCCTTGGAAGACATCGTTTTTTTGGTGAATGGCATCACCGCTTTCAAAATGCAGTACGATATTGGGGTCGGAGAAGGCTTTCAATGCTTCGACATAAGCTTCGTATTCGAAGTTGAGGCAGCATTTCAGCTTGCCGCATTGCCCCGCGAGTTTCTGGGGGTTAGGGGAGAGTTGCTGCACGCGGGCCACGTTGGTGGTCACCGACTGGAAATCGCAGATCCAAGAGGCGCAGCACAGCTCGCGACCGCATGAACCGAGGCCGCCCAGTTTGGCCGACTCCTGACGCACGCCGATTTGGCGCATCTCGATTCTGATATGGAACTCTTCCGCCAGTTTCTTGATAAGTTCGCGGAAGTCAACACGGCCATCGGCGGTATAGTAGAAAATAGCCTTTGTCTTGTCGCCTTGGTATTCCACATCGTTGAGTTTCATCTCCAATCCGAGGTTCTCGGCAATGGTGCGTGTGCGTGCCAAAGTGTTGTTTTCCAACTTGATGGCAGAAAGCCATTTCTCCACGTCGTTGACGCGGGCGCGACGGTAGATTTTCTTCATCTCGTTGATGGGGGTGCGGTATTTCTTGCGCTTCAGCTGTCGCTTCACGATTTCACCCAGCAAGGTAACGATGCCAATGTCGTGCCCAATAGCAGCTTCAACAGCAACCAGTTCGCCCACTTCAAGATTCAAGTCTTCGGGATAGGTGAAATAGTCTTTCCGGTCGTTCTTGAACCGCACTTCCGCAAGGCAAATATTCTCAGTAATTTCCTGATTCTCATAATCTTTCAACCAATCAAATTGGTTCAGCTTGCATCGACCGCAGGAAAGCACTTTTTGTCCTGGGACATACTCCTCGGGGAGGCTACATCCTCTGTTCAATAATTGGCCTTCAATAGTGTTATTATCGTTTTTATGTTGATTATCAGTCATTTGAAAAATAAGTTGATTAGCTGTATATAAACTGCAAAAATACAAAAAAAATCCTTACCTTTGTGGCCGTTAATCAATATGACTAAAGTTTCACACTAAATTTACGCATTATGAAAAAAGGAATTATCGTAATCATTGGCCTTTTGATCTTGTTAGTAGTATGGGTCTTGGGCATTTACAATGGATTGGTCTCCAAACAAGAATCTGTCGAGAAGGCTGTCGGAAATGTGCAAACGGCGTATCAGAAACGTGCCGACCTGATTCCCAATCTCGTTGCTACGGTGAAGAACTATGCTGAGTATGAAGCTGGTACCTTGACGGCTGTGGTCGAAGCCAGAGCAAAAGCCACCTCGGTCACCCTTGATGCCAACAATCTTACCGAAGAGAGTTTGAAGACTTTCCAAGCCGCTCAAGATCAGATGTCGAGCGCACTTTCTCGCTTGCTGGTCACCGTTGAGCAGTATCCTGACCTGAAAGCCAACCAAAACTACCTTGACCTTCAGTCTCAGCTCGAGAGTTGTGAGAATGCCATCGCCAATGCCAGAAAGGAATTCAACGAAATGGCTCGTGACTACAACACCAGTGTCCGCCGCTTCCCCAACAGCATCATAGCAGGGATGTTTGGCTTCGAAAAGAAACCTTATTTCGAAGCTTCTGAGGCTGCCCAGCAGGTTCCCGATGTGAAGGATTTGTTCAATTAATTGAAAAAATTCTTGCATCGTTTTTTCCAAACACATATTTTTGCGCCTTTTAACAAGGACTAATATGTGTGGAATAGTTGCTTACGTGGGCCGTCAAGAGGCCTATCCTATCCTCATTGAAGGCTTGAAGCGCCTCGAATATCGTGGCTACGACAGCGCCGGTGTGGCACTGCTCAATGAGGCAAACGAACTCAATGTCTATAAAACTAAAGGCAAGGTCTCCGATTTGGAGGCCTTCGCTTCTTCTAAGGATGTCAGCGGGCACATCGGCATAGCACATACGCGCTGGGCCACCCATGGCGAGCCTAACGAGGTGAACGCGCATCCCCACCGCTCACAGTCGGGCAACATCGCCCTGATTCACAACGGCATTATCGAAAACTATTTGAGCTTGCGCAAGGAGCTGGAAAAACGTGGCTTCACTTTCAAATCGTCGACCGACACCGAAGTGCTCACCAACCTCATCGAGGATGTTCAGCAGAGCGAGCATGTCGATTTGTTTGAGGCAGTGCGCATCGCTTTGAACCATGTGGTGGGTGCCTACGCCATCGCCCTTGTGGAAAAAGGCCATCCCGACGAGTTGATTGCCGCCCGAAAAGGAAGCCCAATGGTGATTGGCATCGGCAATGGAGAGTATTACATCGCTTCCGACGCCACCCCAATTGTGGGTCGCACCCAAAAAGTCGTTTATCTTGAGGATGAACAGGTTGTGCGCATCAAGTTGGGTGAGGAGCTTCACATCAAGACCATTCAGGATGTGGAGGCCATACCGTATGTTCAGGAGCTGAAGATGAATCTCGATTCCATTGAGAAGGCTGGTTTCGATCATTTCATGATGAAAGAGATTTATGAGCAGCCTACCATCGTTCGCGACACCATGCGCGGCCGTCTGCATCCCGAGGCCAACACGGTGCGTCTTGGCGGCATACTTCAATATGAGAAGCAACTGCTTTATGCGGACAACATTGTCTTTGTGGCTTGCGGCACTTCGTGGCACGCCAGTCTCGTGGGTAGTTACATGATAGAAAAGTTGGCCAAAATCCGTGTTAAGGTTGAATATGCCTCCGAGTTCCGTTATCGTGACCCTGTCATCACGCCCCATGATGTGGTGATTGCCGTTTCGCAGTCGGGTGAGACCGCCGACACACTTGCTGCCATCCAGTTGGCCAAGGATAAAGGCGCCGTGGTACTGGGTATCTGTAATGTCATTGGCTCGTCCATTTCAAGGGCCACCGATGCGGGTATCTATACCCATGCCGGTCCGGAAATCGGTGTGGCCTCCACCAAAGCCTTCACCTCGCAGGTAACGGTGATGGCTATGTTGGCCTTGCGTCTTGCCGAGTTGAAAGGCTCGATGAAAGACGAGGAACGTCTTGAGTTCATCCAGGAACTTGACCGCATTCCTGAAAAAATCCAGTGGACGCTCGACCATAGTGGCCATGTGAAAGACATTGCTGAGAAGTATAAAGATGTTCGCAATATGCTGTATCTTGGCCGTTTGCAGAACTACCCTGTGGCGCTTGAAGGTGCCTTGAAACTCAAGGAAATTTCTTACATCCATGCTGAAGGTTATCCAGCTGCCGAAATGAAGCACGGTCCTATTGCATTGATTGATAAGGATATGCCCGTGGTCTTCATTGCCACCAACCACAGCACTTACGAAAAGGTGCTCAGTAATATCCAGGAGGTGAAGGCACGCAACGGCAAAATCATTGCTGTAGTGAGTGAGAAGGATGTGATGGCTCGCCGCATGGCCGATTATGTGATTGAAATTCCCGAGACGGAATGCCTCTACTCACCTCTGTTGGCCACGGTGCCTTTGCAGATCTTGGCCTATCATATCGCAGTGATGCGAGGTTGCAATGTTGACCAACCGCGTAACTTGGCCAAATCAGTGACGGTAGAGTAAGCTCAGTGGTAGATCAGCTGCCACCATTCTTGATAAATCCAGTTGTTGTCGGCGGTACAGACGCTCAAGTGTTCATTACCGCCGATACGCTTCAGGCGCGATAACGGAATGCTTCGATCTTTGAAATAGGTCTTATATTTCTCGTTTTCTACAACGATGTAGTCGAAATCCCACGTAAAAGCGGCCTCCAACAGGTCGTCTTCGGGGGTCATCACCGTGTAACCCTTTCGTTGCATCTGGATGAAAGGCCCGTTTTGGGCATAGCCGTACAGGCAAAGGATTTTGGCATCTCGAGGAATGTTCAAGGAATCCAACAGCAAGTCGGCATCCTGATAATGCTCGTATGAGATGGAAGCCAGGTCCTCCATCTCTCGTCTCTCGACTTGAGTCGCTTTTGCGTTGATAATCATTATAGTACAAACAACGCCTGTCAGAAAAGTGCTCAATACCAAGGAATGCGTTTCTTCAGCTTTCGGCAAGGCTTTGAGTGTTAGGGTGATTAGCAGGAGTATAGGCAGGAAGAAAGTGTCAATGAGATAATAGTCGTGGAAAGGTAGTTGCTGCATCATGGCAACGCTGAAGAGCATGCAGCCGAACACTTCGATGAGCGGTAGCCACCAAAGAGAAAGGGGCTTTTTTGAAATAGCATTGGTCTTTTCTTTGTTTTTCGTTGATTGGTAAAGGCTTACCACAATCGCTGACAATGCTATAAAGTAGAAAACAAAGTATTGGAACTTCTGGAAATAATGGTAGGTCCATTTATGATAAGTGTCGGCAATGAGTTCTTTGGCGTCTTGCCAGTCTTCAGGGGGCAACAACTCATTCAAGAAGAGTGTGCCGTAGAGGTTGCGCAAATGTTTGTTCCAGAGGAAATAAGCCACGAACAATGCTACTGAGATGAGCACGCTGGGCAGTTTGTCCAGGAAAGTGCTTTCTTTTCGGAAGATACGCAGCATCTCGAAACAGAGGATGGCAATGAGTTCAATAGCGAAGGTAGTGCGCATGAGCATGGCTAAGGTAAGAAAAGCCATACTGAGATGAAAATACTTTCTTTGACCACTGTCATAATACTTTAGATAGAACCATAACCCTATGATTCCCATAGACAAAGCGGGAATGCCGGGGAGAAACCCATTGAGAAAATAAGCATATACAGGTGAACCTAAAGCAATGGCAACGACCAAAGCCGACTTCATCCATTCATGGGTGAGATGATAAGCGACTTTAAACAGGAAAAACAATCCAAGGAAGCCCCAGAGCAGGGTCCAGAGGCGAAACACCCAAGGCGAGGAGGTGCCAAGTAGCTTCATCAGCAGGGCGGCATTGAATTCATGGATGGGAAAGTCGACGGAGGTGATGGTGTTGTCGTAGGCTTCTTTCCACCAGCCGGGAAACTGTTTGTTGTAGATCATCGTTTCAGGATGGAAGAAGTCGAAGCCGTTGTTGATGAACCCGAGGGCGAGAGCGTAATGGTCTTGCTCGGCCCAAGCGTGAACGTGGGTCGGGTACTCGTTCATGTAACCACTTTGGAGAAACAGCCCTGCCACAAGGATGAGCAATATGGCGATGATCCGCCCATGATGTTTTTTATTTGTCAGAGGGTTGTTCATGGTTTCTGGTTCAAATCCCAAACCGCATCCAAGTCGATGTCCCAACCGGCATTGATTTCAAGTGGGTCTTTGTATTCGATAACGGTCTCGGGCAGCGTGTGGCGGTGGTAGTTGCCTGTGCTCCACTTGCCATTGCCGTCGGCGTCTAAAAGGGCGCGGAGTTTGTATTTGGCGGGCATCAGGTATTCGAACATTACCTCTTGTTGCTGCGAGATGGTTTCCTGTTTCAGCACTTTGCCGTTCTCGTCGGTGAGTTGCATGATGACCTGTATAATTCCCTCGGGCGGAATGACAGTGATGTAGATGTTACCGTATTCGTCATCCTTTAATACATGAAAATCAGTTTTGATGGGATCGTTGGTACGACCTCGGATGCTGAAGAACACCGAGTCGGGAATCTCGAAGCTGTAGATTGAATCGGCTGAGAAGGGTGAGGTCAAACGGTATTTTGTGCCATATTCATCAGCGGGCTCGAAAGCGAGTCGGTTATAAAAAACGGTGGTGTCGCATTTGTAAACGGCGGAATCACGCATTTGGTATGTGACGATGGGTTCGGAGAATTTCAATATAAAATCCTCACCGGGGATCAGTCCACTGCGACCAAGTAAATTATTGCTGACTTTCAGCTTTTCGGTTTCACGTTTACGCCTTTTGTTGCCTCCAGGTTCCTTGTATTTCAGGCTATAGCGTGAGGAATCATTAATTAATGTGTCGTATTTTACTTGTACCCATAGGCTGTCTTTGACATTGGGTGTGAAGTACCACCAAACCGTGTCGTATGCAGCAGAATGCAGTGGGATTAGGTTGAAGGTGTCGGGCAACATTTCTGTGGTCATGATGACGGCATCTTTGGCTGGATGGCGGAACACGAAGCGAAGCAGTCCTTCTTCAATGAGTTTCTTCTCCAAAAGCACCTGAGAGGAATCCACCTCGGTGAACATATACAAAGTAAGGTTCAGGGCGTTTTGGTCGAAAACGCGTTGAGGTACAGTATCTTTCAATATGACAAGCGAAGAATCCGAAGCAATTCCCTTAAGGGAATCTGTTACTTCTATCGGAATGGAGTCATTCAGCAATAATAAGGTGCTGTCTATTGTCGTAGTATCCAAAGGTTGAGGTTTTGGAGCCGTCCATGGATACGAAGCAGGCACTAAGGTGTCCAAAAATGCCACTTCCTCATTGGGCTGGTCGAAATATTGGTTGGAATTCACATCTTTTAGAGCGAAAACAAGATATTTTTTGTCAGCCAGACCATAGAGACTGAAATTACCATCCTTGTCGGTCTTAGTGATATAATTGGGTTTAGCACACAAGGGCAAGGAATCCAGGTTATCGCGGTCGGCGGCATACAAGGAAACATATGCGTCTTCAACGGGTTTCTTGTCTTCGGCATTAAGCACCTTTCCTGCTATGCTGAGCGTGTCGATGAAGTCGCCCGTCGAGAAACTATAGACATAATCCTTGAATACATTGCCCTCATGCAAGTCCTTGATGGTTGAGCCGAAATTGATGGTGTAGGTCGTATTGGGCGTCAGGTTTTCCTTAAACTTGACAACGACCGTCTTATTATGGAGTTTGATATCGGGTTTCTCATTCAAAGGAGGTGAGATCAGCACATTCTGATTGGCGTTATCAAGAGTAATGTATTCATCGAAGGTAATCTCTATCTTCTTCCCGATGAAGTTAATACTATGGTTTTCGGGCACAGCTTCGACCACCACGGGAGGCCGCTCATCCTTTGGTCCGCCCGTAGGAGCCACCGCATTGGCGCAACGCTGGGCTAAGAAGGCCATGAGCAACAGGCCAGCTGCGATGAGAATATGTTTCAATTTTCGAATCACGGGGCAAAAATAATAAAAACTAACCTACTTGCGTACCATTCCGAAATGAATTGCTATCTTTGCAAGTTTTAATCTTAATCTTTGAATTTTGAATTTTGAATTTTAAATCTTTAAATCCGATATTATGTACAGAACGCATACTTGTGGCGAACTCCGTCTTGCCGACGCTGGCAAGGAAGTGACATTGGCAGGCTGGGTGCAGCGCGTGCGCGACAAAGGTTCCCTCGTGTGGATCGACCTCCGCGACCGCTATGGCATTACTCAACTTTTTCTGGATGGCAACAGCGATCCTAAACTCATCGAACAGGCTCGTACCTTCGGCCGCGAATTCGTGATCCAGGCCAAAGGCACCGTCATCGAACGCGAATCGAAGAACCCGAACATGCCGACGGGCGACATCGAGCTGAAAGTGAACGCTTTCGCCCTGCTCAATGGCAGCAAGGTTCCTCCCTTTACCATTGAAGACGTTAGCGACGGCGGCGACGACCTTCGCATGAAATACCGTTACTTGGACATTCGCCGTAACCCGGTACGCAAGAACCTTGAACTCCGCCACCGTATGGCCATGCTGGTGCGCAACTACCTGAGCAATCTCAACTTCCTCGAGATTGAGACCCCGATGCTCATCAAGTCTACCCCGGAGGGCGCTCGCGACTTCGTGGTGCCGAGCCGCATGAACCCTGGCGAGTTCTACGCCCTGCCGCAGAGCCCGCAGCAATACAAGCAGCTGCTGATGGTGGCCGGCATGGACCGCTACTTCCAGATTGTGCGCTGCTTCCGCGATGAGGACCTCCGCGCCGACCGTCAGCCTGAGTTCACGCAAATCGACTGCGAGATGTCGTTTGTGGAACAAGAGGACGTGCTGAACACTTTCGAGGGCTTGGCCAAGCACCTCTTCAAGGAGATGAAGGGCCTTGAGTTCGACCAATTTCCGCGCATGACCTGGCACGATGCCATGAAATACTACGGCTCCGACAAACCCGATATCCGCTTCGGAATGAAGTTCGTGGAACTCAACGACGTGGTGAAAGGCAAAGGCTTTGGCCTCTTCGATAATGCTGACCTCGTAGTAGGTATCAATGCTGAGGGCTGCTCGGAATACACCCGTAAGCAACTCGATAGCCTTACCGAGTTCGTGAAACGTCCTCAGGTGGGTGCTGGCGGAATGGTCTACATCAAATACAACACCGATGGTACATTCAAGTCGTCGGTTGATAAGTTCTACACGCCTGAAGACCTGAAGGTTATTGTCGACAAGTTCGGTGCCAAGCCTGGCGACCTGATGCTCATCCTTTGTGGCGAGGCCATGAAGACCCGCGTGCAACTCAACGCCTTGCGTCTGGAGATGGGCAACCAACTCGGCCTGCGCAACCCCGATGTGTACGCGCCGCTGTGGGTCATCGACTTCCCGTTGCTCGAATGGGATGAAGAGACGCAACGCTACTACGCCATGCATCATCCCTTTACCGCACCGAAGCCAGAAGACGAGGCCTTGCTTGACGACCCGACGAAGTGGGGTGACATTCGCGCCAACGCTTACGACATCGTAATGAACGGCGTGGAGGTCGGTGGTGGCTCCATCCGTATCCACGACCGCACCTTGCAGAACAAGATGTTCCATACCCTCGGCTTCACTGATGAGAAGGCGCAGGAGCAGTTCGGTTTCCTGATGGGTGCTTTCGAGTATGGTGCTCCGCCTCATGCAGGTCTGGCCTTCGGCTTCGACCGTCTCTGCTCGCTCTTTGGCGGTGCCGACAGCATCCGCGACTTCATCGCTTTCCCAAAGAACAACGCCGGCCGCGATGTGATGAGCGGCTCGCCTGCGCCGATTGCACAGGAGCAACTGGATGAATTGCAGATTGCGCTAAATTTGAAATGATAATGAATTGTAAGGCTGTTATTCGTATGGCAGCTTTGTGGTTATGATAAAAAGAGATAACATTATGAAAATCAACCTGAAAAAGTATGTAATCGTTCTGTTGGGTGCATTGATGTTAAGTTCCTGCTCAACCGATAAGACTTTGGTCTCAAAAGGCTCAAAACTTGACAAGTATGAGTATGCCTCTCTTACTCAAGCTAGGAATTCGTTTGGCACGGTGACAGACATCGAAATCGAACCCGGCATATACGACGCCGTGGAAGCCACACGTTTACAGATGGTGGGTGAGCGTCGTATCCAAGATCTCTCGGAAGAGCAAAAGGAGAAACTGGTCTTGGTAAAGTATTCTGCCACCTCAACTGCCAACGAATCAGTGCTCAGTGTTAGCTTTGAGGATTATATGACCGGCAAGGTGGTTTCTTCGTGCCGTGCCTCTAATAGAGGTGCATGGACGCGCCAAAGAGACGTGGATAAAGCCATAAGAAAATTACGTTCCCGTATTCTGAAAATATGGGGCACACAACCGAAACAATAACAACATGAAAAGACTACTCGTATTAACCGGTGGTGGCGATTGCCCAGGTCTCAACGCCGTGATTCGCGCCATCGTTAAGAGAGCCGCCCAAGAGAAAGATTGGGAAGTGCTCGGCAGCATACAAGCTTACAACGGCATCCTGTGGGAACCCACCGAGGTCGTCAGGCTGACACCAGAGTCGGTGCGCGGTATCCACTTCCGTGGCGGCACTATCATCGAGACTACCAACAAAGGCGGCCCGTTCAACTGGCCTATCAAGAACGCCGACGGTACTTGGACCACTGTGGACCGCAGCGATGAGATGCTCCGCAAGCTGCAATACATGGGCATCGACGCGGTCATCAGCATAGGTGGCGACGGCTCGCAGCGTATCTCACAGAAGCTCTACGAGAAGGGCTTGAATATCATCGGCGTGCCCAAGACCATCGACAACGATCTGTCCTCCACGGAATGCACTTTCGGCTTCCAAACCGCTGTGCAGATTGCTACCGAGGCTGTGGACAAGCTCGTAACTACTGCTGCCTCGCACAACCGTGTCTTCGTCCTTGAAGTCATGGGGCGCGATGCGGGTTGGATTGCCTTGCATTCCGCTATTGCTGGCGGCGCTGAGGTGTGCCTCTTGCCCGAGTTCCCTTATGACATCAATGTGGTGAAGGCTCGTTTGGAGCAGCGTTTCCATCATGACCGTGGCTTTGCCGTGGTGGTGGCTTCGGAAGGTGCGCGCCCCAAGGATGGCCAGCAGGTGTATGAGATCAGCACCGAGGTTGGCTACGAGAATAAAAAGCTGGGCGGCATCGGACGTCGTTTCATAGAGGAGATGAAGGCGGCAGGTTTCACCCATGACATGCGCGAAACCACCTTGGGTCACTTACAGCGCGGTGGCGTGCCGATTGCCTACGACCGAGTGCTCAGCGCTGAGTTCGGCGTGAAGGCCTTCGAGATGGTGCTCAACAAGCAGTTTGGCCAAATGGTGGCTTACCATCATCCCGACTTGGTGGCTGTTTCGCTTAAGGAAGCCATCTCCAAACCCAACCTCGTCACCATTGACAGCGATTTGGTGAATACGGCTAAGGGCTTGAATATCTCGTTGGGAATCTGAGGACTTTGCGACTGCATCCATGGCGAAGAACAAGTTTTATGTGGTGTGGATTGGCCATGCCCCTGGTGTCTATGACAGTTGGGAAGTTTGTCAGAAGGCAATTGAGGGCTTCAAGGGTGCCAAATACAAAGGTTTTCCTGACCGTTTGAGTGCCGAGACAGCTTTCCAGGAAGGTCCCGACAACTATTGGGGTAAGGATGTGGCACCCACCATTGACCTCTCGAAAGCAAAGGAACAACCTGTCAGTCCCTCCATCGCTGTGGATGCAGCCTGTGCTGGCAATCCAGGAAAGATGGAGTATCAGGGTGTCTTTGTCGATTTCGGCACGCAACCTGCCACAACGGTCAACTTGTTCAAGAGTCCTGTCTTTGAGAACGGCACCAACAACATTGGTGAGTTTTTGGCCATCGTGCACGCCTTGGCTTGGATGAAGCAGAAACATATCCAATATCCCATTTACAGTGATTCGGTCAATGCCCAGAAGTGGATCCGAGAAAAGAAATGCAAGACTAAGCTTGAGCCCAACGCTAAAAACGCATATCTTTTTGAACTCATCGCACGTGCCGAGAAATGGCTGAATGAAAACGCCATTGAGATGCCGATTTTGAAGTGGAAGACGGAAATTTGGGGTGAAATTCCCGCCGATTTTGGTAGGAAATGAAAAATAGTCTTACTTTTACCGCCTAAAACTTGTCAAGGAATGCTGAAATATGACTCATATTATTTCCAATGCCCGCATTGCCAGGCTTGGCTCGAAGGTCGCATCCTGAAGGCCGAGATGGTCAATCAGGCTATCTTGTATTCCGATGGCAAGGTGCTCAACGACAACTTGATCACCACGAGGCAGAAGATGATCATGTGTCCTTCATGTGGCCATGTCTTTTGGGTGGAGGATCCAAAAGAGCCGTTCATCACCTTTGAAAAACCCGATGCTGAAGTGTATTCCTGGAACACCTGGCGTTTCTTTGGCATCAGTTTTTCCGACAACAAAGGCAAGCTGGCATTAATCAACCACTACAAGACGTTTTTGAAAAAGGCGCATTACGAACCCAAAAACGAGATATACCTGCGCCGTTTCCTTTGGTGGGCCTACAATGACTTGCACCGTAACCATCAATATGTGCGTTTGAAGTATTTCCTTAATGGCTTCATGAGTTTCGGCGTATGGCATTGCAACCGTCGGATGCTTTTGGAAGGCGAGAAGCTATTCATCAAGAACATCAAGGACTTCAATGACAATTTGAAGCGGCTTCTTGCTTTGCTTGAGAAGCATCCTGACGAGCAAATCGACCTTGAGTTGCCAGAAATCTATCGTGAGTTACGCCAGTTCGACAAGGTGAAGGAACTCTTGGAAAAAACAGGAAGCCGCACCCACTTCACCAACGAGATGTTGCGTCATTCCAAGTGGAAAGACTCGCGGGTGTTTATGGTTTCGGGATAAAAAAACGAGGACTGTATAAATGGTCCTCGTTTTTTATTCGTTATTAGAGTTGTCTTGATTTAGTTGCCGCTTCCACCGCCACCGCCAACATGCCACGTATTATGGATACCTCCATCATTACCATGTAATATGTAGGTGATACGATGTTTGTGACGACGCCCTTCGGCCGCATATGGACAAAACGGTCCCACATAAGCACTAAGGCAATCATCAGTGTCAAAATTGTAATGATCGGGGCTTTCAGAACCAAACCCAAACCAATGCCAATGGTCATCAGATTCACCAATAGGATAAACCGGTTGTTCGCAATAAGGACACAAAAAGTAATAGTCATCGCGATCCATTGTAACATAAGTCACGACGCTAGGTGTCGAATCAGCATTGCTATCATTTTTCTTGCATGAATTGAGGCTCAATGCAGAAGTGATAAACAAACTTGCCACCAAAACGGACAGTAGTAATCTTTTCTTCATCATAGTTTTAATGTTTTTGTTTATTATTCTTATTTTATTCTCTATATCACTGAATATAAACCCTCTACAAATACAATTGCACGGATTTTTACTTATTTAACGCTGCAAAGATAAGTATATTTTTATAACCAATGTCATTTTTTTTGTTTTTTTGTTCAGTTGAACAACAATTACTATTAATATAGATATTTTTTGCCCAGAAGATTAAATTGGAGACAAAGTCCTGCGTTTAAATACTTGAAGTCTTTTAAACTTGCCTGTAATCGTATATGTTGCCATAATAAGACGTCCATACCTGTTAGGAATTCATTGCCAGTGTATTCGACAATGATTCTGCCTTGAGGGAAAAAAGCCGGCCTAAAGGTGATGCCGCCCACAATTCCATTCCATTTGGAATTATAACCTCTGTAAAAATGACGATAGGAGAGCGTCACACCTAAAATGTTATCCGAGAAATTAAAATGTTTGGTTGCGGCGATATACAAATTTGTATAATACAATTGTACATCAGGCTTGTTCCTATAGAAAGCGGCTGTCCAAACATCGTTACATCCAATGGCTACTGCCGGATGGTATTTTCCCTCCTTAATTGGCAGGATTTTTACCGAAGCATAACGGTCTTTACTCCATTGGATGTTGCCTTGTTGGTCTTTGCTTCTGATCCGTTCCGTGCAGACATAACTCATTTCAAGCCAGCTGAAAGGAGTAAGCGAAAGGTAATAGTCAAAAGTGTTGTACTTTTCTCCTTGGAAAAGAAAACCCTTATCGGGCATCATGTTTTTGTTGAGATAATGCGCCCCTATAAAAGCATCTCCTTCGTGATTCATCTCGGCTGATGGGATATGAATCAGTCCTGACATGCCAGTATATTGTTGGCCATTTCCCGCAAAAGGGAGAAGCCATAAGGCTATTATTGCAATTATAGTATTAATGTGCTTCATGTCTTAATCTATTACTTTTTAATAATGAAATCAGGTTTCATAGTATGGCTGCCCCATTGAAGCAAATCACGGCTAAACCAGCCATCACGTTCGTTTTCTTCAGGATCAGTACGATACATCCTGTTAGAGAAGTTATGGTACATCACGGTATAAGACATACGGAAGTTGGAAGCAGGCCTGAAATTAACCATCCTGTGTTTACGTTGATATGGGGGCAGAGCAATGACAAATCTAAACCCTCCATCAAATCCCTCTAATTTACTCCATCGGCTATAGACGGAAACAGTGGTGTGGTTGAAGTGCCTCATAGCTTCTACTTCGCAGCCAAAATCTTGAAAATAATATCTCCCTATTACACCTCTGAATTGGGTGTTCCACTTTGACAGATAGAAATCGCCTCCTATAGTTCCAACAAAACGATTCATTGAATTGATCGACCAAACAGGGTTCAAAATCATTGTGCCAACACAACCGGCTTGTCCTTCGAAGGCGAACCATTTGCACAAGGGGAGAAATGCTTTCAAATCTACACCATAACTGTTCATGCTAAAAATCCCTGTACTGGCTTTGAGGTATAAGTTACCAAGACGAAGTTCTTTGCTAAGATCAAGAATATTAAGTTGAACATACTTATTGTTTTCGCCATATTGGTTAATAATTGGTAAAAGGACTTGCCCTGATAGTTGCCAGTGGTTGCCCATATTCCACTTGAAGCCTGGAGTCAGGCGAATCAAGTATTCGTACTGGGTGTTGAAATTAATGTCTCTGAAGTTAAAATCCACACCCGAAAAAAGATCTAGACTACGAGTGTTGGTTTGCCCTATTGCTCTAGGTTGACCTGTCCAAAGGAACAAGAACAAAAGCATAACTATCAAGGAGCGATATTTGATTGAAGCGTACCGTTGAAACATTGCTGTTGTTTATTGTTAATGCTGCAAAAGTAGGAAAAAATCCGAAATACAACCTTGTGTATTAATAATTTTGTAGAGACGATGAAGATACACCGTCTCTACATTTTAGTTTTTAGCAACCCACCTCAAGCAGATTAATACTTATAAAGCGGTAGGAGACAGAAGTGAAGGAATTAAGATTCCTTTTCCCAATCGATCAGGAACAAGTCGTTGACCCAGACTTCGGTGACGGAATGTCGCTGACCCTTATCGTCGGTCCATTCGTTGTTACGGAGGCTGCCGTCGATGGCAATCCGCTTGCCTTTCTTCACGTTCTTCTCAACGCGATCGGCGATGGGACCCCAAGCGATGATGGGGAACCACTGGGTGTCGTTGACCCATTCTCCGTTGGCGTTCTTTTTGTTTTCCGTTACAGCAAGACTGAAACGTGCTTTCTTGCTGTTGTTGAAGGTCTTGATTTCAGGTTCTGCACCCGGGCGGCCAATCAGCATGACCGAATTTCTCATTGTACTCATGATTGTGTGTGTTTAAGTGTTAATAATAAGGTGATTAGTTGTTTTGTTCTTTTCCCCAGTCCAGGAGGATGAAGTTGTTCAGATGGATCTCTGTCGACAGATGGCGTTGGCCGTTCTTGTCGGTCCATTCTTTGTTGCGCAAAGCGCCATCTATTGCGATGCGCTTGCCTTTCTTCACAGCGAGCGCGACGCGCTCAGCAGTCTTGTCCCATGCCACTACGGTAAACCACTGCGTGTCTTTCACTTGTTCGTGGTTGGCGTTGCGGCGCGTTTCGTTCACGGCGAGATTGAAGCGCGTGACGATGCGGTTGTCGTTGAAGGTTCTCGTTTCAGGTTCTGCACCCGGGCGGCCAATCAGCATGACCGAATTTCTCATTGTACTCATAATGTGTGTGTGTTTAGTAATTATTGAATAAGTTTAATTTGTTGTGTCGCTCTTCTTGGCAAGTTGCCCTTCCAATCGGTTTGACGATGCAAAGTAACAACACTTGTCAAGACTAAGCCGTTGAACAAACGTTTGTAGTCGACTGTAATCGTTTGTTGTCGTTTGTTGTCGGATATATTGTTTGTTTTCAATCGATTAAGTTTTTTACTTTTTTCCACAACTTTTTATTATTTTTGCATCAAAATCGTAGATTCGACGTAATCAAATTGAAAAACAACGGATAATGGCAAAGGATTTGAAGCCTCATATCGGCATTTTTGGTCGCAGAAATTGCGGAAAAAGTAGCCTCATCAACCTGCTGACGGGACAAAATATCGCTATTGTGAGCGATACAGCTGGCACCACCACTGATCCCGTCAAGAAAAGCATCGAGATCTTCGGCATCGGGCCTTGTGTGCTCATCGACACGGCAGGCATCGACGATGTGGGCGAGTTGGGACAACAGCGTGTGGAAAAGACGATGAAAGTGCTGGAGGAAATCGACTGCGCCATCTTGGTCATCACTGAAAACAACTTCGGTGACCCAGAAAAGCAACTTATCGCCCGAATGAAGGAGTTAGCGGTGCCGTTTTTCGTTGTCCACAATAAGGCAGACCAGGAGCCGCTCCTTGCCGTCACTAAGGCGGTGGTTGAAAAGAATTATGATACAAAAGTGCTGAACTTTAGTGTTACAAAGAATGATGATATCGCTCCGTTGGTTGACCTGTTGAAGAAGGCCATTCCCGAAAGTGCTTATCAAAAGGTGTCGCTGTTGGGCGGCATCATCAAGCCTAATGAAGTGGTCGTTTTGGTCTGCCCCGTTGATTCCGAGGCTCCCGAGGGGCGACTAATCCTGCCTCAAGTGATGGCCATTCGCGATGTGCTCGACAATGAATGCATCTGCGTGGTGTTGAAAGAGACCCATTTGCAGCAATACCTCGACACCATGCCCAAGCCCGCCTTGATTGTCACCGACAGCCAAGTGTTTGGCTATGTGAGCCAGATTGTGCCAGACGATATTCCCTTGACCAGTTTCAGCATCGTCATGGCGCGCTTGCGCGGCGACTTCGACAACTATGTGAAAGGCACGCCACACCTTTCGGAATTAAAGGATGGCGACACGGTGCTACTACTTGAATCTTGCACCCACCACAGCACCTGCGAGGACATTGGCCGGGTGAAGTTGCCTCGTATGATTCTGAAGTTTACAGGAAAAGATATCCATTTCGAATATGTGGCGGGTCTGTCGCCCATTGAGCATCCCGAGAAATACGCTATGGCTATCCAATGCGGCGGCTGCATGAGCACGCGAAAGCAATTGCTCAATCGTACAAACTTATTTGTAAACGCAGGTATTCCGATTAGTAACTACGGCATGGCTTTGGCCTATATGAACGGGATTTTCGAGCGGGTGATGGAACCGTTTGGTTAATACGGCGTCCCTCAAACTCAGTTTCTTTTACGATAGTAAAGTCCGTCTCCAGCCGACAGTTTGTGTCCAGGCTCAATATCGATCGTTGTAGAGAAGCTTTCGCCTGTCAGCTTATAGGACAGTACGTTGCCGTCGACATGATAGGTTCCATATCTATAGGTTCCATCGGATTTTAGCTCGGAGCACCTTCCTGAGGTTCCGTCGCCTTCAAAGTTCATCACCATTTTGCCATAGGCGCCCATTTCGCAGTCCCATGTTCCGACAATCCAAGAATAATCCCCAGAGTTGGAAGTAGTATTGGTGTTGACGTCGGAGTCGGTATTGCTTGGCGTCATATCGGGCATCGTAATCGTGTTGTTGTCCGAAGGTGAAGTGGTGTTGTTTTCGTATGAAGTCCCATTCCTCCCAGTATCAATCACACCACCTCCTCCACAGGATTTCATGAAGTAGTATGCTACAAATGCTACAACTGCAATAATAATGATTTTTTTGAGGCATCCGCCGTTTCCCAGTAATTGTTGTACATTGGGCATGTTGTTTTTTGTTGCCATAATTGTAAGTTTTTATTAGTTGTTGCTGCAAAAATACAAAAGAAATGATATCATCTAGAGAAGATGCTTCTATTATCGTCCTTTCAAATAAGCCAACAGTCCTTTGCATCCTTCCAAAACATCCACCCAAGTGGCCTCAAAGTCGCCCGTGTACCAGGGGTCGGCGACATCGCCAGGACGATGCGTATAGTCCATCAAGAGGCTGATTTTCTGCTCGGTGTCTTCGCCAAACATCCGCTTCAAGTTACGGAGGTTGTTGCGGTCCATGGCTATGATGAAATTATAATAGGTGTAGTCCTGCCGTGTCATTTGTCGTGCGGTCTTACCCTCGCAACCGATGCCATGTTCAGCTAACTTACGCCGTGCAGGTGGATAAACAGGATTACCGATTTCTTCGATCGAAGTGGCTGCTGAGGCAATCTCAAATTGGTCGCTGAGGCCTGCTTCTTCGACGAGACGTTTCATCACAAACTCGGCCATGGGACTGCGGCAGATGTTGCCGTGACAGATGAAGAGGATTTTTATCATTTTCCAAGGAACTCATTAATCACCACCGAGGCGCAAAAGAGGCCGAAGGTGGCAGGCAAGTAGGAGATGGTGCCCACGTTGGAGACTTTGTTTTGTTCATTAACGCCCTCTGTAACGATGGCGGAAGCATCGACAGGCTCGGGGGAATAGACCGCCGTGATGCCATCGAAGACACCGAGACGATGCAGGCGCTTGCGAATATAGAAGGCCAGACGGCAATGGTTGGATTTGGAAATATCACAGATCTCCACTCGCTCAGGATGGAACTTGCCGCCTGCACCCATACTGCTCACGATGCGCTGGTTGTTTTGCTTGGCGTAATAGAGCAGAAACACTTTGGGTGCCACCGTGTCGATGGCATCCACCACATAATCAAAGGGCTGCGCCATCAGGTCGATGATGGCTTGGTCTTTCAGGTATTGGTTGAGGACGGTCAGCTCAATCTCGGGGTTGATGTCGCGCAAGCGTTCGGCCATCACCTCGGCTTTCGGCCGACCGATGGTACTCTCCAAAGCCAACAGCTGCCGGTTGCGGTTAGTCACGTTCACCACATCGCCATCGACGAGGGTCATGCGGCCGATGCCTGCACGGGCCAACTGCTCGGCAGCATAAGCACCTACACCACCTAAGCCCACCACAAGCACGTGCTTGGAGCGCAGGGTTTCGATGCCTTCATCGCCGATCAATAGGCGGGTTCTATCTTGCCAATGTTCCATAGGGCTGCAAAATTACAAAAGATTTGCGCTCTCAATACATCAATGTCCATTTCCAGCAGTTTTGCCGCTGCTTCATAGATTGCTTTAATGCTGATTTTCGCCATATCAGTCTCAAGGAAAAGATAGTCCAAATCAATGAATTTGAACGATTTATGAATCTTTCGTTCAGGATGCAAAAGGCTTTCACCCACCGAAAGATAAAACCCTTGTCCGATGAGTTGCTTGACATCCTGCTCCGTTCCGCTGAAGCCATGCAGAATCCAGGGTTGCTTCGCCTTGTGCTTTTTCCGCAAGGCGATAATTTCGTTATGGCTTCTCACATCGTGTAGAATCATCGGCTTTTGCAAGGCTTCCGAAAGTTCGATTTGTCGCTCAAAAAGTTCTATCTGTTTCTTGAAACTCGCCTTGTGCATCTTGTCCAAACCGGCCTCGCCGAGGGCTATGACATTCGGACATTTTAGCCTTTCTCCCAAGCATTGGAGTGCTGTTTCCATCTGGAAATCAGCCTTGTCCAATGCCCATGGATGGATACCATAACTGTAATAGCCTTGCTCAGTACAAGGTTGGTTCAAGTTCAGATTGACGCTTTGAATCAAGTTGTCGTCGGTTCTTGCCGTGTGAGTGTGTATGTCAACAAATGGCATTTCCATGACTGCAAAAATAGAAAAATTCCTATTTTTGTCGCATGGAACAAAACCTCCTCCAAACGAATATCTCCTATCTGAAGGGTGTCGGTCCGAAGAAAGCCGAAATCCTGAAAAAAGAGTTGGGCGTGGTCACCTATCAGGACATGCTTAACCAGTTTCCGTTCCGTTACATCGACCGCAGCCAAATCCAAAAGGTGGCCAACATCAATGACGATACCGTTTATTACCAGCTCGTCGGCACCATCTCCAACATCAAGATGATCGGGGCACCGAGGGCCACCCGCGCCACTGGGCTCTTCAGCGATGAGACCGGCAGTATCGAGGTGGTGTGGTTCCGCGGACTGAAATGGATCAAGAACCGCTTCAAGCCCGGCGTGAAATATGTGCTGTTCGGCAAGGCGAGCGAGTTCAACCATAACTTCAACTTCGTCCACCCCGAAATCGAGGAATATGACCCCAAGGACCCGCTCATCGGCGAGGGGCTGCAAGGCGTCTACAACACAACAGAGAAGATGAAAGACCATGGCCTTGGCACGCGCACCATTGCCAAGTTGCAGAAACTCATCCTGCAACAGGTCTACGAATACATCCCCGAGACCTTGCCCAAGGCGCTCATCGAGGAAAACCAGCTGATACCGCGCCGCTACGCCTATTACGAGATACATCTGCCGTCCAATAACATCGAAATCCAACAGGCTACGCGCCGACTGAAATACGAGGAGCATTTCTTCTTCCAGTTGAAGATGCTGCGCAACAAGATGCACCGTGAGCAGACGGTCAAAGGTCATGTTTTCAATGTGGTGGGCGACTATTTCAACAGCTTTTACCGCGACCACTTGCCTTTCCCGCTGACTAACGCACAGAAGCGTGTCATCAAAGAAATTCGCAAAGACCTTGGCTCGGGACACCAGATGAACCGCCTGCTGCAAGGCGATGTGGGTAGCGGCAAGACCATCGTGGCCCTTATGGTGATGCTTTTGGCTTTGGACAACGGCTTTCAAGCCTGCCTGATGGCACCCACAGAAATTTTGGCCACCCAGCATTTTGCCACACTTCAAGAGCAGCTGAAGGACATGGATATCAACTTCGCCCTGCTGACTGGTTCCACCAAAATCGGAGAACGGAGGAAGATTTACGCGGGCTTGGCCGACGGTTCCATGCAAATTGTGGTCGGCACCCATGCACTGATCGAGAGTAAGGTAGTTTTCAAGAACTTGGGCTTGGCCATCATTGACGAGCAACACCGGTTTGGTGTGGAGCAAAGGGCGAAATTCTATGAGAAAACCGAGATTCCGCCCCACACTTTGGTGATGACTGCCACACCCATCCCGCGTACCCTCGCCATGACGCAATACGGCGACCTCGATGTCTCCAAAATCGATGAATTGCCCCCTGGCCGCAAGCCCGTGCAGACCTATCACGTCTACAGCGACGACCGCTACCGCATCATGATGTTCATGAAGCAGCAGATTGCACTTGGGCGGCAGATTTATGTGGTGTATCCTTGCATCAAGGAGTCGGAAAACACAGACATGATTGCCTTGCAGGAGGGCTATGAGGCCTTGCTGCACGACTTCCCAGAACCACAATACAAGCTATGCGTCTGTCACGGTCGGTTGAGTGCCGAGGACAAGGACTTTGAGATGCAGCGGTTTATCAATAAGAACGCGCAAATCATGGTGGCCACGACGGTCATCGAGGTGGGCGTGAACATCCCCAATGCCACGGTGATGATTATCGAAAACGCCAATAGATTTGGACTATCGCAGTTGCATCAATTACGTGGCCGCGTGGGTCGTGGTGCAGACCAATCGTATTGCATCCTCGTCACTGACCATAAGCTCACCGTCGATGGCAAGACCCGTATGAAGACCATGTGCAGTACCAACGATGGTTTCGAAATCGCCGAAGTCGACCTCGAACTTCGTGGTCCGGGCGAAACGGGCGGCACGAGGCAATCCGGACAAATCGAAATGCTCATTGGTGACCTTCAAAAGGATGGCGCATTAATTCCTCAAGTGCGCGATGCCGCTATCAAACTATTGGCCGACGACCCAAAACTCATCAAGCCTGAAAACCGAATGCTTCGGGAGCATTACAAGGAATTGTTTGCGCAGACGTTTGATTGGAGTCAGATTGGATAATTAGACCGCTTCCTTCTTCTCTTTCCTAAACGAATAAAACTTATTCGTCAAATAGCTGAACGTCACGCAAATGACGGAGATGATGATATAGGAAACGGTGGGCCACCACTGGAATACTTCGACGAAGAGTTTCAGGCCAAAGTAATTGATAAGGATGTTTCCTAAGGTTACAAGGAAATACCTGACAATCTGCGTTCTGCCGCGCAAAGTGGAGCCCGAGAAACTGATATGCCGTGCCATCCAGAAGCCCGTTAGGAAGGTGATGGGAAACTTGAAGACAAAGGCTGCAATATGCGGAGTAAAGGCAATAAAACCGAGGTCAAAGATCTGGCCTTTGAAGACGAAATGATAGAAAACATAGTACAGCACCCATTCCAGCACCAGATTCAAACCGCCACAAGCTGCATAACGGAACAGTTCAAGGCTCATCACCTTGCGGAAGGGCGGATAGAAGAAGTCGATGACCGTGGTCAAGGTGCGTTCTATCCAGGATTCTATGTTCTTGAGGGCTGTCATTGAGGCTGCAAAAATAGCAAATTAGAGCCAAATCACTTCAAAACTCTTGAGTAAACCAGAAGCTTTCTCTACATTGTCGGTGAAGCCCAACACATAGCCGCCGCCACCTGAGCCTGAGATTTTTACACCAAAGTTGAAGTCATAATCGGTGGTGAACAAATCCAACGTATTGTCCGTTATCATCGGACAAAGGAACTCCAATTGGCCTTTTGTGAGTCGCTTCAATGAATTGAAAAACAATTCTTTGTTACAGCCAATCATTGCATCGATGCAGGAAGTCACACAAGGCACATACTCGCTTTGGAAACGACTCAAAAACGATTCATCTTCGCGTTGCTGTTTGAAATGGTCGACCAAAGGCTTGGTATTGCTTTTTATCTTTGTGTCAATCAAGCAGATGTGGATGTCTTTTTTGAGGAAACCATCCGAAAGCAACTCGACTCCTTTTGGCGTGATTTTGAACGGTTGGCTCAGATAGCATTGCAAAGGGTCGATGCCGGAGCTGCTGCCGTGAAAATGGCTTTCCATTTTTCCGAAAAGCGTTTTCAGCTGGAGATAGTCTTCGGTTTTTTGCATGGCATAACGGTCGTAAACAGCGGCCACCAAAGTCCCAGAACTTCCCAAGCCATAGCCTGAAGGCACGTTGGAGGCAAGGAAAAGCCCGTCATTCAAGTCTTTCTTCAATGCCTGTAAATCAAAGAGATCCGCAAGTTCTTTGTTTTCTGAAAGATACTGGTAAAACCGCTTCAGACTTTGGTTGGAGGTCAGCGAGGCAGCCCTATTACGGCTTTGCGGAAACTGCCACTGCGCCGAGAACCGTTTCAACGGAATCATCAAGGCGGTGGCATCGAAAATCATCGAATACTCGCCAAAAAGAATGACTTTGCTATAGTATCGGTCTTTCATCACAGCAGTTTTTTCGGTCCGTCGCCTACGTGGTCAGCAATCCAACGTTCTTGGTCAAAATAATGTACCAGCTTGTCTTGAATGAAACCATTCACTTTTTCAGTTTCCTGTACAGGATAGAGAAGATGTACATTTGGCCCAGCATCTAAAGTGAAACAAAGCGGAATCTTGGTCTCTTCACGAAACTCTCGAATCTCGTTGATGAGCTTCAACGTGTTGGGCTTCATCAAGATATAGGACGGATTTGAGCACATCATCAAGGCGTGGAGTTGCAGTGCCTCCGACTCCGTGATATTAATAAAGGTGTCCAAATCACCCGATTTCAAGGCGGCCAGCAGGTTATCGATATTTTCGTTCGCCTGCGCGTAACGCACCGGGGCGTATGGATTGCCTTCCATCAAGGCATGCCCCGCGCGACTGGAAACGGATTTGGTCTCGCCACTGACAATCAAAATGGCATCGCGATAGGTCTTGAAAATGGGGTGGATGTCGTTTTCCAACGAGACTGCAAATTCGTCAGAACTGCCTTCAAAACAAGGCGTTGCTCCCCAAAGTGCCATCTTTGGAAACACTGATCGTGCTGCGCTGCCTGAGGCTAAACGGGATAAATAAGAAGCTTTGCATAAATCTAAGGTCCCTGAGCCTGTCGAAGGGCCGACCAACAGATTTTCTATCTCCATCAAACACATCACAAACGCACTCATCGATGATGCCGAAGAGGCGATGCCCGAAGAATGCGGGAAAGTGTTATAGCTTTCCACCGTCAAACTCAGCTGATTGATGAAAGGGAAAAACGTTTGATAATCAAGCAGAAACTTCTCGATTTTCGCGCCAAAGGCGGGATTTTCCTTACCCTCAAAGAAGAACCTGAAGCCAAAGCTGTCGGCTTTTTCGTATGTCACAAAGGTCTCGGAGCGACATTTCGATAAAGTAAAGCTAATCGACGGATTCTGAGGGATTTGTTTGCCTTTCTTGCCCCAATATTTCACCAAAGCGATGTTCGATGGACTTGACCAGCCCACCTTGCCTTGAAAGTCGTTGGGTACTTCCCCTTTGAAGGCTTCATTCAACCAGGTTTGTTCCATTTTCATTGTGTTTTCGGCTGCGAAGATAGGGAATCTCTTTTAAATTACCATCTCCTGATATCCGAAAATCACATCTAAGCCTTTTCCCTTGAAATAGGCTTTCACTTGGTTTTCGTTCCAATGGGTTGCTGCCAAAATGAAATCGCCGCCCCAGGCGCCTAATGATTTCAGCACGCCTTCAAAGTGGGGGAAACGTTTCTGCACGGGTTCCTGCCCGATGCAACGGGAGATGATGCGCTCGTGGCATTGCATGAGCAGGCCGAATTCGTCCAAGTTTTGGCATTCTGGCACGGCGCGGCTGATTTCTGAAACGGCTTCAATATCTTTCTGTAAATCGATGGGATTTGATTTTGCCAAGAAGGCTTTGATTTCTTTTGAGGAGCTTTGCTTCTGGCCTTGGTAGATGAAAAACAGATGCTCGGCAAAGGGCGGGTGGTAATCTATAGGTTCAATCGTTGGAATCGGCCCTTCGACTCCTTCGACAAGATCAGGAACCGTCTCAGGGACCTTGGCTTTTATTTGATAATAAATCGGTCCTTCAGCCGTGGCGCAGGCAATGTCGTAACCTGAGCCGCCAAAGGTCAACTTCAGCAGTTCATAAGGATTCAAATTTGCCCAACGAGCAAGGTTGGCAATCAAGGTGGAGCTACTGCCCAACCCCCAATTGGGATTAAAATCCAGATGAGTGCGGAAGCGAATATCGCCGCCATAGAAAGCGGTCGGTCTCAGTTGCCTTACAGCCTTCAAGATGCTGGATAGTTTTTCAGCTTTGGCTGAATCATCGGTAGAGATGGGCTCCAGTGTATCTGTGTCGAATAAGACGGAAAACCAAGGTTTGTCGGGTTGTTGGGCTATCCAATGCAAACGGTGAGTGTCGGTATCAGCCAATGAGACTTGAAGGCTTTGTCCCAATTTCAATGGCAATGCTAAAGCCAAAGCGCCTTTCAAGACGAGATATTCGCCTGTCAAAAGGAATTTGCCGTGGGCTTGGTAATGGCTCATTTTTTCAAGGAGTCTAAGAATTGTTCCACGCCCGCATACGACACCGTCTTGTCCTTGAAATATTCGCGCGCTTTCTTCTTGTCCTCGTCCGAGGCGTTCAATTGGTTAAGGATGTTGTTGAGATGCATCTTCATGTGTCCCGCCTGGATGCCTTTGGTGGTCAGCGAGCGCACAGCGGAGAAGTTGTTGGCCAAGCCCATTGTGGCGGCAATCATCATCAGCTCCTTAGCGGTGGGATTGCCCAAAAGTTCGAGGGTTTTCTTGGCAAGCGGATGCAAACTTGTCAGTCCGCCAACAGTGCCCAAAGCCATTGGCACCTCCAACTCGAAATGGAAGATGCCGTTTTCAATCGTGGCCGTGGAAAGACTCTCGTAGTGTCCATTGCGTGAGGCGAAGGTGTGACCGGCTGCTTCCACGGCGCGGAAGTCGTTACCGGTTGCAATGACCACGGCATCGATGCCGTTGTAGATGCCCTTGTTATGTGTGGTGGCACGGTCGGTGTCGATGTGGGCGATGTCAACGGCCTTCTTGAATTTCTTGGCATATTCGGCACCTGAAAGGTGTTCGTCGATGCCATTCAACTGCTCCACAGGACACTCCACCCAAACCTTCACGCGGCAGTCTGGCGTGTTGTTCGACAAAATGGTCATGATGATTTCCACCTTGCGAAGCTCTTCGGGCAGGTCGTTGCGCTCGGCAAAGAAGTCTTGAAGACTATGCCCAAACTGTTCCAAAGCGGAGTTGATGAAGTTGGCACCCATGGCATCTCCTGTGCCGAACTCCACACGAATTTGGTAATAATCAGGGATTTGTGCGCTGTAGTCGATGAGCTTCATTCCAAGGATGCCGCCACCGCGCTTGCGCATCTTTTCGGTCATGGCATCGGTGTCGGCCAGCAAGCGTTTCTCGATTTCAGGGTACAGCTCAAAAAGCTTTTCTTTGTCGCCGCTCCAGCCAAAATGCACCTGTCCGACTTTACGCACGTCGATGACTTCGGCATGGAATCCACCGCGTTCGCCCCAGAACTTGGCCGCCGCCGAAGCAGCTGCAACCACAGAGCTTTCCTCGATGACCATGGGCACGATGTAGTCCTTGCCGTTGATGGTCACGTTGGGTGAGATGCCGTAAGGGATGAAGAAGTTGGTGATGGTGTTCTCGCTGAACTCATCAAATAGCTGCTGCTGCTTCGTGTCGGGATGCCAATAGCTCTTCAACAAGCTAATGACTTCGCCGGGGTTTTCGAAGTAGTTGGCAATAAGCTTCAGCTTCTCTTCCTTGAGAAGTTTCGAAAAGCCTTTCTTTATGCGTTCGCGAGTAGCCATCTCAGTTTACCATTCTTCTTCTTCAATCACTTTTTCAGGTATGAGTTTTTCCTCAAATTGCTTGCCCCAGTCTTCGCCGAAAGCCACGATTTGATTCAGATAGTTGTCCCAAATAGGCTGATACAAAGGATCTTCCTTGTTCATCCATTCCTCGCAGGGATGGTTGGATTGGGTCTTCTGCATGAAGTCAGTGAGGGTGTAGCGCACACGGCCTTCGCGCACCTCGATGGTGAAATAATAGGTGACCCAAGGCCATTTTGACTTTACCGCATCACCATTGTCAAGCTGGAACTGGTGCTTGCCTTTAAGGGTACGTCCGTCGTTTTGCTGGAGGATGGTGGAAGGGCTTTTGTAATACGAGTTCATGAAGCCGCTGAAGATACGGTTAAACACCTCATCTTGAGAACCTTCTGTAGGGATGACCTTACGGAAGGTAATTTTTTCTGTCTTGGGGTCGATGGGCAGGTTGGACTGGGCAAAGGTGACGGTCGCGAACAGGATAGCGACGATGAGCAATGCTACTTTCTTCATTTTTGATTCAATTTGGTGACAAAATTAGTAATAAATCATGTTGCTTGGATGCAACGGGAGCGAAAAATAGCAAATTTCAGGCCAAAAATTAGAATGGGACTATGCGGGAGTCTTCGGAGCAGTCGACGTCGAGCACAGGATGCCCCATATAGTATAAGGTGGAGGCTTCCTTCAGCGAGCCTGTTATCCGGTCTGTGACGTTGACTGTGGCTTCCGAGACACCAGTCAGGTCGACATCCAAGGCATGGATTTCGGTTTGGACCATATTCAACTGGCTACCGCCCTCAAGTCTGATCGTGCTGTTGTAGGCAGAGCCTCCGAAAGTGACCAGCTGGGATGCGCCGCTGAGGTTGGCGACGTAGTTAAAAGCAATGTCGAAACGGCCCTTGCAGGTGGAGGCATCGCTGACGCTGACCTCGCAGTTATAGCCCGACAGTTCAAAGTCGAGAAAGTGCGAGGCGTCTTCGAGAGCGACTTCGCAAACCGCTCCTGAATAGTTGAGTCCTGTGCACACCGAGGCATCGTCCAGGTTGACGTACAAAGTGTCGGAGGTGGCGAAGAAATGCCCGGTGAAGTTCAGCCGTGAGGCGTCTTCAGCCTCAATCCATTCTATTTTCTTCAAATGGACGGTGGCGCGAAACACCGAGTTGACAACGGGGTTGACGTTGTCGGTGAAGCCAATCTCAAGCAATGTGCCTTGTTTCTTGATGTTGAGTCCAGGCTCCAGGTAAGCGGAGTACTCCAACTCTACGTAGGTGTTGCTGTCGGCCACAACGGTGACCTGCCATGCGTCTTCGACTTCAATCTGCCGGATGTCGGCGTTTTCATAAAGGGTTTTCTGAACGAGGGTCATGTCGACCTCTTTTTTGCAAGCGGTAGCGAAGCAAAGCGCCGCGCAAAGGAGTAGGATGGGTTTTATTGTTTTCATTGTATCTTTTTTCTCACAAAACCTACAAAACTAACAAAACTCTGTCTGCAGTTGGGAAAGCACGCCAACCGGCTGCTTTCCGGCGGCAAGCAGTTGCGTGCCGCCAGCTTTACAAATGAGGTTTTGAGTGTTTTGCTTGTTTTGTGACATAATAACGACGTTAGGGATGAATTATTATTGGTGGTGGTATGGTTCGCCTTTCAAGATGGTGAATGCACGATAAAGTTGCTCGACAAAAATCAAGCGCACCATCTGATGACTGAAGGTCATGGGTGAGAGCGACAGCTTGGCGTTGGCGCGGTCGTACACTTCCTGCGCGAAGCCGTAGGGTCCACCGATGATGAACACCAAGCGCTTGGCACCCGAAGCCATCTGTTTTTCAAGGCTTTCCGCAAACTCAACAGAGGTGTGCTGCTTGCCGTTTTCGTCCAAAAGAATCACTTGGTCGCCGGGTTGCAACTGCTGTAGCAGCAGAAAACTCTCGGCTTTTTTCTGTTGGTCTTCGCTGAGGGTCTTGCGGTTGCGCGGGTCGGGGAGCTCCTTCATCTCGAACGAGGCATAATGCCCGATGCGGCCTACGTATTTCTTGATGCCGGTGATGAGGTAATCTTCATCCGTTTTGCCGATGACCAAAAGCAGAATTTTCATTTTTTTTCGTCACAAAACTAACAAAACTGTCAAAACCTTTTTTTTCAGGTTAGGGAAGCACGCCAACTGGCTGCTTCCCAGCGGCAAGCGGTTGCGAGCCGCCACTACTAAAATGATGTTTTGTGGGTTTTGTATGTTTTGTGATAATATTATAAGTTTATGTTCTCCAATAGTTTATATGCTTTCTCTCGGTCTTGTTCGAGTTGGGCTTTCAGAGCGGGCAGACCGGTAAACTTCTCCTCGTCGCGGATGCGGTCGATGAAGCGCACGTGGATTTGTTTGCCGTAAAGGTCGCCATCGAAATCGAACAGGTTGACCTCGATGAGCGGGTTGTTTTCTGTTCGGTCGCCAATGGTAGGTCGATGCCCGATGTTGGCCATGGCCTTGTAGGTCTTGCCTTCGTAGTCCACCAGGCAGGCATACACGCCCCGGTTACCGATGAGCATGTATTCTTTAGGCAATTCGAGATTGGCCGTGGGGAAGCCTAAAGTGCGTCCGATTTTGTTGCCTACCACAACTTCGGCAGTGACAGAATAGGTGTAGCCCAAGAGTCGGTTAGCGCTTTTTACATTGCCAACGGCTAAGGCATGACGTATCTTCGTAGAGCTGATGGCAATGTTCTCAACATCTTGAGCGGCAATGCGTTCCACCTTGAAGTTGTACTTCTTCATCAGGTCGGAGAGGAGGCTGAAGTCGCCCATGCGGTTTTTGCCGAAATGATGGTCGTAACCCACCACGATATAGGCGGGATGGATGTGGTCGATGATGTAGTCTTTGATGAATACCTCAGAGGGTGTGCGCGAGAACTCCTTGGTGAAGTTGATAATCAGCACGTTGTCGATGCCGAACTCTTCAAATTTCTTGAGTTTTTCCTCGGGTGTACAAAGGAATCGCAGGTTAGAGCTGTCGATGTTGAGCACCTGGCGGGGGTGAGGTTCAAAAGTGACCACAACAGTTTGTCCTCCAATGCTTTGCGCCAAATCCTTCATCTTTTTGAAGATGGCTTGATGACCAAGGTGCACACCATCGAAGGTGCCGATGGTGACCACGGCATGGGGAATGTTGCGGGCTTCTATGATATTGCGAAAAACTTTCATTATTTAAAAAACTGACGGATAATATATTGTGCGATTTGCACTGCGTTGGTGGCAGCGCCTTTGCGGATGTTATCGCTGACAATCCAAAGGTTCAAGCCGTTGGCGATGCTGTAGTCGCGGCGGATGCGGCCCACGAAGACCTCATCCTTGTCGTAGGCGGTGATGGCCATGGGGTAGAGGTTTTTGGTTGGGTCATCCTGAACGATGACGCCAGGAGTGGCTTCCAACATCTTGCGGACATCGTCAATCTCAAAAGGCTTTAATGTCTCTACGTTGACTGCCTCACTATGGCCACCTGTGGCAGGAACGCGGCAAGCCGTTGCTGTAACGGCGATACTATTATCACGTAAGATTTTACGGGTCTCGTTGACCAGTTTCTCTTCTTCAGAGGTGTAGCCGTTGTCGCAGAAGTCACCGGCATGGGGGAGGACGTTGCGGTAGATTTGGTGTGGATAGGCGGGGTTTAGTTTAGAGTTGAGAGTTGAGAGTTGAGAGTTAGTTGAAAGTTTAGAGTTGATAGTTGGGAGTTGGGAGTTTGTTATTTCCTCAACATTCAATTGATTAATACCCTTAATTCCGCTGCCACTTACACTTTGGTAAGTGCTGATAACTAATCGTTTGATGCCATATGCCTTATGAATTGGTGCTAAAGCCATCACCATCTGGATGGTGGAGCAGTTGGGGTTGGCGATGATGTGGGTTTCGGGTGTGATGGTGTCGGCATTGATTTCAGGGACGACCAAAGGGACGTCTTTCTCCATGCGCCAGGCCGAGCTGTTGTCGATGACGAAGGTGCCGTTTTCAGCAAAACGCAGTGCATATTGCTTCGAAGCCGATGCGCCAGCCGAGAAGATGGCGATGTCGGGGCGTGCCGCAATGGCATCGTCCACGCTGACGACTTTATAGGTCTTGCCTTGGAAAACAATTTCCTTACCTACGGAGCGTTCCGAGGCAGCTACAATCAATTCATCTATCTGAACCTTCTGTTCATCAAGCACTTGAAGCATCTTCGAGCCGACCAGTCCGGTGGCTCCCACCACTGCGATTTTCATATTTTTTGTTTTATTTAAGGTGCAAAAATAGGGAAAAAGAGGCATTTATTCTTCAGAACCATTATTATTTGACAGCATCTTCTTCAAACCGTTAATATCACGTCGGTTTTGCCAAACAGCAATGATATTAATTGTTTCGTCTTCGACACAATAAATCAGTTGGTTCAATTTTGAGGGTAAAGTGCAGTATTCTATTTGTAGTTCTTCATCTTTTACAAAACTTTTACCCAACATCGGAAAGTTTTTCAGCAACTCGGCCGAGCTACGGATTTCGGCAAATACTTCCTTTGCTTTTCTTTGGCCAAACGAATTTCCAACATACGACACTATTTCTCGTAAATCGTCACGGGACTGTTCGCTCCAGTTAATCTGCATAGCTGGCTATCAATTGTTCAATCTCTTTCATCACATCGTCATGAGGGATTAACTTGGCTCGTCCAGCTTTGATATCGCGTCCACGCTGGATAGTCATTGCTTTTGCCTCTTCTACTGAATATACATGTGGAAATTTCACAGTATCATCTACTTGCGTTTCTTTGCCAATCAGTCTCAATGCTATTTGCGTCAAAATCTGCGTAAGTTCCGCTGGTTCGTATTTGCCATAATCTGGCAGATGAACTTGTAAACTGACTCCGTCCATATCTTTTTTGTTTTGCAACTGCAAAATTACAAAAATTCTCCAATTACATTTTCTTATTCATGAAAAAACAACTATCGTTTTGGAGAGTTTTGTCGGAATTGTTGAAAAACTCGCAAGTGAGTAATTAAAACCAAACCTTATAAGAAAACGACGGTATAATCGGGAAGAAACTCCGCTGCCAAAGCTGTTGCGGCTCGTCGGGGAACTGGTTCCAATACAACGGGTCGCCTTTGATGTCGCCGTAGTAGTAATAATACGGATTCTGTCGGCAATACACATTGTAAATCGAGAACGTCCATTCAGCTTTACGGCCTTTCTCGGTCTTGGTCTTGAACTTGGCGGCCAAGTCGAGGCGGTGGTAGTCGCGCATCCTGACGCTGTTACGTTCGCCGTAGATGTTGGCTTGCTCGAAATACACGTCGCCTTCAGGTGTGATGACAGGCGTGTTTTGCACCCCGATGACAGGCGTATAAGGCAGTCCCGTCTGGTAAGTCCACAAAGCACTTAGCGACCAACGCTCCGTCAGCTGATAGTTCACGTTGATGTTGACGGAATGCGGCCGGTCGTATTCGTAAACGTATTCCTTGCCGTTGTTGATGTGGTCAAACTGTCTCGTGGTATGCGACCAAGTATAGCCCACATAACCATCCAAGCGGTTGAAGTTAAATCGTGTCATCATTTCAACGCCGTACGACTTGCCCTTGCCGCCAGCTTCTACCTTGCTGCGCCAGTCGGAGTCGCCGAGGAGGGTGCTGTAGCCTTCGCGATAGGTGGCTAAGTCGCGGAGCAGCTTGTAGTAGGCATCGATTTCCACGCTGATATGGTCTTGCCAAAATCCCCGTTGCCAGCCTACCGAGGCTTGGTCGGAGGTGGCGGGCTTGATGCGCTCGTCGGCGGGAATCCACACCTCATTGTTCATGATGGAGCCAGGCGTCATCATCAGATGAGCGTTCTGGGTGACGCGCATAGCAGTCATATTGAGGGTGCTCTGCCCGATGTTGAAGCTGAGGTTCAGCCTCGGCTCCCAAGCGAAATGATGATAACCCTTATTCAAGAAACTATTCGCCCTCAGTCCGATGGAACCATTGAACCAAGTGCCAAACTTCAGTTTGTTGTCCAAATAAAGCGAGTTGTCAAACACGTTTGAAATGTCAGGAAGACTGGTCTCTGAGAAGCTGCTGGAGAAATGGCTGGGGCGATAGTTGAGGTAGGAGCTTTGCAGGCCGTATTCCAAGGTGTACGCATTGCTGACAAAGAGTTTCCAATCGGAGCGGAGCGAGACATCGCTGACACGCGATGAGGTCTTGACGAAGAAATCAGTCGTATCAACGCTGTTTCTAAGATAGGCCTTCATATTGTTCTTGAGACGGTATTGCGTGAAAGACAGTGTATTGGCCATGAACATTCGTGAGCTGACCGCGCTGTTCCATTGTCCCGAGACAAGGAGATTACCCCATATGTTGCTGATGCTGTTGCGCTCGATGTCGCCGTTCTCCTTCTTGTTCTTCCAGATGCGCATATAATCATCGCCCTCATAAATGTTGAAGGCAAAGCTGTTTTTGGCATCAGGCGCCCAAGTGTATTTGGCGTTGATGTCGTGGAAGCCGTAGATGATATTGTAGTCTTGTCCACCTCCCCCTTGGCTGATTTGGCTTGCAATGTAGAGAAGTGCCTCTGTGAGTGTCTTGCGGCCTGTGACGATGAAGCTCGAGTTTTTCAGTCCACCGGGACCTTCCACGGCAAAGGCCAAGTCGGTGAGGCCTGCGCTGAGCGAGCCTTTAAGCTTGGTGGGGTCGCCTTTCTTGGCGGTGAGGTCGACAATGGAGGACAGCTTGCCGCCATAACGGGCGGGGAAGCCGCCTTTATAGATGTCCATCGTGTTGATCATCTCGGAGTTGAACACCGACATAAAACCGCCCAAGTGGTTGACATAAATGAGCGGTACATTGTCGAGCATATAGAGGTTCTCGCCTGGATTGCCGCCACGCACAATCATCAGGCTGGAGGCTTCGGTAGCCGCCTCGATGCCGGGCAACTGCTGTGCCGCCTTGATGATATCGGGCCGGCTGCCTATGGTAGGCAGTTGGTCAATGCTTTTTGCATTAAGGGTTAGTGTGTTGAAGCTTGTTCTTCGCTCTATGCGGGTGGCACTCACTTCAACGGATTGCAAAGTCTCAGTCAAAGGCTTCAAACGGATTTGCAAAGGCTGGTCAGTATGATCCACCTTGAGACAGGTTTCTTCATAGCCAATGCACGAGATGCAAAGTGTGGCAGGCAGCTCCACGGCGAGATTGAAATAGCCTTTTTGGTCGGTGGCCACACCTTTGGAATGGTCTTGAAGAAAGACATTGGCACCGATGATGCGCTCACCATCTTGGGCATCACTGACAAAACCGGAAATATGAATTTGTTGGGCTTGGGCAAAGAAAGAAATGAAAATGCAGATTAGGAAAATGGTCTTCTTCATGGCGCATCAGTTTTTTGGATTGATGAATACCGTGTCGCAAGTCATAGGGGCGATGGCGGCAAACACACCATTGCCATTCTCCACGTTGCTGTAAAGGTTAAGTGGTGTGATGACCCCGAGGAAAAGGTTGGTGTAGGCATCAGGCTCCTCGTAAGCATCTTGACTCTTCAAGTAATGGTAAGCCGACTCGGAGAGGCCGTGCATCCTGACCACCACATAGCCCGAACGCACAGCGGTGCCAGAATGGTCTCCTCCCCAACCGTGGTTGCCAAACGTGCTGTTCACCTTAAGTGTATAATCCGTTTCGGTGATGATTTCATTGCTGAACAGAAGTCGGTCGGAGCCTTCGTTGAGCAACACTGGGTCATCGGTATTGATGGATGAGGTTATAGTGCCTTTGGAGAAGGAATAGCCTGATTCATAGTCGTTTCGGAATAGCGCATCCATATTCATTTGATAGTATTCCTTTTTGTTTGGGTCAGTATTGAAGGTGACCAAGAAAGCAGGGCAAGGGTTGTCTTCTTCATCCACAGTGGCATTCTCCATGATTTCCACATGGGTCACCACAGGTTTCTCGGGCATCTCGGTTTGGGCAAAAAGGGTGTCGTAGCCAGGAATGACCACCTTGCAGGCATATTCGTGCAAGGCCTCGGTGGAGGTTTCGCCTATGTAGAGGCCGTTGCCGCTATGTTGCAGCTTTTCGGCGAATTGTCCGTCCACATAAAGCAGCACTTCGGCATCGGTGCAAGGCGCAGGATGCACCGAATCGAGACATCGGGCGAAGGAGACCTGCGCCCACACGGGCTGGCCTTCCTGTAGCACGGCGTTCAGAGTGGGTTGAGGGTCAAAATCGGGGCGCTCGTAATCGCTGACCTGCTTGCGGCAACCGCTAAGGGCAAGTGCAAAGAGCAGAAAATGGATGAATGTGTTTTTCATAAGTTGAAATCTTTTTTACTATGACTTGTGAACATGACAATGACCACTTTATGACAAATTGAAGCTTCATATCTTGGTAAAAGTGGTCATGGTCATTAGTCATTGTTTTGAATTTTGCCATTTCTTCGGCCCAGGGAATCGAACGTTGAAACCCCAGCGGTGGATGGCCTTGGCCTTCGTTTCGCCAGTTTTGGGATCGTATTCTTTATTGAGGTTGTCGTATGCCATTTCATAAAAGATGCCGAAATACTTCGACGGATTGATGGCTAAGCCAACGCTACCGCCGTAAAGAAAATCGTTGCGGACAGGGTCGGTAAAAGGACCGTCGTAATCAGGTTTATACTGCTCCGTTACGGTTCTCATACCCAATTCGCCACGACAATACACGTCGATAAAATAAAAGTTGGGCAGCAAAAGTGTCAGAGGATGCAGTTCCGTATGGATGCCGTAATGATAGTAACGTTCGATTTGTTTCCCATCAAAAACGACAGGGTCGTAAATAGTATCCATACCTTGAATGCTATATCCTCCACCAATCATCATCAAACTTTCATGTGTGCCGAAACTGCCGAAGGCTCCCACCACGCACCAATCGGTAATGCCATAGCCTACGCCAACGCGGAAGTCAGGATAGTCAGACAAAGGGTATTTCTGCATCATACGCGAATAACTCACATCAATTTTGAAATTGCCTTTGTTGAAAGGCTTCAACGAGGTGAATGGGAGGTTGGTTTGCGCGAAAGCCATGCTGCACGACAACATGAAAGCCAAAATGAAAACGCTTTTTCTCATGATAATATGCGGTTTGTTTTATAGTGGTTGGATAACGATGGAGTTTCGGTTTTATTGCTGGTTTTGCCATTTCTTAGGTCCGCCAAAACGGATGTTGAGACCCAAACGTTGGTACAAATGATGTCTGAGAGAAGAGGAAGCCACCAAGTGATGATCAGTAAGCGAGTTGTATGTCCTTTCATAGAAAAAGCCAAAATACTTGGAGGGATTGATGGCCACGCCCCAGCCTCCAGCAAGATAAGGTATGGCGGAGTTTTTCAAATCCCCCGTCTCAGTTATATGGGATTCATCGTAGCCAGTTTCGCTTACGACACTGCAAAAATAATGGTGCAAACCAGCACGAACCAAGGCATAAACATCCAAGAAGTAG
>JAGCCO010000168.1 GCA_017651645.1 Bacteroidales bacterium
ATTTAAGTTTCGCAAGTTAATTATTTCTTAGAAAGTATTCAAAATAAAGCATAGGATTATTCTGCAAATGGCAGAAAATAAGTAACTTTAAAGTGACCAAACAAAAAGCTACCAATCCTATGCTTAAGGCCAAAGATACAAACTTTCTCTCAGAGATTAGTTCATTCTTCAAAAATAATGACGCTTCAAAAGCGATGAACAGTATGATGGACATGATATCCTCACTCAACATGAGTGAACACACTCTGTTTGGCCGTTCCACACGTTTCAACAGCAAGTACTCTCTTCTGCAGATTCTGACCTGCCTCATACTGTTCCCTTGTTTCATAATTCGCAATCCGTACAGTTTATCAAACACAAGATTAGGCGGCATCATCGGTTGCGGTAAGGATGTGTTCTACCGTTTCGCCCGGGATTCCAGGACTGACTGGCGCAGGATTCTGTATCAAATCACACTTCAGCTTTGGAACAAGATCCGTGTTCGCAGTGACCACAAGAAACGTACCACCTGCCTGATAGTCGATGATACGGACTTCGGTAAGACAGGCAAGAAGTTCGAACTCATGGGGCGCGTTTTCTCCCATGTCCATCACAAGTCCATTCTCGGTTTCAAGGCCCTGACGCTTGCCATAACGGACGGCGTCAGCCAGATGGTGCTTGACTTTGCACTGGTGGGCGAACCTGGAAAGAACAAAAATTTCAGCATGACGGACAGGGAACTCGATGCCAGATACAGCAAGTCCCGTTCCGCTGATTCTGCCGTTCAGGAACGCATCGGAGAATACGGCCTCAGCAAGATTGAACTTACCGTTGACATGATCAAGCGCGCCATAAGGAAGGGTGTACGTTTCCGCTACATCCTGGCCGACAGCTGGTTCGCTTGCTCCGAGATCATACGTTTCGTCAGCAGCCGCCACATAGGCTGCGATTATCTTGGAATGATCAAGATTGGAGAGAAAGGACGCACCAAATACCGGTTTGAACGCAAAGACCTTACCGCACCTGCGCTTGTCAAACTGCTTAAGACAAGAAAGGAGGTCAAGTACAGCCGCAAGCTCAAATGCTACTATTCCACGGCCGATGTCATCTTTGCGGGCACGAAGGTCCGTCTCTTCTTTGTAAGACGCGGCAAACAGGGTTCCTGGAACGGACTCATAACCACGGACATGTCTCTTGACTTCTTCAATGCATACAGGGTTTATTCCCAGAGGTGGGCTCTGGAAGTCGTCTTCAAGGACAGCAAGACCCTTCTTGGACTCGGCAAGTGCCAGGCGAGGGATTTCGCATCCCAGATTGCAAGCACCTCGCTGGCCGCAATACAGTACAATCTGCTTTCCATAGTCAAGCGGTTCTATGCGTACGAGACCATCGGCGCACTGTTCAGGGAAACATGCTCTGGGGCTATGGAACTCACAATCGCAGAAAGAATCTGGGGTGCGGTTCTCGAAATGGTGATAGCACTCACTAACATCTTTGACCTTACGGACGAAGAGATTTACGATGCTGTCATCAACCAATCTGAGGAACTTGCACATATTTGTGATATTTATCGGCTA
>JAGCCO010000070.1 GCA_017651645.1 Bacteroidales bacterium
CTCAAAAAGATGACCCTCCACAAGGAGATTAAATAATTAGAGTTATGGCAAAGAAAGCTGTTGCTACCCTTCGTAGCTTGGACAAGACCTTTAGCAAGATCATCAGAATGAAGCGTTCTGAGAAGACTGGTGCCTACTATTTCGAGGAGATCGTCGTTCCTGCCGACAAGGTGCAGGAGTACCTTGCTAAGAGATAAATTGCGTTAACCGCAGAACAACAGAGCTTTTCCATGACTTTATGGGAAGGCTTTTTTGTGTTTGTATAATTAGGACTGCGAGACTGCGCGACTACGTGACTGCGGGACGGACTGAACGCCCCGAAGTCCCGAAGTCTCGAAGTCCCGAAGTCAAAAAACTGAAACCATGGGCCTATTCTCATTCCTAACCCGAAAAAAAGAAAACAAGGAAGACCTCGACAAAGGGCTTGAAAAGACCAAAGAGAGTGTCTTCTCACGTATTTCCAAAGCCATCATCGGCAAGTCTACTGTCGACGACGAGGTGCTCGACAACCTTGAGGAAATCCTCATCACCTCCGATGTGGGCGTGGAGACTACCTTGAAGATCATCGACCGCATCCAGGCGCGTGTGGCACGCGACAAATACGTGGGCACCAACGAACTCAACAACATCCTGAAAGAGGAGATCATGGCCTTGCTTCAGGAGAACGAGTCGGGCGATGGCACTACCTTCGACATCCCTGCCGACAAGAAGCCGTATGTCATCATGGTCGTCGGCGTGAACGGTGTGGGCAAGACCACCACCATCGGCAAGCTGGCCTACAACTTCAAGAAGGCGGGCAAGAAGGTCGTGCTCGGTGCTTCCGACACCTTCCGTGCCGCTGCCGTCAGCCAGCTCCAGATCTGGGCGGATAGGGTAGGCGTGCCCATCGTGCAGCAAGGTCAGGGCGCCGACCCCGCTTCCGTGGCTTACGACACGGTGAAGTCGGCCGTGGCCCAGGATGCCGACGTCGTCATCATCGACACGGCAGGCCGTCTGCACAACAAGGTCAACCTCATGCGCGAGCTGACCAAGATCAAGACCGTCATGCAGAAGGTCATCCCCGACGCACCGCATGAGATTCTGCTTGTGTTGGATGCCTCCACGGGCCAAAATGCCATCGAGCAGGCCAAGCAGTTCACTGCTGCTACTGAAGTCAACGCCCTCGCGCTGACCAAGCTCGACGGCACCGCCAAGGGTGGCGTGGTCATCGGCATCTCCGACCAGTTCAAGATTCCAGTCAAATACATCGGCGTCGGCGAAGGCATCGACCATCTGCAGGTCTTTGACCGCAAGGCCTTTGTGGATTCCTTGTTTGAGTAATATTGTTTTGTCAAGAATTAGAGAATTGGAGATTTTTCCATGTCGGGTCTTCGTTTTTGAATTATCGAGGAATTGGAGAGAAAATCGCGAGCGATTTGCTCCTCTCAAATTCATCGCACCGAAGGTGCAAGACTTCAGTTTGTAAATTCTCTGTTTTCTCAAATTCTTGATAGAAAAAAAAACGTGGAATGCGAAAACCATCCTTGAATATTGTGACCCTCGGTTGCTCCAAAAACAAAGTCGACTCGGAGCATCTGGCCGCTTTGCTGGAACATCGTTATCTTATCCGTCATGACTCGGATAGGAAGTCCGATGTGGTCATCATCAACACCTGTGGCTTCATCGGCGATGCGCAGGAAGAGTCCATCGACACCATCTTGGAATATGCTGAGTTGCGCAAGCAAGGCAAAATCAAGAAACTGTACGTCACGGGATGCCTCTCTCAAAGGTTTAAGAGAGATTTGCAGGCTGAAATCCACGAGGTGGATGCCTTCTACGGCGTGGAGAGTGTGAATCTTATCGCTGCCGACCTGTTGAAAGAAGAAGTCCAACCCGAGTATTGCAGCCGTCGTGTGCTTTCCACCCCGAAACACTATGCTTATCTGAAGATCTCCGAAGGCTGCAACCGTCGTTGTGCCTTCTGCGCCATTCCGCTCATCCGTGGTGGCCATGTCTCCGTGCCGATGGAGAACCTCATCGAGGAGGCGAAAGGTTTGGCCAAGCAAGGCGTGAAGGAGCTCATCCTCATCGCCCAGGACCTGACCTATTACGGTCATGACATTGACGGCCAGTCGCACATCGTGGAGTTGGTGAAAGCCCTCTGCGACATCGACGGCTTCGAGTGGATTCGCCTGCATTACGGCTATCCTTTGGGCTTCCCTGACGAGTTGCTGGATTTGATGCGTGAGAACCCCAAGATCTGTCATTACATCGACCTGCCTCTGCAGCACATCAGTACCCATATCTTGAAGGACATGCGTCGTGGTGTGGATTGTGAGCAGACCATTGGTTTTGTAAAGAATGTCCGCAAGCACGTGCCCGACATCGCTTTCCGCACCACCTTCATTGTGGGCTTCCCTGGCGAGACCGAAGAAGACTTCGAGGAGCTCTGCCAATTCATCAAGGACATGCGTTTCGAGAGGGCAGGGGTGTTCGCCTTCTCGCCCGAGCAAGGCACGGCGGCATACGAGATGCCCGATGACGTTCTTGATGAGGTGAAGCAGGAAAGAGTGGACAGACTGATGGACATCCAGCAGAACATCTCTTTGGAGATTAATGCGCAGCGTGTGGGCAAGACCGAGAAGGTGCTCATCGACCGTCTTGAAGGCGACTATTACATCGGTCGCACGCAGTACGACTCCCCTGAAGTCGATGACGAGATTCTTATTTCTGCCGAAAAGGAACTGCAAATCGGCCATTTCTACCAAGTCAAAATCACCCAGGCGGATTATTTCGACTGTTACGGGATGGTGATAGACTAGCAGCCATGTCATTCTTTTTCTGTCCTTTTTGCTTGACCAAAAAGGACCAAAAAGTCAAGGCCGACATTATTGGCCTCCCCGCAGCCGACTAAAGGCCTGACCCTCAGGTCGCGGAGTGCCTTCTACGAAGGCAAACGACAAGCGCCGCTCCGTGTGGGTCAAGCCTTTAGTCGGCTCTTTGCGACCACTCCTCCGTATGTCGGCCACGGCCCGCGCACCCAGCCCGGTCGGGTGTTGGCGTTCCCAGTACAATAGGACTACACTCACGCCCCTAGGCGTCATCGCGGCCCCCGAGCCGCGATCTCCTACACTGCAAGGGGATATACGGTTACTAATAAGCGATTCAGCCGATCTCTTTAAGCAGCGCCAGCCCCTTCGCCGTCAGCAGGTATTTCTGACGGGGATGTCGGGGTGAATGAGGGTAAAGAAGGCGAACATAGCCTTCGGCGATGGCGGGGTTAAGGTAGAGTTTTAAGAAGTTGTCTCGTCCTTTAAGTCCGACTCCATTCATCATTTCTTTCACTGACAATTCTAGTTCTCTGATGACCTTTACCAGTTTTATTATGTCTGGGTTATCTGTATGCAACTTGTCCTGTACTTGTCCTGTACTTATCCTGTACTTGTCTAGTGCTTGTCCTGTGCTTGTCGGGTCCACCAAATTAGGTTGCATACCCCATTCCTCGGTCGGGTAGATATGAAGATACCGGTTGCGGAGGTCCCATTGTTCGCCGAGGAGCAGGTTGCGGAAGAAACGTTCCAGGTAGACAGGGGAGTAGTCGATGCCTTTCACGGCATTCTTGTAGTTGGCACGGACCAGGGCATTGCGGAAGTACCAGGAGTGTTTTGCAAACAGGTCGTTCTCCACGTCAAATCCTATCGAACGCAGATACTGAATGGTGAACACTGCCGTGGTGCGGGTGTTGCCTTCGCCGAAAGCGTGGATTTGCCATAGTCCGGAGACGAAGCCGGCAATATGAGTGACGAGGTCATCCTGTGAGAGGCCTTTATAGCTGAACTCGCGTTCTTGCTTGATATCGTAGTCCAGTGCCCGGCGTAGGTCCTCCCAGTTCAGGTAGTTCACCGTATCGCCTTCCAGCACCCATTCCTTTTTGGTGATATCGTAGTCGCGCAGTTGTCCGGCGTGCTTGAAGACGCCATCGAAAATGCGGCGGTGCAGCGAGACAAAGCCATTGGCGGTGAAGTCGATCGTCTTCACAGAGAGTATCTTCTTGATGTTTCTCGATGCCTTGTCGGCTTCATTCTTGTCGTCGTCATGGGCTTCGCGCACTGCCTTGCTTTCGTAATAGCTGTCGAGCAACTTGTCGACCTGATCCATGGTCAGTTCGCCTTCAATGTTGCGACGCGCCAAGTCGTTGAGGTACTCTGAGGTCGTGAGTCCGTCGACGGCTTGCAGGCCGATAGCCGTGCTCCACGCGTAAGCGGCCTCGCGTTGTGCGGGTTCTCCTTGACGGATATATTCATCGAAGTCTATGTAATGCTGTTCTTTGGCCATGGGGGCGTCGTCTTGAATCAGGCTTCAAAGATACGAAATTCTGGTGGATTATAGGTGGGTTTTCTCTTATTTCTTTCGTCCTTTTTGCTGAAAAAAAAGGCATCCGACATCCATAGTCAACCGGTCGGTAGTGCGCCGTGCGGCCTAAGCCGTGCATTCGAATGACAACGTGCTGAGCCTGCGCCGTGCGGTTCATCGTGAACGGGTGTTGTCGGCTCCGGGCAACGGTCAGTAGAGGGGGTTCCGGTTCGCCCTATGAATGCGGATGCCCTGAGATTCAGACCAGCTCGGTCTGGAAGTTCAGCGACTGGATCTCCATGTCGAGTTGTCGCAGCTGGGCGGAGCATTCGTCCGCCTTTTTGCCGATGGCTTTCACGTCGACCACGGTCACCGTCTTGATCTCCGAGCGCGAGTAGCGGTCCTGTCCCGCCGAGGCGGTGTCAAAGATGTTGCGCAGGTTGCTGACGCGCATGGTCAGCACGTCCTTGCGGGCCATGAGTTGGGTGAGGGTGACGCCTTGGGCGTTCTTGGTCTGCATGTTGGTGGCGTTGATGCGCCAGATGAGGTCTTCCAGCTGCGTGAGGCAGGCGTCGAGTTCCTTCATCAGCTCCATGGGCTCTTCCGAAGGCGCGTCGCCCTCCTGCACTTTCACGTTGTTCTGTATGCGCTGTCCCAGCTGTTGGATGCGCTTCTGCAGGTCTTTCCTGATGCTTAATGCTTCTGCGAGTTTCATAATGGGTGGATTTGGGTGCAAAGATAAGAAAAAAATGGTTGTTATCACCGCGTGGCTGAGCAGCCATGTCATGCCGACGTGGGCAAGTGCGGTGGCATGGCATCTATGGCTGCAGGTGTTTTGCATCATGTTGGTTTTTATGTATCTTTGCACCGATTTATCTTACCGACCATGGATGACGAAAAGAACAGGAAACTAAGCGCAAAAGAGCAACGACGTTTCGACGTTTTTGAAAAGACCTGCGAGGCCCTCGTCGGGCAGGGCTACAAGAGGAACGACCTGACCATCAGCATCGTCAAGGCCAACCTCTTCGTCCTGTTGCTTACCATACCAGTGACCGCCATCGGCGTGTTGCTTTTCGCATGGAAGAATCCCATAGCGCTACTGAGGCCGACGCCCACAGGGAGCCTGCTCTTCGTCATCATATTCTTAGTGCTCATTGTGGCCCACGAGCTCATCCATGGCCTGACCTGGAGCGTGTTTGCCGAACATCATTTCAAAGACATCGATTTCGGGTTCATAAAGGAGTACCTGACACCTTACTGCACCTGCGCCACGCCTCTGACGAAGCGCCATTACATCTGGGGTGCTTTGATGCCTTGCATCGTCCTTGGGATCATCCCTGCCGTCTTGGGGATCCTGCTGGGTTCAGGGCTGTTGTTTTGGATCGGCATCGTCATGACGCTCTCGGCGGGTGGGGATATCATGATTGTGTGGAAGGTGATGAGGTATAAAAAGCAAGAAGGGTCTGAGGAGATCCTGATTTATGATCATCCGACGCAGGCCGGGTCGGTGATTTTTGAGAAGTAATACGTAGCCTTGTCGCAATGCGTCTTCAGGTAAAGCGACCTCCCCTCCAAATACACCCTTTTGTTCACCTCCAGCATCATCGATTGATAACTTTTCGCATACTCTAGGCAAGGTGTTGGCATACTCAACCATACCCTTTGAGTATGGCTAGAGCGAAGGAAGAGCGAGAAAAATGAATGGTAGTAATCTGCCAAGAGGCAGCCTCCCCATGGACTGTTTGGCTTGTGGGGAGGATTTTTTTATTGCGACTGTATTAGTTTTCAGCGAAAATCGGAAAAAGTTCGTACTTTTGTAGATTATTTATGCAAAACAGGTAGTTATGGCGTTGGAAAAACAAATAGAAATCCAGTTTATTCGCTATTTAAGTGAAAATCTAAAATATGTCTATCGTGATGATATTCACGACAGAGACTCACTTGAACGAAACTTCCGCGAGAAGTTCCAAACCTTGAACCGTTGTCATCTGACCGACAACGAGTTTGCACGTTTGTTGGAGGAAATCACGGATTCGGATGTGTTCAATGCTTCGAAGCGGTTGCGTGAACGTAACACGTTTATGCGCGAAGACGGCACGCCGCTTCAGTATTCATTGGTGAACATAAAAGACTGGTGCAAAAACGATTACGAAGTTATCAATCAGTTTCGCATCAATACGCGGAACAGCTTCCAGCGTTATGATGTTATTCTGCTCATCAATGGCTTACCAGTCGTGCAGATTGAATTGAAAACTTTGGATGTCAGTCCACGCCGTGCCATGCAGCAGATTGTTGATTACAAGAATGATGTCGGTAATGGCTATACCAATTCGTTGCTGTGCTTCATGCAGATGTTTATTGTCAGCAATCAGCACAACACTTACTATTTTGCCAATAACAACAAGGAGCATTTCAATTTCAATGCAGAGGAAAAATATTTGCCTGTTTATCAGTGGGCTGATAAGGATAACAATAAGATTACGGGGTTAGAGGCCTTTTCAGATGATTTCCTGCAAAAGTGCCGTTTGGGTGAGATGATTAGCCGCTATATGGTTTTGGTGGCCTGCGAAAGGAAGGTGCTGATGATGCGTCCCTATCAGATTTATGCGGTGAAGGCGATTGTCAGTTGCATCAACGAGAACCGAGGTAATGGCTATATCTGGCACACCACGGGTAGCGGAAAGACATTGACTTCATTTAAGGCTTCAACGCTTTTGAAAGACAATCCCGAAATTGAGAAATGCCTGTTTGTTGTGGACCGCAAAGACCTTGACAAGCAGACACGCGAGGAATTCAACAAATTCCAAGATGGTTGTGTGGAGGAAAACACCAATACCGATGCCCTCGTGCGTCGTATGCTTTCAGAGGATTATTCCGACAAAATCATTGTCACGACTATTCAGAAGTTGGGTATCGCCCTCGACCCGAAAAACCGTCGCAATTACCAAGAGCGTTTGATGCCGTTGAGAGATAAGCACATCGTCTTTATTTTTGACGAATGTCACCGCTCGCAATTTGGCGACAACCACAAAGCCATCAAGGAGTTCTTCCCCAATGCACAATTGTTCGGTTTTACGGGGACGCCTATTTTTGAAGCGAATGCCACCTACACCCAAATCACGGGTGAGGAAGCGCAATATATGACAACCAAGGATGTGTTTGAGAAAGAGCTTCACGCCTACACAATTACCAATGCCATCGACGACCGCAATGTGCTGCGTTTCCACGTGGATTATTTCAAGCCCGATAAAGCGGACATGGTGGGCGATACGGTGAAGAAATCCGCCATAGTGAAGGCGATTTTGGCGAAACACCACGCTGCAACCAACGAAGGACGCTTCAACGCTTTGTTTGCCACAGGTTCCATCAACGAGGCCATTGAGTATTACAATTTGTTCAAAGATGCCCAAGCACAAAAAATGGAATTGGACAGCAATTACGAGCCGCTGAACATCGCTTGCGTGTTCTCGCCGCCCGCCGAAGGCAACCGCGACATCCAGCAGATTCAAGAGGATTTGCCACAGGAGCAGAAAGACAACGAGCAAGAGCCCGACCAGAAAAAGGCCGCGTTGATGACCATTATTGCAGATTACAACAAGCAATTCGGCACCAATCATTCCGTGAATGAGTTTGATGCCTATTATCAGGATGTGCAACAACGCATCAAGAACCAGCAATATAGTAACAAGGATTACGCTCACGAGAATAAGATAGACATTACGATTGTGGTGGATATGCTGCTGACAGGCTTTGATTCCAAGTATCTGAACACGTTGTATGTCGATAAGAATCTGAAATACCATGGTTTGGTACAAGCATTTTCGCGCACCAACCGCATTTTAAACGACAGCAAGCCCTACGGTAACATTCTTGATTTCCGCAGCCAGCAGGAAGCTGTGGATGCGGCTATTGCTCTGTTCTCGGGTGAAAAGAAGGAGGAAGCCCGCCAGATTTGGCTCGTGGAACCTGCATCGTCCATCAAGAAGAAGTATTACGAAGCGGTGAACAGCTTGCGCGACTTTATGACGCTTCACGATTTGGACTTCAAGGCAGAGGAAGTTCCCAACCTGAAAGGCGATGCAGCCAAGGCCGATTTCATCAACCGTTTCAAAGAGGTGCAGCGGCTTAAGACCCAACTCGACCAATATACTGATCTCGTGAAAGTTGAAGATGAAAAAGACCCGACTTGTGCAGCAGAGCAACAACCTCAATATGGTTTCACGGAAGACGATTTGCGGGCTTTCCGTGGTGCCTATCTCGACCTTGCCCGTGAATTGAAGACCCGGCGCGAGAAGACTTCCGCAATAGTCCCTGATGAAGTGGAAGACCTTGATTTTGAGTTTGTCTTGTTCGCTTCTGCCTTGATTGACTACGATTATATCATGGAATTGATTTCGCGGTATATGGGACAGCCTGCCAAGTGGAAAATGACCAAAGAGGAGTTGGTCAACTTGATTCGATCGAGTGCCAACCTGCTTGACGACCGTGAGGACATTATTGCCTATATTGACAGCCTCGATGGTGTGAATGGTAAGACTGAAGATGAAATCAGGAACGGCTACGAAGATTTCAAAACGGAGAAATACGCTAAGGAACTGAAAGCCATTGCCGAGAAGCATGGTTTAAACGTGGCCTCGTTGCAGACTTTCGTGAACGACATTGTGGATCGCAAGATTTTCAATGGCGAGAAATTGAACGACTTACTTGAGCCTTTGGACTTGGGCTGGCGTGACCGCACCCGCAAGGAAACCGAACTGATGAACGACCTCGTCCCGTTGTTGAAACGCCTTGTGCCAGGGCAAGAGATTTCAGGATTGAAGGCGTATGAGGAATGAATCATTTGAAAGGAGCGATATGAGAGAGTATACCAAACCACCGTTGACATATCAGCAGCAGATCGAGTTGCTGAAATCGAGAGGATTGTTGATTCCTGATGAAGAAAGGGCGATTCGGCATCTGTCAAACATTAGTTATTATCGTTTAAGTGCCTATATGTTGCCTTGTAAAGAAATCAAGGACGAGAGTTATACTGACCATTTTATTGAAGGCAAGACTTGGGACGATGTGTACAATTTGTATTTGTTTGACAGGAAGTTAAGGCTATTGGTTTTTGATGCCATTGAGCGATTGGAGATTTCCATAAGGACACAAATTATCTATCAGTTGAGCCATAAGTATGGCTCCCATTGGCAGGATAATCCCGACATTTTCAATGTCATACACAAAAAGGACAAGGATGGAAATGATATTGAGATAAATGTCCATGCGGAATTGAGTAGGCATATTGCTGAACAACTTCATAGCAATAAGGCGGAGGTCTTCATCCAGCATTATAGGGAGACTTACGATACTCCGCCGACTCCGCCATCGTGGATGAGTGTCGAGATTATGTATTTCAACCATTTGTCAAGGATATGCTCAAGTTTGAAATCGAGGAGCGATCTCGTTGGCATAGCAAGTTTTTATGGCATGCCTCCACGACAATTCTGCTCTTGGTTGCATACCATCAATTATGTTAGGAACTTATGTGCGCATCATGCTCGATTGTGGAATCGTGATTTCAATATTGTACCCGAACGATTAGACTTTTCAAAGACGCATGTTTGGATAAGCAATCCGAATACAGTGAAAAGGAAAAAGACATACTATTTCCTTTGTATGCTTAATTATCTGCTACAAACGGCTTGTCCAAATTCGAGTTTCAAGGAAAAACTCTATGGTTTAATTGAGGAGTATAATGGTTTTGTCCTTTTGCAACACATGGGATTTCCAGACAATTGGCAGGAAGAAAAAATGTGGAAAAAGTAAAAAAATGACAAAAAAAGTGTTTTATATTGAAAAAAGTTGTACTTTTGCAACCTCATTAAGGGAGAAACTCTCCTTAATGCAACACGTTGATAATAAGCCCTTCAGGCGCGCCTTCGGCAGCATACTTGAGGGGCGTTTCCCATTTTATATGGTCAGGTATAACGGTTTTTCTCTTCAAAATTCAATGCTATGACCACCAAGCCAACATACATCCCCGCCCTCCGCTTCCCCGACTTCCTCAACGACGAGGAATGGAGATTTGTACTCGGAAATGAGTTGTTCGAACCGATTGTGAATAAGAATCACAATTCTGATTTGCCAGTTTTGGCTATCACCCAAGACCAAGGTGCTGTTCCGAGGGATATGATTGATTACAATGTTATAGTTAGCGATAAGAGCATTGCAGGATATAAAGTTGTTGAAGTCGGTGATTTTATTATCAGTTTAAGGTCTTTCCAAGGAGGAATTGAATACTCGTATTATAAAGGGTTATGTAGCCCTGCATACATTGTATTGAGAAGAAAGAATGAATTGATTTGCAATGATTTTTATCGTCATTATTTTAAATCAGCTCGCTTTATTCAGGATTTGAATCGCAATTTAGAAGGCATTAGAGACGGGAAAATGGTAAGTTACCAGCAATTCTCTACTATCAGAATCCCTTTCCCCCCTCTTTCCGAGCAGCGTCGCATAGCGGCCTGCCTGTCGGCGTTAGATGAAATGCTTGCCGCCACCAACGGGAAACTCGAGCAACTGAAAGCCTACAAGAAAGGCTTGATGCAGAATTTGTTTGTATCCTCAACGTGGGGGGGGGGTAAATCGTTAAATATCAACTACTTACAAATTCCAAAATTAAGATTTCCAGAGTTTTACGACGAAAAAGAATGGGAGGAAAAGAAATTGGGAGAGATTGCAAAAAGATACTCGATCAAGAACAAGAGCAATCAAAGGTATTCAGTTTTGACAAATTCTGCAACAGAAGGTGTCATAAAACAACAAGACTATTTTGATAGAGAGATTGTCACAAAAGAAAACCTTTCTAATTACTACATTATTGAAATAGATGATTTTGTGTATAACCCAAGAATATCTGTTGCCGCCCCTGTCGGTCCAATTTCAAGGAACCATATTGAAAAAGGTGTAATGTCGCCTCTTTACACGGTATTCAGATTCAAAGATGGCGACCTCGATTTCTTTGAACATTATTTCAAAACTAATAATTGGCACCAATTTTTAAAAGATAAGGCTAATTATGGTGCAAGGTTTGACAGAATGAATATTTCAAATGATGATTTCTTAGACCTGCCAATTCCATATCCTTCTCTTCCCGAGCAGCGCAAAATCGCCTCGTGTCTTTCCACGATGGATGACCAAATCAATGCCTATGTGGAGAAAATCGGCCTGCTGGGGCAATACAAAAAAGGATTGATGCAACGGATGTTTCCACAAAACCAAATGAACTGAATTATGGCACAAAACATACAACAAGAATTAGGCAAGACACTTTGGAGCATCGCCAACAATCTGCGCGGGGCGATGATGGCGGACGATTTCCGCGATTATATGCTGTCGTTCCTCTTCTGGAAATACCTGTCTGACAATTACATCAAATCCGCCAAAAAGGAACTGGGGTCTGATTATCCCGTCAATGACGACACGAAAAGAATTCCTTTGCAAATTTGGTACGACAACAATCCGAACGATGTGAAATTGTTTGAAGACCAAATGCGTAAGAAAATCCACTATTTTATCAAACCAAATTATCTTTGGGACAATATAGCGGAGTTGGCTCGCACACAGAGCAACGACTTGTTGGATGTACTCTACGATGGTTTCAAACATATTGAAAATGAGTCATTTGGTAGTTCATTCAAAGGGTTGTTTTCAGAAATCAATCTTCATTCGGAGAAATTGGGGAAGAATTACACTGAGCGTAATGCCCTTTTGGCAAAGGTCATCCAAACAATTGCCAATGGCTTGGCAGATAGTGGGGCAGAGGGAGATTCGTTAGGCGATGCCTACGAGTATCTTATTGGCCAGTTTGCGGCAGGTTCGGGCCAGAAAGCA
>JAGCCO010000169.1 GCA_017651645.1 Bacteroidales bacterium
CACGCCGAAAGCACCGATGGTTTTCACCACTTTCTTCCCGCTTGTAAACAAGATAAAAAGGAACGATGCAGCGGAAAGAGCGATAATTAGCTCAAGGCTATCATAGGAAATAGTCGGCGTGGCAAAAGTGAAGGACATGGCCCCAGCCAGCAAGACCATTGGATAATATGACCACCTCGAAACCAGTAGGTTCTTCTTCCTGAATAGCCATTCATAAGAAGTAATAGCAAACATCAGGATGGCGATAACATTCAATATCACACGGATATAACGGAACACCATGATCTTGTCATCCGGGAAAGAATGGGAGACCGCACGAACAATGGCGTGAAAATCAGTCCCAATCCCTTCGATACTCTGATTACGAAGATAACCCAGTAAATAGTATCCCTCATCACACGAGATTCCGTTCCGCAGTGTGCTCAGGATAAGATACCATACGAGTATGACGGCCATCCACGCAACTGCACCATGTTTCATTGCGGATCCCAAAAATCTCTTCAATACCATGTTACTTCGGTTTTAAGTACTTTAGCCGGGACACCCGCCGCCAGGCAATGGGCAGGAACATCACGGGTAACGACACTACCGGCAGCGATAACAGAGCCTTCGCCGATGGTCACTCCTTTCAGAATGGTCACATTCATTCCAATCCAAACGTGATCTTTTATGACAATGGGAGCAGAAACAGGCTGCTTATCTGTAATCATGCTATCATCTTCCAAAGAGCAGACCCTATGGTTATCAGAATCCCGCAAAACAACTCTTTCCGAAATAACCACGTCGTACCCGACTGTAATGGAATTGAAGCAATCAATCACGCTGTCGTGATTCATATACCCGCTTCCCAAAGATAGCGTCGCGCCAGTATTCACATTAATTCTACTGCCCGAATAGGAATCGAAAGAATCAACAATCAAGGATGCACCTTTTGCGATGAACAACGAACCAGCCTGCTTATTCAAGATCATTCTCTCATTATCCCAGGAACGGTTGAAATTGAAATACTTCCCGATTGTAACATGAGCTTGCCGATGTATAGAGCACATACACGGTTTGAACGCCGTCAGTTTTCTTCTCGTAAACGGTTTTGAACAAAGCAAGCGGATAGCCCAGTCTTTCAGGTTACTCATCTTCATCACTCAAACAAATACGCGCTTCACTTTCGGTAAATGTACCAAAACGATGGCCAGGCCGATTGTCAACACATATCTCCAGAGATACGAAATCCAATCCGGCCATTCAATCCCAGCTAAGGTCTGTGTTCGATTGCCTAAATGAGAAGCTATTTCGAAACAATGGACACACATGATCGCCAGCGAAATCAATCCTAGATAGGCGAACACTTTTGAGACCGACTTGAGATACCGCCCCATCCACTTGGATAACCGATAGACACAATAGGTTCCGCCATAAGCGCCCATCACATCCAATGGATAACACTTCCAAGTAAAAGTGTACATCTCCAGTCTGGAATAAAAGATCGCTGCAATCCAGCACCCTACGCACAGAAGATTCAGCCACAACGGGAGAGGATGATCCTTCACCCACCAGCCGATGGTCACGAACGGCAATGCCGCCAACCCCAAAGCTATGCACCAAATAGAATAAGGAAATACCCTATGCAGTAATACGGTTCCAAAGGCTAGAACCAATGATATGGGGATAGCCCATTGCTTCAGTCGTGACAAGGGAATCAGCAACGACTTCGCAACGAACAAGGCAAGCAGGAACCAAATCACGCCTATCGTCAATTTCCCCCAGAGAGTCATGGGACCATCCACGTCGGCCCAGAAGAAAGACAAGGAGTCCCGTATGACAGGATCCCAGCCTTCATGCTTGGCGAAAGCCATCAACACAGCCCATGTGACAATAGCAAGCTGAGTAACGACGAAAGGCGGAATCAAGCGCCTGGAGAAGCACTTCACATGACTCCACGAAGTCGGCCCGTCCACATAAGCCTTGGAGAAATAACCCGCGACCAGGAAGAACAACGGCATATGGAAGGACAAGATAACCTGCGCCAACCAAGGATAGTTCCAACCAAAGAAATGCCCGGTTATCACCAGCATGATGCCGATGCCTTTCATAATGTCAAAAGTTGATTCGCGTTCTTTCAAATCCAAGGCGAACAAAATTATACTTTCCCCAAAAGGGATAAAAAGGGGTGCATTCCATATACTAATACCGGACAAGAAAGAACGGCACGCGCTTTCCAATCAGCCTTGGCCATAATGAAGCGTCTCAACTCGGGCTGCTCTTTCATACTCTGATAGAATTTCCTTTTCTCTTTAAAAGGGAGTTTAAGGATTTGCTTGAATGAACTGTTGACCCTCCATTTGATCCCCTGCTTTGTCAAGGATTGAAACTCAGGAGACATTTGTGGAGCTGCATGATCTATTTCTTTTGCGAGAATATATGAGAAAGAAATAACCTTATGTGCCGTAAGCGGGGAACGCATATCAGAATTCATGTTATCTGTCCGATAGATATAAAAGCAGTCTGATAAACCCTTTGTCCGCTCGGCAAAATCTAAAGCCTGCATGGTGTGGATGACATCGCCGCCCCATACATCATTGAACCACAAATTGTATTGTAACAAAAACTCCCGTTTGTATACACGATTCCAAGGAAAAGTCAAATCTTGACTTCCCGATATCAGGTCATATTTACCGGTTGTAACGTCTGATTCTTCGATTCTTGTAATCCACCTGCCGGCGTTGTCCTGAATTGACCAATGGAGTATTTCCAACTGGTTGTTCTCGCAACACTCTACTATCGTCTTTAAACAATTGTCCTTGATGTAGTCGTCCGAGTCAATGAACCACACATAGCGCCCATGAGCAGCGGCAAGACCGGTATTTCTGGCAGCTCCAAGTTTCTTGTTAGTCTCATGGCAAATCAACCGTAGATTACTATGCAGATTCTGGACTTCTCTGACAATGGTTTCCGAGCCATCCGGACTACAATCATTCACACAGATTACCTCATAGTCACTCTCTGGCAAGTCTTGGCGATATAAGCTTTCAAGACAAGCCCGGATGTATTTCTCGACACCGTAGAATGGGACAATCAAAGAAAGTGCAACCATGAGACACTAACTTTTATATCGCAGTTTCCTGAATGCCTCACGTAAACCGTCTACAGGGAAGCGCTTTCCATGCTTCCGCCAATACCGGACAAACCGCAAAGGGAAAAAAGGTTTGACCATTTCTTTTCCTAATGCTCGGTATAAGTCAGGACGGTGCTGAAGAACGAAGTGGTCGAACTCCGTTAGTTTTTCGTTATTAAACTGAGCGTCATTCTGTTTAATCAGGCAGGTTTTAAACACCAAATTGACAAGATATTCAATCTGTCTTTCCGTTGTGACATAACTAAAACCTTGCTTGGATTCTTCCGGAAGGCCATCAACATGTCCAATAATTCTTCTGGCCAGATGCTCATGCTGCCATACCGATTTAAGAAGGACAGCCGAATCCATGGTCTGCCCTTCCCTCCCGACCAGATACTGATATACCACACAGTCAAGATACACCAGCGATTTGACAGCAAACAAGGGGATATAGGTCCATTCCGTATCTGTATATGAGATGCCCTCCGTTTGACGATATCCAATACCTCTTAGCATCTGTACCTTGTAAGTCACGGCGTGCATCATCCACACTCCCACATCCTGATATCCTAATTGTTGAAAGTCATATACCTTCAAGCTCTCCAAATGTGGCTTATATGCCTGACTCGCCACATTGTCAGCCCCGTTGACAATATTAAAGGCAGTCAAGACCATATCAGCATCCACACTCTCCAAACATTTCAAATACTTTTCAAACTCCTTCTTATCAAACCAATCATCCGCATCAAGCACTTTGATGTATTTACCTTTCGCTTCAGAAAGCCCTCTGTTTATACAAGATCCATAATTGCCATTCTCTTTATCAATTACCCGAAATGATTGCGGATACGACTCCTCATATTTGTGAGCGATTGCCGATGAATCGTCGCGGCTTCCATCATTGATGACTAGAACTTCTATCAAACCTATCAAACTATCACAGACAATTAAAGAGTCCAGGCAGCGGTTCAGATAAGCCTGCATATTATAAGTCGGAATGACAATGGTCAATAACTTCTGCATAATTGTTGATCAGGATGAACGATTTATTCAAAATAAGGTATTTCAGAAGACATGGATGCACCATATCCCTCAATAAAGGGCCAACCACCTTCCCAAGTAATCTTCTCCAGGAAGACCAGCCGTCCAAGACTTGGATTGGATCGCTGATACCCATGAAACAGAATCCAGTCCACACCGTCATCATCAGTTATAATCTCGGAATTGTGTCCAGGGCCGACGACAAAAGAGTTCGCTTTTAAAAGCATAGTTCCTGTACTCTCCATCATGGGATTATTCTGACGGTCGAAATAGGGCCCCTTAAGATTATCCGCTCTCCCAACACAAACGTTATATGTACTTGAGATTCCGTTGCAGCAGGTCCCCACAGACTGAAATAGAAAATATTGCCCGCCATGCTTGTGTATATAAGTCCCTTCCCCTCCTCGCCCGGCAATCTGGAATTTCTCGGCTCCCTTTTTCAAAGACAAACCATTATCAGCTAACTGGATTCCGTATATTCCGTGATGGCTACCCCAAAAGAGGTATTTTTCGCCTTGATCCTCAATAAAGAATGGGTCAATGCTGTTCTGGACCCCGATCTGTTTACTGTCAAACAACTTCATGACATCTTCATAGGGCCCCCATGGGTGATCTGCAACGGCGACCCCAATTCCACAGCTCCATTCCCCTCCCCAAATAGACATGGAATAATACATGACATATCTTCCATCGATATAATTAACATCCGGAGCCCAGAGGTTACCATCGAAAGAAGTCGGACGGGTAGAATCGTTGAAAGCGGTTCCGGTGAAATACCAGTTAATGAGATCTATGGACTTATATATAGGAATGTTAGGGATAGATGATAACTCTGTTGAATAAAGATAAAAGATGCCGTTCTCTCCACGAATAATGGAAGGGTCCGGAGCACTTTGATTAATGACTGGATTGTCATATTTCTTAATAAATCTCACAAGTGTATCAGATACATAAACCGTATCGATGTAAATTCTGGATCCAGTCACATAAACAGTATCCACTACACGAACTTCCTGTGCGATGATAACCTCTTTCGTACAAGAATAAAAGAGTATCCAAAGGATAATCCAACAGAATCGTCTCAATGGAATCTTATTCATTTAATATCGTGATATAGCGAGAATGCTCTCTCTATCACCGGAGCCATGTCATAGTATTTGTATTCAGCCAACCGACCACCAAAAACGACATGGTCTTCCTGATCAGCAAGAGCCCTGTATTTCAAATACAATTGACCATTCTTCTCGTCATTAACGGTATAGAATGGTTCTAGGCCCGGTTTCCATTCGGAACTGTACTCACGGAAGATGATGGTATGTGGATTATCATATACAGCATTTCCAAAACACTCGAAATGCTTGTGTTCAATGATTCGCGTAAAAGGAGTCTCCCGATCGGTATAATTGACGACGGCGTTACCCTGGTAATTCGGAATATCCAGCATCTCCTGCTCAAACCGCACGGTCCTCCATTCTAATTGGCCGAAACGATAATCGTAGAACGCATCGATCGGACCGGTAAAAACCACCTTTTCAGCGATGGACATCCAGTGGTCACGTTCATCGAAGAAATCCGTATCGACTCGACATTCTATTCCCTCCAGAAGCCCCTCGATTAATTTGTTGTATCCTCCAATGGGGATGCCCTGAAATGCATCGTTGAAATAGTTGTTATCAAAGACTAGACGCACTGGCAAGCGCTTGATAATGAACGCCGGAAGCTCCGAACACGGTCGTCCCCATTGCTTTTCGGTGTATCCCTTGATGAGTTTTTCATATATGTCTTTACCAACCAGTAAAAGAGCTTGTTCTTCCAGATTACGTGGAGCATCGACGCCTTCAGACTTCATTCTAGCAAGCGCTTCCGCTTTCTGCTCCTCGATCTTTGCCATCGCCTGCTCTGGCGTGATGACACCCCACATCTGGTAGAAGGTGTTCATGTTAAAGGGGAGGTTGTAAAGCTTGCCTCTGTAATTTGCAACCGGACAGTTCGTATATCGATTGAAAGGGACTAGCGAATTGACAAAATCCCAAATCTCCTTATTGTTGGTATGGAAGATATGGGCGCCATATTTATGGACATGAATCCCTTCAATTACCTCACAATACACGTTCCCCCCCAGATGAGGACGCTTTTCGATAACAAGACATTTCTTGCCGTCCTTATGAGCGAGATGGGCGAAAGTGGCCCCAAAGAGGCCGGCGCCGACAATCAAATAATCATACATCTTCATAGTCTTTTTAAGGCTTCAAGTCAGCGGCCATCTTCAAATCTTCCTGATCTTTCTACGCAAATGCTCCACATAATAAAACACCATCCCGGGCAACCTCTCATATCTTTTATAAAGTTTGGTCTTGGGTTTGTCGGAAACATAATTATCCCAAAGGTATTTCATCCTTTCCACCGACTCTTTCAAAGGGAGATATACCATAAAAGGAAAGATAAAACCAGCATACTCGCTAATAGCATGATCGATACATGTCAAAAGATCCGAGGGTATAGACCGAGAATCGATTCTAGAACGCACCGCCTCAAAATGTTCAAAGCACTTCGCATATGAAACAGCCCCTTTCCGCTGTTTGGTTGCGGACATTGACTGACCGGGGCGACCGAGCAGATAGTTATACACGACATAATTGAAGGCGGCATATGACCTTCCATAAACCAATGGAGCCCAACTTAAGATAAAATCATCATACATTACACCCTCAGCAAAAAGAGGCAACAATGGCTTGAGAATCTTTGTTCTATAGGTAGCAGCCCAAAAGTTCACACTGTTGAGCCCCTGCTCCGGTGTTCCCCAATGTGAGGGGGCTATCGGTGCGGGCTTCTCACATTCGATCGGAGTACGCATCACCTCAGTTCGACTGTCGTATGCGTAAACTTTGATAAATGGATTAAAGATGACATCGGCATCGCACTTCTCCAGGTCCTCCATTAAACGATCAAGATTTGTGAACCAATCATCAGAGTCAAGAAAACGCAGGTATTTCCCCTTTGCTTCACTTAGACCGACATTCCACGCCGATCCATGTCCTCCGTTTTCCTTATCTATCTGACGAAAGGTATCTGGATAGCGATTGACATACGCCCGGCTCATTTCTGCAGAGTTGTCAGGAGTGCCATCATTGACAAGGATAACCTCTAGTTTATTCATTAAGGAGGGGGCAATCAACAACGAGTCGAGGCACTTATTGATGAAAGCCTCAACTTTATAGACGGGAACTATGACTGATAGCAAAGGATCAGACATCATATGAATACTTTAATCGTTTATCAATACCAAGTTTAATAAGCTTTTTCTGCCAATTGGGAGCACTCACTCTCATAAGAATACTCAAGAACGAGAAACCGTATTGCCGCGCTATCCAAAGGCATTTAATGAAACACGCCCAATTCTTGCTATAGATACAATCGAAGAAAGGCTTTAGAAGATAACTGTCAAACAAAGGAACCCCATTTTTATAGAGAAATCTATTCTTCCTTGCAAAGACCTTGGTTCGCACATACTGAACTGACGTTGTCTGGTTCTTGGAAAGGCTGCCCGAGGAGTCCGTAACACAATAAAACTTGGAATGACAGACTACAACTCTCTTGGCATAATGGCCAACCAAATAGGAAAAAGTCGTATCATTATGAATGGGTGTTTCATCAAAGCAAATCCCATGGTCATCAATCAATGCTCTCCGTATCAGTTTACACCACGGCTCTCCAAACAAGTATCTGAATCGAAGAATTGCCTTATTGGGATCATGATCGTACAAAAGATGCATTTGATTAAGATGATCAACACGATGTGATGGGCCAGAATCATCCATCCTAATTGCGACCGCATCAAAGAAAACGAGGTCAGGAGAATCTAACGTTACCTTTGATAGGGTTTGCAGACAGCCATCCAAAAAGAAATCATCGGCATCGGAAAACAACACCCACCTCCCCTTAGCGTGTTTTAATCCAATGTTCCGAGCATGTCCCGCCCCTTTTCTCTCCTTGGAAAAAACAACACAATACTCTCTCCCCGACCAAGTCGGGAAATGGTCAAAGTCAACTATTGTCGGGTCACTATCATCGTCAACGACGATTACTTGAACACTATCACTTACCGGAATGGAGTTCAAACACTTTTGGAGAAGCGATGGAGAATTCTTATGTGGTATGATTATGGAATACTGAACGGTCATATCGGGAAACACTTACAGCCAAACAGGTCCACCAACCATATTAGCAACTCTTGACTGTTGAATGATGTGTAATTGACGTATCATTTGCTTATGCTTCTTAATTCTGGAGGACGAAAAGGACAGAAAGGCAAAACACAATGCTTTATAATGAGAACGTATCAAAGACTGGATATCAAACGCAATGTTGATATCCCCATATAATCGATTCTCGCTATCGAAGGGACTGAGTTTCATGATTCTCGCTCGATACTCTTCTTCATGTCCAACCCTTGATTCCCGATCGTGACAGAACGAGCATCTAGTGTTAAGGACAAGATTGAAATGATGATATCGTAGTCTTTGGCAATAATTGATATCCTCTCCGTAATGATAAAACAACAATGTATCAAATCCTCCGACCTTCTTTATACACTCTACGCTTATCATCCACGCTGCAGCATTTACGAATGACAGGACATAGTGGTCTCGTAAATGCTTCATATAAAGATCGGAGATTATCTCATTGGATAGATAACCAGAAAAACAATCATCTAAATTCGAATAAGAACCATTAAGCTGGATTGGTACCGCAATCCCTGTATTCTCACAAACTGAAAAAGTCGAAATGAGTTCGGAAATTGTATTCTTCTCTATCCAGGCATCCTGATTGAGAAGAAAAACATAATCCGCATTACTTTCTATAGCTTGTTTGATTCCGATATTGTTAGCCCTGGCGAAACCCAAGTTCTCATTACTCTCATAGATATCCACTTCAGGGAAATGAGCTTTTAAATAAGATACTGTCCCATCGGATGAGCCATTATCGATCACAAGTGTCTTTAACTCAACGTCTGAATCTCTAAGACTTCCAAAGCACTTGTCGACCCATTTAAGACCATTGAAGGTAACGACAATAACGAGAACTCTCATACTAATTTCTATCTCCCGAAATGAACGATGCAGATAAAAACTATCTCTTTTTAAACCAAAAAAACGGCTTCAACAAAAACCTACCGAGGCGATATGCATGTGAAGAGTAGACTTTTCTTGTATATAATAATTCTTTTTCCAACTCACGATAATTCTGGCAAATCTTATAATAGTACAATAGATCTGCATATAATGGCATATAAATATCAGAATGCTTTTCGCATAATCTTCTTCTATAAAACCTAAAATCCTGTGCAACTTGATTAGTAACAATCGAACTGCCTTGCCTATAATGGAATAGAGCCTTGTCTAGTCTATGCACTTCATCATCTTTTTTCAACAACCTCAACCACAAATCCCAATCCTCGTATCCTTGCATTGTCTCATCATATCCTCCTAAACGTTCATAATCCGATCTCCTATATACTGAAGAACAAACAAAAACAACATCCCCCATGATGAATTTTTCATATGTGTACTCGGGCATTTCCCATTCTGAAGAACCCTCCGAGTTAAATCTTTCATACCTAGGATACACCAACTTGATAGTGGGATGGTCCTTCAGGTATGTTACTGCTTCTTCAAGATAATTAGCCGAAATCCAGTCATCCGCATCTAAAGCAAGTATAAACTCGCCATTCGAATGCCTTATTCCATTATTCCGAGCGGCCGAGACGCCCTTATTACTTTGAGCGATATACTTGATTCTATAGTCAACATCGCAATACTGCATTGCGACTTCTTCTGTGTTATCAGGCGATCCGTCATTAACAATAATACACTCCCACTTTGAATAAGTCTGAGATAAAACAGAATCAATAGCCTCAGATAAAAACAACGCTTTTTTATAGCATGGGACGACTATCGTAACTTTTCCACTTTCCATGAAACATAATTTATGAGCTACTTGTGTCTATCTAGAAAACCGATAAACATCAATACTCCGGTTATCATTTTATGATAAAGCTTGCTCTTTCCACCGTACTCGATCACTTTTTTTACCTGGCACTTATTCAATGCGGCTTCCATGTCGTCCATCGTCTGATAATCTTGAACAAGCATGTCTGGTATGAGTTCATTGAGAACAGCCTCTCTCTCTTTCTTGACCAGCTCCTTATTAATACTACTTATTCCATTTGTATCAAAACAAGAAACGATCTCATCAATATACTCAAAACCACATATATTCATTGCCTGCTTTAAGAAGAATGCCCAATCAGAAACAATTTTAAATCGTTCATCGTACAGTTCCTTTTGTAGCAACTCTCGCTTAATAAAGGAAGCGTTGTGTCCCAAAGAATAACAGTACAAGTATCTCAATGTCAACGGATTGGGAAAACAGCTTTTCACCATTTGTCCACCACTCTTCACGAAATAAAAATCGCCATAAACAATATCGCTTGTAAATGAATGAGAAAAGCATCGTTCCAACGAAGAATCATCATACAACCAATCGCCACTGTTCAAAAACAGCAGATAATCTCCTTTTGCAACCTTGATTCCCTTATTCATGGCATTGTAAATCCCTTTATCAGGTTCACTCACCCAATAAGAGAAAAAGATGGCACTCCGTTCAATCAATTCACGGCTACCATCTGAGGACCCACCGTCAATGACTATCCACTCGAAGTCCCGAAATGACTGGGGGACAACGCTGTCGATAGTCTTCTGAAGACCTTTGCAATTGTTGAAATTGATAGTTATGATGGAAAGTGTAGGATTCATAGCCATATTATAACAATAAACCGTCAGGAGTCTTCCCTCTCCATCCATCAGGATGACGGAGACGCAGATAATCGGCCAATATAGCCGCGACATCGTACTGCATCAGCGGTGATTGTATCTCACCGGGACGGACCCCCTTGCCAAACAGGATAAAGGGGGTTTCAAGATCGGACATGACGGCTTGACCATGTGCCTTATCGTGGCCACCATGGTCGGATGTGATGACAAACAGGGTATTCTCGTAGATTCCAGCCGCTTTACATGCGTTGACGATCCCTTCGATGATAGAATCGATGTGAGAGAGATCCTTCATATACGCATCCGTATACCACCCGACCGAATGTCCTGTATGGTCCGGATAGTCCCATGCCATCAATGCTAATGCTGGTTTCTTCTCCTGAATGTAAACAATGGAAGCTTCCTTCATCGCGTCACTGCCCACTTCTGACAAAGCGAAATGCTTGATATAGTTGAAGTCGCCCATTTCAAAAATATAGAACATTCCTTCCCATTGATACAAGTATCCGATTTCATGGTCAGGATGCGCTTCCCGGTACACGGAAAAAAGCGAGGGGAAATTCCCTTTGGCATCGGCATAGGCGACATCGAATACCGGTTTCCTCGTATCCCATTCAATATACCCATGCGCTTCCGGACCCGCCCCCTTGAACATGGTTGCCCAGTTACAGGCACTGGATGCGGGCAGGATGGAACGCTTGTGCAATGTCCAGGCACTTTCGCGAAGCATACTCTTCAAAAAAGGCATTTCTGCGGCCTCGAAGGAAGAAGCCCCCCATCCATCAAAAGCAAGGATGATCACATGATCCTTATCATCTTCAATGGTTTCAGCATTCGACGGGACACACGCACCCAAGCCGAAGAACAGCATGGACAGAAGCGCTATGGGATTTGAAAACAGATGGGACATGCTTCTCACTGGATTATCGAATCATACAGACTCTGGATGTCAGACCGGCTCAATTCGACCGGATTATTTTTCAACCTTACAGGATTGACCGCGTGTATCAAGAGGTCCAGATCACGCTCCTTGTTTTCCGACACAGGACCCAAAAGCCCTAAAGCCGACAGGATCTCCGAAAACCGGCGAATCGCCGCCTTGACATGATTCTTCCCTAGAGCCGATGCTATTTCTGAAAAGGTCCGGCGCAGATACAGCTCGCCACGTGCATCCACCACTCGTTCCATATGGTCGACCATGTAATCCCAGATTCTTGGAAGACAGACGGCGACGGCGTGTCCATGGGGCAATCCATACAACGAGGAAACCTTATAACTCATGGCGTGGGCGGCCGTAGTCTGAGCAATATGGATGGCCCGACCACCAAAATTGGCAGCCAGCATGACTTGGGCGGCGGCCCGGTCATCATTCTCAAAGATGTACTCTTGCCAACTTGCCATGATCAGCTCCACGGCCTGTTTAGAATACTTCCTGCTTTCCTCCGTAGAATTGACAGACCACCAGGACTCTATCCCCTGGCAAAGGGCGTCCATCATCGTGCACTTCTTCTGATAGAGAGGAAGCGTCTTTAAGACAGAGGGTTCTAGCACGGCAAAATCCGGAAGGACACCATCGTTAGTAACGGTCTGCTTGGCGCCTTCAAAATACATCACGGCGTTGTGGGTGGACTCACTGCCGGTACCGGCCGTGGTAGGGATGGCGATGAAGGGAATCCTACTTCCCTCGATCGGCAACAGCCGCGAAACTAATGGCGGAATCAGGGCTTTGTCGCCTTCCTCTGCCAAAACGGCAAGTTTTATACACTTGGCAACATCGATGGCACTGCCGCCACCTACGGCAAGAATCGCGTCGCAAGATGTGGTCTCGAACAGTTCGACACCCTTACAAACCTGCTCATAGAGCGGGTTCGGAGTGAAATCACAGAACATAACCTTCCCCGCAACCGGCAGTGCCTCGATTGAATCCTTGATGTTCAAGAAAGGATAGGAGGAATCCGCCACCACAAACAGTTTTCCACAGTTGATTCTCTCCAAAATGCCGGAGAGATGGGAAACACCATGGATGATTGTCTGCATCGCGCTAACCATTCAAAAAGCTCATCAGTGCATCTTTATTCTCGATGGGGCTTGTCGTAGGACGGCCAAGGTCTTTCCGGTTTCCCTTTTTGACACATACCTGTATGAAGACAGGACCTTCCAGTTCCCTCACCTCGTTCAGGATTGCAAAGAGTCCTTCCTTATTGTCCGTACTGAAAGCCGCCCGGTATCCGACCGCCCTCGCGACAGCGCAAAGATCGATGTCCAGCCCTACAGTCGGTTGACCGCCGACAGAATCATGTGCACCGTTGTTGAAGACGACATGAACGAAGTTCTTCGGAGCCTTCTCCGCAATGATGGCCATTCCGCCCATGTGCATGATAACGGCGCCGTCCCCGTCAAAACACCAGATCCGGCGGTCAGGTTGTTCCAGGGCAATCCCCAGAGCGATCTGGGAAGCATGCCCCATTGAACCGACGGTCAGGAAATCCCGCTCGTGTCCTTCGCCTTTACCCGTCCGATACTCGAACAGTTCCCGGCTGATCATGCCGGTCGTAGACACAATAACGTCTTTCTCACCCAATGAAGCAGCAACAGTTTGGATGGCTTCTTCCCGTCCGAAAGACAACTTGTTCATGCGGACGTTCTGAAGCGTATACGGATCGAATGTATCCTTTTCCACAATCAACGCGTAGACCTCATTCGTTGCCCTCATATGGGCGACGGCCTTGGCTATCTGCTTTCCTGCCTCTTCCTCCTCTTTGCTGAGTACGGAATATCCGATCCCCATCGTATCAAGGAGCGCCGTCGTCACCTTTCCCTGCTTGACATGTTGAGGCTCATCGTGCACGCCTGGGCGCCCGCGCCAGCCGATCAGAAGCAGGACCGGAATGTTATAAACTTCCTTATCCGTAAGCGATGCGAGCGGGTTGATGATATTCCCTTCCCCCGAATTCTGCATGTACACGCAACCGATTCTCCCCGTAGCCAGATGATATCCGGTGGCCAGGCCAATGGCTCCGCCTTCATTGGCTGTGATGATATTGTGCCGCTCGTCCAGATGGTCCGAGATATAGGCGCAGATATTCTTCAACAGACTGTCCGGGACTCCGGCAAAAAAGATTATGCCGTGAGCGCCCAGGGTATCGATGAAGTAATCGGGACGGATCATAGGGTTACTCCTCGGGAATCAAAGTGATAATATCCTTGATAGGCATGCACATATCGTCACATTCCTTCGCGCGGTGATGCTCCAAGATGGTACGCGCAGCATTCTGCATGGCCGGGAAGCCCGTACGGGTAAGCTGGTTGGCATAAATGACCACGTTGACTCCGCGAGCCTTGAACTCATCCTCAGTCACGGTGTTGAAAGAAGTAGGGACAACTACGACAGGGGTGATTGAATCCTTCTCGCGGAAGCGGGCGACGAATTCAAAAACCTCGGACGGATCCTTCTTTCGGGAGTGGATCATGATGGCGTCAGCTCCAGCTCCCACATAAGTGAAGGCACGAGTCAAGGCATCGTCCATCCCCCGCTCCAGGATAAGGCTTTCGATCCGCGCGCAAATCATGAAATCAGGGGTTTTCTGGGCTTTCTTGCCGGCCATGATCTTCACGCAGAAGTTTTCGATACTGTCTTGCGTCTGCCTTACTTCGGTACCGAAGAGAGAGTTCTTCTTCAAGCCGGTCTTGTCCTCGATGATGACCATCGAAACGCCCATCCGCTCCAAGGAACGGACCGTATAGACAAAATGCTCCGCCAGGCCTCCCGTGTCGCCGTCGAAGATGACCGGCTTGGTCGTGACCTCCATGATGTCGTCGATGGTACGGAACCGGCTGGTCATATCCACCAGTTCAATGTCCGGTTTTCCCTTCGCTGTGGAATCACAGAGGGAAGAAATCCACATGGCGTCGAACTGATAGGTCTTCCCATCCTGAAGGACTGTGGTCTTCTCGGCAATCAAGCCAGTGATGCCACTGTGCGCCTCGATGGCCGTCACCAGGCCCTTCATATTAATCAGCTTGCGAAGCCTTCCCCTACGCATGTCCGGCATGGCCAACTTCGCACGGGACATCTTCTCCAAGTCGATATATGTCTGGTCTTTCGAGTAAGGGAACTCGACGAGTTGCCCACCAAATTCCGACAGGACGCGGATAACTTCCTCCCGGATGGACTTCTGGAAGCCTTCCCGCCAATCATCGCCATGAACCACATAGGTGGGCTTGAGTTCCCGGAGATTATCGGCGTAACTGAGTTTCTGCTGCTCGACGACCCGGTAAACGCCGGCAATGCTCTCCATCAAGGATTTCCTTTCAGCAAAAGGAAGGATGGGGAAATGGCGGAAACTGGCGATGGCCTCGTCGGATAGGACGCCGATGATCAGTTTCCCCAGTTTTTCGGCTTTTCGGATAATGGAGATATGACCGCTGTGGATGATATCCGTCGAAAAGCACATGTAGACCGTGCGGTTTTCGATTTCACGCAAACGAGCAGATACGACTGCGAGATCTTCAGGCGTATCAATTTCGGCACAAAGCTTATCCTTGAAATCGAGGGGAAGGACAGAGATTTGGTCCGAAATCTCGTTGAACGCATTCTCCGCATAGCACTTGCATTTTCCGTTTTCACAGAATGCGACGATTCGGTCCAGCCATATATCCCAATCCTTTTTCAGGAGCTTATAGAGCGGTTGGGCGGCCATCGCATCCTCAAAGAACTCGATGCCCACTTTGGTCACCTTCCCGCCCCGGATGACCGCCTTGAAATCTTTCTCCGGCAAAGCAAGAGTGGAACTGACGGTCATACAACTGCCGGGATGATCAACGACGGAGTCGAACACGCCATTCTCAAAAACGAGATCGCCATGCATCAAGAGGATATCGTCGTCGAGGTATTCCTTGGCGCAATAAATCGAATAGATGTAGTTGGTCTGGTCGTATAGCGGATTATTGACAAATGTAAAACGGACGGGCAAGTCGAGAGATTTGCAATACTTAATCAACACTTCGTCGAAATAACCCGTAGTCATCACAACCTCATCAATTCCCGCCCCTGCTATCAGTTGGAGCTGACGACTGAGGATGGTCTCCTTGCTTGAAATCTCAGTCATGCATTTGGGATGCTCGCTTGTCAGAACACCCATTCGATGGCCGAGGCCAGAGTTGAGTATCAGCGCTTTCATCTTTTTCCCACAAAAAACACCCAATCAAGTGATTCCTTCACCACCCGACGACTAATAGATCTTTTCCCCTGAAACAAGTTGCTTGACGACGGTCTTGATAATAATCCAAATTCGTCGAACTCTTGCCATGCCCCTGGTCGATTTCCACTTGTCGTATAAGGTACTTCCGTGCTTACTATGGTCTCCACTTATCGGTACTTTCCACGACTTCCCATACCAAAACTCCAGAAAGCATTCAGGGTTTTGGGGCGCCAAATAAGAACCTCCTAAAAACTCGATGGGAGAATAATTCTTGATAAGCCTTCGTGGCAAAATGTACTTAGACAAATAACAATACCAATTTCCCCAAATACCAGAGATGGGACGTTTAATATATATGTCAATATAGTACTCTCCTCCACGAACACGAAAGGAATAAAGCAAATGGTCATAAATCCGACAAAGACAAAGACCATTCTCTTGTAAGAAAGGCAATATATTTCGAAGTTCCGCCTCAGACTCGACAAAGACATCGACATCTTCATCACCCTTGATTACACCTTTGTCTCGGACGGCACCCAGAAGAGTTCCAAAAACAAGAGAAAACTTCAATCCCTTTCTATCAAAAAGAGTTTTTGTCAACTCAAGCAATTCCCTGGCTTCGCTGCTAGAAATTGGTGAGATCGTCTCATAAGTAATATCATCGATTTCGTCTTGATATGTAAAAGGCTCACCATTAATCTGTATAGTCGTGATTCGCATAAAACATGATTATTATTTCGACTCGAGACCGCATATTCCTCTTTGGGGCAAACTTAACGGACTGCCGTAACCGTCAAAACTTCCATCTAAATGAAGTAATGCACAATTAGGGCATTGTAACAAATACATAACATTTGGATGATGCATGACCAAATCAACCATAACATCGCCTTTTCCAAGATATTTCGGTAAAATGACTTGTTTTTTGATGCTAAAAGTACCAATACTTATGTGTGAAATAACCCCTTTGTAATGCCCTTCTGCCAACGATGCTAAAGCCACATCAGAAGTATTCTTAAATGTGAGCATGACATCATATTCAAATGGTTCAGAAGTATACCCTTCAATTTCAATATCAAGAAACTCTTGATTAGACACGACTGTGCTTTCGGGCTTTTCTTTACCGTTAATTCTGATAGATGAAATCTCAAGAAAAGAAGACTTCATAATTATGGCGTCCTTTACAGAACGATGCTCGTCAGGAGAGAATTTATTTAAATACTGATCGATAGCATCATTCACATCGCCATCAAAAAACACAGAGCCGTTTTCTAATACGACACCTCTATGACATAGATTTCTAATGCTCGCCATATTATGACTCACAAACAGCACTGTCCTCCCTTCTCCGCGACTTACATCTTGCATTTTCCCTATGGCCTTCTTTTGAAACTCCGCATCACCGACGGCCAAGACCTCATCGACAACAAGTATTTCAGGTTCAAGGTGAGCCGCCACGGCGAAACCGAGCCGGACAGTCATACCTGATGAATAACGCTTGACCGGGGTATCGATATAGCGCTCACAACCAGAAAAGTCAATAATCTCATCAAGCTTTCGTGCAACCTCGGATTTGCTCATTCCCATGATCGCTCCATTCATGAAGATGTTCTCGCGTCCAGTCATTTCAGGATGGAAGCCAGTTCCGACTTCAAGGAGCGACCCAATACGGCCACGGGCACGGATACTACCTACAGTGGGGCCGGTCACCTTTGATAAAAGCTTCAAAAGCGTACTTTTCCCTGCCCCATTCTTTCCGATGATACCGACGACATCACCCTGCTCAACCTTGAAATCGATATCTCTCAAAGCCCAAACATACTCACTATTCCCGGCGACGGATCGATCATTGGTTTCCCCAATTTTAAGATATGGATCCTCTTTCTTCAAAATGGCGGTCTGCCACCATCTGTTAAAATCGTGGGAAAGGGTCCTGGTAGACACCAACCCTAAACGATATTGCTTTCCGACGTGATTAAACTCAATTGCAGTTGCCATAATTCTCTTTCTTTTTAAACTGTATCCATAAAACTCTTCTGCACCTTGTTGAACACCACAATTCCGACACCAAGGAGTAAAGACATGAACACAAAGCTATATATCAACCATCTCCATCCTACAAATTCGCCGCAACCAAGGAATCCATATTTGAAAGTCTCAATGATAGGCGTTACCGGATTCATACACATAAAGGTATGCACGGGTACACCTAGGAATCTCATACTGCTCGTCTTGCTCAACGGATACACAATAGGTGTGGCATACATCCAAAGCTGAACCAAGAAGGAGAGCAATACCTGAAGATCACGATACTTCGTAGTCAGGGACGAAAAGATAGTCCCGAAACCGAGTGATAATCCAGCCAATAAAACAATCAATACCGGCAATAGAAGGGCATACCAAGTAAGGTGGGCTGCACAAGATGGATCGACAATCGAATAAATAAGATAAACAATTACGAAGAACCCAAACTGAATACCCAGTCGTAGCAGATTGCTAATGACATTCGCGATAGGCATAACTAGACGCGGGAAATAAACCTTCCCAAATATTCCCGCATTTGTAACAAAGGTATTGGATGTCTTGGTCAAGCACTCGGAAAAGTAGTTCCACATGCATGTGCCCGCTAAATAGAACAACGGCCTTGGGACACCATCCGTAGGGATACCGGCAATACTACCAAACACGACCATGTACATGATAACCGTGAGTGCCGGCTGAATCACGAACCACGCAGGTCCCAGAATAGTCTGCTTATACTGTGTAATAATGTTCCGCTTGACAAACAGGGAACAAAGATCCCTGTACGCCCAAAGTTCCTTGAAATCGACCGAAAACAGTTTATCCTTCGGCTTAATGACAATGTCCCATTTCTCCTCCTGTACGGAGGCTTTCGCTTCTGCCATATCTTAATGCGATCTTTTATGCTTGAACAAAATGTTGCCTACCGTACCCCAGAAGTAGCGCCAATCAGTGGCGAAGGGATGCTTGTGATAGGCTTCGATATATCTCTTTTCCGATGCCTGGACTTCCTCCAGGGTCTCGGGAGTTTTCTCGTCGTAATAGAACGGGGGCAGCAATCCAGGCTTCACGCTAATATGCAGCTCCTGCATCTCCGGGGTATACATCCCGAAATACTGCCGACTCAATGGCCTTACACCCACGAGCTTCATCTGCCCCTTGAAAATATTGATGAACATCGGAAACTCATCCAGCCAGGACTTGCGTAATAATCGCCCCCAATGATTCACCCGGTAATCGTGCGCAAACTTCCCACCTTTCTGAAGGCCCTCGTGTTCAAGGATATACGGCTGCAGATATTCGGAATACGGGAACATAGTCCGGAACTTGTAAACACCGATCATTTTCCCGTGATATCCTACCCGGTTCAGTTTCACGAGCGCTCCATAAGTGGGGTCATCATCCCAAATAGGTGCGCGGAATTTCTGTCCGAGCATGAAGAATTCACCTTTGTGGAAACGCTCATCCACCACCTCAAAGCCAGCCCGATACATCCTGCCCAGCAACTCCACGCGGCTGTAGCTCCGGTTCTTTCCTTTCGTCACCCACATATAGAACCAGCGGGTTCCCTTCAATCGCGCACAGAACCGATGCCAGAAATAATGAAAGAAATAAATGACCTTACCAAAGAAACCGGGATGTGACCGAAGAATGATTTCCTTTTTCAACCCCGATGTCCGGGAATGGCACAACAAATAACCTCCGTCCACCATCGCCTCATTCGCCTTGTTCAGGAAGGTATTCAGATGCCGGATGCGGGTAAGGCCCATCTTATTGATAATGAGCCGGGGATGATGCCCTTTGAGCGCGTCCAACGCGTTCCCGTCATCGGTATTGACAATAAACGTGTCTTCGTTGAACTCTTCGTGATGCTCCTCCAGCCATGCCATGCTCTTCGGCAAATCCATGTCCTTCGTCGCATAGAAGATTCGCTCCAGGTCCACATTCCCGACCAGTTGTTCCTCCAGCTTGGCTCCGGTCTCAACTCCCTGCTCGGAGTAGTTCTTAGGAATGAACTCCTCCTCGTGCTGGAGTTCGACCCAGGGTTTCTTGCGCTTGAAAATGCTCATCGGAGGGCCTTGCGGATTGCGGTACAAACGGTTTCGATCTGCTCCTCAGTGATATACGGATGCAGAGGGAGGGAAAGGACGCGGGAGCAGAGGCTGGTCGCAACGGGGCAGAGATTGTCATCCTGAGGAGGCCGGAGGCCGACGTGAGGATCTGCAAACGCCGTCTGCAGATGCAGCGGCTTCGGGTAATAGACCATGGAGGGAATGCCCTCTGCCTTAAGTGCCGCCTGCAGGGCGTCGCGCTGGACACTATCCTGAAGCTTGACGGTATACTGTGCCCAACTGGAGCGGTAGCCGGCAGGAATGACCGGCGTCGCGACGATGTCCTTCAAACGCTCCGTATACTTTTCAGCCGCATCATTGATATCATCCATCTCATACTCTGCAAACGCCTTGAGCTTCACCTGCAGAACCGCAGCCTGGACCGTGTCCAGTCGGGAGTTCAGGCCGATACGGACGTTATCATACTTGAACGTCCCCTTTCCATGAACGCGATAAGAATTGATCAACGCTGCCCATTCGTCATTGTCCGTGAACACCGCACCGCCGTCGCCGTAGCAACCCAGCGGTTTGGCCGGGAAGAAAGATGTCGTTGCGATATCACCTAAAGAGCAGGCACGCTTAGATGGCCGGTCGCAGCCGGCCATGACATCTCCCGTCATTCCCGGCTTGACCGGGAATCTCTCAATACTTCCCCCAAATCCCTGTGCTCCGTCTTCCAGGACCAAGAGCCCGTAGCGGTCGGCCACGGCGCGGACGGCCTGATAATCGGCCGGAAGACCGAACAAGTCCACGGCAACGACAACACGCGGGCGCAGGCGTCCTTCCGCGAGGACTTCCTTCACCGCTCGTTCAAGATCCGCAACGTCGATATTGAACGTCTCCTCGCATACATCCACGAAAACCGGCGTCGCACCCTCGAGCGGAACAACCTCGGCCGAGGAGAAGAATGTAAAGTCCGGCACAAATACGGCATCGCCGGGGCCAATACCCCAGGCCTTCAAAGCCAAAGTCAATGCGTCCGTGCCGTTCGCGCAGGTCAGACAATGCTTCACACCCACATAATCCGCCAACTGCTGTTCCAACTCCCGCACCTGCGGGCCCATGATATAAGCGCCGGACGCCATTGCGCCCAAGACCGCATGGTCCATTTCCGCGCGGAGGACCTGATACTGTTTCTTAAGATCTCTAAATTCCATGGCTTCGCCTTTGCTCGCCCCATAGAAAAGCAAGCAAGTGATTGACTATCAAATTCTTCGTCAGCCTCACGGCCTCCTCAGAATGACATTATTCGGCCTTCTCGAGGTTTTCCCCGATCAGCCTGTACTTTCTCCCGCACGAGCAAGCGAGACTGTCGTCCAGACGACAACCACACTCGCACACCCACCCTATCTGTCTGGCCGGTACCCCGGCCATCAAAGCATAATCTTTCACGTCCCGTGTCACCACGGCTCCAGCGGCGACCAGCGCCGAGCGGCCTACCGTATGGCCGCAAACGACGGTGCAGTTGGCTCCCAGGGAAGCTCCCTCGCGTACGCGCGTACGCGCGTAAAGGCCGTGCACCGGAAAATGTGCCCTTGGAGTACTCACATTCGTGAATACGCACGACGGGCCACAGAATACGTTATCCTCCAACTCTACGCCTTCGTAGATGGATACGTTGTTCTGGATACGGACGCCGTCTCCGATCCGGACGTTGTTCGCGACATTGACATTCTGTCCCAGCGAACAGTTGCGTCCGATGACGGCTCCTTTTTGAATGTGGCAGAAATGCCAAATCTTCGTTCCCGCGCCGATGGTTACGCCATCGTCGACATAACTGCTTTCGTGAACGAAGAAGTCCTGCATAGACGTTGCCTTTTTCCAACATAGCCGGGGCACAATCGCCCCGGCTACGTTGTGAAAAGTGATTCTTCAGTCGGCCAGGAAATTACTCCTTGATGGAGGTAATCATGGCGCAACGGCTGAGTTCCTTCATGTTGTAGAACATGTAGTCGACACCGCCCTTCCAGTCCTTGACGAGCTGATCCGGGTTCACACCGAACTGGTTGACGAGCGCGTCATACACAGCGTTAGCACGGTTCTCGGAAAGCATGAGGTTGTGAGCCGGGGTAGCCGTCTGCTTGTCGGCGTAACCGCAAACCAGGTACTTGGTGTTCGGGGTGCTCTTGATGAGGTCCGCAACCGCATTGATGTTGACGAGCTCCTTCTTGGAGAGATCCCAGCGGTCGATGATGAAGTTGATATGGAACCACACCTCCGGAACCTCGGGCTTCGCGACTTCCTTCTCAACCTCGACGATCTCCTTGATGATCTTGTCGACAACCTCCTTGTCGTACTGGTACACAGAGGTACGCTCGGCCAGACGCCACTTGCTGTACTCCTTGCCGATGTTGTAGGTCAGGCCCAGGGTGGCACCGAACTGACCGTCGAACTTGTGGTTGGCCAGCCAATGCTGCTTGGTAGGCTCGTTCGTGTAGACTTCGCCGTCGAAAGCATCACCGACGAGGGCACCACGGATGTTGAGCAAAAGGCGGAGCTGATCCGTGAGACGCAGGGTATTCATGAGACCAGCGTTGAAGGTGGCGTCATGGACATTGCCGGAATCGCAGAAACCGAAGATCACGCCACCACCGGCATAAGCGTCGATGTCGAACACGCGGTTGGGCTTGAAGCCGCCGAAGATGTTGAACAGGTCGGCGTGGGCCAGGGCGAAGACATTCAGGTAGCTGCCCTTCTGGTAAGCGAGCTGCTCGGAAGCATACTGGCTGTCAGCCTTGTCGTAGGGTTCCTTCTTGTCCGGAATGAAGTTGGCGACGATGTCACGCTTGGTGTTCTGCCAGACAGGGTTGCTCTGGTACAGGCCCTTGAACGGAGCCCAGTTCACACCGAGGCCGACACCGAAGCTCGGGGAAGCCCACTTGGTCAGATAGAAGTCGATAGCCGGGAAGACGAACATCTCGGGGACCTTCTTGGCGACCTTCCAGTCGTTATCGCCATAGTACATCTGGGTACCGATACCGGCGCTGAGCTGCCAGTTGTGCCAAAAACCGTTGGTGAACACGGAGTTCTTCTCCATGACCGTGGTGGTGACGACCTTACCCAGCTCGGTAGGGGTCTCTTCCACGACAGTAATGGTGTTCTCGTCCTCGGTCCGGGTCACCTTGACATCCTGGGCGAAGACACTGGCCGGAGCGATGAACGCGGCCGTTGCAATCAGAACAAATAATTTTTTCATATGCTTAACAAAAATATAATTATCAAAGGTTGCATACTTCTTCAAGTAGCAAAGTTACAACACTTTTCTTAATGATGCAAGTATTCCTTAAAAAAACTCCCTCCCCAACTTCCTATAATGGCCCTTATAGGAAGCAGAGACAAAAAACAATATAATCGATTATGAAAAGAAAGAAACAATTTGTGGCGCCCCGCGTGGTCCAGGTGGTCCAGGTCCGGTTGGAGAGGGACCTGCTTGGGCAATCCCTCGGGGACG
>JAGCCO010000170.1 GCA_017651645.1 Bacteroidales bacterium
CATGAGCATCTGCTCAAAGGTATATCCTTCGGGCAGTTTGCCGAAATTCCACAGGTCTATCCTGTCATCATATACGCGCATCTGGATATCCGGGCCGTCGTATTGTTTGTGGATAATCGAATTGCAGATAATCTCTCTCAGCCCCTTTTCAGGGATCTCCAGCGGCTCTACCCTGCGTAATCCCTTGTAATGGATAGGCCTTACCAGATACTTTGCATCCAGAATGTCCAACACACGGTCCGGCATCCGTATCAAATCCCCATCGACCAAATCTTGGATGATAAGATTCGCTGCACCAGCACCGAAGCGACCTATCTTGAACCTTGCATCAATGCAGTACCGTTGGGGATTCTTTCCGAACAAAAGCAGTGCAGCCATCGTTAGTTTGTCGTCTTCCGTCATCAAGTTCAAGGACTTGAGCACCTTTTCGACGCTGTCCTTGGCGCTTTCCTTAGACAAACGGCCCTTTCTGATACCGGATTCTTTTAGATATTCCACCGCATCCGGATCAATCTCATCCAACTTGGCATCAGGGATAATTCTGGCATCCCAAGCACCGCTGGGCCTGCTAAGATAGAACTCTTGAAGAGCAGTTCCTTTCAGAATCTGATTTGTCGCGCCTACCCGTTTATAGACAACGCCATCAAGTGAAACGGCGGCTATGCTGGGCGCAACTTCAATCTCAATAACATCCTTTCCATCTTTCTCAATCTGGCGGACGTCGGGATAGATAGACATCTTACTAATAATCTTATTCGGGATGTCCTCCATCAGTTTCTTTGCGTTCGATACGCCCAAAACCTCGCCATCATCCTTGATGCCGATATAGATGACGCCGCCGTCTGCATTGGCCATTCCGCAGATCCACTCCAGCCACTCATCTTTCCAGAGCCTCTTATACTCTATGATATGCTTTTCTCCCATAGCCAAACTTACTTTCTACAAATATAGCATTTTCGGCCGTCTTAACTCTTATATCAGCCCATTAAACTTTGTCATTGAAGTGGCCTTGATAGAGTCCACGATGTCGATGTAAGGCTTCATAGCTTTGTAATCAGAGTGGCCGGTCCATTTCATTACTACATTGGGCGGGATACCAAGCGAAAGGGCATTGACAACAAAGGAGCGTCGGCCGGTATGTGTTCCCACCAGTTCCCATTTAGGGTGGATTTCGTCAATACGGACATTGCCCTTGTAGGATGTGATGCGGATAGGATCATTGATTTCGGCCAATTTGCACAGTTCCTTGAGATCCCGATTCATCGCTTGATTGGTGTAGTTAGGCAAGGCCTTATTATCCTTGAAAGGGATGTCCTTGTACTTATCGAGAATAGCCTTGGTAATGTCGTTCAACTCAATGGAAATGCTATCCGCCGTTTTGACGGTTGTAATCTCGATATGGTCCCCCTTGACATCACTTCGACGAAGGTTGTTGACATCAGAGTGTCTGAGACCTGAGAAGCAGCAAAAGAGGAAGATGTCCCGGATAGGGTCCAGATACGCCAGTTCTCCAGGAAGTTCTAGTTTGCGGATACGTGCCATTTCCTCCTTGGTAAGGTATATGACCTTCTTCTGGGTCATCTTCAAGGTCGGTTTGAAGGTCTTGTACGTAAGATTAGTATTGTATCCCCGTTCAGTCGCCCAGTTCAAATACCAACGAAGGTATCTAAGCTTTTTCTCGATGGTGGCATTCTTCAAACCG
>JAGCCO010000014.1 GCA_017651645.1 Bacteroidales bacterium
AGGCCGGCCGATAGAGAGACAAGTGGCGGCTATGGCGCGGGGGCGCACCTCTTCCCATTCCGAACAGAGAAGTTAAGCCCCGCCGCGACGATGATACTGCGGGAGACCGTGGAAAAGTAGTTCGCCGCCCACCCTTAACGGGAACCCCGACAGCACAACGCTGCCGGGGTTCACTGTTTATAGGTCTACCTATTCTTCGAAAAACTCCTCCTTGAAATTCACAAAGAACACTCGCTCCTGTGCTCGTGTCAAAGCCGTGTAGATCCAGCGTAGGTCTTCCACTTCCAATGTCTCTTTTTGGTTCAACGAGGAATCGATGAAGACGGTGTTCCATTGCCCGCCTTGGGTTTTGTGGCAGGTGAGAGCATAGGCGAATTTCACCTGCAAAGCGTTGAACCAGGGATTCTTCTTCATCTCCTTGTATCGCTCCCTGCGGTTCGGGATGTCCATGTAGTCCTCTTCAATGGCAGCGAACAGCCGTTTGTTTTCCTCTTCTGTCAACGAAGGGCTGTTGTTGTTCAATGTGTCCAATAGGATCTTTGCCTCCAAATTTGGTGCATCAGGATAGTCGGTGAAGCTGAGTTCCACATCGGCAAAGCGGAAACCATACATCTCGTCGAAATGCTTGATTTTCCTTATCTCAGCCATGTCGCCGTTGGCAATGAAGTTGATGTCGGGGTTGCATTCTGTCCAGTAATAGTTGTTTTTCACTACCATCAGCTTGTCGCCCGTAGCCATCTCACCTTCGATGTTGAGGATGCGTCCACGGATGGCCTGGTTGAACATGTTGGCCCGTTTGTTCGACTTGCAAATGATGACGGCCTCATTGTCTGAAGTGTTGGCAAAGACATTGTGCAACATCTCTTCAAAGGTCTCAGGCTCAATCTTTTGGATGTCGTCGAAACCCTGAAGATGAAATAGCGGAAGCGCATATTCGTAGAGGTTTTGACTGAGCAATTGCCTTACATCGGTGGCATTATACAGTATTCCCGATTCCAATGCCTGTCGCTTAACTTCGGTGAGTTCGTAAGTGGCTGCCGTAATCGGGAACTCGGATTTCAGATACTCGCAGTCCAAAGCCGGACTCTCGTTGCTGCCCACGGGAGGCAGCTGTGCCGTGTCGCCAATGAGCAACAACCGGCAGTTCTCGCCACTGAATACATAGCCTAACAAGTCATCAAGCAAGCTGGAGCCGCCGAATTCTTTCTGTTCGCCAATCATGGAGGCCTCGTCGACAATGAAAAGCGCATTCTTGAATTTGTTTTCAGCCCTCGTGATGCGGATGCTGCCGTCGGGGAAGGTCTTGGTTTGGTATATCCTTCTGTGGATGGTGCTGGCGTTTTGTCCCGTGTAGCTGCTGAGCACCTTGGCGGCTCTTCCCGTAGGCGCCATCAGCACATATTTCATTCCGATGGAAGGCAACGTCCTCACCAAGGTCTTGACCAAAGAGGTCTTTCCCGTACCCGCATAACCACGCAAGATATAGGTGGGATTCTCTTTTTGCGAAAGCAGGAAAGCCGAAAGATGATACATCACAATGGCTTGCCCGTCGGTGGGCTCGAAGCCGAAGGACTGAATCATCTTTCCGTATAGTTCGCTGCGGCTTAACATAATGGTTCATCAGAAGGGATAGCCGATGCCTGCTTGCATTCTGAGGTTGTTGCCTTGTCCAAAGCGCCAATAGCTTCCGTTTGTGGGGTAAGGATTACGCATGGCGTAGGCAAAATCGAAACGAAGAATGAGGAAGGAAACATCCAGTCTGATGCCGAATCCTGCATCGACCGCAAGTTGCTTGTAGAAAGTGTTGAAGTTGAACTCACTGTTGGGCAAGGATTCGTTGGGATGGTATGTCCACACGTTGCCCGCATCGATGAAGATGGCCCCGTTGACGATGTTGTAAAGGGGAAACCGGTACTCGGCGTTGAACTCCAGTTGCAAGTCACCAGTCTTTTCGATGTCGTCAGAGATAGGGACATAGCCTCCAGGGCCAACGGTCCGGTAAAGCCAACCACGAAGGCCGTTGGCACCGCCACCGTAAAAGCTGCGCTCAAATGGCATGTCTTGTGAGTTGCCGTAGGGGATGCCGAGGCCTACGAACTGTCGCATGACAAACCATAAGTCTTCACCAAGATTGAGGTGCTGGCGGATGTCGAAACTACCTCTGAGGTATTGTGCGTAACGCATTCCGAATAATTCATGGTGTCCGTCATCGCTTTGAGTCATGAGTTTGGTTTGGTTGAACAACGAGAGCAGGTTGCCGCTCGACTCAAAATCGGTACGGATATAGAAAAAACTACCCGTTTGGTTGATGCGTTGTGTGTTGTAGACCATCGAATACCGGGTGCCGAAAATCAGGTGGCTGGTGTATTGGGCTTTTTTTCGTTGGCTGGTCTCCGAATCGAGATAGGCTTGAAAGGTAGGGTTGATGTTGGCGATTTTCACGCTGTTGAGATGGAAAGGGGAGAAGTTCTGTCCCAGCCGGTAGTTACTTTTCCAGTCGTAAGTGTAGGAGGCACTCGAGATGTATCGCGAATAGTAGTATCTGGTTTGCGTGTTGACGCCTAACGAAAGGGAGGTGGTGGGTTGGTAGTCACGGGCGAAAGTGAAGGAAGAGAAAGGACCGAGGAACTTTGGGAAGTGGAGACTGGCTGTGAGGCCAAATTCCCATGTGTTGAATACGTTTTTTCCGCTTTCCGCGGCTTCAGTTCCTAACAGTTTTTGTGCCTCAAAACCTCCTTTTAGGCTGAGTTGGAAAGTTTCGGCACCGTGGAAAATGTTCTTGTTGGAGTAGGACAGACTGCCTTTGATGCCCAAATCGCCTCCGGAGTTGGTGCCTTCACCTTGCAAAGTGATGGAATGCTTTTCGCTCTGTTGCATCGTGATGCGGCAGTCGAGTAGGTTGAGGCTGTCATGAGGACTCGATACCGTATCGAATTCAATATTGATGTTACGAAGTAGTTTGTAGTTACCTAAGGCTCTGTAGGTACTTGTGACGCTTCTCAGGTTGTAGGGTAGCCCTTCGATGATGTGGATGGATTGTTTGAAGGTTTGTGGCTTCACTTGAGGAGTATCGAAATAGTAGAAATCCCAGACGTTTTTCCGTTTCCTTAATCCTGCCTCGACGGTGAGTGAAGCGGAGTCGGTGGGCTTGTCATTCATCCTGAAGACATTGAAGTTGGGATAGATACTGATGTCTCGGATGTAGTATTTCTTGTAAGACAACTTATTGTCTTTCAATCGCATGGTAATAGCCAAGCTATGGTCTAGGTAATTGCTGTCCACCTCAAAGAAGATGTCGTCGCGGTTGAAGTAGTAGTACCCTGAATTTTTCATCCTCTCGGTGATGATTTCGCGCACATTGTCAAGGGTATAGGCATTGTAGATGTCACCTTCATTGATGTCGAATTTGGTGCTGTCACGCATGATGTAGCTCCTGATAAGGGAGTCGTTGATCACATACTCTATATGGTTTACCTTATAAGGTTGGGTGGGGTAGACATGGTAGGTGATTTTCGACCGTTTTCCTCGGGTTTTCACCGTATGGGTCACTTTGGAATGGAAATAGCCCACGTTGTCGAGGTAACGCATCATTTGGGTGCTCGAATTGTTGGCCTCCGTCTCATCATAATAAATGGGATCCCTACCGAATCGTTCGTTGAACCATTTCCAAACCGTGCTTTTGGGTCTGCGCTCCGATTTGTAATAAATCCAATTAGGTATTTTGGTTTGGAATGTACTCTTGTAAGGCTTGAGGGTGATGTAGTTAGATAGCCCTGACTTGCTGATTTTGGTTTTTTTGCCTTCAATGGTGATTTTGTTGCTCTTAACCAGACTTTTGCCTTCGGGAATGAAACGATTGATGCTGCACGAGGACATAAAAATGGCCACGAACAGCACGATAATGATATGGAACCTTTTGCCTGACACGCAACGCAGATTTAACTTCGTTGATCCTTTTGAATCGGCGCAAAGGTAAGAATAATTCGTTTACACTACCTCGGCCACGGTAAAATTGCTGCCTCCGATGAAGACCACGTCGCCAAAATGGGCGTTGTTGACGGCGGAACGGTAGGCGTGGCTGACAGATTCGTATGCCATGCCGCGCAAGCCCATATCGAAGGCTTTCTCGGCCAAAACATGGGCATCCAAACCTCTGGGGATATCGGCCTTGCAGAAATAATACTCGGCATTATGGGGCAAAAGCTGCAACACGCTATCAATGTCTTTGTCGTTGACCATGCCGAGTACAAAATGTAACCTACCATATTGCATCTCAGCAAGTTGACGTACCACTTCAGTAATGCCAGCCACATTGTGTCCCGTGTCAGCAATGGTGAGTGGGTCTTTGCAGAGGATTTGCCAACGCCCCATCAAATGCGTGTTACGGATGACTTTGGCGATACCGTCACGGATGTCGTCTTCCGAGAGGTTAAACTTGTCGCGCAGGAGGTCGAGAGCACACATCACGGTGGTGAGGTTTTTCTTCTGGTAATTGCCCATCAGCGGTATTTCAAGCGCTTCCAAATACAACTCGCTGTTTTTCCATACGTCAAACTGTTGTTCAGTGTTGGACTCGATATGGATTTTGTCGCAGTCAAAGATCTGGTCGGCAAAATAGATGGGGCTGTTGCATTCCTTGGCTTTGTCGATGAAGACTTGCTCGGTCTCGGGATGGGTTTCACCAATGACCACGGGGATATTGGGCTTGATAATACCCGCTTTCTCGTAGGCGATTTTGGCTCTTGTATCGCCCAAAAACTTGGTATGGTCGAAGTCGATGTTGGTGATGATACTCAGCTCGGGCGTGATGAGGTTGGTGGAGTCCAACCGGCCACCCATGCCCACTTCGATGATGGCGATGTCGACCTTTTCTTTCGAGAAATAGTCAAAGGCCATGCCCACAGTCATCTCGAAAAAGGATAGTTCCATGGCCTCGAACTTGGCTTTGTAGGTATCGATAAATTGCACCACGTTTTCTTCCGAAATCATCTCCCCGTTAATGCGAATGCGTTCTCGGAAGTCGATGAGGTGAGGCGAGGTGTAGAGTCCTGTCTTGTAGCCAGCTTCTTGAAACACTGAGGCCAACATGTGGGAAGTAGAACCTTTGCCGTTGGTGCCAGCCACGTGCACGGATTTGAAGTTGTTGTGCGGGTTGTCCAGCAGTTGAAGGAGTTGTATGGTGTTGTTGAGGTCGGCTTTGTAGGCAGCGGCGCCGATGCGTTGGTACATCGGGAGCTTGTTGAACATCCACTCGAGAGTTTCCTTGTAGGTCATAGTTACTGGTTTATGACAAAAGTATAGGTGATGGTGCCGTGTTGCTCTTCGGGAGCATTAGGGTCAGAAGCGAAGGATGAGCGCATGGCAGCCTGTTTGGCCTTTTGACGCATGTCGCTGTTAATCACAGTGGTGCCCTTAGTGGCAACTTCTGCGCGTGTTACTTTGCCTTGGCGATCCACCCAGATGTCGACCACCACGATGCCTTCTTCGCTGAAGTCGTCATTGGGGCGGTGCAGCGATTTGGCGCCACGGCCACCAAGGTCGTAACCTGTTCCATTGCCTTTCCCGCCTTGTCCGTCATATTTCTTGATGCCAGCCAAGCCGTTGGGATTGCCTTGGTCGCCAGGTTGTCCCGTGATGCCTTCCGAGCCGCCGGGCTGCGGGTTGTTGTTGCCTTTGAACAAAGCCCTTTGATTGACGGTGGGTTTTGGCTCTTCGGCAGGCTTTTCCTGTTTCGGCTTGGTGTTTTTGGGCTTCTCCAATGCAGGGGCTTCCTCGTCGTTTTGAGTGATGAGGTCTTCCTTGCTCTTATTGGTCTGTTGCTGAGGCTGGGCAGCCATAGGGATGGCGGGCTTCTCAGGCTGGATGTTGCCCATGCCTTGGTCCATCATGCCCAAGTCGACCTCAACACCTTCTTCTCCTGGGAGGGGGAGTGGCGTTCTGAAAGCCATCAGAAACAGAATAAGAACTGCCAAAGCGTGAACCACGATGGTCCCTGCTATGGCTATGCCCTTGTCTTTCTTTTCGTTGTTGTTCATAAACAGCCCTCCTATTTCTTTTGTGAGGTGGCGAGAATGACTTTGTGGTTATTGCCAGTGGCGTTGTTGATTTCGTTGACAGCATCAATCACGTTCACAATGTATTGTACGGGAACGGTCTTGTCGGAACGCAGCACCACGGTAGCTTGGGTGTCGTTGCCGATTTTAGCGTTGATGAAGTCGGTAAGTTGGGTCTCGTCAGCGGCGGTCTCGTCAACAAAGTACTGGAACTGCTCGTTGACATAGACGGTGACAGTCTGCTTGGCCATGGTCTTGCTGTTGCTCGATGGCAGCATGAGCTTGATGGCGTTGGGAGCGACTAAGGTCGAAGTCAGCATAAAGAAAATCAGCAGCAGAAACACCAAGTCCGACATGGACGAGGAATTAAATGTAGGTTCGACCTTATTTCTTGATCTGATTGCCATAATATGCTGGTTTTATGCGGGTTCGTTCAGCACGTCCATGAATTCGGTCGCCTTGCCTTCGAGCAGGTTGACGACTTTTTGGATCTTTGTCGAGATAATGGCATGGAAGAAATAGGCGAAAATGCCGACAATCAGACCACCGACGGTGGTCACCATGGCTTCGTATATGCCTGACGAAAGCAGTTCAATATCAATGTTGTTGCCTGCCATCGACATATTGTAAAACGCGCGGATCATACCAGTGACGGTACCCAAGAAACCAATCATGGGGGCAGCACTGGCAATCATGGCCAAGATGCTGACGCCACGCTCCAAATTGGCGACTTCCAGGTTGCCCACATTCTCGATGGCTGAGTTGATATCGCTTAAGGGACGACCGATACGGGAGATGCCTTTCTCAATCATTCTGGAGATAGGGGTGGAGTTGCCGCGGCACAAGGCCTTGGCCGAGTCCAATTTGCCGTCTTTCATGTATTCACGGATGCGTTCCATAAAGCTGTTGTCGTATTTTGTGGCACGCGAGACGGTGATGTATCTCTCAATGAAGATATACACCGCTATGATAGACAAAACGGCCAATAAAATCATGATCCAGCCGCCTTTGGTGGCGAGGTCAAGGATGGAAAGCTTGATTTCAGTAGGCTGGGCTACTGTTTCTGTTACGGCTGTACCCAAATCATTGGTAGCCTGTTGGATTTGAAGGAGATTCATATTGTTGTTTAATTGTTGAATCGTTGAATTGTTTATTTGTTGTTTGTAGAGACGTGGCGCGCCGCGTCTCTACAAGGTTAATAACCAAAAGCAATCTGTTTTATTGCGTCACCGCATATCAATCACATCGACGTTTGGATGCTTTTTCTCATCGAAGGTGAAGAATTTGTTGTCAAGGTTTTGATCGAATTTCATTTCCTCAACAGTAACCACCATCTTGCTACCGTCTTCCATATAGATGTCGGCGCTTTTCAATTCGGCTTTTTTTGTGTCGAGTTTCAAGGTTACACGTTTGTATTGTCCTTTAGGATTGGCAAGTTCAATGCTGGCAATACCTTTGGCATCGATACCTGCAAGGGTGGCCACATAACTCTCGTCTAATGAGGTGAGCAGTTTGAGTGGTGTGTTGTCTGTGCCTTCGCTGGCATTACTTATCATGACTTCCTCGTCGTCAACGAGATAGGTCCAAATGGTCTTGCCATCGGAAATGGTTTGTTGTTCGGCCGTTTCAATCTTGTAAGATTCGCCTTGTAGCCATGCATGACCTTTCTCGCCCTCAATCAAGGTTTTTTCATCGGGGCTGATTTGGTAATTGAATACCATTTCCACATTCTTGTGGCTTTTGAGTTGATTGATCACGAGCCGAATCAAAACCTCGGCGTTGTTTTGCGCGCTAACTACTTGTGCTGCAAATAAAAAAGCGATACAGGCGATGATGTTTTTTGTCTTCATTTTTCAAATACCGTTGTCTTTGTTGTAGATGTCCCGCAAAATTTGTTCCAAAGCGGCTTCGGAGGTTACTTTCACCTCGCGCGACTTGCTGCCCGAGAAAGGTCCGACGATGCCGGCGGCCTCCAGCTGGTCGATGATACGGCCTGCGCGGTTGTAGCCAAGCTTCAGCTTGCGTTGGATCATCGAAGTGGAGCCTTGTTGGGTCTGCACTACGATGCGGGCGGCCTCCTCAAAGAGGCTGTCGCGTTCACCATCGTCTTCGATGTCGGCTGCATCGCCTTCATCTTCAGGTACTTCAGGCAGCAGGAAAGGCTCTGAGTAGCCGCGTTGTTCGCCGATGAATTCGGTGACGGTTTCCACTTCTGGCGTGTCGATGAAGGCGCACTGCAGTCGCACAAGGTCATTGCCCGTGGAGAACAGCATGTCGCCTCGGCCAATGAGCTGGTTGGCTCCGCTTTGGTCAAGAATGGTCTTCGAGTCGACTTGAGATATGACGCGGAAGGCAATACGGGCGGGGAAGTTGGCCTTGATGGAACCTGTGATGATATTGACCGAAGGACGTTGTGTTGCGATAATCAAGTGAATGCCAATGGCGCGAGCCAACTGGGCAAGACGTGCGATAGGAGCTTCCACTTCGCGACCTGCTGTCATGATGAGGTCGGCAAACTCGTCGACAACCAGCACGATATATGGCAGATAACGGTGTCCCTCGGTGGGTAGCAACCTCCGCGACTTGAATTTCTCGTTGTATTCGATGATATTACGGCATTCGGCAGCTTTCAAAAGGTCGTAGCGTTGGTCCATCTCGATGCACAAGGAGTTGAGGGTGCGCACCACCTGCCTGACATCCGTGATGATGGCATCCTCGGAATCAGGAAGTTTGGCTAAATAATGGCGTTCAATGCGGTTGTAGAGGGTAAGTTCCACCTTCTTCGGGTCGACCATAACGAACTTCAACTCGGAAGGATGCTTGCTGTAAAGCAATGAGGCAATGATGGCATTGAGTCCCACCGATTTACCTTGACCTGTGGCACCAGCCATGAGGATGTGGGGCATCTTGGCGAGGTCGAAGACGTAGGTCTCATTGGAGATGGTCTTGCCGATGGCGCATGGCAATGCAAATTTGTTGTTTTGGAACTTCTCTGAACTCAATACGCTGCGCATTGAGACCGTCTCAGGTTTGCTGTTTGGTACTTCGATGCCGATGGTACCTTTGCCTGGGATGGGAGCGATGATACGGATGCCAAGGGCAGCCAAACTCAAGGCAATGTCATCCTCCAGGTTTTTAATCTTGGAAATCCTGATGCCCGCCGCTGGGACGATTTCATATAAGGTGACAGTAGGGCCGATGGTCGCCTTGATTTTGTCGATGGCGATGCCGTAGTTGCCCAAGGTTTCCACGATTTTGTTTTTGTTGGCTTGCAGTTCCTCTTCGTCGATTTCCGACTTCTTTCCACCGTACTCGTTGAGCATATCCAAAGTCGGGAACTTGTAGTCGCTCAATTCATAACGAGGGTCGAAAGGCATGTCCAAGGTATGGTGTTCCTTGTTTTTGATCTGGTCTACGGTTTTTTCGGTGGATGTGTTCTCTATGACCAATTCTACATTTTTTGCCTCATTGTCAGTCTTTTCTTGATTAGTGTCATTGGGTTTGGAATCATCGTCTTTCGGATGGATGATGACGTTTTCTTTGGTTTCTTGAGGCTCGGTTCTGTTGTCGGTATTGACGATGACAAACGTGGGGCCTTTGGTGAAAGAGGTGGTGGGAGGCAGATGCGATCCATCGTCTTCTATGTTATCGTCAACTAAGTCTGGGTCAAGGTCTTCACCTTGTCCGGTCATATAGCTGTTCTCCCTTTCAATTTGTTCTTTGATGCGTTGCTCTGCTATGAGGGCCGCTTGATGACGGCGTTCGTCTTCACGTTTCTCACGCAGATCCTTGAAATAGTTAAGCGTTAGGTTGAATTGGTAGATGGCAAAGACCAAAAACAGGAAAATGAGGATGAGCAGCACGCCTATCCAGCCGGTGTAGTTCATGAGTATGGTGTTGAGCCACAGACCAACGGCGCCACCAAAGATGGCACACGATGAAAGACCGTTGACAGGGCAGGAGAGGAAACCGAAAAACAGTGGCAGCCAAACCAAGCTCACAAGGGCATATTTCCAAATGTTCCACATTTTGATTTTAGCTGAATTGGTAAGCCTTAAACCTATGATCGTCAAAAGGTAAACGAAGAAGAAAGCACCGATGCCGAATGACTCTTTGATGAGTGTCTGTGCGAGGAATACCCCTGCGCTACCCGTACGGTTCTGAATATTGATACTTTTGCTGAAAATCTGGTAGCCATATTCCTGATGGTGTCCACTGAAGAAGCTGACCAAGTAGGATATTAGAGCGAGGCCTAAGAACACGGCAAGGCAGATGAACAGAATGCCTATGATTTTGGTGATGCGGCCATCAGATTCCTTTTTCTCTTTGGCTTTCTGCGGTTTGGCTTCTTTTCCTTTGGGTGATTTCTCGCTTTTTTTTGAGGACTCCTTTTTTGGCTTTTTTTCTTCGGTTTCTATGGTTTGTTGTTCCAGCGGCTCAGCCTCAGGTAAGGCTTTTGTCTTGAAAGTGTTTTCTTTACGGTTATTTGCAGTGGCCATTTTCTATCTTCGTTTATAAGGTGCAAAAATACACAAATGTTGGTAAAAATGCGGCTTTTTGGAGCAAAAAAATAGGCTGCCAAAGCAGCCTAAAAGTTACAAGCATATACTCATTTCGGAATCCTGAACATCCTGTTCCAGCGGATGCCGCCGTTCTCTTTGTCGCGAGAGAGCCAGATGAACACGGCTTTGCCAACGATATGGTTTTCAGGCACAAAGCCCCAATAGCGCGAGTCCGCGGAGTTGTGGCGGTTGTCACCCATCATCCAGTAATAGTCCATTGCAAAGGTGTAGCTATTGGCCAATTGTCCGTCAATGTAAATCTTGTCGCCTTCCACCTTCAGATCGTGGAGCTCGTAAGCGTGGATAATGCGCTCATACAAAGGTAAATTGTTGATATTCAACGGCACGGTCACACCTTTCTTGGGGATATAAAGAGGCCCGAAGTTGTCGACATTCCAAGGATAGAGGTCGGGGCGGTTAGGGAAGAGACTTGTGCTGGTGCCTTGGCCAGGAGCTTGTACGCTTCGCATCACCGAGGTGATATAGGGCAGTTTGATCAACTCATCAGCCACTTTCGCACTGATGTTAAGAACAAAGGTGTTGGGGTCGTCGGTACGGTAGCCTTCTGTGATGTGATACTTGTCCAAGGTCTGTTTGTTGATGCCACCATTGGTCGTCACCACGGTGTAATTATGCTGCATGTTCTCGGGCTCAAAGGCCTTTTCTCCATCGATATAAACCACACCGTCAACGATTCTCAGAGTGTCGCCTGGCATACCAATGAGGCGCTTAATGTAGTTTTCACGCTTGTCGACAGGGTGGGCGATGACTTTGCCGAAATTCTGATGGTCGTTCCAAACCCTTTGGCGGCCGTATTCCCTGACGAGGTCATAATAACTTATGCTGCTTTGGAAGATATCGCAGACCGTGTCGCCAGCGGGATAGTTGAACACGATGGGGTCATAACGCTTCATCGTCGACACGCCTGGATAGCGGTGGTAAGGCAACTTGATCCATTCTAAATAGGACTTTGCCGTCTTGCTTCCTGGCAAGGTGTTGTGAACAAAGGGGAAGGATAAAGGTGTGTTGGGACGCTTTGGTCCGTAATGTATCTTGCTGACAATCAAGTAATCACCAACGCAAAGCGACTTCTCCATACTTGAAGTCGGGATGGTGAAAGCCTCGAAGACGTATGTTCGAATTATCAATGCAGCCACCACAGCAAAAATGATGGCATCAAACCACTCGCGGGCGGTCGATTTCTTGGGTCTTGTAGTCGTGAGAGGGTCTTGGTATTTGTCATCTTTGGCGATGATGGGGAAGAAAATGAAAGGCAAAATGGCAGCCATGCCTTCCTCCCATACCTTGAAGCGGCCGAAGCACTTGCCTAACTCGACGAGCATGAGTAGCAGCATAAAGATGTTGATGTAAGGGAAGATGATGAAAAACCACCACCAGAATTTCTTGTGCTTGCCGATGATTTTCAGCAGGACATAGATGTTGTAATAAGGGATGAGGCTATACCAGCCTTTTTGTCCAGCGGCCTCAAACTGCTTCCAGCAGAACGCAATCGGGATGGTGAACAGCGCTGGAACCAATAAAATAAAAAGTAATAATGACATTTTTAATGTTGAATTTCTATGTTAAACGAAGGGTTAGAGAATATAGTATTTTCGGCTGATATTTTATGCACTTTGCAGTTCCGTGCCAAGTGCGTGCAAGGTGAGCCGAATTTGCCGTAGACGTTGTTCGCTAGGTTTGGAGATACCATAAATATAACGGGCCAGAAGGCTCTTGTTGATGCCTATGGCGCGGGCTACTTCCGACACATTGAGCCACGGAAAGCGCTTGAACATTTCGGCCACCTCATTGTGACTATTCGGTTCACTTGTTTCGTAAAAACTCGAAATGTGCATGTCGGCATCCAATTCTTCCCAACGGATAGATGTGCCTTCTTCGTCGATGACGAAATCGTTGCGTTGTTCCATTGTGGCGTCCTTCAGTTCTGGATATGCCTCCAACGGACGGCTTAATACACGACCTTCGGTCGTCTTCAAGTAGATTCTCTTTTCGTCAAACCAGATGTTTTTTATTATTTCCATATTCCATGAGTGTTTAGTCAAACCTTTTATGCCATTCTGCTATGAAATCATCTCGATATATGACACAAGTGTCAATAGCCTTTTTGAGTTCCTGCTCTTTCAGACCGTGGTTGTATACCAGACTAACCGTAGGCTCCAATGCGATCTTGGCCTTCTTTCCATTACAGTCTATATGCACATGAATGGGCTGGTGCTCATCCAAATAAAAGAAGAAACGCATTCCAAAGGTTATCAGCAGAGTCGGCATGGCAGAAATTTTCTGCAAAAATAGGTATAATTTTTTATACCAACAAAAATTTATTGCAAAATGGTTGTGAACAACTTGTTAATGCCGACATTGTTACCAAATACCGCCAGTTTTACCGCCAATTGTATCAATTACCGCTTGTTTGTTTCAACATGTGTTTCTTTGGTACTCGAGGATTCTTATGTTTGTGCATTGTCAAACGAATGTTGAATTGAAAAAGATTTGAGAAAAAGTGTATTTTTGCCTCGCGAAATAAAAACCATCATGAGAAAAAGATGTATTGAATTGATGACGTTGTTGGTACTGCTGTCTGCTTTTACAGGATGCCGAAAGCACGAGGCTCAGATGTTTGGTGTTGTCGCTACCAACGAGGTCGTGAATGACTACGGTACTATCGTTGAAGTCAGCTATTCCGACAACACGAAAATGTATTACCGGCTGCTCTCCGAAACGACTGCAGAGGTGGTAAACTGTTATCATTTTTGCCTCGGCCAGGAGAATGTCTCCCCATGGGTATATCGGGGCGACATCATCGTTCCTGAAAGGTTTGTCCACAACGGGATAACTTATATAGTGACCAGTGTTGGAACCGACGCTTTTTCGCGTGCAGGGGGTTGGTCGTTGTATTATGAAACCATCAGCCTGATTTCCTCGGTCAGCATTCCCCATACCGTTGACACCATTCGGGAAAGAGCTTTCAAGCAATGTCAGAACATGACCTCCATAAACCTGCCGAATTCGGTGGCTTATATCGGCGACGAGGCTTTCTGGGGTACGGGACTGACTTCGATTGACATGTCGTCATCGTTGACCTATATTGGCAGAAGCGCTTTTAGTTTTTCAAAACTGGCCTCTATGGAAATCCCTGGGTCTGTCGCTGAAATTGCTCCCCTTGCTTTCTATTCGTGCAAAAAACTTAAGACCTTGATATGTCGTCCGTTGGTTCCACCTGTACTCAACAGTGACGTGATAGGTTTTCTTAGCGACTGCGACTCGCTTGAAGTCATTTATGTGCCTATGGAAAGCGTTGAGAGGTATAAAAAAGCCCCAGAATGGCGACAGTATAATGAGTTTATCGAAGGAATGGAATGAGAATGAACCAAACAAATTGAAAAAAATGAAAACGAAGTTGTTACTGAAAGGTTTGCTGTTGGCATTAAGCGTTATTATGACGGCCTGCCGAAAGGAAGAAACTCCTTCTTCCCGTGAAGTGGTGCAACATGGTCATGTGATGGTTGAGGTTGATAATGTGAATGAGCTGGAAAAAATGTATTTTATGCTTGTCTCGCCCAACACAGCTATTGTTGCATGTGCAACCGATTTTGATACATTGCTGGTTGACAGAAAATACCGAGGCGAAGTGGTCATCCCTGAGACGTTCACACACTTTTCGCACATTTATACCGTGGTTGGTATCAAGGGAAAAGCTTTTTTTGAATGCGACGGGCTGACTTCCTTGGCCATGCCCAACACGGTTACTTTGATAGAGGATAAAGCGTTTGAAGGATGTTCGTCATTGAAACATTTGGAGTTGTCGAACACGACAAATCTGATTAGAAGCTGGGCGTTTGCGAGATGCAATCAGTTGAAAGAAGTGGACTTGCCAGCTTCAATTGAAACATTGGGTGATGCTTTGTTTGCAGGCTGTTCGATTGAAACCTTGACATGTCGTGCTATCGTGCCGCCAAATTGTTGGAATACTCCATTTGGTTATTCTGACCTTCCGGCCGAGATTCAGGAAATCAGAGTGCCTCAAAGTAGTGTTGATGCATATAAAACAGCTATTGGCTGGTCTGTTTATGCTGATAAGATTGTGGGCTTTTAGGCCAAACAGTTATTCCCCAAACAAATCCTCCATTCCAAACACGCCTATCTTCCCAATGAGGAACTCGGCAGCAGCGATGGCACCAATGGCAAAGCCTTGTCGGTTATAAACTTCGTGTGTGAGCGTAATCTTGTCGGCGGGCGACTCGGCCATCACGCTGTGGATGCCGTTTACCTCGCCTTCGCGGGTTACTTTAATAAAAAGAGTGTGATCGCTTGGGGTATCAATGCTCCAACAGTTGTAGTCGTGGTTGACGGCGAGGATGTCGTTGGCCAATTTCACAGCGGTGCCACTGGGCTTGTCCAGTTTGTGGATGTGATGGGTCTCTGCCATTGAAAGTTGGTAGCCATACTGTTCCGCGAACTTCGCCAACTGCTTGTTGAGCAAAAACATGATGTTCATCCCAATGCTGAAGTTGGGCGCGTGGAAAAGGCTTTGTTTCTCGGCCAAACATCTTGCCTTGATTTCCTCAAAATGGTCTTGCCAAGCCGTAGTGCCCACGACAACGGGTAAATGCAGATCGAAGCAGCGATAAATATTGCTCACCACCTGGTCGGGTTGGCTGAAGTCGATGGCGACATCGGCTTGTTTCAGCTTCTCAATACGCTCTTCCCATTCCTTGGGATTGTCGATGGTGACGATGATTTCATGCTGGCGGGCGAGGGCTGCTTTCTCCACCTCGTGGCCCATTTTTCCGTATCCGATTATTGCAATTTTCATGGTAGTTATTTTTCCACAAAACCTTCAAAACTTACAAAACCTTTTTTAGGAGATGGGGAAACCCGCCAACCGGCGGTTTCCCGGCGGCAGCACGGTTGTGCTTGCCGCCATATTTTGGCAATATGATTGTTTTGCATGGTTTTGTGGGTTTTGTGATATTAGAAATTCAATTGAAATGATAGTCCTACTTGGGCGTAATGTGGTGTTTTTATCGGTGATTCCGCAGACCGCAAATACGGGTCGATGCTAAGGCTGAGGTCATCGCTGATGTCGTAAGTGTATAAGTGCCCGTCCACACAGGCGTCGAGAATGTTCAGGCCGTACCATGCAACGGTGAGTATGCTGTAGAACTCGAAGTCGCGACGATACGCTTCCTTATAGGTCTGCAATTGGCTGTCGGCATATTTATTGGCTAAATCAGTCTCGTGCTGGCTTAATGACGTGCCTTCAGGCAGGTCACCAGTCTTGAATTCGTAGGCATGCAGGTAGGAACGGTATTCAGAATAATTGCTGTATGCCAAATACCCTAAACCACCCAGTCCGGCATAAACGATGGGAACCTTCCACCAGTTTCTGTTGTAGATTTGCCCCAATCCTGGGAGACAGGCTGACATGATGGTGGCTTTGGTAGGACTGTGAGTTTTTTTTGCTTTGGCAGTTTTTGTTGGTTTCTGCTGTTTGACGATAGTGTCAGCAGTGATGAGAGTATTGCCCACCGTATCAAATACGACATTCTGCGCTTCGGCTTTCGTGAAACCGAGCAACACAACCATGCCGATAAGGATGAATAGACGGCGGGGCATGGGTGGATTATTTGTTGCCGAACAGTTCCATGATGCGGTCAAACTCGGCCTCGTCCTTGAAGTCGATGACCACACTGCCTTGTCCTTTCATGTTTCTCGTCACTTTCACCTTGGTGTTCAAGGTCTGCGAGAGCTTTTTGATTTTGCTCTTAAAGTGCTCGGGAATGAAGTTGGTTTGCTTTCTTTCCTTTGCCTCTGGGTTCTTGGCTTTCTCGGCCAATTCCTCGGTCTGTCTGACGTTCATCTCGCCTTCGATGATTTGCTGGAGGATCTTCAGCTGTTGCTCCTTGTCGGTGATGTTGATAAGGGCGCGGGCGTGCCCCATGGTGATGTGCCCGTCACGTATGGCGATTTGTACCTCTGCTGGCAGTTTCAACAATCTCAAAAAGTTGGCCACGGCACTGCGGCTTTTGCCTACCTTGTCGCTCACTTCCTCCTGTGTCATGTTGCATTCATCGATGAGGCGCTGGTAGGAGATGGCCACTTCGATGGCATTCAGGTTTTCGCGGTGGATGTTCTCAATCAGGGCCAATTCCAACATCTGTTCATCATTGGCAACGCGGATGAATACCGGAATCTTGGTGAGGCCAGCCAGTTTGGAAGCCCTCAAACGACGCTCACCCGAAATAAGTTGATATTTGTTATAACCGAGCTTTCTTACCGTAACAGGCTGAATGACACCTTGCTCCTTGATGGATTGTGCCAACTCCCGTAAAGCGGTCTCGTCAAATTCGGTTCTGGGTTGGAAAGGATTGGTTTCGATGAGGTCGATGTCGATTTCAGCGATGGCTCCTGCAACGAAATCTCCGGAAATATCTTTGCTGGTGATGTCGGTTTCAGGGCTTTGTAGGATGGCATCAAGGCCGCGTCCAAGCGCTCTTCTGTTTTTGTCTGCCATGGCGGTTTATGCGTTATTACTGGATAAGTGGTTTTTCTCTAAGATTTCCCGGGCAAGGTTCAGGTAGTTGATGGCTCCGACACTGGCTGCATCGTGCATAATGATGGACTTGCCAAAGCTGGGAGCCTCACCCAAACGGGTGTTGCGGTTGATGATGGTGTTGAAGACCAGATCCTGGAAGTGCATTTTCACTTCTTCCACTACTTGCTTCGACAGGCGTAGTCGGGTATCGAACATGGTAAGCAGTATGCCTTCAATCTCCAAATCGGGATTGAGTCGGGTCTGCACGATTTTGATGGTGTTCAGCAACTTGCCAAGACCTTCAAGGGCGAAATACTCACATTGCACGGGGATGATGACCGAATCGGCAGCCGTCAGCGAGTTGACGGTGACCAGTCCAAGCGAAGGGGAACAGTCGATGATGATGAAATCGTAATCGTTTTTGAGGGTTGAGAGCGAACGCTTCATCATCAGTTCACGATTGGGCAAGTTGATCATCTCAATCTCAGCGCCAACCAAGTCGATATGTGCAGGTATCAGGAACAAGTTCGGAGTCCCGGTTTCCATGGTGACGGTTTTGGGGTCCACATTGTCAATGATGCATTCGTAGATGCTGGTTTCAACGGTTTTTGGGTCGACACCCACTCCCGACGTGGCATTGGCTTGAGGATCAGCGTCGATGAGGAGTGTCTTGTATTCGAGGACGGCCAAACTGGCAGCCAAATTGATGGCGGAAGTGGTCTTGCCCACGCCGCCTTTTTGATTTGCAATTGCTATGATCTTGCCCATATTGATTCAACTCTGTTTTACGCTACAAAAGTACGCATTTTTGTGCTGTTTTATTATGGCTGTCTGGTGAAAGTTATCAACACTTGTGGGTTTTGTTGATAAGTTCTTGTTTCGGGCGCGATTTGCAACAAAAAAGGCCGCGAAATGCTCGCAGCCTCTGTTTCCTGTTTTTGTTTGGATAAATAATTACTTGTCCAGATTGTCGAACCATTTGTCGATGGCGCTGTCGATTTCGCTGCGGCTTTCGCCTTCCACCTTCTCATAGTGGCGCGGTTCGGGCTGGTCGTAATAGTCGGCAGGATATTCACCGGTTTCGATGTACTTGATAGCATCAGTCAAGCCTTTTGAAACTTTCTCAAAGTCTTCCTTATAGAGGAAAATCTTATGCTTCTCATAGAAGAAGCGATTCAAGCCTTCATCGAAACGGCGCTTGCTTTCAGTTATGGTGATGTACTTTTCGTCGTTTTTCGTGGATTTTACATCAAAAAAGTAAGTTCTCTTTCCTGCTTTCACTGCCTTCGAGAACAATTCTTCCTTTTCTTTCATTTCGTTTTCTTCCATCATGTCTTTCAATAATTTGATACTTTCTTTTTTGTTCTTTTGTGTTTGAAAAGTGGGGCAAAAGTAGGAAAAAAATGAATATCGAAGCGTTTTATGTGTTATTTTTGCACTCAAAATATGTAATGCCATGGAATTGAATCTGAAACGCTCCATAGCCTTTTTCGATTTGGAAACGACGGGCCTGAACACTTCGCACGACCGCATCGTGGAAATGAGTGTGCTGAAAATCAATGTGAACGGTGAAGAGGAACAACGTGTCTGGCTACTCAACCCTGAAATGCCTATTTCGGCGGAATCGACTTCGGTGCATGGCTACACCGACGAGATGGTGGCCGACAAGCCCACTTTTCGTGAGAAAGCTAAGGAAATAGCGATGTTCATCGGCAATGCCGACTTGGCGGGCTACAATATCCTAAAGTTTGATCTTCCGATGCTGGTGGAGGAGTTCCTTCGTGTCGACTACGACTTTGACCTCAAAGACCGTGGTTTCATTGATGTGATGAACATCTATATGAAGATGGAACCGCGCACGCTGAAAAGTGCTTACCGCTATTTCTGCCATGCCGAACTGGAAGGGGCACATGGTGCCATGGCCGACACCAAAGCCACTTATGATGTGCTTCGTGCTATGCTCGACAAGTACCAAGGCGTTGAATTTGAGGATGGTAAAGGCAATAAATCGCAAGGCCCTACTAACGACATGAAACAACTTTCTGAGTTTTCGGCGCATCACAAAAATGCCGATCTCTCGGGACAAATCATCTTCGATGAGGAAGGCAAGGAGGTCTTCATGTTTGGCAAGCACAAAGGTAAAAGGGTAGAGGATGTCTTTCGCATTGAGCCACCCTATTATGATTGGATTATGAGAAACGACTTTCCACGTTATACGAAGAAAGTAGTGACAGCCATCAAGTTGCGTATGGGTGGAAAATTCGTAAAGTGATAAAGCTATGAAAATCATCTGCATAGGACGCAACTATTTGGCACATATCAAGGAACTCGACAACGACCTGCCGAGCGAGCCCTTGTTTTTCATGAAGCCTGAGACGGCATTGTTGCCTAAGGGCAATCCTTTCTCTTATCCTGATTTCAGCAAGGAAATCCACTATGAAACGGAGCTGGTGTTGCGCATTTGCAAGTCTGGAAAAGCAATTGATGAACAGTCGGCTCACGATTATTATGATGAACTTACCGTCGGCATCGACTTCACTGCCCGTGACTTGCAAAGCAAGTGCAAAGCCAAAGGCCATCCCTGGGAAATCGCCAAAGCTTTCGATGGATCGGCTCCAATCGGTGAGTTCAAGAAAATCAGCGAATTGAAGCATCCTGAAGACATAAACTTTGGCATGAAACTCAATGGAAAGTGGGTTCAGCAAGGTCACAGCCATGACATGATTTTCAGTTTCGATAAGATTGTTTCCCATGTCTCGCGTTTTATCACATTGAAGGAGGGTGATTATATCTTCACAGGTACACCACAAGGTGTGGGAGAGGTTCATGTTGGTGATAAGTTGGAGCTGTTCTTGGAAGATGAACTGATGTTTTGGTTTGGAATTAATTAAATGATAATCAATAAAATAAAACTATGAAAAAACTTCTGCTTATGGCCCTGCTTGCAGTGGCATTTCAACTCTCGGCCCAGCCCTTGTGGATGCGCCACAATGTGATTTCGCCTCAAGGCGACAAAATTGCCTTTTGCTACAAAGGAGATGTGTATGTGGTGAATGCCAATGGCGGTAAAGCATTGCAAATCACGACGAACGCCGCATACGATACCGACCCAGTGTGGTCGCCCGACGGCAAGAAAATCGCCTTCGCCACCGACCGCAATGGCAATTTCGACATTTATATCGTTGCTGCTGGAGGCGGTGTTGCCCGTCGCGTTACAACGAATTCTGCTACCGAGATCCCATTGGCTTTCTCACCCGATGGCAAGGAGATTTATTTCTCAGCCCAAATCCAGAAAGCAGCTGAGAATGTGCAGTTTGCCTCGGGCTGGATTACCGAATTGTATAAGGTAAGCACGGAGGGTGGTCGCCCCGAGCAGGTGGTGGCTGTACCAGTGTCCAGCATGTCGTTCGACAAGGACGGCAAGTCGTTCCTCTACTACGACCGTAAAGGCAGCGAGAACGTATGGCGCAAACATCATGTTTCTTCCGTGGCTCGCGATGTGGTGTATTATAACGCCAAGAAGAAGACCCATACCATCCTGACCACCAATGTGGGTGAGGACCGTGATCCCCGATATCTGCCTGGCTGTCAAGAGGTCGTGTTTTTAAGCGAGCGAAATAATGGTAGTTTTAATGTCTATAAGGCACCTGCTAACAACCTTGAGAACGTGGAAGCTGTAACCCATTTCAAGACGCATCCGGTTCGTTTCCTGAGTGTGTCCAATGACGGTCTGTTGTGTTATGGGTATATGGGTGAAATCTATACGCAACGCATTGGCAGTGAGCCGCAAAAGGTGAACATCGAAATTGTCAACGACCTGGAGTCAGATCAGTTGGTGAAACAGGATTTCAAGGGCATCGGTAACTTCGCACTGAGCGATGACGGCAAGCAGATTGCCTTTATCTCGCGTGGCGAACTTTTCGTGACAGGTGTCGACGAATATGCCACTACCAAGCAAATCACGCATACTGCCCAAGCAGAACGCAGCCCTTCGTTCTCGAAGGATGGCCGTACCTTGGTCTATGCCTCGGAGCGTAATGGCTATTGGAATCTCTACCAAGCCACCATCGTACGTAAGGAAGATTTCAACTTTGCCTATGCCACCTTGATTGACGAGAAGCCATTGTTCGACAACGATGGTATCGAGCGCAGTAATCCCGAGTATTCGCCCGATGGCAAGGAAATTGCCTTTATTGAGAATCGTAATATATTGAAAGTCTATAATATAGCATCAAAGGAAGTACGTCAAATCACGGATGGCACGCAGCACTATGGTAGCTTGGGCTATGAATGGTCGCCCGACGGGAAGTGGTTCGCCGTGACTTTGATCACCCACATGCGTGATCCCTATTCGGATGTCGGCATCGTGTCGGCCAACGGTGATATGAAGATATATAACATTACGGAGAGTGCCTATTTCGACGATGACCCGCAATGGGTGTTGGATGGTAATGCAATTATTTATAATTCTGATAGATATGGCATGCGCTCCCATGCATCCTGGGGCAGCCAACGGGATGCTTTCATCGCCTTCCTCAACCAAGATGCCTATGACAAGTTCCGCCTCAACAAAGAGGAATATGCATTGTTGAAGGAAACGGATAAAGACAACAAGGAGAAGCCGAAAGATGAGCCAAAGGATGAAGGAAAGGATAAGAAGAAACGCAAGAAAGACGCTAAAAAAGACGAAAAGAAAGAAGAGAAACCAAAGGAAACTAATAAGATAGAGGTGGACTTGGAACATCTGCAGGACCGTGTCATCCGTCTGACGCCGATGTCGTCGAACTTGAGCGGCATGGCGCTTTCCAGTGACGGTGAGAAGTTCTACTTTATGACTTCGTTTGAAAAAGGTTACGACCTTTGGGAGATGGATGTGCGCGAGAAATCGATGAAGATTACGAAAAAACTGGGACAAGGTGGTGCACAGTTGCGGATGAAGGGCGACAACCTATATTTGCTTTCGGGTGGTAATTTGCAGAAACTTGACAAAGGCAGCAAGTCTACTCCTATTAAATACGATGCCACTATGGAACTTAACCTCGCTGAGGAGCGCGAATACATGTTCAATCATGTCTTCTTGCAAATCGAAAAACGTTTCTTCATGAAGGACCATCATGGCGTGAACATCGAAATGATGAAGGAAGCCTACCAACCTTTCTTGGCGCATATCAACAACAACTATGACTTCTCAGAGATGCTGAGTGAGATTTTGGGCGAGTTGAATGTGTCGCACACGGGTTCGGGTTATCGCCCCTCAAGCAAAGGTGATGCCACAGCCGAATTTGGTGTGTTGCTTGACCTTGACTATAAAGGTGACGGCTTGAAAATTGCCGAGGTTGTGGAAGGTGGACCTTTTGACAAGAAGAAGTCGAAAGTGAAAGCGGGTTGCATTATCGAAAAGATTGATGGTGTGGAGATTACAAAGGGCATGGATTACTATCCTTTGCTCAACAACAAGCGCGACAAGACCGTTTTGGTGACCATCAAAGACGGTGGCAAAACGTGGGACGAAACCGTGAAACCTATCAGCCATAGTGCGATGAACGAATTGCTCTACAACCGTTGGGTGAAGCACAATGAGGAAACAGTGAAGAAGTTGTCTAATGGTCGCTTGGGTTACGTCCACATCAAGAGCATGGGCGATGCCAGTTATCGCGATGTGTATTCGCAGATCCTTGGCAAATACAACCTTTGCGATGGTATTGTCATCGACACTCGTTTCAATGGTGGCGGTCGCCTGCACGAAGATATAGAGATTTTGTTCAGTGGTGAGAAATACCTCGAACAGGTCATCAATGACAGTGTGGCATGCGTGATGCCTTCAAGGCGTTACAACAAACCTTCTGTGATGCTTATCGGCGAGGCTAATTACAGCAATGCACACGGAACGCCTTGGGTCTACAAATACAAGAAGATGGGTAGTCTTGTCGGTATGCCTGTGCCTGGCACCATGTCGAGCGTGACATGGGAGACCTTGCAAGACCCCTCCTTGTATTTTGGCTTGCCTGTGGTAGGCTATCGTACTGAGCAAGGCAATTGGTTGGAAAACACGCAATTGGAACCAGATGTCAAGGTGCGCAATACACCCGAAAAGATGGCCGAAGGTGTGGATGAGCAATTGGAGGCCGCTGTCAGGGAATTGCTGAAAGAGGTGAAGGATTTCCATTACTGGGGCAAGTGACAATAGCCTGTGATTTATGGCCCATGACCTGCTTTTTCGTAAGGGCAGGCCATAGGCCATTGGTTATCGGCCATAGGCAATAAAAGGAACGATTCTTGCGTTTACATGGGAAAAACATCTCATGCGAGCGCGTTTGCACCTTATTCTATTATTGGCTTTCACCAGCCTCACCGTCTCTGCTCATTCAGTGGTGGAGCGCAACGGGTATTATGAAGTGGAGCATGCGTGGAAGTATCAAGGAAAGAATTATTCCATTACCCTGAATATCAGCACAAACCTATACGACTATTACCAAAATGACCGAGAGCATTTGGCCTATCGTTACCAGTTCAATGGTGGTGAGATGCCGCCGAATTATTTCGGGTTCATGTTGTCGGAATACGACCGCCCTATGATGCGGGCCTTGGCCGATGAATTCATCAGCCATAGCGCATTGGAGAAGGAGCAAATCAATTTGGCATTGACATTTGTGCAGTCATTGCCCTACGCTTACGATTCTTCCACAAAAGGAACGGATGAATACCTGCGCTATCCTATCGAGACTTTGGTGGACGGTTGTGGCGATTGTGAGGACAAGGTGGCTTTGTTGGCCGCCCTGCTCTATGAAATGGAGGTGGATTTCATTTTGTTGGTTTTGCCTGAACACATTGCCCTTGGGGTGCATTGTGATGGAGTGGCGGCAAATAGGTATTTGCTCTTCCAAGACAAACATTATTATTTCATGGAGACGACCATGGAAGGCTGGCAGATGGGACAGATTCCGGAGGATTATTATGATGTCGAGATAGAGGCTGTGCCTGTTGATGCCACACCTGGTCTGCTTTTCAAGGGAGTGAGGTTTGAGTCGCAGTCGACCCTTGTTTTTCAGAAGGCAATGTGCGATTTGGAACTCGACCTTCATAATCTTGGTCCAGGCAAGGTGACAGAGCTTCGGGCGCATGTGTTGGTTATTGAAAAAGGGAGGAGGAACCGCTTGCTGGCAGAAGAGTACTTTTCACTCAACGATATGCAGGAAGGCGAACAGCGTACTGAAACGTTGTCGTTAAAGAGTTTGATTAAAGAAAACAGTGTCTTACGTGTGGAATTGACAGGTGCAGAGATTGAGCCCCAAACCTATGAGGTTGGGTTGAATTACAGCCGTTCACAAAGGTACTGATTACTCCACCATTACCTCGTCCATAAAGATCCAAGAGTCATAACCTGCTCCAGGCAAGCCTTCGGGCAACTTCCCGGGGTTTTTAACCACGATGCGTAAGTATCGTGTTGAGAGATTTGTCGTTTCAAACCTTTCACGGAAGGTGTGGTTGCCTGTCAGCGGTATCTCTGTCGTGAGGCTGAAGGTCTTGTAAGCTTTGTAGTTTTTGCCATCGTTGGAGGTGAGAATCTCGACTTCATTGGGACGCATTATCCAATCGTAGGCGTTGACCAAAAACCCGATATTCAATGCATTGACTTTTTGGTACTTGCCTAAGTCTAATTCAAGGTCAGCATCGAGGCCATAGAAGCCTTGCCAATGACCGTCCTGATAATCATTGCTACCGAGGCTGCCGTCAAGCAGGGCATTGTCACCTCCGCCTGAATACTCGGGACGGTAGTTGCCCGCTGGACTATTGAGTTGCTTTAACTTGCCCATACCTTTGTGGTAGCAGAAATAACGCTCTGTGCAAAAGGCTTTGCCCAAGGCATCGAAACAGGCTGCTTTCACTATACACGGCCGTTCCAAAACAATGGGTTTTTGATAGATGGAATCGTTTTTTGTAACTTCTTTTCCGTCAACGGTATAATGGATTCCCTTGTTGCCAAAAACGGTCTTCAGCGTTACGGCAGCATTGCCATTCTCATCTGTTGATGGTTCGATAAAAGTCAGATATTCAAGTTGCTGCATTTCCTTGGCAATGTCATCGTACTTTTTCATGTTGACATCCAGCCAATAGGGGCGGCTTTCGATGTTCCAAACCTTGACGTACTCGTTTTTCAGGTCATGCAGCGCGGCAATCAATTCTTGAATCATCTTTTTGCTTTCGGTGATGTTGGCTTCGGTAGGATTGTTGTAGGTGCGGAAAAGCTGGTGGCGGGTCATGTTGCGTTTGGCGCACCATTGCATGCGATGCACAGCATAGAGAGCGTTGTCGAAGAGGTCAGCGTTTCGCTTCACTTGCTTTTTGTCATTGATTAAGGTCTTCTCCAAAGCAGACAGTGAAACAAAAGCTTTTTGGTTCAACGCCTTGATGGAGTCGCTGACGAGGGAGGGGTAGAAAGGGGTCATGGGTTCCGTCATGGCGGTAAATTTGCCAATGCCGTCAATCTTTGTCCATTCTGAGAGCTCATCAAGATGCTTGCAGAGGTCGTCGGAAAGGCTGCCCAAAAAATGCATGGTGAAGTTGGCTTCGGTGTTGCGTTCTTGTTTCGTGGTGGGATTCCAACTCGTCTCTGCACCCAAGGCAAGGCCATATAATGCGCAGTTGGTCAGCGACTCGCCGAAGTCATCCCAGCAAGTGTTGATGACGCCGAGCGCATCATTCTTGTAGCCGTCGCGACAGAGGTTGCTGATGTTGGCTTTGAATTCATAATGCTTTGGCCAAACCCTTTCGGAGAGACTCACACCAGGGGCAACGAAAAACTTGTGACCCGATTCCACGTAGGGTCTCAGGAAGTCGTTGAAATTGTCCTTGTCCACATAACTCCAGGCGATGAGGAAAAGGTCGTTGTCAAGATGCTCAAGAATTTCGGGATGATCGGCAGCAATGTCACCCCACATCATCACACGCTTGCGGTAAGGACGCAGCATACGGTTGACTCGGTTGATGTGTTGGTAGTAGGCTGTTGTCTGGCCAATAGAGTCCACGTATGCTTTGGCATAGCCTTGGCCGAGGCTCTCGGTCTCGTCGCAGTTGATGTTGAAATAGGGCGACTTATAGGCTCTGGCCACTTCACGGAGGTGGTCTTCTAGGAACTTGTAAGTCTCCTCTTTGGCGGGGTTGAGGTTCCATTTCGTGTCGGCCAAATGACTATAGAATGGATTGCACAAGATCTCTTCAAAATGCCCAAAACATTGCTGGTTTCCAATGACTTGAATATGATACGGCCGACAGAAATCCTCCAGTTCCTTGATTTCTTCGGCGGTGAAAGCGTCGATGGGTGCGATGTCGGGGTGGCACTTTGTCTTGAAAGTGTGCTCGGTGTAGAGTGAGAAGGCATTGAGCTTGCACTCAGCCATTTGCGGGATGAGGCGTCTCAGGTATTCCATACTGACGATAGGCCCGCGGCTGATGTCGTCTTGCCAGGCCCGCACCTTGAAGTTGGGCCAGTCGGTGATGGTCATGCAAGGGATGATGATTTCGCCTTTGTTTTTCAGGAATGAGTAACGGTAGAGTTGCTTCAGGCTTTGGGTGGCGTAGAAGAGTCCCGTGTTGGAGGTGGCCTCCAGGCGGATGAAGTTGCTGGTGATGGTCAGCTTGTAGGCTTGCTCCTCGTTTTCGCTCACGCCGAGGTGGTCGGTCTTAAGCAGTTCGATGAAGTGTTGGCCTTTGATGACCCCACGAGAGAAGAGCATTCTGTTGGGACTGATTTGCTCCAAGTCGCTGCGCCACATCGTGATAAGTTGGCTGATTTCGGTGTCGGAAGCGTCGTAGGTGAGTACGACGTTCTCGTCCCAAACAAACTGACCCTCTTGAATTTCAACTTGTTGAGGAGTGGGAAGAATATGTACGTTTTGCGCAGAGGCAAATAGACCGAAAAGGCAAAGAAAGAAAAGGATTCTGATTCTCATGGGTGAAATTTTCTGCAAAGGTAAATTTTTGTTGGAAACAAAGGCTTAAATATTTAGCCTCAGTTGGATCTCTTCCACCTTGCGTTGCAGTTCCTGCACGGTCCGCATCAGACTCTCTTCGCGGAAGCGGTTCTCGCGCTGTTCGGGTATCTCGGCACTGATGTAGTGCACGAATTTCCACACCTCTTTAATATCGGTGGCAGGCAGGTCGTAGGGATGATAAAGCGGGTTCAATGAACTGAGGGTGAGTTTGTTCTCGTGTTCGATTTTGTTGTCCACAATTTTGAAGACGATGCCGTCATCTTGGGTGAGCACGATATAAGGCTGGCCGCTACGGATGTAGGTCCAGTCGACGACATATTCGCCAGTGACATACGAGCCGTCGGGGATAGGCAGCATCGAGTCGCCGCTGATCTGAAAAGTACGGTACTTGCGGTCGCGCGAGAGGAAGGGCATGGTAAAGGTGGGAAGTACCTTGATGTATTCGGGGTCGGCGAAGCCCGTGGCATAGCCTGCCTTGGCTTTCTCGGTGACGAGTTCGATGTTCTCGTCGTTGTCGTTGTTGACGGTGGTAGCCAGCACGCGCAGGTTGCTGCCTTTCAGATGCACATCGTAGCCGCGTTCAAGCTGTGAGAGCTGGACGGGACTGATACCGCTCAAATCGACTTTCACCAAAGTGTCGATGGCGATGCCGAAATATTTCGAGAAGGCTACCAAGGCTTCCAAATTCGGCTCGGAGACTCCGTTTTCGTAGCCGCTCAGTGTGGAGCGCTTCATTTGCAAGGCGAATGCCACATCGTCTTGGGTGCGGTTTCGATGCTTGCGCAAAAATTTTATATTCGAATTGAAGTACATGGTATTGTGTGATTTAAGATTTAAAGATTTAAAATTGAAGATTTTTCTTCGTTTATATGCACTATATCAAATTTAATGATTAGTTTTACGGCGAATATTTTGATTAAAAACTCGTCAAAAGTACGACTTTTTTGGGATATGCAAGCATTTTAGGCAAAAAAATGAGGAAAATTTATGGAAAGGACGATTTTGCACTTAGATTTGGACACCTTTTTCGTGTCGGTGGAACGACTGGTGAACCCTTCCTTGGAAGGCAAACCCGTCATTGTGGGTGGCATGTCGGATCGTGGCGTGGTCTCCACATGCAGTTATGAGGCGCGAAAGTTCGGTGTGCATTCTGCCATGCCGATGCGTATGGCGCGACAGCTGTGCGCCCAAGCGGTCTTCATCCGTGGCGACATGGAACTCTATAGCCGCTATTCGCGTTTGGTGACCGACATTATTGCCGACAGCGCACCTGTCTACGAGAAGATGTCTATCGATGAGCATTATCTCGACCTGACGGGCATGGACCGTTTCCACAACTGCCAGCTGTGGTCGCACGAACTGAGGCAAAAAATCATCAAAGAGACAGGCTTGCCGATTTCATTTGGCTTGTCGGAGAACAAGACCGTGTCGAAGATTGCTACAGGACAGGCCAAGCCCAACGGCGAACTACAGGTGCCCACACCTTGTATTAATAGCTTCCTTGACCCACTTTCGGTGCAAAAGATTCCAATGGTGGGCGAAAAGACCTATACCTTGCTTCGCTCGATGGGCGTGGAGAAAATCGGCACGTTGAGGCGACTGCCACCTTTGGCGGTAGAGCGCGCCATGGGCAAACATGGCCTTGATATCTGGAAGAAAGCCAACGGGCATGACAATACTCCTGTCTGTCCCTATCAGGAAAGGAAGTCCATTAGCAAGGAAAGGACTTTCGAGCAGGATACTATTGATGTGACAGCCATTAGGCAATGTTTGGCACGCATGGTGGAGGCCCTTGGCTTCGACCTCCGTTCACAACACAAATTGACGGGCTGCATAACGGTGAAGATCCGCTACTCGAATTTCGACACACACGACATGCAGCAACGCATTCCTTACACTGCTTTTGACCATGTGCTGCGCGAGACGGTGAACGGCGTTTTCGACAGGCTTTATAACCGACGAATGATGATACGTTTGGTGGGCGTGCGTTTCAGCGAATTGGTCAGCGGGGCGCCACAACTGGCTTTGTTTGACGACAATATGGAGCTGACAAATCTATATGCCGCCATGGATAAGATCAAATTACGTTTTGGAGAACAAATCATACATCGTGCTGCAGGGTGATGCTATTAAACGTCCATTCATATAACAGCTTGTGCTATGGCACGATGCCGATTGCGGATTTGGTCAACAAGGCTGCCGCGCTCGGCTATGCCGTTTTGCCCTTGACTGACATCAACACGACGATGGGTGTCGCCGATTTTGTGTTTGAATGTCAGAAACAAGGTATACGACCTGTCGTGGGTGTGGAAGTGCGCAACGGCAACGAACTACTCTATGTGGCCTTGGCCAAAAACAACTCGGGTTTTGCCGAACTGAACCGCTTTCTCACCCATCACAACCTCACGAAACAACCTTATCCCGAAATCGCGCCCGACTGGGACCATGTTTTCGTGATTTATCCTTTCGGGAAACGACGGCAGAACCAGCTGAAAGCGAATGAATTCCTCGGTGTGCGATTCTCCCAGCTGACCAAAATGTTCGCTTGCGAGTCGTTCGACAAACTTGTTGCCATGCAGCCCGTCACCTTCGCAGAGGAGGACGATTTCCAGTTGCACCAGTGCATGAGGGCCATTGATGAAAACGTGTTGATTTCGCGCCTTGAACCTTATGCCTGTGCCGCGCCCGATGAGATGTTCTTACCCGGCGACCGACTGAAAACGACCTTTGCATTGTATCCACAACTCATTGAAAATGCGGAGCGTATTTTAGGCGAGTGCGAAATCAATCTAGATGGAAGTGTGAAAAACAAGCGTTGTTTTACGGACAATGTCTATGACGACTTGGAGTTGCTGCGTCAAAAGACTTTTGAGGGGATGATTTACCGTTACGGGACGAGGAATAAAAATGCTTATCGCCGTATTGAGAAGGAGTTGGACATCATCGAGCAGATGGGCTTTTGTGCTTATTTCCTCATCGCCTGGGAAGTTGTCCAGTTTGCCATGAAGCAGGGCTTCTACCATGTAGGGCGTGGTAGCGGCGCCAATAGTGTGGTGGCTTACTGCTTGAAAATCACCGATGTGGATCCAATTGAGCTGGACTTGTACTTTGAGCGTTTCCTCAATCCCATGCGGAGCAGCCCTCCCGATTTTGACCTAGACTTCTCGTGGCGCGACCGCGACAAGGTCATTGCCCATATCTTTGAGAAATATGGTCGGGAGCATGTGGCGTTACTGGGCGCGACGGTCACCTTTCAGGATAACTCGCTTTGCCGTGAGCTGGGCAAGGTGTTCGGTCTGCCCAAAGGCGAAATCGATCAGATGGAACGCAACCCACAGGCTTTTGCTCGCCAGAGTGAGCTTGGACACAACATCCTAGCCCTTGCTGAGCGTCTCCGCGACTTCCCTCGCCAGCGTTCCATCCATGCGGGAGGCGTGCTGGTTACCGAAAACCCCATCACCGACTTTGCCGCCCTCGACTTGCCCCCTAAAGGCTTTCCAACGACGCAATATGACATGTATTCCGCCGAAAAAGTCGGACTTGTCAAGATGGACATCCTCAGCCAGCGCGGCATTGCTCACATCCGCGACGCGGTGGAGATGGTGGAGCGGAATCGAGGTGTCCGCATCGACATACACCAAATCAACGCGTTGAAGCAGGACGAGCTGATTCGACGTCAGTTGCTCAAGGCCGAGACCTGTGGTTGCTTCTACATCGAGAGTCCTGCCATGCGTGGCTTGTTGCGTAAGCTGCGTTGCTCCGACTACAAAACCTTGGTTGCAGCCAGCTCCATCATCCGGCCAGGCGTGGCTCGGTCAGGCATGATGCGTGAATATGTCAACCGTTTCCATCATCCCGAGACGGTGGACTATAAGCATCCATTGTTGAAGGAATTGCTGGCCGAGACCTACGGCGTGATGATTTACCAAGAGGATGTGCTTAAGGTGGGGCATTATTTTGCGGGTTTGGATCTAGCCGAGGCCGATGTACTGCGTCGGATGATGGGTCATAAGATGCGCGATAAGTCGGAGTTTGAAGAGGTTACCCGACGCTTCTTTGATAATTGCAAGGCCAGAGGCTATTCCGATGACTTGGTGCGTGAGCTGTGGCGGCAGATCGAGTCGTTTTCGGGCTATTCCTTCTCTAAGGCACATTCAGCGTCGTATGCAGTGGAGAGTTACCAGAGCCTCTATCTGAAAAGCCATTATCCACTTGAATTTCAAGTGGCAGTGATAAATAATTTCGGCGGTTTCTATCAGACATGGTTCTACTTCAACGAGGCACGGCGCATGGGTGCAAAGATTCATCTGCCTTGCGTCAACCGAAGTAGTTATCTCACCACTTTGAACGGGCGCACGATTTTTATGGGTTTTGTTCACCTGCAGGGCTTGGAGCAGCAATTTGTAGAGCATTTCATTGCGGAACGTGAGGCGCGAGGACCTTATGCTAGTTTGGAGGATTTCATGGTGCGGGTGCCATTCACTTTGGAACAATTGGTTTTGCTTATTCGCGGCGGTGCCTTTGGCTTCACGAAAAAGCCTAAAGCTGAACTGTTGTGGCAGGCACATCTTAACAAGAGCGAAGGCAAGAAAGAACAGCCAGAAACACTTTTCCGAATTGATAACCAGTATTTTGAGTTTCCTGATTTCAGTACCAACGCCTTGCAGAACGCCTACGATGAGATTGAACTCTACGGCTTTCCTGTCTCTTTGACTTGGTTTGACCTGTTGAAAACCCGATTCCGTGGTGAGCTGATGGCCTCCCAGATGTTGCATTTCGTGGGATGCCGTTATCGGATGTTGGGTAAGCTGGTGACGGTGAAATATGTCCGCACCTGCAAAGGCGAAACAATGGCCCTCGGCACCTTTGTGGATGTTACGGGAGAGGCTTTCGACACGGTGCATTTCCCGCAGACGCTGAAGGCTTGGCCATTCCAAGGCGACGGTGTGTATTTGCTTTTGGGCAAGGTGACGGAGGAGTTTGGACAGCCCTCGCTGGAAGTGGAGAAAATGGATAGAATGGGGTATAAGTCCATTATGTAAACAAGCATTTTCAAGGTTTTGCTTAAAAATCAAGCGATAAATGCCCAATGTTTTGTATCTTTGCGCAAATTTTATCGAAACAAGATGCATCGAAAACTATTTTTATCCATAATATGCCTGTTAGGGCTGGTATTCAGTGCGTTTGCACAGCAAAGAGGGCAGATTACAGGTATTATCAAAGATGCCGAGACGAACGAAACCTTGATCGGCGTGTCAATCTATGCGGAGAAACTGCAACTGGGTACCACGACCGATGAAAAAGGCCGCTACGAGTTGGAACTGCCATTCGGCGAGCATCACTTGAGGATTTCCTATGTGGGCTATACCACTGTGGAGAAAAAGGTCAGCGTCGGCAACAAGCCGATAACACTCAACGTGAAATTACACACTGAGTCGGAAAAGCTTTCAGAAGTGGAAGTCTCTGGCGAGCGTAAGGACCGTAACGTGACAGCTATGGAGATGAGTGTGCAGACATTGGACATGATCACCATCAAGAAGATACCTGCTCTGATGGGCGAGGTGGATGTCATCAAGACCATCACGTTGCTGCCAGGTGTTCAGTCGGCTTCGGAAGGCTCGTCAGGCTTCAGCGTGCGTGGCGGTGCCACTGACCACAATCTCATCCTTCTTGACGGAGCCCCAATCTATAATGCTTCGCATTTTCTAGGCTTTTTCTCTATCTTCAACAACGATGTGATAAAGGATGCCACGCTTTATAAGGGCGATATTCCCGCCTATTTCGGTGGCCGCTTGTCTTCGGTTCTTGATATTACCGTAAAAGACGAGATGCCGAAACGTTTTGGCGGACAAGGTGGAGTGGGTTTGGTGACAAGCCGTCTGATGCTTGAGGCTCCGCTTTTTGAACAAAAGACTTCTGTGTTACTGGCAGGACGTACTACGTATGCTGGCCTTATCCTGCCTTTTATGGGTGAGGATTTGAATAAATCGGCCTTGTATTTTTATGATGTGAATGCCAAGGTGACTCAGGTTCTTGATAAGAACAATCGTCTTTATTTCTCGCTGTATCATGGTTATGACAAGTTTTCGATGCAGGATATGATTCGCATGGGTTATGGAAACAGCAGTGCCACGCTTCGTTGGAATCACATCTTTTCTGACAGATTGACATCAAACCTATCGCTCATCGGATCAAGATACAATTACTCCATCGGGCTACAATACGACCCCTATGATTTTTCTATCAAAGCTGGCACCGATGCTGCCAATCTTGCCTATGATTTCACTATGGTTTGGAACGACCAGCATGTATCGAGATTTGGATTGACCACTGGAATTCAATCTTATAAACAAGGTGAAATAGACGACAAAGGAGGAGCATTGGCCCAATACCTTCAGATTGACCAGACAAAGTCGGTGACCAGAAAGGGGTTGGAACATGCTTTGTATTTGACGCATGATTATTCGCCAACACCTCGCTTTTCTTTCCGTTTGGGTATGAGGCTGTCTTGCTTTCAAAACATAGGAGAGGAAGAGTTTTACACATTTGATGATGTGCTCTATAATGTCCAGGACACCATTCATTATGGCAAGGGTGAGATTTTCAATACGGAAATCAATCCAGAACCACGTGTGGCTGCCATGTACAGAATCAATGAGAAATCGTCTGTCAAGGCTTCCTATTCGCGTACCGTGCAGTATGCACAAGTTTCATCGTCAGCAACGGGTGGTTTGCCTTTTGATGTGTGGTTCCCGGTTAGCCCCAACGTGAAACCTCAGAAGTGTGACCAGTTTGCACTTGGTTATTTCAGGAATTTCAGGAACGATGCCATTGAGACTTCTGTCGAGGTGTATTACAAAAACCTTCAAAATGTCATCGACTTTAAGGACAATGCCATAACATATGGCTACTTGTTGATTGACGGAGAGTTGCGTTTTGGTAAGGGCCGTTCTTATGGTGCCGAATTTCTTGTGAGGAAAAATGTAGGCAAGTTTACGGGTTGGATTTCTTATACTTATTCCCGCTCGTTTAGGAGTGTTAAGGGCATTGACCACGGACTTGAATACCGTTCTCCTTATGATAGGCCTCACAACATTGTCATTGTCACCAATTACGATCTCACTCCACGCATTAGCTTGGCCGCCAACTGGATCTATAATACGGGTAAACCTGTGACCTACCCGTATGGACAATATACCATCAATGGAGCTACTTATGCCGTGTATAACGGCAAACGCAATCAAAGCCGTTATCCTGATTATCATAGATTGGATCTTTCATTCACCTATAAATTGGGTCGATTGGACAACAAGAAATGGCAAAGCGAACTAAATGTCTCCGTTTACAATGCCTATGCACGGCATAATACTTGGGCCATCACGTTTGACCAAGACAAAGACGGTGGTATTGTTACCAAAAACATGTATCTGTTTTCTGCCGTTCCTTCAATTTCATATAATTTCAAATTCTGAGTTTTATGAAATTGTGGTTTAAGATATTGTTTGTCTGTCTGTTACTGATTGGAATTGCCTCATGTACCGAGGATATCGTCATCGATTTGGAGGAAGGCGACCCTATGATTGGCGTGGAGGCTTCGTTTTCTAACGAGTTGAAATGCCACGAGGCCATAATTAGCTATACTGCCGATTTCTATAACAAGGATGATGTCCGAATGGTGTGTGGTGCTACTGTATATGTAACGGATGGGGTGGACACGGTTTTCTATTACGAAGATTCGGAAAGGGAAGGTCATTATGTTACACAACCTGCAGCAGGAAAGAAAAACACTTTGTATCGCCTCTGTATTGATGTGCCGGAAACGGACGGTGAGATAGTGCATCTTTTCTCCGAGAGTTTGCTACCTGACAATGTGGATGTGATAGATAGTATTGTCATTAAACCCTTTAATGGAGTTGATGATACCCTGCCATCAGTGTTTTTCTTTGATACAATCGAATGGGTTTATCCTTATTTTCAGAGTCTTCCAGATCCAGAGATCATCTATATGCCGAAAATCTACAAAAATGATACATTATTAACCGATAGTCTGACCCAACAATCGATGATTCCCGTGGGAGGTTATGCTGGCTACTATATCAATGGTCCCGAAATGCTTGCTGCAAATAAGGAGATACCTGTGTTTTATTTTTTGAAACGCAATTTGAAGAAGGGTGACCTTATTCGCCTTGATTTGTGTAGCATTCCATCAGATTACATCACATATTATTACACCCTTATAATGTCGATGGGAAGCAATCCTATGATGGGAGCGCCGGCAAACGTGAAGACAAACATCCAGCCTTCTGATAAGGCTGTTGGTTGGTTTTTTACCACCTCAGTCGTCTCGGTAGAAACCGTATTCAAGGATGAGTATAAACTGCGATAATCTTGTTTTGTTTTGCATAATATGAGTTAGTTGGTGTTTTTGCATTTAAAACCATGAAAAATGAAAGCGATAAAAGTCTGTAAATGGTTGTCGATATGCTTTTCTTTGTGGACAGTTGTTGCCTGCACAGAAGAAATAGAGATTGATACACCTGATGGAAAAAAAGTTCCAGTAGTGGAGGGTTACCTCACCGATGAGATTAAACGTCATGAAATTATTCTGAGTTATTCATCGGAATTGTATTCTGGTGAGCAGGAGATGATTCCTGGCGCTGAGATTTATGTTGCCGGTGGAGGAGATACGATATATTATTATGAACAGGAAAACAACCCTGGTCATTACTTGACGGATTATGTCGCTGGGAAGAAAAACACCCGTTATCATTTGGAAATCAATGTGGTTGATAATACATGGAGTACTAGGCCGATTCGAATGATTGCTGAAGTGAAGATGCCCAATAATGCCGATTGTATTGACTCGGTTAAACTGTTGCGAAAACAAGATCAACAAGACGTTCCTTTTGTTGAGGATACTGTGGCTGTTCGCATCTGTCCATATTTTCAAACGCTTTCCAACCCTGATATAGTCTATAATGTTGCGTTGTACTTGAATGGCGCTCGTTTCAAAAATCGTCCTTCCTCACTCATCCAGTTGTTTCAGATGAGAGGCTATGCGGGTTATTATTTCAATGGTCCCGAGATGTTGGAAGACAATATTGAGGTACCTGTGGGTATCATGAATACCGCTTATCTGCATGAAGGCGATACGATTGGGTTGAAGCTACAGAGTATTTCAAAAGACTATATGTACTACCTTTTGAACCAAAAAGTATCCGTTGGTGTCAATCCGGTTATGGGTGCTTTTCCGGCTATGTATACCAATATTATGTCCAACTGCAGTGCCATTGGTTGGTTCAGTGCTACTTCGGTGATTGCGGCCGAGGCTATTTATCACGAATAACAAACTAAGGATTAGATGATGGAAACAAAAAAAGAGTCGCCTGACCAGGCGACTCTTTCATTTTGAATTTGGCTGTGAGATTACTTCACCACAACCTTTTCCACACGGACTTGTGAGCCGGTGGTGAGGCGGAGGAAGTACACGCCTTTCGTCATGTCGTTGACATTGATCTGCTCAGTGCCTTGGGCATTGCCATTGGCCACAACCTGACCCATGCCGTTGTACATCTCATAGCTGTATTCGGCATTGCCGCAGTTGATGTAAAGTGTACTGTTGACAGGGTTGGGGTAGATGACGAATTCGGCTTCATTCTCATCAAGGCTCATCTCACCCTTCACGTCGATACACTCGGGGACAGAACTGCCTTCAGAATACTCGGCAATGACACAATAGGTGAAGTGGATTTCGGAAGCCACCATATCAGTGTAAGTTCCTTCTTGAGATTGACCGATCAAGATACCATTGCGGTAGATAGTATAGCCTACAGCAAGATCTGGTTCGTCCCAAGTCAAGGTGACGGAACCGATTTCGACGTTGGCATCAAGGTTCTCAACGGGGTTGAAGTCGCCAACAGGTGCGCTACCATTGCAGTTGCAGTCGAATTCATACAGGAGGCCGCCACTGAGGTTGGTGCCGTTATAGATGACATCACCGTTCTCATACTTCATGACGAAGGAGCACTCGTAAGTGTACTGGCCACTGATCCAAGTCAAGGTGACATGAACACCAATACCGATTTCTAAGGTTTCAGTCCCTGAAGATTGTCCGGAAGTGAGGGTCAGTTCAACAGCAGGTGTACCATCGTTAAACTCGATTCTCAGCTTGTTGCCGTTCCAGCCATCGCCATAAGAGTCGGTCATTTCGACAATGACCATGCAGGTGTTCTTCAGGATGACGCTACCTTCGATGGTGAGACCACCATCAGCCTGCATGGTGAAGTTGACAGGGATTTGGTCGTTTGAAGGACAGTTGGGATCGATGCTGATATGGAACACGCATGAGGCAATGCCGTCAGGATCGATGGTGCCGAACTCAACGTTTTCGTTGAGCAAGGTGACATATTGGCTCTCGCAGGAGATGCTGGCGATGGCATTGGTGGCCATGTAGTGACCGATGTTTTTGAAGTTAGCAACGATAGTCAGCTCTTCTCCAGGTACATAGCTGCCAGCCCAATCGGCTCCAGCATAGTCGAGGATGGCTTGACCAGCTGTGATGAAGACCTTGCCGTTCCAGCTCTGTCCGCCACAATCCATGGTGACATCAATTTGGAAGCGTGTGCCATCTTCCACACCTTCGGCAACGATGAAGCTGAAGGCATCTTGTAGAGTAATGGTCTCATCAGCAGGCACCACACCAAATTCGGCGGTGCCGTTGATGATGTTCATACGTTCATCGGCGCAGCTCAAAGTGACGGTGGTGACATCTGTGGTCGGGTCGGCGCCCACGTTCTTGAAGCTCATGCTGAGGCTCGTCTCCACATTGACAGGGGCGAAGTTTGGCGAGACGCCATTCACGGTGAGGTAAGCGCCTTGAGCAGGCAGGATTTCAACAGGGATGACTTCGGTTACCTTATTATAACCCATTACCGTCAGCGTGGCAGTGCCCACGTTCGACAACGGGGAAAAGCTCAAGGTGGCAGTACCGTCATGGATGTCGGCGGTGGCGATAACCTCACCATCCATCATGAGGGTGGCAATACCGTAGGCAGTGTTTTCGGCACTGACCTCAAGGGTCGACATGCCTAACATCAGAGCTGCAGGATTAAGGCTGACATTCATGCTGACGGGATTGTCGGTACGTACCATCAGGCTCGGGTCACCAAAGAGAATCCAAGTGTCGTGCGTGTCGTTACCTTGGCTTCCGCTCTTATCAAGGACGTTCATGTTGCCGTTCAATGAGGCACCTCCCAAGGTGTGGTTGAATTGGTCACCGCCAATCCATTCACAAAGGATGGCCACCATCTCGTCTTGACCGTACATGGGCGGGATCCAAGGCTGAGACATCCAGGAGAACATACCTCCGACGGCACCGGTAGGAGCACCTGTTCCGTTGTCGGTGGCACGCATCCATGCCTCGGCAAAGCACTCTGAACCGTAGTTGAACTTACCGTTCAAGCAAGCCACGGACCAAACGATAGGCCACATGTCGTCGTTTACCAATGCATTCACATTACTGTTGCTGTAGTTGGCTACGCCCCAGCTTGTTTCCGAACCGTGGTTGCAGTAGTTGATAATGCTAACGCCGTCATTGATGGTGTTGCTGATGGAAGTCTGTGAAGCACCGCCACCGCCACCGTGAAGTTCAGTGACATGCTCATAGGTGTAGTGTTCGAGGGTGTCACGGATGAAGTCAATATGTTGGTAATCATCCTCACCATAGTGACCGCTACCTGCACCAATATAACCAATACCCAATCCTTTGTTGACCCAAGTCATGCCTTCCGGCATATCGCGCTCATAGTAAAGCACTTTGTTTACGTGATTGGCCACATGCGCATCGGTCTGGACAGAGAAACGACCAACGAAAACTTCGATGTAGTGGTCGGAGCCTTCAAGTTGACCGAACCAGTTGTCGGAACGTTCACCACTGACAGAATGGGGCGTGATGTGCTCGTAATCACCGACAAACAATACATACACGAGGTTACGCTCGGGGTTAGTGTAGATGTCATTGATGTAGTTCTTGATTTGCGTGTCGTTGTTGCCACCGACTTCACTCACGCTGACCATGGTGGTGGGGCGGCCCGACTGGTTCTTCCAGTCTACAAAAGGCTGCATACCAGCCATGAACTGGTCGGCACAGATAACCAACATTTCGCCACGGTCTTCAACGAAGTTGTATTTGGCGTTGTTTTCCTTATAGTTGATGAAGCGGCGGGCGTATGCAGCCTTCATCTCGGGTGAAACCTTGGCAGCAGCTTTGCGGGCGTCTTTGGGGTTCACGCCGTTGTCGCTCACCTTGTTCATTGCTATAGTCAGGTGATGATAGACGCGCAATGTCTTCGTCACAGGATTATAGGCGAAGGGGTATACCTCAATGTTCTGTCCACGATAGTCGCGGATGATATAAGGCGTTTCCAAATAAGCCTGTTTAGCAGGATAGAAAGCGTCCTGGCTGTACATGGGACCATAGGTGTATGGCACACTTTCAGGGTCGATCTGACGGCTGAAGTTACCTTTTGAAGGAGCGATTTCAATATTCTCATATTCTGTGAAATCGCTGTTGGTGATGCTCACTTCCATCTCGGCCATATCACCGATAATGGCGGGAACGGGGAAGTGTGGGAGGTTGGGAGCACCAGCTTCGAGCATCGTGGCCATTTTCGGAACCGAGATAATCTGCTGAATGCCGTTAGGTGTGCTAACTTTTGTCATGGTGAATCCGCTCAGCGAGAAGTCGACAACGACTTGTGCTTCACTGCTCGAAATCAACTTGACCTGAGGAGCGGCGGGCGTGTTGCCGTTGATGCCGACCCATTGTTGAGCCATGGTCATGATTGACATGGCCACAAGAGCAAGTGTAAAAACAACTCTTTTCATGTTAATTGGTTAGTTAAATTATTGATAGATTGTTGACTTGAAAAAGTGGGGCAAAAGTACGAATATTTCTCTTAATGAGAAAGAGGTTTGGAAATAAATTCTGCCTAGGTCGGTTTAATTGGCTCCCTAGAATCAAAGATTTGTTTACTTTTGCGCCCTAAAACAAAAACTGAGAACAATGGGATTCTTCTTGAGATTGATATTGACAGGTTTAGGGTGGTCGTTTGGCGGCCCTTTGGGTGCCATCATCGGTTATGCTATTGGCGGATTGTTTTCGAGTAATCGACCGCGGGTCATCCGCTCGGAGGTGAACGAGACCTTTGGCAACACGGAAGAGAAACGCGATTTCAACGTGACGTTGTTGGTGCTCTCTGCTGCTGTGATGAAGGCCGACGGTAACGTGAAACGCTCCGAACTTGATTATGTGAAGCGGTTCTTTTTGCAGAATTTCGGTCAGGAACGGGCAGAGAATTACATCAAGATGTTGCGCGAGATTCTTGAAAAAGACTACAATCTCTATGAAGTCAGCCAGCAAGTGGGACGCTATATGGAGTATTCCTCACGTCTACAATTGCTGCATTATCTTTTTGGTATTGCCAATTCTGATGGTAGGATCTCGGCAGAGGAATTGAGCGTCATCAATACAATTTCGGACTATATGGGCATCACCAACAGCGATTTCCAGTCGGTGAAGGCCATGTTCATCAAGGAAACCGATAGCGCCTATAAGATTCTCGGAATCGAGCCTTCGGCATCTGACGAAGAAGTGAAGCGAGCCTATCGCGAGATGGCCAAAAAGAACCATCCCGATTTGGTGGGCAACCTTGGCGATGAGGTTAGACAGGCAGCCGAGAAGAAGTTCCAAGAGATCAACGCTGCTTACGAGACCATCAAGAAACAACGAGGTCTTTAAACCAAGAAAGGCAGCCAACTGGCTGCCTTTCTTAATTATTCAAGGAACTTAAATCATTCCACAACAATCTTTTCCACACGTGTTTGAGTGCCGGTGGTGATGCGGAGGAAGTAGACGCCCTTGGCCATGTCGCTGACATTAATCTGTTCAGCACCTTGGGCTTTGCCGTTGGCCACCATCTGACCCATGCCGTTGAACATCACATAGCTGAATTCAGTATTACCGCCGTTGATGTTGAGCGTGTTGTTGACAGGGTTAGGATAGATAGTGAATTCGGTCTCGTTTTCTTCAATGGCATCCAGGAACTCAACGATGACACATTCGGGAACAGAAATGCCGTCAGTGTATTCGGCCACCACGCAATAGGTATAGAAACCGTCTCTGTTGACTAGGATGTCGGTGAAGGTGGTTTCTGCCGTCTGACCGATTTCGATACCGTTACGGTAGATGATGTAGTTGATGGCACCTTGAGGAGCATCCCAAGTCAGTATGACGCTCGTGTTGGTGGCTTCAGCTTGCAGGTTCTCAACGGGGTTGTAGGTGCCGATAGGAGCACTACCACCGCAGTTGCAATCGAATTCATAGAGCAGGCCGCTGTGAACTGAGGTGCAGTTGTAAATCTCATCACCGTCTTCGTAACGGACAACGAACGAACACTCGCTGTCCCAGCTGCCGCTAGTCCAGTTGAGGGTGACATGGACACCATTGCCGATTTCAACGACATAGGTGGCTGAGTTGTTACCGCTACTAATAGTCATATTCTGCGTTGGCGTGCCATCGCTAAAGCTGACATTCAAGCTGGCACCATTCCAACCATCGCCGTAAGCGTCGTGGAGTTCGAAGACCACATTGCAAGCGTTCTTGATGACGCCAGCACCTTCAGCAACGAGGCCGCCATCGGCATTCAAGGTGAAGGTCAGAGGCAGTGTCTCGGTCAAGGGGCAGTTGGGTGACACGGTGATGTTGAACACGCAAGTGGCCACGCCCGTCGGGTCGATGGTGCCCACTTCGTAAGTGTCGTTTTCGATGGTGACATATTCGCTCGTGGAAGCGATATTGGCAATGGCGTTGGTGGCCATATAGTGACCGGTATTCTTAAATGATGCGGCTACGGTGAGAGTCTCGCCAGGGACAAATCCACCTGCGCTAGCCATACCGTCGTATTCCAAAACGGCTTCACCAGCGGTGATGATGGTCTTGCCTTCCCAAGTGTCGCTACCGCAAACTGCAGTGGTCTTGATGGTGAATCTGGTGCCGTCGGCTACGCCTTCAGCAATGCTGTAAGTGAAGCCGCTCAGTTCGATGGTGGCCTCGGGAGCAAGGCTCTCGAACGAACCTGTGCCATTGATAATGGTGACGTCGTCGCTTTCGCAGCTCAAGGTGACCGTAGTGGTGCCGTTGGTGGCAGCAGTGCCGACATTTTTGAAGGTGATGCTCATGCTCGACTCATCACCGACATGGGCGTTGCTGGGCGTATAACTGTCAACGGAGACATACGGTCCTTCAAGGGCAGCGGCAGGAACCACAGTGATATTAGGAATCATGTCAACGCCGGTCACGCAGATGGTGACGTCGCCACCGCTGGTGACGGGTTCGACCTCAACTTCAACAGTGCCGCTTTCACCAACCAAACCGACGCCGTGGAGCACGCCGTCTTTGCTGATGGCAACGTAAGAACCAGGTTCGGCACTCACTTCATATGTGGACATGCCGATGGGGAAGATGGCCATGTGGCTGACATTGTTGGGGGAAGGTATCACACGGAAAGGCATGACGGAACCGTCGCCGAGAGCATGGTAGGATTGCCAGTAATATTTGTCACTGACGCTACTAGTGTAACCATTGGCATGGGCGTAGCACACGGCGATATTGCCGATGAAGGGGATTGCAGACACGGTGCTGAATACACCTTCATCCCAAATAGCATCATAAACGCCATAAGCGGTTTGTTCATAAGTGGGCATTTGGCCGAACACGTTGGTGGCACCTACTCCGAAATAGTAGTCTTCATACCAATAGGTGCTCGGGCAGGATCCGATGTAAGCATAGGCGGCGGCCATGTTGTTACGAATCATGGCTTCACCGAGGCAGGTGCTATTATATCCCCAGTCAGCGGCTAAACAGCAGTTGCCCATGGCGAGGAAAGGCATGCCTACGTTGGTAAGGTTATTCACGTTGCTGACGCTGAAAGAAGGATCTGACCATCCAGTCTCACCGCCGTGTGCAGTGTAATTCACAAAACCGACACCAGTGTTCAAAGGCTCATAGCAACCTGTGTAAGGCTGGCCTAACCAGTTATAAACATTGTTAAAGCCATGCTCGGTATTGTAGTAATACTCCATGGCATATTGGATAGTGGGAGCACCGTCGTAGGAGGTCCAGTAGCTATCCCAGCCAGCGATGAGCAGCACGTTGCCGAGATATTCAATGCCACGGTTTGTTGGGGTTTCGAACTGCAATTTTTCGTACCAGAGGGTCTTGTTGATGATGTTCAACATTTGGTCAACAGTTTGGGCGCACATACGGCTGTGGTAGATATCCGGGAAGTCGTCGTTGTCGACAGTCATGTATTGCAGGTCCGTGACCCTAGAGGTTTCGCTACCGGTGGCACTGGCAGGAACTTGTTCCTTATCACCAAAAATAATGACAAAGGTGGGAGCGTCTTCTGCATACTTGCCTTGGATGAAACTACGGATGGCAGAGGCACTGGTACCGATTTCGTCGGTGTAGTTCACGTCCAAATAGAAGCCCTTCATGGTCTTCCATTCAAGCCATTCCTGCATGCACTCTTCGAACATACGGTCAGCGATGACAAGCATCTTCACAGGGCATTGCCAGAGGTCGGGGTGCTGGTCGTACACATCGTCACGCCAGTTGAACATGGTCTTGTAGACACAGGCGAAATAGGGGCTGAACGTACGGGCAAACTCGTTGTAGGAAGCGGCCTTGTCGTAATCGTTGTAGCTGACTTTCACTTCGATGTTGTTGTAAACTATGATGCTGCCCTTGGTGGGGTTGTAAACCACAGGGTTCACGGTCAGCGAACCAACCTGGATGCCACGCATGTTGCCGCGGATTTCAAAATCCACGAGGTTGCGTGCGCTGTAGTCCTTGCTGGCGTAGGCTTTTTCGTTATAGACGAACTTGATGTCCTCGGGCTTCTGGTCCTTTCTGACCGAAGGCTGTTGGGGCATGAGTCTGTTGATGTTGAAGTCGCTCAACTTGTATTCGGTTGTCGTATAGCTGACGACTTCCGCGGTGACGTTTTGGGCACCGAAAGGAACGGCAATCAGCTGGTGGGCGGCAGGAAGCGAAGGATCGCCAACGTTGCCAGAAGGATAGGTGCCTTCCATGGTGATGTTGGAGAATACGCCTTTTTCAGTGGAGACCTCAGTAGCGTCAATGCTGCTGAAGGAGAAGGAGGCCGTGAAGCCTTCGTCAGTCACGTTGGCACAGCTTTGTGCCGACTTGGCAGCGCCGAGTTCGATGTGCTGAGCCATCACTTGGGTGCCAAACAACAAACCTATCATCAGGAATGCTGCAGTGAGTAAACCAAATTTCTTCATTTTTTGGACTTAATTAGTTGATATTTAATTTGTTAAACATTTTTCAAAAGGGTGGATTTATAAACCGCAAAAATAGTAATATTTTTCAATCCACGTTGAAAAATCTTGTCAAAGTTTATTCAACGACGACTTTAACCACTCGTGCTTGCGTTTCTGAAGTAATGTTCAAGAAGTAAACGCCTTTGGCTAAGCTTTCCACATTGATTTGCGCCATGCCATGGGCGTCGCCTTTGGCCACTACTTGACCCATGCCGTTGAACAGGATGATACTGAAATCAGTATCCTCAATATTGACATTCAGCAAGTTGGATGCAGGGTTGGGATAGACGGCGATAAGCTTTTCGCTATCTTCCAAGCCGACAAGGAATTCCACTTGGACGCATTCGGGATAAGAGGATCCTCCTTCATATTCGGCCACCACGCAATAGGTGTAGGTCATCTCCGTACCGACTTCATCGGTGAAAGAGGTCTCCGTTGTCTCGCCAACTTGGATGCCGTTCCGATAGACGATGAATCCGATGGGGTTGGCTTCTGTTTCCCAGTCGAGGAGGATGTGGCTGCCATCAACAGTGGCGGTCAAGTTCTCAATGGGGCTGAAGTTGTCGTTGCTGAAATGGCAGTTGCAGTCAAACTCATAGAGCAAGCCTGCTTGTGGGTCGTGGCCTTGTTGATAGATGATTTCGCCATCCTCGTAGCGTACCACGAAGCTGACCTCGCCATCCCATTCGCCTACGGTCCATAAAAGGCTGACATGCACGTGGTTGCCTATTTCGAGGGTGAAGGAAGCGTAGAAACCGGTCTCAAAGGTGAGGATTTCGGAAGGTGTGCCGTCATCGAAGGTGACGGTCAGGTAGGCATTGTTCCAACCATCGCCGTAGGTGTCGCTGAGTTCGAAGACGATGTTACAGGCATTACGCAACCTGCCGTTGCCCTCGGCAGTGAGGCCATTGTCGGCGTTGAGCGTGAAGTTGAGCGGAAGGATTTCCGTCTCGGGACAGTCAGGACTAATGACGACATTGAACACGCAAATGGCCTCGCCTTCAGGGTCGATGGTACCGATTTCAACGGTTTCACTTTCAAATGTGACGTATTCGCTTGAGCTGGTGATGCTTGCCACAGCGTTGGTGGCGCGATAATGCCCTTTATTACTAAAGTATGCGACGACGCTCACGGTTTCGCCAGGAACATATCCTCCGACCCAATCCATGCTCTCGTATTGCAGCTTGGCTTCCCATGCTGTCAGTACGGCTTTGCCTTCCCATACGTTGTCGCCACAGGTGGCGGTGCTGTAAATGGTGAACACGGCGCGGTCGTCTACACCTTCAGCGATGCTGTAGCTAAAGCTGTTGATGGTGACGCTTTCTTCGGGTGCGAGGCTCTCGAAGGTGACAGTGCCGTTGAGGATGGTGAGTTCGGGCGCGTCGCAAGTCAATGTGACCGTCGTTGTGCCGCCGATAGCTTCGGTGCCGATGTTCTTGAAGGTGATGCTCAATGGATTCTCCTCACCGACGTGCGGATTGTGGGGCGTGTAGCTGTCGATGGCGATGAAAGGCCCTTCAAGGACAGCGGCGGGGATGTTGGCGATGTAAGGAATTTTGTCGAGGCCAGTGACGCAAATGGTCACCTCGCCACTTGTATTAACTGGTACCAAATCAAGATTGATATGGCCGTTCTCATCGACGAGGCCTGCACCGTGAAGTTCACCGTCCTTGCTGACGGCCACATATGAGCCAGGCAAGGCGCTGATTTCAAAGCTGTTCGCTCCGATGGGGAAAACGGCATTGTGACTGACCTCGTTTTCAGTTGGTTGCACGCGGTAAGGCATGATGGAACCGTCGCCAAGGGTATGGTAGGCTTGCCAATAGTAGGTGTCGATGTCGTCCCTATGATGACTGCGGTCATGGGAATAGCACACGGCGAGGTTGCCGATAAAGGGCATGGCCGCGACGGTGTTGAACGCGTTGTTGTCCCAAACCGCGTCATAAACACCCATTGATGACTCCTCGTATGTGGGTGCTTGTCCGAAAACATTGGTGGCTCCGACGGTGAAATAGTAGTCCTCATACCAGTAAGTGCTGGGGCAAGATCCGATGTAGGCGTAGGCAGCGGCTTGGTTGGTGCGAATCATGGCCTCACCGAAGCAGGTGCTGTTGATTCCCCAATCGGCGGCGCTGCAGCAGTTGCCCATCGCAAGGAAGGGCTTTCCAATATTGGTCATGTTGGGGATATCATTATTGTCGAGGTTAGGCTCGCCCCAGCCTTGGTTGTAGCCGTGAGCGGTGTAGTTGGCGAAGCTGACACCCGTGTTGAGGCTGGCGTAAGCGTTGTCGTAGGGCCGACCGAGGAAGTAGTTTACCTCGTTGTAGCCATGTTCAGCGTTGTAGTAGTAGTTCAGAGCGTATTGAATGGACGGTGCGCCAATGTATTCACAGAAATAATCGTCCCAACCAGCGATGAGCAGCACGTTGCTTAGATAGGTTGGGTCGGGAAACTCATGACGCTCATAGAGAAGGGTCTTGGCGATGATGTTCTGCATCTGCTCAACGGTTTCGGCACACATGCGGCTGTGGTAGATGTCAGGGAAGTCGTCATCATCGACACTCGAATAATACAGGTCGGTGACGCACTCGCTTTGGCTGCCAATCGCACTGGCGGGAATTTGTTCTTTGTCGCCAAAGATGATGACGAAGGTAGGGGCGTCTTCAGCATACTTGCTTTGGATGAAGCTGCGGATGGCCGAGGCGGTGTTGCCGATTTTGTCGGTATAGTTCACGTCCATATAGAACCCCTTGATGGTCTTCCAAGCTATCCATTCCTGCATGCATTCTTCAAACATGCGGTCGGCGATGACAAGCATTTTCACTGGGGCTTGCCAGAGGTCGGGGTGCTGGTCATACACATCGTCGCGCCAATTGAACATCTGCCTGTAAATAGTGGCAAAATAGGGGCTGAACGTGCGGGCAAACTCGTTGTAAGCAGCGGTTTTGTCGTAGTCGTTATAGCTGACCTTCACTTCGATGTCGTTGTAAACCAAGATGCTGCCTTTGGTGGGGTTGTAAACGACAGGGTTCACGGTCAATGAGCCGACCTGGATGCCACGCATCGTGCCAAGGATTTCAAAATCCACGAGGTTGCGGGCACCGAAGTCCTTCCTGGCATAAGCCTTTTCGCTATAGGCAAACTGGATGTCCTCGTGCTTTTGGTCCTTTCTGACCGAAGGTTGTTGAGGCATGAGCTTGTTGATGTTGAAATCGCTCAAGTTGTATTCGGTTGTCGTGTAGCTGACGACTTCCGCTGTGATGTTTTGGGCTCCGAAAGGAATGGCAATCAGCTGATGGACAGCGGGAAGCGAAGGCTCACCTAGGTTGCCAGTAGGATAGGTGCCCTCCATGATGATGTTGGAAAACATCCCTTTTTCGGTTTGTACTTCATTGGCAATCAGATTACTGAATGAAAAACTAGCTGTGAAGCCGTCGTTGGTCACGTTGGCGCATTGTTGCAAGGAGGCAGTCTTTCCGAAGTCGATGCGCCCTTGGGCAAAGGCTTGTGTACCGATTAGCAAACAAAAAGCTATTATAAGTAATCTTGCCTTTTTCATGAAATTGAATTCTTAAGGTTGCTGTAATTATTTGTTGCTCAATACTTTGTTGTAGACTTTGTTGTCGTTGAGGATCTCAAGCGCTTTTTGAACACCTTGGTCAGTTGAGGACATCACACGGTAATACTCCTGTGTTTCCCAAACATTACGGGCGATTAAGGCCTTGACTTGCAGGAGGATGAACTTCTCCGAATGTTGGAATTGCTCTTCGTTCCATTCCACCTTGGCTTCCTCAGCGGCTTTTTTCAACCCTTCGATGAGGTCTTGCCTTACAACGAAATTTTTGTTGAATTGCTCAAAGTCGCCATATTTGGCCTTGATTTCGTCGCGGTGCTTGAGGCCGTAGTCAGTAGTAAAGCGGTTCATGGCACCTTTTCGGACGAGGTTGGTGTAGAGCTTGCTATTATAAGAGGTGTCCACAGGGATGAAGATGTCGGGCATGATGCCACCGCCGCCGTAGACGGTACGGCCACCTTCAGTCTTGTATTTCAGTGAGTCGGGGAAGTGGATACTGTCGGCATGGAAATACTCACCGTGCTCGAGACGTTTGGTCATCTCCTTGGCATAGTCTTCAACACCGTTCTCATAAGGACGTTGGATGCAGCGACCCGAAGGCGTGTGGTAGCGGGAGGTGGTGAGACGGATTTGTGCGCCATCAGGCAGGTTGAAAGGCCTCTGGACCAAACCTTTACCAAAAGAGCGTCGACCGATGACCACACCACGGTCGTGGTCTTGGATGGCCCCCGAAAGGATTTCGCTGGCCGAGGCAGAACCCTCGTCGATGAGGACGACCAACTTTCCTGTAGTGTAAAGTCCATCTTTAGTGCAACGCCATTCTTGGTAGGGCGAGTGGATGCCTTCTGTGAAGACAACGAGCTGGTTTTCAGTGAGGAATTGGTCAACGAGTTCAATGGCAGTGTTGAGATAACCACCCGTGTTGCCGCGCAGGTCGAAGATGAGCGACTCCATGCCTTGGGCTTGCAACTTGGCGAAGGCTTCTTTGAACTCTTGAGTGGATTCTTGAGCAAAACGGTCAAGTTTGATATAACCGACATGCTTGTCGAGCATGTACGAGGCATTGATGCTGTTCAACGGAATCTTGTCGCGAATGATTTCAAAATCAAGCAATTCTGGGTCATCGCCGCGCTTCACGCTGACGGTAACCTTAGTGCCTTTCTTGCCGCGCAGACGTTTCTGAACATATTCGTTGTCGATTTTTTTGCCGAAAGCATCTTCACCATCAATTTTGATAATCTGGTCACCCGTCATGATGCCAACTTTTTCGGAAGGACCTCCTGCGGTAGGACTGATAACGGTAATGGTGTCGCGGATGAGCTGGTATGTCACGCCGATGCCCTCAAAGCTGCCCACGAGGGGTTCGTTGGCCTTCTCCACATCTTTCTTCGAGATGTAGGCCGAGTGCGGGTCGAGTTCCTTCAATGCCGCGATGATGGCGTCTTCCGTCACCTTGTCCATATTGGTGGTGTCGACGTAGAAGTTTTCGATGAGATAGAGCGTTGTAGCTAGTTTCTGGGCATTCATCTGCCCTTTCGATTGGGATTGTTGGGCTGTTGCTACCATTGCAAATAAGCATGCAATAGCCAATAAAAACATTTTCAGTGATTTCATTGGGATAGAATAAGATTTTAGGGGCGCAAAGATAATGCATTTTTCGGAAAAGAGGTGCTTTAGTACGCAAATCTGCATGTTCATTTCGTTCGAAATGAGTATACAAATGAAAGTGGCAGTAAACCAGTCTAAGTTTTCTTTTTTTTACTGGGTTACATCCAAAGCCAATTGCTTTTCGTATTCTCCGTCTTCAAAGATTTCAAAATCAACGGTGTAGATTTCTTTTCCAATAGCGTATTTGATTTGCCCCTTGCCTACGAAGAGGTTGGCTGCGGTCACTTTGCTTCGATGGACCCCTAATCCTGTGGCGAAACAATAGGCCAACAACACTCTTGCGCTTTTGTGCCCTTTAAGTGTGGCTTGGGTAAGGCAATCGATGGCTTGTTTGTTTTCTTGACTGGTGTCGCCGCCAAACAGCAGTTGGAAGCCTTTCTGATAGAGAGAATCCGTTTCGGTCTTGATGCTGTTTTTATCTAAAGGCACGATAGAAATAGGCGTTTTTGTTGAGGTAATTGGGGCTGACAATTGACTGATTAACTGGGTGTTTTCGACGATACTTCTTTGTTCGTTGGCCTGATCCTGCCAATAGGTGGCTAATTCTTGGTTTTGCTCAACGCCGAGGCCATAGAGGTAACATCTGCTTAATGTATATTGGGCGTCCATCAAACCCTGATCGGCCGCTTTTCTGAGCCATTGCATTGAAAGGTTGCGATCGACGGGCACCATGAAACCTTCCTCGTAAAACTTGGCTAAAAAGAATTGCCCGTTTGGGTTGCCTTGATAGGCGGCTCGTTGGATATGAAGGAAAGCCAGGGAATCGTTTTTCTCGACGAATTGACCGTGATAATATAGTTCGCCAATCATGAAGTCGGCTTGCAGTATTTTATGTTTGGCTGCTTGCTCAAACCATTGTATGGACTTTTGTGGGTCGAAGCATTCGAGATCCTTATTTAGATAGATGTAACCCAACCGAAGTGCAGCATTACCGCTACCTTTTTCATAGGATTTGGAAAAATTGGAAATGGATTCTTCAATGTCTGTTTCAGTACCCAAGCCGTTCAAATAGCAAATGCCAAGGTTGAAATATGCACTTTTAAAGTCCTGTTCGGCTGCTTTTTTGAACCACTTGAAGGCCTCATCATAGTTTTGGCTCCCTAAATAATAGCATCCTAAATCATTCTGAGCATTGACATCACCCGCCTTGGCCGCCTTTTTTAATAAGTCGAGAGGGGTGTCTTGATGCTGAAAACGAAGGTAGAGGTATGCCGAAATCAGCAATAAGAAACAGATGTTTGTTAATATGAGGCCTTTGGGCAATCTCATAGTGTGATAATGTCATTTAAAAATGCAAAAATAGCGATTTTTCGAGAGAAAGCGGTTCGTTTGCGGAAAATGCTTAAATTTGCCCTATGAAATAACGAAGAAAATGCTTTTTCAAAGAATGGCATATTGCGTTGGCAAGATACAGAACAGCCGAAAATATCCGAAATTGCTTCGGTTTAAAAGTGAGGGGTTGGCAGTAGGAGGGGCTTTCGTGTTCTGGGGCTTAATATTATTGACAGCAGGTTTTTTCTTGCCCCAAGAATATCGCGAGCCTCCATTTTCTAAATACATTTGTTATCCTATATTAGCCATCATAATATTTGGCTTAATATTGGCTCTTGTTCTTGACAATAAAATTAGTAAAAATGGCCTTAAAAAGAAATCAGGATGGATTTCGAATAAGGCTATGCGAAGGATTACTTTTGTTTTTGTGTTCGTCCCTTTTTATATCTGTTTGTTGATGATAATATCAGCATGGGTTTTTGTTATTGGTGGCATTATTACTGGGAAGATACCTAGCCGGTTTTAGCCCTAGTATAGATTGATTATCAATCCTCCGTTTTAGAATGTAAGGAATGGTAAAATAATAGATTACCGATGATAGTCTTGTGGTAATGGTAAAGATAAGCTGAAATTAATGGGTAACGTATAAGTAACCCTGACCTTTCCCCCAAAAGCCTCGCCAGGAATCCAATTGGGCATCATCTTGACGACACGCACGGCTTCTTCATCACAGCCTCCACCGATTCCACGGAGTATTTCTATGTTAGAGACCGTTCCGTCTGGTTCAACCACAAATCTGACAAACACCTTGCCAGAGATGCCTTGTTCTACGGCGTATTTGGGATACCTTATGTTTTTTCTTAAGAAATACATCAAAGCCTCTTCCCCGCCAGGGAAAGTGGGCATTCTTTCCACAACCTCCCATTGTGCGGTATCTGCTGAAGGGGCTTGAGGTTGCTCGATGATCTTGTAATTGATGGGCAGCATGAAACTAACCCTAACGGGTTCCCCCTTTTGTTTCCCGGGTATCCAATTCGGCATGTTTTCCACAACGCGAACGGCTTCCGCATCACACCCCTCTCCAATACCTCTTTTGACTTCGACGTTTGAAATGCTTCCATCCTTTTCAACGATGAAGCCGACGAATACCTTGCCTTGGATGCCTTGGGCTTTCTCGGCTTGAGGATAGTGGACGTTGTGGGCGATGTAGTCTACTAAAGCCGAATCACCGCCTTGAAATTGGGGCATTTCGTCAACGATGATAAATACAACTGTATCGTTGTCATATTGGTTTTGGGCGACCGAAGCAAGTGCAATGAAACAGGCTAAGGTCAAAAGAAATGCTTTCGGTGATTTCATGGGTTAAAATTGTGTTTTTTAGGGCGCAAAGATAGTGAAAAAGGGGAAATCGTGGCTTCAGTAGCGTCCAAATTATTCCACTTTTGCAACATCAGTCCATTCTCTGATGAAAGCGGTCTTTGCATTGGTATAGGCATCCCGATTATGTTCAAATTATGCTCAACGAGGAAAATGGGGAACAATTCCCATAATTCCCCTAATGACATTTCGGAGAGTTCTTTGGCCATGCTTATTGCCTCAGTATATCAAAAGTATTGTCCTCGTTGAGTTTGATGATGGTCGAGCACTTGGGCTTGGCGAAGCTGTCGTGGTAGAGTTGCACTACATAGTCGACCGAGTTTTTCAGTTCCTCGTTGATGTCGGCAAAGGTCATGGCGGAGGGCTGTCCTGAGAGGTTGGCTGAGGTGGAGGTGATAGGCTTGCCCAAACGGCGGATGACTTCCTTACAGAACTCGTTATCGACCACGCGGATGCATACCGACTTGTCAGAGGAGATGTTCCTCGCGAGGTTCTTGCTTTGGGCAAAGACGATACTCAACGGGTTGGTAGTGTGTGCGATAAGGTCGTAGGCGATGGGCGGCACGTCCACCACATAGTCTTTCAGTCGCTCTGCCGAGTCCACCAGGATGATGAGGCTCTTGTTGGCGGGGCGTTTCTTCACCTCATAGACGCGGTCACAAGCGCGGCTGTTGGTGGCGTCACAGCCCACACCCCAGATAGTGTCGGTGGGGTAGAGGATGGTCTTTCCAGCTTTCAGCACGGCAACCGTGCGTTCAACTTCTTCTTCAAATGATATTTCCATAATGCTTATTTGTTTTGTTTGATTGTCTCTCTTAACAGGTTGTATTTGTGTCGGTTGGCTTGCATCATCGTGCGGCAGATGCTGAAGCCTGTCTTGCCGTAGAGGAAGCCGCCTTTAATAAAATAGGTGCGGATGAAATTGATGCTAGGGCTGAACAGCCAAGGTAGGAGGCCCGTCTTTTTACCGCGTTCGTAGTACGACTGTGCGCCCAGTTCGGCGAAGTGAAACTGCTGCTTTCGGAATGCCTCGGGTGTGTCCCAAGAATAATGTAGCAGGTCGCCGTGCAAAAGAGTCTTCTTCGGCTCGCTCTTGTAGTTCAGCCACTCGTGGATGAGGCCTTCCCATTGGGCGAAGCCGCGCCGCCAGATGCGGATTTTAGTCTCGGGATAGAGGCCACAACCCTTCACCCACTGGCCGCAGTAGTTGTTGAGGCGCTTCACGGCAAAGACCTTGTTTTCGGCGATGTCTTTGTCTTTTAGTGTCTTGATGGACAGTTTCAGTTCGTCCGAGAGGGCTTCGTCGGCATCGATGCTGAAGATGAGGTCGCAGGTGGCGAGGTCGTCGGCAAGGTTTTTCTGGTCGGAGTAGCCGAGCCAGTCTTGGCTGAAGAACTTCACGCCATAGCGGTCGCATATAGCCTCGGTCGCATCGGTGGAATGCGAGTCAATGACGATGATCTCGTCGGCAATATCCTTAACGGAGTCAAGGCATTGCGCGATTTTCTGTTCTTCGTTGAAGGTGATGATGACGACCGAAATGCTGTTCATGGATGCAAATTTTGCGCAAAAGTAATGTTTTCTTCGGTTATGGGGATTTGCTTCGCAAAGAAATCTGTTTAATACGATAAAATTTGTATCTTTGCAGCATAATAGTATAAAACCATGAGCCACACCGACATTCTTCAAAAAATCCAGCAATTGGGCAGGCAGGTGCTTCCGCAAGATGCACACTTGTTGCTTTATGGTTCGCGTGCCCGGGGCGATTACCACGAAGGCTCCGATTGGGATTTGCTTATTTTGCTCAACCGACCACAAGAAGCGTCCGATTTCCAGAATATTGCCTATCCAATTATGGAACTTGGATTTGACTTGGGAGAGTATTTCAGCGTGCAAACCTATTCACAAGAGGAATGGGATGCTATGAGTTTTTTGCCCTATTACAAAAATGTCGAACAAGATAAAATCGTATTGGTATGAAAAACATTGAAGAAACACGAAGAATTATTGCTGAGTGTTTTCAGCTTACACTATCTTTAGATACGTTCGGTGACGATACTATGGGATTGTTACATGTAGAGTTGGTTAGTGATGATTTTTCGGCAAAAGTAATAATGGATGTGTATGTAAATAGCTATGGACATTTCTTGTCAGATATGCAGAATATGTATCGTACGTTACGAGGTGAGGCTACTATTAAAGAGTTATACGGTACTCAACAGGCCTTGAAATTTAGAATGGATGATTATGGGCATGTTTATGTCGAAGGTGCTTTAGCAAGCCAAGGGCATAATGGCCATGACCAATATATTTATATTGAAAATGATTTTGATCAAACGTCGTTGAGTGATTTCGAATAATCCGACCAATTGGAAATGTCAGATATGTAATCATAATCCTTGTTCGGTCGGATTTGCAATCCGACCGCAAAGAACCCGCGGATTTGTAATCCGCATCTTTACTTTCCCGAAAATTCCCTATCTTTGCGCCCTTATCTGAGCAATCGGTGAATATCGGAATCCCAATATGGATATTAGCCTTGTCGCTGCTGGCTGGTCTGTCGGCGGCCACATTGTTGTACTTCCGAAACAAGAAGCAACACTATGGTAAAGCCTTGAATGCCATCTTGTTCGTCCTGCGAACCCTGATGGTCGGCTTGGTGGTGTTGCTGCTCTTCAACCCACTGATAAGGCAGAAATTCATTTCGGTGGAGACGCCTACGATTATCCTTGCCCACGACAATTCGTCGTCCGTTGTCCTTTGCAAGGATTCGGTGTATTACAAAAAGGATTACCAGACCCAATTTGAGCAGTTTAGGAAAGACTTGAACGCTGATTTCCAGGTGGATGAATACCTCTTCGGCGAGGAAGTCCGCGATTTCGAACAACTTGACTTCTCCGACCAACTGACGGACTTGTCGTCGCTCATCAAGACCTTGGACAGAAGATATTACAAGCGCAATGTGGGCGCGGTGGTACTTTTCTCCGATGGCATCTATAACCGCGGCTTCGAGCCGGAACTGGTTGCGGAGAATTTCCCGTTCCCCATCCATACCGTCGTTTTGGGTGACACGGTTTCCTATCCCGATCTCGCCATCCGCGATGTGCATTATAATAAGGTGGTGTCATTGGGCGCGACCTTCCCTGTCCGCGTGACGGTGGCGGCCCGCGACATGGCTAACTGCAAGGCGAAACTGACCCTCTCGCGCAACGGCAGGACACTGGAACAGCGCGACATCGACATCCCATCCAACCGGTTCTCAAAAGAAATCGACTTCATGCTGGAAGCCGAACGCAAGGGTGTCATGCAGATTGACCTTGAACTGGGTGGGGTTGGCGAGGAACAGTTACAAAACAATGTGCGGCATATCTTCATTGAAGTGCTCGACCAGAAATACAAGATTCTCTGTGTAGCTAACGCCCCACACCCAGATTTGGCAGCCTTGAGAAGCGTCCTCAACGACAACTACGAGGTGGACTTCTGCTTCGGTAAAGAGACCTTGCCCGATTTTGAGAAATATGACCTCGTTATCCTGCATCAGGTGCCCTCGGCGCGCACCGACCTTGCTGCTTTGAAATCCCAGCTTGACCGCAATGCCAAACTGCCCGTGTTCTATATCTTAGGTGGTGAGACCGAGGTGCAAAGCCTGGCCAAGTTGCAGCAGGTGTTTGACTTGCGCAAAGGTGCCACTAACACGATGTTGGATGTGAAATCTCATGCCAATCCCTCGTTTTCCACCTTCACCATGGATACCAAAGAAGTGGAGAAGACCGCGAAGTTCCCGCCTTTGGCCATGCCACATTTGGAAATCAATACGTTGAAGTCGCACGACGACCTGCTACTGCAGGAGGTGATGGGCGTAAAGTCGGGGTTGCCGCTGTTGAGTTTTGCCAATGATGGGCGCAAGATGGCCTTCTTGTTTGGCACCAATGTGTGGCGCTGGCGCCTGTTCGAGTATTACCAGACAAAGGATCATGCTGTCTTCGATGAGATGTTCTCCAAGTCGCTGAAATACTTGCTGTTGTCGTCTAATGACGGCTCGTCCATCTATGCCAAAGAGACCTATTACAGCAACGAGCCAGTGATAATCACGGCAGAGTTGCGCAACCCGAGCAACGAGTTGGTGACCGACCCCGAGATGACCATACAGATTGTCAACAAGCTGACGAACGAGACTTATGACTATACTTTCTCGAAGCGCGACCACGATTATGAGCTGAATGCGGGCATCTTGCCCGAGGGGCTTTATTATTATAAGGTGCAGGCGCAGATGGGAGATAGGATGATTACTGTGGGTGGCTCCTTCTCGGTGGTGTCGCTTGGTATTGAAGCCCAGCAACTCACTGCCGATGCCGAGCGGATGCGCGGCCTCGCCCGCCTGACCAACGGCAACTGTTATACCGCACAACAACTGACGCAACTGCTGGAAGATTTGCACATAGACACGCGCATCACCTCCGTGGAGCATCACGAGAGCCGTTTTGAAGATTTGATTCATTCCAAATGGATCTTCTTCGTCCTTATTGGCCTGGCCGCCGTGGAATGGCTCCTCCGCAAAATGTTTGGCAGTTATTAGTAACTAGATACAACAATTAAACAAATCGAAGATTCAACGAAGTTAATTAAATAATAAACAATTCAACACTATGAAGATTCAAGATCAATCTGTCGTCACCATGACCTACGTCTTGCGTGAGAACGACGAAAACGGTCCCATCCTTCAGGAGACCACGAAAGAGAACCCCTTTGTGTGCATCTTCGGTATGCACCAGTTGCTTCCCAAGTTCGAGGAGAACCTCATGGGCAAGGAACCTGGCGATAAGTACGCCTTCCACCTGACTCCCGAAGAGGGCTATGGCGAGCGCGATGAAGCCTACGTCATGGACCTCGACAAGAATATGTTCATGAAAAACAATGTGTTGATGGACATGGTAAAAGTCGGTGCCCAACTGATGATGCAGACCTCCGACGGTCGCCCGATTGCCGGTATCGTCCGCGAAATTGGCGACAATCACGTGAAGATGGACTTCAACCACGACATGGCGGGCAAGCACCTCCATTTCTCAGGCGAAATCCTTGATGTACGCGAGTCGACCGATGAGGATTTCGCTCCTGGTGGCTGCAGTGGTTGTGGCGGTGACTGCGAGGGCGGTTGTGAAGGGTGCAAATAAACAAAAAAAGCCGACGAATGTCGGCATTAATGATTATGTAGAGACGTAGCGCGCTACGTCTCTACTGTTTTATTTCCTCAGCCCTGCCAATTGCTGCTCAATTACAGCAATCTTTGTTTCAGCATCGGCTTTCTTCTTGCGTTCTTTGTCGACAACGGCGGCAGGAGCACCGCTAACGAAGCGTTCGTTGGAGAGCTTGGCCTCAACGCTCTTCAGGAAGCCTTGGGCGTATTTCAGTTCCTCTTCCAACTTCTTGATCTCGGCCTCCACATCAACGCTGCCAGTGAGCGGCACGAAGAACTCGGTGCTGCCCACGAGGAAACCGAAAGCACCAGCGGGAGCCTCAGCCACATAACTCACCTCGCTCACGTTGCAGAGCTTAGCAATGACGCAGTCAAAGTCCTTGTTGGCGGTACCCTTCACTACCAGTTGGATGGCAAAGCGGAAAGCGATGTTCTTATCGCTGCGCACCTTGCGGACGTTGTTGATGACCTCCTGGGTGAATTCGAACTGCTTCAAGATTTCAGCGTCAAAGCCTTGGAACTTAGGCTGTTGGGCAATAATGATGTCGTCGTCCTCTTTACGTTCGGCGATGGCATGCCAAATCTCCTCGGTGATGAACGGCATGAAGGGGTGTAGCAACAGCATCAGGTTCTCGAAGAACTTGATGGTGGCGTCGTAAGTCACGCGATCAACGCCTTGGCCTTGCGGGGCCTTCACCATCTCAAGGTACCATGAGCAGAAGTCGTCCCAGGTGAGTTTGTAGATACCCATCAAGGCGTCGCTTAAGCGGTACTTCTCGATGTTGTCGTTGGTCTCGGCCAACACTTGGTTGAAACGAGCGTCAAACCACTTCACGGCCATCTTGGCGGCCTCGGGTTGCGCAGCGTTTTCGTCGACGTTCCAACCTTTTACTAGGCGCAAGGCGTTCCAGATCTTGTTGCAGAAGTTACGGCCTTGCTCGCAGAGGGTCTCGTCGAAGAGGATGTCGTTGCCGGCAGGGGCGCTGAGCATCATGCCCATGCGTACGCCATCGGCACCGAACTTGTCAATAAGTTCAATCGGGTCGGGCGAGTTGCCCAACGACTTGGACATCTTACGACCGAGTTTATCTCTTACGATACCCGTGAAGTACACGTTCTTGAACGGCACTTCGTTCTGATATTCCTCGCCGGCCATAATCATACGAGCCACCCAGAAGAAGATGATGTCGGGGGCGGTGATGAGGTCGTTGGTGGGGTAGTAGTACTTGAACTCGGCGTTGTCGGGGTCGAGGATGCCGTTGAAGAGCGACAAAGGCCACAGCCATGAGCTGAACCATGTGTCCAAAGCATCGTCGTCTTGGCGCAAGTCGTTGAGGGTCAAATTCTTGTTCCCCGTCTTCTCGATGGCGAGTTTCAAGGCTTCTTCGGGTGTCTCTGCGACAACGAAACCACCTTCGGGCAGGTAGTAAGCCGGAATTTGATGGCCCCACCACAGCTGGCGGCTGATGCACCAGTCCTTGATGTTCTCCAGCCAGTGACGGTAGAGGTTTACGTATTTTGCGGGATAGAACTTGATGTCACCGTTAAGCACGGGTTTCAGCGCGATGTCGGCGAGGTGTTCCATCTTGAGGAACCACTGCATGGAAAGCTTCGGCTCGATTGGCACGCTGGTACGCTCGGAGTAACCCACCTTATTATTATAGTCTTCGATCTTCTCCAACAGACTGGCCTCCTTCATGTCGATGATGATCTGCTTGCGGCAGTCTTCGCGGCTCATGCCAATGTACATGCCAGCAGCCTCGCTCAAAGTGGCATCGTCGTTGAAGAGATTGATGCTTTGCAGGTTGTGCTTCTCGCCCAGCATGTAGTCGTTAACGTCGTGGGCAGGGGTGACCTTCAAGCAGCCCGTACCGAACTCGATGTCGACATAGTCGTCCTCGATGACGGGGATGACGCGGTTGACCAGAGGCACCACGACTTTCTTGCCGCGCAGCCACTGATTCTTCGGGTCATTGGGGTTAATGCACATGGCCGTATCACCCATGATGGTCTCGGGACGCGTGGTGGCCACCACGGCGTAGCGGCGACCTTTTTCATCGGTGTGGATGATTTCGCCTTCAGCACCCGTGGCACCCGTGCCGTCATCCTCGTGGAGGTAGTAGCGCAGGTAGAACAGCTTGCTGTGCTCGTCCTTGAAGACCACTTCCTCGTCGCTCAAGGCAGTGAGTGCCTTCGGGTCCCAGTTGACCATACGGACACCACGGTAAATCAGGCCTTTGTTGTAGAGGTCGACGAAGGCGCGGATGACACTCTTCGAGCGGATGTCGTCCATGGTGAACGAGGTGCGTTCCCAGTCGCAGGAGCAACCTAAGCGACGCAACTGCTTGAGGATGATGCCGCCATGCTCGTGGGTCCAGTCCCAAGCATGCTTGAGGAACTCTTCGCGGCCGATGTCAGTTTTCTTGATGCCCTGTTGCGCCAACTTGTTCACCACTTTAGCTTCGGTGGCGATGGAGGCGTGGTCGGTGCCGGGCACCCAGCATGCATTCTTGCCCTGCATACGGGCGCGGCGGATCAAGATGTCCTGAATCGTATTGTTCATCATGTGACCCATGTGAAGCACGCCGGTCACATTCGGCGGCGGAATCACGATGGTATAAGGTTCGCGTTCGTCGGGGGTGGAATGGAAGTAGTTCTTGTCCATCCAGTGTTCGTACCATTTGCCTTCAACTTCCTGAGGGCTGTATTTGCTGCTGATTTCCATAGTCGTAAAAATGAAGCGCAAAAGTAGGGATTTTTCGGGGAAGTCGGTAAAATAATCTTGATTTTTCTGGATTTGTGCGTTTCGTTTTGGTGAAATGGCTATTTTTGCAGGAAAAGAATGACGAATGAGAAAGCGAATCTACGAAATCATCGAACAAGGAAAAGCTGGGGATAGGGTTAGCATTGCATACGACATCTTGATGTTGGTAGCCATTACGGTAAGCATTGTTCCACTTATGTTTATGCAGGACCATCCGGTTTTCCGCTGCATTGAGATTGTGACTGTTACGTTGTTTATTATTGACTATATCCTCCGCTGGATTACGGCCGATATACGATTGGAGAAAGGCAAACTGTCTTTCGTGGTATATCCGTTCACGTTTTGGGCTATTATCGACCTTTTGTCAATCCTTCCTGGTTTTAGTCTATTGTCCAAAGGATTTAAGATTTTCCGAATCACAAGACTGCTGAAAGTCCTTCGCTTGTTCAAGTTTTTCCGATATACGGACAAGGTACGGGTTTTAGGCAGAGTGGTCAGAAAAGAGAAAAATGTTTTGTTGACAGTTCTAGGCGTCGCTATCTTTTACGTGTTTCTCACGGCTTTGATAATGTTCAATGCGGAGCCCCATGTCAACCCCTACACAGGAGATCCTACATTCAAACACTTTTTCGATGCATTGTATTGGTCTACAGTGACTTTGACGACAGTTGGCTACGGTGATTTGACTCCAGTTACCGATATTGGCCGTTTTGTCAGCATGTTGTCGTCCTTATTCGGCGTGGCCGTTATTGCGCTTCCCTCTGGCGTGATTACAGCAAGCTATCTTGAAGAGCTTAGGAGCATGAAAGACAATAAGAAAGATCAAAAAAGTGAAGAGCAAGAATGACTATTTTTTCCTGTTGTTGCTTTTGAAAAATAATTTTCCCTATCTTTGTCCGCTGTTGGAAAACGAGAAATCAATTCAAAATTCAATAATCATTAAAAATCTCAATTATGGGTACATTATCAAATCTTTGGCAGAACCATAGGATGTTGATGGTTTTTGTCATGATCTTAATCATTGTCATCCCTTTCTTGATCTTTTACCTGAACAAGGCCAAGAAAGAACATCCTAAAGGCCTGATTGCCGCTGCCTTAAGTAACATGGGCGAGCGCTTCGGCTATTACATCATGAATGCCGTGCTGGTGCTGTTCATCTGCTCCAAGTTCGGTATCTCCGATAGATTATCGGGCCTTATTTTTGGTGTGTTCTATTTCCTGATTTATGTGCTTGCGCTTCCTGGTGGTATCATTGCTGACCGCACGCAGAACTACAAACGTACCATCATCTGCGGTATCATCGTGATGGCCATCGGCTATGGACTGCTTTCTATCCCCGTGTTCAGCGAGGGAGGCGGCATGTCGTGGCCTTTCGTTATTGCTATAGTTGCCTTGTTGCTCATAGCTTGCGGTAATGGTCTTTTCAAGGGTAACCTGCAAGCCATCGTTGGCCAGTTGTATGACGACTTCGAAGCTGAGGCAGCCAAGAAGGGTCCCGAAGCATTGGCCCAAGCCAAGGAGAAGCGTGACAGCGGTTTCCAGATTTTTTATGTGTTCATCAACATTGGTGGTGTGATTGCCCCGTTTGTGGCTCCCATCATCCGCGAATGGTGGTTGAAGACTAAGGGGTTGGTGTACAACGCCGACCTTCCGCGTCTGTGCCACAAGTTCATCATGGGTACTGCCGAAGGCAACGACATGGACAACCTCACTGCACTGACACAAGGTTTCCCTGGAGCCTCTGAGAACCTTGCCGGTTTCTGCCAGAATTATATCCAAGTGTATAACACGGGTGTGCATTATTCCTTCATCGTCTCGGTAGTGGCCATGCTCATTTCCCTGTTCATCTTCCTTGCTGTCAAGCATAAACTGCCGAATCCTGTGAAAAAGGTTAAAGCCGCCACACAAGAATATACCGAAGCAGAACGTCAAGCCGACGCCAAGGAAATCAAGCAGCGTATGGCCGCTTTGTATGCCGTGCTCGGTATTGCCGTGTTCTTCTGGCTCTCATTCCACCAGAATGCCCAGTCGCTTTCTATCTTCGCTCGCGACTTTGTGGATACCAGCGCCCTCGCGCCTGAGATTTTGCAATTCATCAATCCGTTCTTCGTGATTGTGCTGACACCTATTGTCATGTGGATTTTTGCTTCTCTTATTCGTAAGGGCAAGGAGGTCTCCACACCTAAGAAAATTGCCTTGGGTATGTTTATCGCTGCATGCGCCTACCTCTTCTTGATCGTCATCGCTGTGGTCCATAATTATCCGTCTGACAATGCATTCAAGGCCCTTCCCGAAGCTGAAAAGGCCGCCATGAAGACTGGACCGTGGGTGATGATTGTGACCTACTTCTTCCTCACGGTGGCTGAGTTGTTCATCTCACCTCTGGGATTGTCGTTTGTCTCCAAGATTGCACCGCGCCACATGGTCGGTATGTGCCAAGGCTTGTGGCTGGCGGCTACTGCCGTTGGTAACCTCTTGATTTTCCTCGGTGTCCAAATGTTGGAATCCTTCCCGCAACAGTGGATGACATGG
>JAGCCO010000171.1 GCA_017651645.1 Bacteroidales bacterium
CTCGCTTGGTATGCTGCTAATTATAGTAATTGGAATGCAAGGCTGAATGCCAACCTGGATTTGGGGGGGCATCTCTGGATCCCGATTGCGCCGGGACAGGGTAATGCCAGATACGCTAAAATTTTCGATGGTAATGGCCATGTAATCAAGAACCTGTATATCAACGGAACGGAACTTGCTCAAATAGATAAAAGTTATGCCCAAAATTTAGGCTTTGTAGGCACTCTTGGTGGCGGAACGATCAAGAACTTGATTCTTGAAAATGTCGATATTCAGGCATCGACTAATGCTGGCGATATTTTAGGAAGAGACGATAGCCAAATTTCTGTGGGTGCTTTTGTCGGTTGGATGGCGGACAAAGTGACAAAAAATGTTGTTGAAAATTGCGTGGTGGCGTCTGGAACAATCAGGACAACGGGTAACGGCCAAGGTGTCGGAGGTATTGTCGGTAATGCAAAAGTTGGTACAATAACCAACTGCATGAGCCTCGTGGAAATCCATACAAGTGGTAGTCAAGCCTATATCGGGGGGATTATCGGTATCACTAAGACGGACGTCACGGTTGCATCCTGTGTGTATGCCGGTCCTGGTCTTGTAAATACGGGCTCGAATGGTGCCGTAGGTGGAATAACCGGAAACGTGTATTCCGGTAAAATGACTGCTACGGACGACTATTATGAAGGTGAAAATTATTATGAAGGTAGTGCCGTTGGTGGTGTTGGCAAGAGTTGTGGCAAAAACTGTACGGTGCATACAGAATCTGTTGAACAGGTTTCTGAAAGTAATCAGGAAGAAGTCGTTTGTGTTTTGAATGGAATAGATTCGACAACCGGTGCTTGTAAAACGGAACCGTGGTCTTTAGGCGAAACGGGTCTCTCGCTTAATGGGTATGGTATCGATGGTTACAAGATTGTCTTTGATGCGAACGGAGGTGCCTTTGCCAATGGAAAGGCTGATAAGGACAAGTTCCTTCAGGCTGGAATGGCGATTACTGCTGATGAAGTTGGCGTGCCGTCTCGTGAAAATCATAATTTCGTTGGTTGGGCAATGACTCGCGATGCTACCGCACCGGCAGCCGATCTCGGGACCGTTTCTCAAACCGATACGGTTTTCGCTGTCTGGGCTCCGGTTTATACAGTGACTTTCGATGTTGCTCCGGGTGTTTTCCCTGAATCTGGCGAAAGCGAAAAGACAAAGCAGGTTGCTAGCGGTGATGTGATTACTGTTGAGGGGCTTGGAACCTTGCCGACATCCCGCTGCAAGACGTATGTATCGGGGACGGAAGGCGAATGCGCAACATACTCCTACTTTACCGGTTGGGCGTTGACTGAAGGGGCTCCCGAAAGCGACTCGGTTTCCCTGGATACAGTGCCCGCATCTGACGAACTTGTTTTGTATGCCGTATGGACCGATGTTGAAACCTATACGGTGACTTATAATGCTAATCAGCATGGTAGGACGACTGTGGATTATGTCCGCGTGGGTGCTGGAGATACGGTCACTGCTCCGACGGATCCGATTGCAGATAGTGGTTATGAATTTGCCGGATGGTTTACGGATGCAGAAGGCGAGAATCCTTATCAGTTTGCAGCGCAAATTCACGAGAGCATTGTTTTGTATGCAAAATGGGCTCTCGATACGTTCATGGTTGCTTACGAAATGAATGGTGTGTCGAATGCGGGTGAAAATCCAGTTTTCTATACCATTGAAACGCCGACATTTGCCTTGGCTGCTCCGGCCGATTCTGAAGGCTATGTGTTTGAGGGCTGGTTCTACGATGCCAATTTCACCAACCCGGCTTCCCAGTTGATTCAGGGAACGACTGGCGACAAGACTTTCTATGCCAAGTGGACCAAGAAAACCTACAGAATCATGTATCTTGCAGATAACAATTCCCAGGGGTCTGTCACGGACCAGTTCAAGGAACATGGAAC
>JAGCCO010000172.1 GCA_017651645.1 Bacteroidales bacterium
CCCGATTTCTTTGAGGTTTATGATAAGTTCATCAAGGAAAGCGGAGAGAAAAACGCTTGGACAAAGGCGACTTACGCGAAGATGGAGACGATGCGGAGGGACCTTAAAGCCTTCAAGAAGAACCTTAAGTTCTCAGACCTAACAGATTCTACCTTAGCGGAGTTTGTCGCTTATTTCCGGGATATCAAAAGACTCAGGACTCCCCGTAAGAAGAAAGGGGACAGGGATGATTATGACCACGATGACATCATCGGCTTGAAGAACTCTTCCATCGAAAAGAAACTGCGTTTTCTCCGTTGGTTCCTAAACTGGGCGACCGAAAACGGTTACAATACGAACATGGCTTATAAGTCATTCAAGCCAACACTGAAAACAACTCAGAAGAAGGTAATCTACCTTACCAAGGAGGAAATGGCTCGGGTCCGTAATCTTCAATTGTCAGGGCCCCAGGCTTACCTGGATCCAATCCGCGATGTCTTCCTGTTCTGCTGCTTCTCCGGACTCAGACATTCCGACGCCAATAATCTCCGCAGAAGCGACATAAAAGGCGGCCATATTGAGGTTACGACCGTCAAGACGGCAGATAGTATATCCATCGAACTTAACGACGTCACAAAGGCGATTTTGGAGAAATACAAGGATGCTCCCTTCAACGATAACAAGGCGTTGCCGAACTACACCAACCAGGCAATGAATCGCGATGTCAAAGAACTATGCCGGCTCGCCGGTATCAATGAGGAAATACGCATTACAACCTACAAGGGTAACGTCCGAACCGACGAGATCCATCCCAAGTGGGAACTGGTCGGCACACATACCGGACGCCGCACCTTCATCGTAAACGCCTTATCCCTGGGAATCCCACCGAACATCGTAATGAAATGGACCGGCCACAGCGACTATTCTTCCATGAAACCCTATGTCGACATCGTGGATGATATCAAGGCCACCTCGATGACTAAGTTCAATGGTTTACTATAGAGGCACTGAACATCACGATAGGCTGTCGCCCTTGATACGTGTTTCCACAAAATATTGAATATTCTCGGATTTGATTCCTTAAATCTTGCAATTTTCTTGGAATCTATTCCGAACTCCTTCTCGATGCGTTATTAAGCATAAGAGAGATTCTTCCCTCGGATAAACTCCGGGGGATTTCTTTTCCCTTTTCTTACCAGAGGTTCAGATAACAGGTTGTGAAACGATGGTAGGAACTTTGTCTTTTGCCACAGCGCTTCAAGCCACTCTTCGGGAAGTCGGCGCCTGGCTTGTATGGCTGGCCCACATAGTGAGGAGTGGCTCTATTTTGCATTCAAAATGACCAGAACGTCCCCAGCGAGTGTACGAGTCTCTCCAGAAGGTATGATATCCTCCCCATTTCTGCGGATGAGCAGGACCAGACTCTCTCCGGATAATTCTCCAATGGTGTGACCATCGCGTTTCCCGCCTTTTTTGACCGTCTTTTCTACAAGATACGTCTTCGTGTCTTCGAAGGTCTTTGTCACTACGATGACCTTGTCGCCGGCTTGGAGGATTGTGTCTCCGCGCGGGATATGACGTTCTCCTTTTCTGAGCACCAATGCCAGAAGGACATTTTTCGGGAGACCGATGTCCATTACTCTTTTGCCGTCCCAACTACTTTCTGGGACTATATCGATGCTGCCAAACTGCATCTGTGTTCCCTCTGAGTAGTCATTGAAGGTTCTCATAACATTGGCGTTCTCATCAACCATATCCAGTTTCCTTGCCACCCGTGGAATCAGAGAGCCTTGTATGGAGATTGAGAGAAGAACCAAGCAGAAGACGATGTTGAAGATGTCGTTCTCCACAAGAGGGTTGTCGGTCATGGCCATGATGGCGAACACGATGGAGGCCGCTCCTCTTAGCCCCACAAAAGCAACCAGCACCTGTTGTTTGAATCGATATTTCCGGAATGGTGTGAGGATGCTCATAACAGACAGGGGCCTGGCGACCAGAAGCATGAATGCGAAAATAGCGAGAGCCGGGAGAATTGCCCGGTGGAGAAACAGTGGACGAGCAAGCAGACCAAGCAGGAAAAAGATGAGCACTTGCATAAGACCGGTGACTCCATCGAAGAAATTTACCAACGCTTTTTTCCCGGGGAAATCACTGTTTCCCAGCATAATGCCCACGATGTATGCACTCAGATATCCATTCCCTCCGATTAGATCGGGAATGGCGTATGATAGGATTGCGACAGAGAGAATGAACAATGAATCGTAGCCTTCTCCTTTGATTCGAAAACGCTCCAAAATCCAGGAGGCGAGTTTGGCGATGCCGACTCCGCATCCAGCCCCGAATGCCAGTTGCGCAAAGAGCATCCATGAAATGCCAATCCCTGTCGCATTTCCATTCATAATACTTAGCATCAGCGCAGTGAGCATGTAGGCAAAGGGATCGTTGCTACCGCTCTCCATCTCCAGTATTGGGGCGGTATTGTTCCGGAGTCCCAACTTTTTAGACCGGAGTATGGAGAAAACGGAAGCAGCATCGGTAGAACTCACAACGGAGCCAAGCAGAAAACTATCTCCCCATCCCCACCGAAGGGCAAAATGACAGAACAAACCTGTCAGGCCCGCTGTGAGGATTACTCCCAACGAAGCCAATAGCGTTGCTTCCCTTACAACTGGTTTGGCAGAATCCCATCGTGTGCCGAATCCGCCATAAAACATAATGAATATGAGGGCTACGGTACAGGTTTCCTTGGCGAAGACGTGATCTTCGAAATGCAGAGGCACCAGGCCATTATTGCCGAAGATCATTCCTAGCACGATGAAAGCCAGGAGGGTGGGGATGCCGATTCGGGCAGAGACATTGTTCAGCCAAATGCACAGCAGGATGATGATTCCGATGAGGATGAGGAAGAGAGTGATCATTTCTTGTCTATAGCAAAGGATTCCAGAGTGGAGACTTGCCGCATTGTTACTTCATAAAGGGGGTATTCAATTCCATGCGAGAAGTCTACATAATCAAAGTATCGGGCAAACCCACGGTCTTCACCTTTGCGATAATAAACATCGACAAGGGCTCCACCTGGCTGCCAACTATGAAGGTCAACTGTGTCAATGCTGCCTTTCAGATAGGCCAGAATATCGTTCTTGTTCTCTCTTGAGAGAGAGATTTCCTTGAGCCGGAAAAGACCTTTCTGGCCTTCAAGCCGATAGCCGTGGTGATAGAAAGGCACCATCATTGCTCCGCAAAGGATGATGGTTGCTCCAAGACCGCCCCAACCTTCTCCCAGAAGGAAGCAGGCGGCTCCTGCCGCAAAGATAACCGTGAGAACCACGATATCCTGTGGCAGGAACGTTTTCTTTACCTGCTGCTCTTTCATAGTTTAGTGATGAGTTTTTCAGCCATGGAATCACGGAGCTCAATCATTTCGGTTGCTGCATCGAAACGGTTCTCCGCCACATCATAAAGCCTAACGTATGCTACTGGCTTTTCGGCATTGAAATAGACTTCCAGATAGAGATGGTCCGCTTCAGAAGTTGTCTCAAAATCCAGGACATCAGTATTATTCTCCAGGAAGTCAATGATTCCACTTCGATACTCAGGGTTAATGTCCAGGGATTTCTCTTTAAGTAGCGTGCTCTCACCTACGCGTTTGTTCGCCCTTTTGTAGAAAACAAACAGCAGAACACCGATAAAGCAGAACAGTATACCCCAGCCGGGAAGAAGAAAGTAAAGCCCGATACCTGCTGCAAGGACGATACTAGCAATGGCAAGGTCAAGAAAAGTATGAACCTTCTTGATCTTGATTTCTTCAGTTGTTCCCATTACGCGATGCTTTTAAGTTTGTTTATGAGTTTTTCCGCTCTATCACCGCGCAGTTCTACGATTTCCGTTGCGGGCTCATATGTGTAATTGGAAAAGTCAAAGAGTTGAGCATATGCAATGGGTGCCGTCGCATTGTAGAATACTTCCAGTCGGATAATACCGCCATTGATATTGGTTTTCACTTCAGGCTCGACATCCTTGCCTTCGAGGAACCCCTTCAAGGAGTCTTTACAAAAATGGGCAATATCAACAGCCTCCTTCCGTAGAGCAACATCTTCCCCTTCCCGCGTATAGCCTTCTTTATAGAAGAGCAACATCAAGAGACCGCAGACGGCCAGGAAAATGCCGAGTCCGGCGTTGATGAAATAGAGGCCGATGCCGGCGGCCAGTACAATGGCAGATATGATTAGGTCCTTTTTTGTGTGAACCTTTTTGAATTTGATTTGCATGATTATAAGTTGATAAACAAATAAGTGTAATAGGCTCCGAAAACCAGGAGCATCAGTGCGCCTTCCCAGCGGTCGATCCGCTCTCTTCGGCCTGTGTAAGCCCAAAGGAGCAACAGGATCATACTTAGCGTGAGAACCAAAGCATCGACATATGTCACAGATGCTAAGGAAAGCGGTGTAATGAGGGCAGATGAGCCCAGAATCAGGAGGATATTGAAGACGTTAGAACCAAGGATGTTGCCGAGGGCCAGTTGGTCCCGTCCTTTGAGGGCGGCCACGAGACTGGTGGCCAGTTCCGGGAGTGATGTGCCTCCGGCCAGAATCGTAACGGCGATGAACTTGTCGCTGACACCGAGCATCCGAGCTAGATTCGTGGCAGAATTCACGAACAGATTGCCTCCGAATATCAGTCCGGAGAGCCCGGCAAGGACCATGAGAATGGCTATCCACAGTTTCCGGGGCTTGGATTCAGCTGCATCTTCTGCGGGTTTGCCGGTTACGAATGAATGGACGATATAGCCAGCGAAAATGGCAAGGAGCAGCGCTCCTTCCCAGCGGGAAAGACTGTCGGTCTGGCCGATGCCCCAAAGTGTGCGGTTCAGGCCTATCGCCAGATAGAGAACCGTAACAGCAAGCGTAAGCGGGATATCCTTCTTGCGGTTGTCCTGAGTCATAGTGACCGGGCATAACAACGCCGTAAGGCCCAATATAAACAGGACATTGAAGATATTGGAGCCGATAACATTGCCGACGGCGATATCGGCATTTCCCCCAAAAGCTCCCGTGAGGCTTACCACGAGTTCCGGACACGAAGTCCCAAAGCCAACGATGGTAAGGCCGATTACGAATTCACTGACGCCAGCCCTCCTAGCGATGGAGGAAGCGCCTTCAACGAGCCAGTCAGCACCCAGGACGATAAGCCCCAGGCCGACCAGCAGCCAGATAATTGTCATGATGGTTGTTCTGATTATTAGATAACTGTCCTATTGTCAAAAGAGCATTGACAATCTGCTATAGCCGGAG
>JAGCCO010000173.1 GCA_017651645.1 Bacteroidales bacterium
CAAAAATCTTTTGACCTTTGAAGGAAAAAGGTTTACTTTGTGTACTCATAGCTACTGTGTTTTTGATTACATGTTGTGCTTTATAAATGTAGCCAAAAATATCAGTAGCTTTTATTTCATATGAAAAACTTCTCGGGGGTCAGCCAAGCGGCAGGGGCCGACAAGCCCCTGAGAGCGTTCTTCATTTGGATTACAAACATAGTTACTTCAGCTATTTCCTAATGAACGTTTCATCCGTTGTCGGCACATCCTCTTCGGCTCTGAAATAACGTTCTGCCGACATATGTAGGTCGTATTTTTCCCTGAGCGTTGCGATGGTTTCCATCATCGACGTGGCGTGATGAGCGTCAATGGCTTCCTGGCATGTCCAACTGTCTATCAGAAGGACCGTCTCCGGATCTGCAGCAGAGAAGAAATAGTCATACCTTAAATTGCCTTCCTCGGTCCTGATGGCAGCGGCAGTCCCGCTGCTTTCCATCTCTTCCACGAACTTATGAGCATTGCCATCCGTGCCAGTATAGTATAGGTTCATTGTAATAGGGCCTGACGATTGTGTAGGACTACTCTTAGGACTGTTTCCGCAACTCATGGCAGTGATTACCGCAAGTAATAAGGTGATTATTCGTTTCATGCAAACTACGATTTATCTAAACAAACTTACTAATTCTCAAGAACAACAAAACAGGTCGTCATATATTCAAGAAAGACAACACCCCTAAATGGAACCGCCTGATTTATAAGCTACTTATTGAGCATTACATTCGACGGCCAAATCTGTCGACATTGATTCGAGGCTGGGTATATCACCGGCTCGCCAGAGCGGCCTCGATTTCTTCCTTTGTGGGATCGACCTTGATCACATACCCGTTTTTGTCGATCAGGAAGGTGCCGCCAGCTTTTATTCCGCACCCATAAGCATTTCCGACGGAATGGTTCTCCTCCATCGCGAGCAAGTCCACCCAGTCCGCTCCGTCTTTTGCGATGTAATTTCGCCAGGCGGTATCGTCTTTGATTTCCCTGGCGACTTCGACGACGACGAAATCCTTGTCCCTGTTCCGGTCGTACAATTCCCGGACGACATTGCGATTCACAATGCATGACCGGCACCACGTGGCCCAGAACTCGAGAACAGCGGTCTTGCCATCGATCAGTTGAGACAGGGCATGAGAAATGCCGTCCTTGTCCGGGAGGGTAAAGTCAATAAAACGGCCCCCTTCGCGTACACTGGTTGACGTTATGACATTACGGACCAGCGGGTGCAGGTTGCTATCTTGAAACAAGCGCGAATACTCACGTTCATAATAATCCAGCCAATCGTGATAACGATGATCCAAGTCCGAGGCGGATCGGACAGACTCATACATAATCTCAAAAAGGGCGAGAGAAGACGGCCGAGCTTCCAGATAGTCCCTGGCGAAGTCCAGTTCCTTTTTCTTCAATTCATTTCGTCTTGCGAGATACGAACGGCCTTCGGGCGTGTATGCCGACAGATCCGCGTTCATCTGCCCGATAAGAAGCCGGATCGTGTCGCGCGCGGATCGATCGAGGCTTCTGTCATTCAATCCATCGCAAAGACGGTCATATTCATCCGTATAGTAGTGATCCTTAATGGACGTATATTCGTCTTCGAGGGAACGGTTTTCTTCGGAAAAGCGTTCCGCTCTTTCTGCCCTGAAAGCCAGATACGCTTCATTGTCTCCCGCCGGATTGAGAATCAAAGCGGGAGCTCTGAACGGATTCTCTTGTCTGTCATAGGCAAACAGAATACTGTCCTGGTCTGCAAAGAAGGTCTGAACACGCATTTCAGAATAACCATTCCTTACAGGAATCAACAGTTCATATACCTTGTCTTGATTCAGGGGTACATCGGCGGTGAAACGCCCTCTCTTCACCTTGATGGAGTAATAATCGCCGCCGTGGATTATGTCCGTTCCGACAAGCGCGATTCTCACATCCCTGGGAGACAGATTGGCAATCGTGCCGCTGACATGGACAATCTTGTCGTTTTCGGGGTTGTTTTCCCATTTTTCGTTGGAATGGGAACAGGCATACAAGGCCGGGAGCAATATAATCGTAACAGCAAATGCGCGAAGATCCATCAAATTCATATCCTTTTTTTATATCCAATGGGAAACCGTCCATCTTTCAATGGATTCTGAAATCAAAAATAGACAATAATTCGCAATACTCCAACGATATCGTTAACGGTCACGTACGAAACCCAGTCCGGCCTCGGTGGCCGGGCGATGCCGTTTCAGTTTTGCCTTAAGCCGCTGGCGGGCCTTGGTGACGGAGGCGGGCGAAATGCCCAAAAGGATGGCCTGTTCGGAGACGGAGAACTGCATGCGAGAAAGGATGTAGGTGCGGATATCTCCTTTCGTGAGTCCGGGATAAGATACTTGAAGGGATTCAGGAGAAAGATTGAAGGTGTTACGGAGCACGCGTTCCAATTCGATCCATTCTCCATCCTGGATGTACCGGGGAGCGGCGTGGAGCTGTTCCAGCAGGTGGTTTTGTCCCGCCAGCGTTTGCATAAGCATATATGAGTCGACATCGCCACCAGGACCTGCGCCCGCTTGTGGAACGAACCTCTCCCGCTCGTCGGCTCCGGCGCGGATAACCATCAAGAAGGCCCGGACATTCTTCCCAAGGATTTCGGAAACCTGTGGGATGCTGAGAGGGCATCCGCCCCGTGTACTGGCCTGCGCAAGTCCCAGTACGACCAGTACCATCTGATAATACAGCATTTCAGCATCATGCCCCCGAAGACCGAAAGAAGCGGTGATGGCGGCAAGGCTCTCCTGCTTGAAGCCCACATAGGTATCCGCATAGTTTTCAAATGACGCCGTAGGCTTGTCCGCTTCCATGACAAGCGAGTAAAGCCGAGGCTCGTCCATGGCGAACCACAGGAGGGCCATTCCGAAGCCCTTGAAGGGAGGATTGAGGGAAAACCCGGCACCGACCCTCTTCCGGTACAGGGTCCTGGCCTCCTTTTTGACTGCATCACGAACCCCCTGGATGGAGCCGAAAGAAGAAAAGATGGCATTGGCTCCGCAGCCCAATGCTTTGCAAAGGCTGCGGGCAGTAAGTGCCGACGGACCGCCTGAACGCACCAGATTCAGGGCGGCGGAAAGGATCCTTTCCTTGGTAACGGTAATGGGCCTTGCCATAATGGATGTTCCGAAACAGTTCTTGACAAAAATAGAAAAAGTCGCTGCGTTGTCCAAGGAGTATTTGGCATAAAGGGCTGATTGTCCACAAATTTGTCCATATCGTTTCTTATTTCGGAACGCAGGATTCGCTAACTTTGCAGTCGAAATAATGTGGACAAATGATGGAACAGAAGTTTTGCCAGAGCTGCGGAATGCCGCTTACCGATGAAATCCTCGGCACGAATGCCGACGGAACCAAGAACGAAGATTACTGCATCTACTGCTACAAGGACGGCCAGTTCCTGCAGGACTGCACGATGGAAGAGATGATCGCATACTGCGCCCAATTCGTGGACGAGGTCAACAAGAACCTGCCCCAGCCCATGACCAAAGAGGAATATATCGGTCAAATGAAGACGTATTTCCCTCATTTGAAGCGTTGGCGCAAAGAATTGATGGTCGGCGATGAGATGCCTGAAAATCCTGCTTTGAAAGGCGTAAAAGACCTCATTGCCCAGATGGCCGACACACTCCCCATCGCCTATATCTCATCCGTCGATGACGAAGGATTTCCTTGCACGAAAGCCATGCTGGCACCTCGGAAGCGAGAGGGCATCAAGACGTTCTACTTCACCACCAACACCTTCTCGCTCCGTGTGGCACACTACAAGGCCAATCCCAAGGCCAGCATCTACTTCTG
>JAGCCO010000174.1 GCA_017651645.1 Bacteroidales bacterium
ATCCTGTGCCGTGAGGCAAGTGTCAGTCAGATAACCGTTAACATGCCCCCACTCACTAAGGCCACGGTAATAGAAGAATTTGAGGTCATCCGTAATGATAAACGGGACGATACCGTTGGCAAGACATTCTTTGAACATCACAAGACGCCCGACTCGTCCGTTTCCGTCCTGAAAAGGATGGATAACTTCGAATTTATGATGAAGGTCGATGATGTCCTCCAACGATTTCTCTTTCTTGACATTGTAAGCAGTAAGAAGTGCTTTCATTCTCTGATGAACCTGCTCAGGAGGACAGGTGGCCTTTCCTCCCACCTCGTTGGGAAGTTTCTTATAGTCACCGACGTCAAACCAATCCTTCCTGCTGTCGGACGTCCCGGTTTTCAGGGTGCGGTGCAGCTCTTTCACAAAGGATTCCGAGAGCCTTTCCTCTGCCCTGTCAATGATAAGATCGATGCAGCGGAAGTGGTTGGTTGTTTCCACGATATCATCGACATTCACACTTTCGTCTGTTATGCCTATGGTGTTGGTTTCGAAGATATAACGCGTCTGCTCGTGGGTAAGCCTGCTACCCTCGATATGGTTGGAATTGTAAGTGAGATCTATCTGCGTGCGATGGTAAATGCCCCCGCTCACTTTTCCTGCTTTTTCCTCCCTGAGCCGCCTCATGAGTGGACTTAATTTGTGTTTTCCTTTCCTGGGCAGAGGAGCGTCGGCAGGAATGATCCAGGTCTTTCCTGAAAGAAAGGCCCCCTCCATTTTTCCTGCGCTGCACCAGTTTCGCACAGTGCGTTCGGAAAGGTTATGCAATTCTGCATATTGACTGACGGTAGTGAATTCCATAATCTATCGGCAATTAATGCTTCTCTGCCGATACAAATATAATAATTCTTGCCGATATCGGCAAAAACAGAATGGCTATTTAGCAAAAAAAGCACCTGCAATTGCAAGTGCTTTTCTGTGTAGACTATACAGGTAAAAATCTCGTACCTTCTGGAGGATTTCAGGAAAGTTGAAAGATTTGCGCAAAGTGTCGGGCCTGCTTGTTATTCCGACGGTTATTCCGACATTTATTCCGACATGAAAAGTGGTAAGAAAACCGGAAATAGTAGTAAGAAAACTTGAAAAAGTAGGGAGAAAATCATATCTTTGCAAAGTAATAGGCTAAGATTATGACCAAGAAGGAACAATTGACGACCCTTATTGAGCGATATAAACAATTGGGAATCGACTCGCAGATAGACTACGAGAAGTTCTATCTGTATTCCATCATTACCCATTCCACCGCTATCGAAGGGTCGACGGTGACAGAGATTGAGAATCAGCTGCTTTTTGACGAGGGAATTACCGCAAAGGGGAAACCCCTGGTGGAGCAGATGATGAACTTGGATCTGAAACGGGCATATGAGGAAAGCATCCGTCTTGCCAAGAATCACACGGACATTACTGTCGTTTTACTGAAGGCCCTGTCCCGGCTGGTCATGCAGAATACGGGTTCAATTTATAATACCGCACTCGGCGACTTCTCCTCCGCCAACGGCGACCTGCGATTGGTCAATGTCACGGCTGGAGTCGGAGGCAGGTCCTACCTGAGTTTCGAGGCCCATTATCGCCTGGTGACCATCCACCCCTGGGTCGATGGGAACGGACGAATGGCCCGCCTTGTCATGAACCACATCCAATTCGAATTCGGCCTGATTCCGTCCAAGGTGCTAAAGGAAGACAAGGGGGATTATATCAATGCGCTCATCTCAACCCGGGAGGCGGATGATATGTCCGTTTTCCTGGATTTCATGACGGGCGAAATGATCAAGACATTGTCTTCAGACATCGACGCATTCCTTAGGTCGATGGGTGATGGTGGGGAGAAAACCCAGCCAATAGGGGAGAAGAAGCCCAAAAGTAGGGAGAAAATCCTCCAACTGCTCAAAGATCATCCCAACTATTCGGCCCGCAAACTCGCCGAAGTCATCGGAATCACCCCCAAAGCCGTCG
>JAGCCO010000175.1 GCA_017651645.1 Bacteroidales bacterium
ATCAAGCAGTTGAAAAAGTGCCGGTTCCAAGCCTGCCATAAAAGTAGGAGGCTTGGAACCGTCCTTTTTGTAACCTTCTGTATATAAGCAACTTACAAACCGCTAGGTGCCAACCCTATTTTTCCCGGACCACATTCACCGTTTATTTCTGATCCGACTAGTCGTCCTTCTCCAGTTCAAAGATAGATTCGACTGGTTTACCAAAATACCTCGCAATCTTCAGAACCAATACTCCGGAGGGGATGTAACCACCCGCCTCGATGGAATTGATCGTCTGCCGACTCACTCCTACGGCGGCGGCAAGCTCCTGCTGGGTGATGTCCTTTATCGCCCGCTCTACTTTAACGGTGTTTTTCATTTCCCTTCCCTCCTGATCGCTTTCATCGTTAAATTAAACTTCAAGATATACACCAGGAAATACAAGTAGATTGCCGCACATGTAAATGTCAGGAAATCGAGACCCATTATGAACAGGATGCCTAGAGCCAGAATGATAGCCGTAAACCATAAACTCCAGACAAAGGACTGCATTCTGATCTGTCCGGTCATTTCATCTTCATCCTTTTCTCGGGATAAAGCTATAAAGCAGAGTGAAACAAGCAAACCCAGCATCCCCAGTGTTGTAATCAGATTAGCTTCGCCTTTGTAGAAAATATCGTCTCCAATGGCTATCCAGGGAACTTTAATCTCTGGAAGGCTGACACTGAAGAAAAGGCATACACATAATGCGGCAAATGGCAGAAACATCCACATTCCTACTTTCTTGTAGGAGTAAGGAAGAAGGTAATTGCGTGTTTTCATATGGCATTGACAGTATTACATCTGCCACAAATGTAAAAACAATTTTCCGAATTGTCAAATTAACTTTACAAATTGTATGTTTAGTTTAACAATTCAGGATAATCACCTCAGCTGAAGGAAGCAACTGCGCGAATCTTCCCACCTTCCGGATATCTTCCAGAAGGTTCGAGAATTTATGTGTTTGGTCTACTAAGTCAAAGAAAGTCAACCCCAAAGGTTGACTTTCTGCTTTTTAGGTAATGATGTTTTTTACGCCAAACAGGATTACGGTCCATTGATAAATAACCTCTCTACTATCCCATCTTCCAGGTCCAGCATAGCGCGCCAAAAACCATCTCCGCCATCATCAACACTAAGCCAATAACGGCTGAGTGCAAAGCGGGTTGGTGGCGGTGGCGGAGGAGTGTCCATGTCATTCGGATCATAAAAAGGGGCCTCCTTGTCTTCCAGGTCGGACCAACGTAGAAGGACAAAGTTCACATAAACGAACTTCTTTCCCTCAGGGCTTTTCATAAAAACATATTGTCGAGCAAAGTTTCTCAGGCCGCCCTCTTCAAACAAGTGACCATCTTTGTGATAGGCGAGTTCTTGAACAGACGGATATGCTCGTTGAAGGATCCGTTCTGTCTTTCGAATATCAGATAAGACCGGGGTGTAAACACAGGCACCTTCCACCCAGATTGATACCAACCAATTCACGGCTGAGGTATCAACCAAGGCATAACCGATAATCGTTTTGTCCTTGTCTTCCTTATTGATATCACAATAACGGACAGGAAGATTGGGTCCTGTTGTCTTGGGCGGCCAGGATTCACGCACACTGCATGCCACAAAGAGGATTGTAAGACACACAGAAGACAATAGAGACTTATAACTCATGGCCGCAAATGTTGAATGTTATTCGCAAGAAAACGGGACAAGAAGACATTATAGACTGAGTACCAAGTTCCGTTTTCAGTAGTTGTCGCCAATACCAGTTCCTTGTCTATCAAGGCCTTGATGTTTCTTAACGCTGTTGGACCGGAAGAGATCTTGTACTTGGAAAGGAAAGCAGCGGAGGTTATCTGCGAGACGCTGTCTTCCATGGCAATGGCCGCCAACATCTTCCATTGGGAGCGGGTAACCAGCCGGCTGATTTCCTGAAAGCGCTCTCTCTCAGAGTCCAGAATCGTTTGGATGGCCGTCACGATATCTTTCCGGCCAACGGCAACCCCGGATAAGGAAAAGACCTCATTACACAGGCGTTGCGTATAATAAGTATGATCTTTGGTCCATTCAATGATAAAGCCGATGGATTCATCGTCGATGGTTTTCCCTGCCGATGCGAATTTCTCCTTGATGAAAGCCGAATAAACCGGTATAGGCAACTTTGAAAGATATAAGAAGGCAGTACTCTCATAGAACGGTTTCTTTGCATTGGTAAACATATCGGTCATCGTATGTTTCCTGCTTCCGCAAAAAA
>JAGCCO010000176.1 GCA_017651645.1 Bacteroidales bacterium
GATTCCGAACGAGACCGTTTTCAGGAAATCCGCCGACTGGTTACCCGCGCCCAATGGAAGATGCTGGAAGCGCTTGCCAGGGAAGGAAGTGTCTCCCAAATCACCTCCGCCGCTTTCCTGTCCAAGTATAAGATCTCTTCCGGCCCGACTGCATTGAGAAACATAAAATCGCTGATGGACAAGGAATTGGTGTTGGCAACGAATACTGATGCGGGTACGTCCTATTCGGTTTATAATGTCTTTCTGTCCCGATATCTGGAAATGGATCGATAAATCCTCGAACCGGAAATAGAGATGAAAACGCGACAAATACTCCTTGATATCGTTTGTGTCCTGATCGCGAGTCTGGCCATTTTCTTTTTTGCCGGAGGTTTTGCCTGGGATATGGCCGAGGATTTCTTTGGCCTTCCATTTGATTTCATCGAATGCATTCTGGGACTGTTTATCATAATAAGTCTGTTATCCGCGTTGGCAACTTGTATCTGCCGTTTGCTCCGAATCCATTTCACACCCAGAGATACTGAAAGACGCATCGCAGTAATCTACTTGTGCTTGGCTGTTTTGGGTATTTATCCCTTGATAGTCGTTTCCGTCTTTAATACCCTGACATTCAGTCCCGGAGATAGTCAGTGGTTAATCACAAGAAACACATTATCTGTTTTGGGCATGGACTTGAGCGTCTTCTGGCTGGCTGTACTCTGTGCGAAGCTGCTCGTCAGAACTCGCCAGAAGACTGAAATGGATCAGTAATGGCGCCAGTCCTGAAACGGGTTTACCGAGGTCTGCGGAGTGGTGTCTTGTAATCGGTTGATTGTCAATTGTATTCGTCTATGCAATCCCGCAGCCCCCGTGGAAAAACGGCTGGCCTGCGGAGACTCTTTTTGGGGAACATTGATAATCAATAAGATACAAATTCCTTTCCCGCAGACCTCGCAGACCGGACAGTCTTCCAGACGAATAGGCACAAAAAAAGGAAAAACCTTTCGATTTTTCCTTCATGTAGTAGACTACTATGATAAACTATCGAAACTTTTGGAGGATGTGATGAAGCTTAGCCGATTTGCAGAATGCGCGCGGATGATTTAATCAGTATCTCTTGTGGGTATTGAAAATAATTCCTATCTTTGCAAGTAGTAATTGATAACAAAAGACATTATGCCAGAAATATTCAGATTCTTCGGATTCTCTTTCTTCTTCTACAGTCGGGAGCATGACCCTTTGCATGTCCATGTGGAGGGGAATGGAGGAATGGCCAAGTTCGAATGGAACGGGACGGAGTTTGTCCTTGTGGAGCGGATGGGCATCAAGGCCGGTGACTTCAAGAAGATCAAGGCCGTTATCGAGGAGAATGCAGACATTATCATTGCCCAGTGGAACAAGCACTTTAACCAGTAAACGGGAAAAGGATATGATTAAGATCAAAGAAACATGGTTCAGCGACGACCAGATTTTCGGTCGCGGCGAAGACGGGCGTATCTACAGCCAGTCTCTTCTCTGGTATCCACGGCTCCGGGCTGCCAGTGCCGAGGAGCGGGAGAAGTATACCTTCGGTTTCGACGGCATCCATTGGCGTAATATCGACGAAGACATCAGTTTCGAGAGCTTCGTCTATGAAGATGCCCAGCCGACGCCGATGCAGAAGTTCTTCCTGACCCACAAAGAGATCAACATTGCCGAGTTCGCCCGTTCCATCGGCATGAATGCCACGCTCCTGCGGAACTATATCAATGGATTCAAAAAACCATCGGCCGAACGAGAGAAAGCCATCCTTGCCCATATCCACCAGTTGGGGCAGGAGTTGATGGCGGCGAATTTCTAATATGGCGAGGTTGTTATTATGAAGAAAACCATCCTCATTCTCATTTGCTGTTTCTCTGTCTTTGCCGCCTATGGACAGGAACCAGCGCCACCGACTCAGGAATGGTGCAAGTGGGCTTTTCAGCAACTTCCTGATCATCGTGACATATCAGAAGTGGACGCAAAAGCCTTTTCTGTTGATTTTTATACGCTTCTCAAGATTGCCTTTGCTATCAATGATTGGGAAATAGAAAAGGATCCCGGATATATAGGCTCTGGGGAATTTCTGGCCTATTGGTATGCTGGGAATGGCGATTCTCCTTTGAGTTTTCAGGGGCATTCAATCCATTATAAGGTTGGGAAAGTGCAAGATAGGAAGACTGACGTGGAGATTACCATACGCATCCCTGAGAGATCGCCATATAAGCCGATGAATCTTCGATTCACCATGTATCTGGTCTATGAGAACGAGTCGTGGCGGATCGATGATTGGTTTGACTGGGATGATGGGATGAATGGGTCTATGAGGAAAGCTCTGAGAGGATACATTCGTTGGTTTGCGGATCAAATTCCGGAGAAGCAGTAGCATGGTTTTCCCATCCCAATAGTTCTGCTGCCTAAAAACACACCTTGTACAACACATTGGAACCTGGTTCGAGATTTCCAGGAGCGGTAGTGCTTGTACAGGTCCATCGTTTGGACCGGTACAAGCAAAAATGGCCCAAAACGCTTGTATGGGTCCATGACTTGGACCCATACAAGCACTTGAAGTACCTCGGAGGCCGC
>JAGCCO010000177.1 GCA_017651645.1 Bacteroidales bacterium
CAAGATGAGCGCGACGATGGAGAGATATTTTCGACAAATACGGGTCACTGTTATCGTTTCGTTTTTCGTCAGTAATAACGCTATTTTTGCGGAATTATTGTGAAAAGTGAAAAAAAACGCCGCAAAAGCACGAAACCCTTGCGGCGGTTGGGTTGTTAGAACCTGGTGTTACGCTTCTTCAATGGCTCCCACTGGGCAGCCTTCTTTGGCTTCGGCAGCGGCAGCCAATGCCGACTCGGGTACTTCGCCATCAATGGCGACAGCCACGTCGCCTTGGATGCTGAACACTTCGGGGCAGGTGGACTCGCAAAGCCCACAGCCGATGCAACCGTCATTCACTTTGTACTTCATGGTATTGTTGTTTTTAAGGTTAGTCTTTATGTTCTTCAATAAGCGTTTTCAGTCTGCTCACCAGCTTGTCAATTTCCATCCCCGATTTCTTGCTCATTTCGGCGATGGTAGCCTTGCCCAACATGATTTTGCCAACGGGCGTGTTGAGCATCTTGAACTTCTCGTTCACTTTTGCCATTTCCTCCTTCAGCCAAGGATATTGGGCGATGAGGTCAGCCAAACGGGTGTCTTTCGTGATTTCCATTTTACATGAGTTTAATGTCCGGGTTCTTTTCTGTAAATTTTTCCTTTAGCACATCGATGATCTCGGCGCGGCTGTTGCCTTTCTTCTCCATCTGTTTGATGGTCTTATAGGCTTGAAACAGCGTGGAAGGCCCGATTTCCGAACTAAAATAACCGATGCCTTGGTTCCAGGCCAGCAGTTCAAACACATCGTCCAAAGCGGCTGAATCAAGGCCGTGGATGTAGGCCTTCACCAACTCGCGCGTGGCTTGGCGCATACGACCTGCCCCGACAGCATTGGTCAGCGAGAGCAACAAGCGTGTCTCGTATGGCAGATGACGACGGCGGTCGTTCCAGGTCAAGTCCCAGAAGTTGACAGCGGTCTGTGCCAAGTCATCATCGATCAATGCCATGTTAGTGAGGGCATAAGGGCGCATCGGGATGTCTTTCTCGGCCTGTTTCATCTGGGCACGGTAGAAGTAGGTGTGGTATTCGGCCTCGGCCACCTTTTCAGTATAATGCTCGAAACCAAGGTCTTCAAGCACCTCATAAAGCGGAATCGGCTCAAAACTTTGGATGATCTCCATGCCTTCGCCGACGGCCATTCTCGCAGCCTGCATTTTCAGTCCCGGGAAAAAGTTTCCTTGCACACCGCGCACGTCAATCTTCTTGAAATTCACGGTTTTGTCTTTCCAATCGTTGTAACTCATAGTTGTGTCTCCTTTCATTGGTTTGATGGTACAAAAGTAGTTTCTTCCATTGCGGCAAAGCGTAACAAATGTTACATCAGGCACTTTTTTTCCGTATTTTTGCGCTGAAAAAACACCGCCATGGAAGAACTGAAACGTATCAAACTCTTTGCAGGATGCAGCGATGAATCTTTGGAGCGTCTGCTCGAAAGCCCTTGTCGGCGACAGGATTATCCCGCTGGAAGGCGGATGCTTAACCCGGGTGACCCTTGCCGTGCGCTGATGGTGCTTGTCGAAGGTCAGGCCGAGGCGCGAATGATGGGCGAGGAAGGCCGAGAGGTGCTTGTCGACCACCTGAAAGCTCCAATGCTGCTGGCTCCAGCGTTTCTGTTTGCCAACAATAATGTTGTCCCTGTGGAAGTCACCGCCCTTAATGATTGCGTAGTTTGGCACATCAACCGCGAAGCCTTCTTCGAGTTTATGCAGCAGGAGCCGACCGTATTGCGCACCTTCCTTGAAATCCTCTCCGAGCGAGGCCGTTTCCTAAGCCGAAAGATGCGCACCTTCGCCGTCAACAGCCTTCGCAACCGCGTCATCGAATACCTCGAAGCCAACGGCAGCATCACCTCAGTGGCCAC
>JAGCCO010000178.1 GCA_017651645.1 Bacteroidales bacterium
CATGCCATTCCTCGATATCTACGCGTGCCATGTTCAGGGCTGACTTCATGGCAGCCTTGTCAGGCAATTGGAACACGCTACATACGACATCGGAAACGTGACTCTCCAGAGCATCGTAGGAGGCGGAGACCTCCGCCTTGATATTGTGGTGCATATTGTACAGACACATGGTCTTACCGATAGCGTCTAACATCTGGTACTTATCGCTGAAATCGCGGTCTGCAACATACTTGTAGAGGTTCTGCAACTTGTTGCTTACAATCCGCTCCATGCGCCCAGTGTCGTGGGACTCCTTCAACCCTACTGGCATCATATTAGAGTGGCTCGATAGGTCAAGTAGTTCGACTGGTTTTAGGTCGCGCTTACGCTTTGCCTGACGGTCAGTTTTGAGGAAACGAAAGTGCTTAGCAGCGTACACTTTGAAGATATCGCGGCACAAGTCTGGAGTCATCAACTCGTCTATGAATAGATTGTGTACCAAATTGTGGTACAAGTCCCTCAAACCAAGCCCTTCGGATGATATGGATATCTCAACGCGCCAAACGTCACGCGTAGAGGACAATTCCGCTTGTTTCCAGTGCTCCCGAATCCACGGTTTATCTTTCACCTCGCGGAGCTCCTTCGATTTGTTGTACATGTACACGCTAACACCTGACTGTCTGCTGCCCCAACGAATGGAGTCATAGACAGTGCAGCGCATATCTTTGATGCCATACACACAAAACTTGTTGCTGCCAACACGAAGGTATGACGCGACAGTCTTACACACATACTTACGGAGGAACGTATCAGGAGCCAGACCACCCATGAAGTAATTGAAGTCGGCACACAAGTCAACGCGGGTGATGTTCAGGGGTGACCACTGCAAGGTTGCAAGGATATCGGTCAGGATAAAGTACCAATCTGCCACGTACAGCACAGCGTTGTTCAACTTGATAGCGCCGCCGTCCTTGCGGTGACGCTCATCCTTTGGTTGGCATGCAATAGTGGCGACTGTGTACTTACCAAACAGCACTTCACGCTGCCACTCATAACCCTTGATGTAATGGAGCGAGGCGACCAACTTGTAAGTACGGTGATTCCCTAAACGGTCAGCGTTCGGGGATATCTTTTCCTCCCACTCTGGGGGGCAAGCATGCGGGACGCTACAAAACAGTTGCATCCAGTCAATCGCGTATGCTGTGCGTGGTGTCTTTTGAGCCATAAGAAAACGAGTATATCTGTAAACAAAATGAAAACGAGTGAGCCGCCTAAGCGGCAAACACTCGTTTTCTCATGCACTTGCGCGGAACCCTATCCCTTGGCAGCGGCACCACCCGCCCACCTCCGTTTCGGATTCCGATGCAAAATTATATATAACCGTGGTAATGTTAAGTAGGGATTTCCCTATTCATCACCCTTTGCCCCTCTATTCATACAATGTCCGAATAACCGAATATGTAATGATGATGCTACAGTACCAACCTATCGGTTTGGTCTTTCGCATCATCAACCGCACAAAAGAAGGCGGAGAATCTCACGACTCCCCGCCTTCGCCGTCTGTATTATGTAGATACGAAGTACTACCTACTTAGTTGCTGACTGAAAAGGCTTTAATCGCCACTTTCTCCGTAGAGGATAGTGCCAAGGTTCTGTTTAACCTCGCCACCCTGAACAAGGAGCAAAGTGTATTGCTCGACAGTTGCGCCCATTGTGAAGGTAGCGCCAGTGATAGCACCATCAACACCAATAGCGTGGTCAGTGCCAACCTGAGAACCGTCCTTCATGACACGAAGCGCGAACGAACCGTCATTCGTGCCAGTACCCTCAATGTTAGTAGCGGCGAGCCCCATGACATCTTCATAGTTCTCGTCGTTGAGAGGTACATTTTTCCATGCGTTATACAACATGATGCGCGTTGCGTGGAAAGGAGCGACTGGAGTTGCAACAGCAGTACCTACGCCTGCATTGTTGAGATAGCGCTCGCTTTCGGTAGTGATACCACCGTTTGCGATAGCATCAAGACAGTACTGCAAAGAGTAGTAGCGTTCGCTCGATGACTCGTTAGCGGTCATCTGGGCGGAAGAACGGAGCCAAGTATCATCACTATTCTTGCGAGATACGATGATAGCAGCAGCTACACAGTAGTCGGCATCAAAACCGAAGTTCACCTTACCGTCAGCAAAGTTGAGCACTGTGAAAGTACCCTCGTTGCGGTCATTTGGCTTGGTGATAGCGCCGTCAGTGATGAAAGCGGTGGACAGTGGTGCCTCGCTACCGTCACTTTCACGAGGGTCAAGGATGACACGCGCAAAGACGAACTCGTTCGGCGTGCTGCTGTTCTTCTGCATGACGCAGAAAGTCAACTGGTCGCCACGCTGCAAACCGTACTTGTCAAGAACACCCTGATACGTGTTTGTATCGAGTGCCATTGCCATGTAAGCATCTGCTGACGCGTCAACGACTGCCACCTTTGGCAGCGTACCCTTGGAAATAACATAGTTGTTAGGTACAAGGATATCAGTTCCAAGAGGTGAGAACTCGAAAATCTCATAGTAGAATGAACCCGCAGCAATCTCATTGGCAACGCGCTCACGGAGTGCTTTCAGGTTCTTCTTCATGAAATAGGACATAGATGCCTGACCCTTCTGCAAACCCTCGAAAGAGTGGTCTGCAATCGCAGACATATTACTATACGCTTGCGCGATAGTGTTGAGGAAGATGCGTTGAATCATCTGTGCCTCTGTTTGTGGATTCTTCACCACATCAGCCTTTGCCCTGACAACCTGCTTACCATTGGAGCGCGAGAACACCAATGAGCCGACCTTACCGCGAGCATGACCGAGTAACATGTTTCCCTTTGACATAGGATATAATGATGTTTAGTATGTCGCCTTCGGGGCGACTCCGTTGTAAGGACTCCGAAACGGTACATCTTTACGGTTGGCAAAGTTACAAAATATGAATGATAGGAGTTGAGTCGGAGGTAAGTCGGAGTTGAGTCGGAGTTATGTCGGAAATGGAAATTTTCGGAGTCGAAATTGTTCAAAATGTACGATTTGTTAAAGTTTGTGAACAGCAGCCGCGCAAGCGGCGCAGGGATAGTTTTGCAAACTCCACTTTACAAACGACATCCTGAATGACGCACACGCCGCACGGCTAAGGGAACGAACCAAACGGAGCCGCTCGCAGCGGAGCCAAGCGAAGCGGAGGCGGAGCGAGGCGGCGAACGAAGGGAAGCCGCGAGAAGCCAAGGAAGCCACACCTGCCACGCCGCCACGGGGGCGGCGAAGCCGCAAACCCCACGCGGCAGAGGGCAGGCGAGCGTAGCGAGCAGGCGAGCGTAGCGAGCGAAGCCGAAGCCGCCGCGAGGCGAGCGGCAACGAGCCGAGCCCCGAACGCCAAACACCCCGCAGGGGCGGGTAGCAAGCCGCCGACGGCGCGGGCGGAGCCCGAACGAGCAACCGAGGCGAACGAGAGAAGCGAGAGACGAACGCGCGCAAGCAAGCCCGACCCAAGACACGCCGTAGGCGAAGGCGAGGGACGAGGCGCAGCGAGCACGAAGGAACGAGGGAACGAGAGAGGCGAGGGCAGCGAGAGAGGGCGAGGGCGCGGCATCGGGCGCGCCGTCGGCGGCGTGTGGGGAAACAATTTAACTTTCATTAACCCGACCGTTTACACTTGTAAATCAGCCACTTACCATACTTTAAGGTTGGAAATTTACTGTGGTGTTACAAACACCACAACGCTATCGCTTTTTATGACCGTAAAACGACTTTACAAGTGTAAAGCGAACGCCTTTCCACTTGTAAAAGACCCTGACGGAATGGCATGGCGAGCGCGTCAGGAAGGGCGGAGATGAAAGCGGAGGCGGACAAGGGCGACCAGACGGAAGAGGGGCGCGGATGCCCGACCGCGCGCGGCGATAGGGCGCGCGGACGTGGCAAACGCGACCTACTGACGGCTGGGCGCACTTGGACGCTGACGCTTTCATATACGCCCTTCGTAGTGTAACGCTGACGCGCTCGCCATGCCATTCCGTCAGGGTCACAAAGAACATAAAAACAGCGCCCCCCTTTCAAGGAACGCCGTCATTCAGGAATCAAGTCAGCACCATTCACAGCATATCAAACGCCGCTTTCCATTCACTGTATGGCAGAATGTAGCCGCTTTCAAAGTAGCAGATGACACACGATAGATGATACAAGTCAGAATGTCCCCACATTGGCTTACGCTCAAAGTCGCCCTCTATAAACTTTGGCAAGGTATCGGAGAGTGGTTCGTACAGATAAGATTCAGCATATTTCAACATATCCTCTTGCCATTCCTCTTTATTCATTGCTGCCCACCGTTTCAGTATAGGTTCCAAATCATGAAGTCCGTCGTGAGTCACAATACTAAAGAGCCTTACCAACATAGCACGAACTCCAAATTCTGGCGCAACAAACACACACAGCCCTTCATTGGATTCCTTTGGTAGCATTCCCTTCCAACGCGTACCCTTCTTTATGCACGCGGGGTTATTACAGTCTATCGCGTGGGTATTCATAGCAGCATCATTCTTTGGATTGTAAACTCGTTGGCATACTTTACAGCATCATTCTTGGTCTTGTACTCTCTCGCCTGACAAACCATATGAACTGACACTATAGCACTGTCAGGTACGTTTAGCGCCTCAATTGACTCCGCATCGCCTTGTACAGCCTCCGCGTAGAATGATGAGAAACCGTCGTGTAGGATGAAACCCTTTGACTTGAACACTTGCGATTGTCCTTGTCTGTCTGTGTACTCCCTACTCTCGAGGGGAAACACTTTGATTACCTTTGCAACCATGATTGAATTAGTTTTGATGAGTGAATAAATTATGTATGTGCCGTGTCCTACAATACAGTAGGGTGGCGAAATGTCCTATCAACAAGTACGAACCATAGTTCGTCAGCACTGTTCATGTGGTTGGGGTTGGTTCGTCAGGACTGTTCCGCACTGCCGTGCGGGGTGGAGGCATCTGGCGATGTGCATTGAGTTGGCGACCAATTACCTCCTTGGCGACCTTGGCAATGATATCATGCCATTCCTCGATATCTACGCGTGCCATGTTCAGGGCTGACTTCATGGCAGCCTTGTCAGGCAATTGGAACACGCTACATACGACATCGGAAACGTGACTCTCCAGAGCATCGTAGGAGGCGGAGACCTCCGCCTTGA
>JAGCCO010000015.1 GCA_017651645.1 Bacteroidales bacterium
AGCATCCCTGAGCGCGAGTTCAAGCATTTTGTGGTGCCGGTCCGCGTCAACAACGAGAACCTCGACCGATTCAGAGCCACCTATTACGAGGAGCTGAAAGGCCGCGTGAAAGACCTTTCGCTGTATGACGCCGTCCTCGAAGTGAACCATTGGTGCCATGAGCACGTCAATTACAAGGGCAGCGACAGCCGCACCAGCGCGCCTATGGCGACCATTAAAACCTCGTGGGGTCGTTGCGGTGAGGAATCGACGCTATTGGTGACCGCCTTACGCACCGTAGGCATCCCTGCACGACAGGTTTATACGCCCCGATGGGCCCACTGTGACGATAACCACGCTTGGGTGGAGGCCTGGGTGGACGGAAAATGGCACTTCCTAGGTGCCTGCGAGCCTGAACCTGTGCTCGACTTGGGCTGGTTCAACGAGCCTGCCTCGCGCACCTTGTTATTACATACACGTGTCTTCGGCGACTACGACGGTCCGGAAGAAGTCATCAGCCGAAGCGCCAACTACACGGAAATCAACGTGGTGGACAACTACGGCAAGACCGCCAAGACCACCTTTACCGTGGTGGATGTCGATGGCAAGCCGCAAGCCAACCTGCCTGTGGAGTTCAAGATTTACAACTATGCAGAATTCTGCACAGTGGTCACGAAGACGACTGACGAGAACGGCCAAACCTGGCTTACTTCCGGTTTGGGCTGTATGATGGCATACGCCGCCAAGGATGGCAAGTTTGGTTTCCAAGTGTTCAAGTCGGGCGAGAAAGACAACATCACCATTACCCTCGACCACGAGCAAGGCCAAAGCGACGTCTTTGAGTTTGACATGGTGCCACCTGCCCCGACCAGTGTCTTGCCTGAAGTCACGGCAGGGATGAGAGCTGAGAACGACCGTCGTGGTGCTTACGAAGACTCGTTGCGCAACGCCTACATCAAAGCTTGTAAAGACGCGCAAATTAGCATCATCGCCAACACGGGCGACAAAACCCTTTGCCGCATCTACGAAAAGACTTGGGGCAACTGGCAGACCATAGCTGACTTCATCAAATACGCGCAAAGCAAAAACGGTGAAATCAAGGCGGTGGAGTTGCTTTCCAATATCTCCGACAAGGACCTGCGCGACGTCAGCCTTGAGGTGCTGCAAGACCATTTCGATAACACACCAGGTTTGGAGCAATCCATCATCTCCATGCCGCCTGAGCATTATGCGCAATACATCCTCAGCCCACGCGTAAGCAACGAGATGCTCGTACCTTACCGCAAGACTCTCACCGAGTTCTTCCCCGAAGCGGAACGGCAGCAATACCATGATAGCCCTACCCTCTTGGTCGATTGGGTGAAAAACAACATCAAAACCGACGACAACCTGAATCCCCAACGTTATCCCATCTCACCACTTGGTGTGCTGAAAGCTCGCAAGGCCGACCGTCACTCCCGCGACATCTTCTTCGTTAGCATGGCAAGGAGTTTGGGTGTCGCCGCACAGATCAACCCAGTGAATGGTAATGTGCAATACTTTGGCAAGGATTGGGTCAACGTGGACTTTGAGACTGCCGAACCTACCAGTTCAGCCGTCGGGTATTTGGACATCCACTATTACCCCACCGCCTCTGTCGCTGACCCGAAATACTACACCCATTTCAGCATCAAGAAATATGACTGCAACAGCTTCCGCCTCTTGGCCTACGACGCCAAAGACCCTGGCATCGACGACGGTATGATGCTCTCTACCTTCGACCATCCGACACCTTTGGACGAAGGCTATTACATCCTCACGGCAGGCACCCGATTGGAAGACGGCACCGCCTTGACCCACAGCGAGTTCTTCACCATCAAGGCTGGTGAAACCACCCAAGTGAGCCTCGTGTTGCGCCAACCCGACAATGAGTTGCATGTCATTGGCAGTTTCTACGCCGACAGCAAATTCACCGACCCTGAAACGGGCGAAAAAGGCAACCCGAAGCAACTCATCCAAGATGAATATTTCATCCTCGGTTATCTAGACCAAGGCAGCGAGCCCACCACCCACGCCATGCAGGACATTGCCGCCTTCCGCAAGGACTTCGAAGAGAGCAACCTGCCGATGATCTTCGTCTTTAGCAGCAAAGAGGATTACGACAAATTCAAATTGAAGAACTTTAGCGAATTGCCTGATGGCATCGTCTACGGTCTCGACGATGGATTCATCCGCGACGAAATCGTTGACGGTCTGCACCTCAACACCGATATCCGTCCTATCTTCCTCATTGCCAATGGCAACAGCGAAGTAGTGTTTGTCAAACAAGGATACACGATTGGTTTGGGCGAGCAGCTGCTGAAGGTGATGGCGAAATTGCAATAAAAAATAGAGACGCGATAATCGCGTCTCTACAAAGTATTTTACAATCAATACGCCTTACTACAACTTCCTTGCGACTTCCTTCTCGGTATAACCCTCGATGATGTCGCCGACCTTGATGTCGTTGAAGTTCTCGATGTTCAAACCGCAGTCCATACCGGCACTGACTTCCTTGACATCGTCCTTGTAACGCTTCAGTGAACCAAGCACACCCGTGTAGATCACGATGCCATCGCGGATGACACGGACCTTGGTATTGCGGGTAACCTTGCCGTCCAAGACCATACAACCAGCGATGGTGCCGACTTTGCTGATCTTGAAGGTCTCGCGGATCTCGAGGTTGCAGGTGACCACCTCCTCAATTTCGGGAGCCAACATACCTTCGATAGCGGCCTTGATCTCCTCGATGGCGGTGTAGATGATGGAATAAAGACGGATGTCAATCTTCTCATTCTCAGCCATCCTACGCGCTTGAGCGGTAGGACGCACGTTGAAGCCCACGATAACGGCATTGGATGCCGAAGCCAGCATGACGTCCGACTCGCTGATGGCACCCACCGACTTGTGGATGACGTTGACCTGTACCTCCTCGGTGGAGAGCTTCAGCAAGCTGTCAGCCAGAGCCTCCACGGAGCCGTCCACGTCAGCCTTGACAATGATGTTGAGTTCCTTAAAGTCACCGATGGCAATACGACGGCCGATTTCGTCCAAGGTAATGTGCGGGCTGGTGCGGCGTGTCTGCTCACGTTGCAGCTGCTCACGACGGTTGGCGATGGCTTTCACCTCGCGCTCGTCAGTCATCACATTGAAAGCATCGCCTGGCATGGGAGCGCCGTTCAAACCCAACAACAGCACCGGCGTGGAGGGACCAGCCTCCTTGACGGGACGGTTGTGGTCATCGAACATAGCCTTCACCTTACCGTAGGTGGTGCCTGCCAGCACCATGTCGCCAATCTTCAATGTGCCGTTCTGCACCAGGATCTTGGCCACATAGCCACGGCCCTTGTCCAAAGCGGACTCGATGACCGTACCCTTAGCCAGACGGTTAGGATTGGCCTTCAAGTCGAGGAGCTCGGCCTCAAGCAACACCTTCTCGAGCAGTGCATCGACGTTAAGACCGATCTTAGCGGCGATTTCCTGGTCTTGGTACTTACCACCCCAGCTCTCGACGAGGATGTTCATATTGGCCAGTTGCTCACGGATCTTGTCGGGGTTGGCGGTGGGCTTATCAATCTTATTCAGAGCGAAGACAATCGGAACACCAGCAGCTTGGGCGTGGTTGATGGCCTCGACGGTCTGCGGCATCACGCTGTCGTCGGTGGCGATGACGATGATGGCGACGTCGGTGATCTTGGCACCACGGGCACGCATAGCCGTAAAGGCTTCGTGACCAGGCGTATCCAGGAAGGTGATCTTCTTACCGCTCTCGGTGGTCACCTCGTAGGCACCGATGTGCTGGGTGATACCACCTGCCTCACCGGCCACCACGTTGGTGTTACGGATATAGTCCAAAAGTTTGGTCTTACCATGGTCGACGTGACCCATGACGGTGACGACAGGCGAACGGGGCACGAGGTCCTCTTCGCGGTCGACCTCTTCGGTCTCGGCGATGGCCTCTTGCACGTCGGCACTGACGAAATCGACTTGGAAGCCGAACTCCTCGGCCACCACAGTCAATGCTTCAGCATCGAGACGCTGGTTGATGGAAACGGGCATACCGAGGCTCATGCAGGTGCCGATGACCTTCACCACAGGCACGTTCATCATCGTTGCCAACTCGTTGGCCGTGACGAACTCGGTCACCTTCAGCACCTTCTTGTCCTCTTCCTGGCGCATCATCTCCTCCATCATGCTGCCAGCCACCTGCTGACGCTTCTCGCGGCGGTGCTTGGAGGTCTTCGACTTGCCCATTGGGGCGAGGCGTGCCAAGGTGTCCTTAATCTGCTTCGAGATTTCCTCTTCGCTCAGCTCGGGTTTCTCTTCGCGTTTGCCTTTCTTGTCTTTCTTACCAGGCTTCGGGCTGTCCTTCAGACCTTTCTTTCCACCTTGGTCGGCGGGTTTCGGACCCTTACCAGGCTTGCCACCCTCCTGTTTCTTGCCGCCAGCATTCACATTAGGACCAGTCGGGTTCTCTGACGAGCCTTCGGGGCGACCGCCCACAATGCGTTTGCGTTTCTTTTTCTTCGAGTCGCCAGATTTACCGCCTTTCTTCTCGACAGGCAGTTCCAAGGTACCCAACACGGTGGGACCCGTCAGCTTGGGAGCTTCCAAGCGGATGACCTTAGGCTCAGCGGGCTTCTCTTCTTCCTTGACAGGTTCAACCTTAACAGGGGTCTCTTGTTTTGGCTCCAAAGGCTTCGGCTGAGGCTTCTCCTGTTTCTTTTCCTGAGGTTGAACAGGCTGCTTTTCAGGTTTCTTTTCCTTTTTCTTCTCCTGACGAGGTTTGGGATCCAGGTCGATCTTGCCGAGAATCTTCAGCGAACTGCCAGCATCCTTGTTTTCTTCCTTCTCGACCTTTTTTGCTTCAGCCTCAGCTTTTTCCGTGATCGTCTCATCCACTTTCTTTGGAGTCTCCTCCATGGATTCCGCGACCTTTGCCTGTTCAGGTTCTACGGGAGTCGGCTTGACCGTCTTTTTCACCGGCGATGATATTGTATTGCTGCGGATAATCACTTCGTCGTGATCTTCTTCCTCAACGGCTTTTTGCGATTGCAATGCCGAATCAACGGAAACACTACCTCCCTTGTAGGAGAGATTTCCCAATCTCTTGGCCTCTTCCTTCACATCCTTCTCGCCCTGATATTCCTTCACGAGCAGCTCATACATCTCCGATGTGAGCTTCGTGTTGGGAGACGGGTCCACATGAAATCCCTTTTTGCCGAGGAATTCCACGATGGTATCCTTTCCCACATTGAATTCTTTTGCCGCTTTCGACAATCGAATTGAAAAATTAGTTTCTTCGGACATAGTTTCTTCTTTCTTTGTTTCTCGTTTATTTTATATGCCTAAGCATCATTCGGCATCTTGTTCAAATTCAGCCTTCAGGATACGGAACACATCCTTGACGGTCTCGATTTCGAGGTCGGCACGGTTGGCCACCTCTTCAGGAGTATATGACAGCACGTCCTTGGCCGTGTCGCAGCCCATCTTGATGAGTGAATCGATGACCCACTGGTCGATTTCGTCGGCAAACTCCTGCAGGTCGACATCCTCTTCGGCATTGTTGGCCTCGCTGTTACGATAAACGTCAATCTCATAACCCGTCAGCTTGCCAGCAAGTTTGATATTGTAGCCACCCTTACCAATAGCAAGGCTGATTTGGTCGTTCTCCATATACACATTGGCCATGGTGTTGTCGCTGCTCAACACGATATTGGTGATCTTGGCAGGACTCAAGGCACGGGTGATGAGAAGTGTAGGATTGCTGGTCCAGTTGATGACATCGATATTCTCGTTACGCAGCTCACGGACGATGCCATGAATACGCGTTCCCTTCATACCGACACAGGCACCGACGGGGTCGATGCGGTCGTCATAGGACTCGACAGCCACCTTGGCGCGCTGACCAGGTTCACGGACAATCTTCTTGATGGTGATGAGGCCGTCGTAAATCTCAGGCACTTCGGCTTCAAGCAGACGCTGCAGGAAGATTTCGGAAGTACGCGACAACGTGACCACAGGTGATCCATTGACGCTCTCCACGCTCTTTACGATGGCACGGATGGTGTCACCTTTTTTATATATGTCGCTGGGAATCTGTTCCATCTTTGGCAGAATCAATTCGATATTCTCGTCGTCAATGACCACGATTTCGCGCTTCCACACATGAGCCACCTCAGCAGTAATGATCTCACCAACTTTTTCCTTATACTTCTGGAATATGTTTTCCTTCTCATATTCAGAGACCTTAGTCTGAAGGTTTTGACGCAGGGCGAGAATATCGCGACGACCGAAGTTTTCGATACGCAGTTCCTCATTCACTTCCTCACCCACCTCGAAGTCGGGTTCAATCTTGATGGCATCAGACAGCTTGATCTGGCGCACTGGATCGGTCAGTTCGTCGTCTTCAACAACGGTGCGGTTATGGTAGATTTCGAAGTCACCCTTGTCAACATTCACAATGATGTCGATGAAGTCGGTGGTGTCGGTGTCGAACTTCTTGTTCAACATGCCACGGAACACATCCTCGATGATGCGCATCATGGCTTCGCGGTCGATGTTCTTGAATTCCTTGAATTCCGAGAAAGTTTCTACTAATTTGTAATTATCCATTGTATATCGTTGATTTAAAATTCAAAATTTAAGATTTAAAAGATTATTGCGGGTTTGATTTCCACTTTTTTGCGTTCGAAGAACAAGTTGACGGGTTCCTCTGCAGGTTTCTTCTTGGTAGCTTTTTTCGGTGTCGGTGTAAATTCCACCTTCTCCGCGTCGAAGCTCACCAGCTTGCCTTGCATCTTGCCTGTCTCTTTCGTCTTCACTTCCACGTCCTTGCCCACATACTTCTGCAACTGGCGGTCCATCTTCAAGGCGCCCGAGAGGCCCCAGGAAAGCACGGTCAGCTCGTAGTCCTCCACATCACGGTCGAGTTTTTCGTTGATGTAACGGCTCAAATCAGCGCAATGGTCGATGTTGACGGCCGTATCCGAGTCCACATAGACCTCAATCACGTTGTTCGGCTTCACCTTCACTTCCACCAGAAAGCGGTCGGTGTTGGCTAGGGCTTCTTCACAGAGGGTTGTTACTTGTTCTTTTGTAATCATTTAAAATTCAAAGATTTAAAATTCAAAATTTAAGATTCCAACTTCAAATAAAAAAACCTGTTACTCAAAGTAGCAGGTCTTTTCTTCCACCTCAAGTTGTCGAGCAAGGATTCGAACCTTGACAGGCAGAACCAAAATCTGCAGTGCTGCCATTACACCACTCGACATCATTCGTTTCCGAATGCGGCTGCAAAAGTACAACTTATTTCATTATGCGCAAGCGTTTTTTTCATTTTTTTTGAAAAAAGATGGTTTCAAATACTATGCAAAACCTTTTTGTCGTTTTTCAACTTGGATAAAACCAAAAATCAGTATTTTTGCACTTTGGCAAAGGCCAAAACCCATTGAAAAATCAACAAACAGTTTTTATATCATTATGACTTTCAAAAGGTTAAACAACATTACAGGATGGTTGGCAGGACTCATCGCCACCGTCGTGTACTTCCTCACGTTGGAGCCTACCGTAAGTTGGTGGGACTGCGGTGAGTACATTTCAACGGCTTACAAACTTCAAGTGGGTCACCCACCTGGGGCACCACTGTTCCAGATGATTGGGCGTTTCTTCTCTCTCTTTGCAGGCGGCGATGTCACCAAGGTGGCCATGATGGTCAATGTGATGTCGGCCATTTGCAGTGGTCTCACCATCGTGTTCCTCTTCTGGACCATCACCATGCTGGCACGCAAGGTGTGGATGAAAGAAGGTGAAGACGCACCGTGGGTCAACAAAATCGGTGTTTTGCTGGCTGGATTTGTGGGCGCCGTTGCCTACACCTTTACTGAATCGTTCTGGTTCAACGCCGTGGAGGGCGAGGTCTATGCCATGTCATCGTTCTTCACTGCCGTTACTTTCTGGGCCATTTTGAAATGGGAGCAGGTAGCCGACGACCCCAAGAGCAACCGTTGGATCATCTTCATCGCTTTCCTCATTGGTCTCTCCATCGGCGTACACTTGCTTAACTTGCTGTGTATCCCCGCCTTCGTGTATGTCGTCTACTTCAAGAAATGGCAAAAGACCTCGTTCTGGGGCTTCGTCTTGGCTGGAGTAGTCTCCGTGGCACTGTTGTGGTTCATCAACATGTTCCTCGTACCGCAAGTGATCAACCTTGCGGGAAAAATGGAGCTGTTCTTTGTGAACACACTTGGCGCTCCGTTTAACCTCGGTTCCATCGTCTTTTTCGCCATTATCATCGGCCTCATCATCTGGGGCCTTTGGTATACCTCCAAGCACGGCAAGGTGATTTGGAACACCGCCATCCTATCCTTCATGTTCATCCTTATCGGCTATGCATCGTTCTTCATGCTGATTATCCGCGCCAATACCAACACACCCATCAACGAGAATGAGCCTAAAGAAGCCCTTTCGATGCTGGCCTACATCAACCGCGACCAATACGGCAGCTGGCCTTTGCTTTATGGACCATACTACAACGCTCCCGTATCTGATCTCAAAGATGGCACCCCTATCTATGTCAAAGACAAAGAGCAAGGCCGTTATGTCATCACCGATGACAACAAACGCAGCTTACCTGATTATCCCAGAGAGATGAAGACCCTCTTCCCACGTATGTGGAGCACGCAAAGAGGCTCACACTCTGAAATGTATGATAGCTATCGAAAGAATGAAAACGGTGTAATCACTGGCACACCCGTTCGCGTCAGGAACTACCGCGGCGAGTCGGTCATGGTCAACAAACCCACTTTCGGACAGAATCTGAAGTTCTTCATCGACTACCAATGCAACTGGATGTACTGGCGTTATTTCATGTGGAACTTCGTGGGCCGTCAGAACGACATCGAGAGCCAAGGCGAACTGAACCACGGCAACTGGCTCAGCGGCATCAGCTTTATCGACAATGCCCGCCTCGGCGACCAGGACAACATTCCTGCCTGTCTGCAAAACCCTGGGCGCACCACCTATTATTTCCTGCCTCTTATCCTTGGTCTCATCGGCTTATTCTGGCTGCTCTATCACGATCCGAAGCAGAGTTGGATTATCTTCCTCCTCTTCTTCCTGACTGGTTTGGCCATCATCATCTACCTGAACCAGACCCCACAGCAGCCTCGTGAGCGTGACTACAGCTATGCCGGCTCGTTCTACGCCTTTGCCATCTGGATTGGCTATGGTGTCATCGCCATCATCGATGGCATCAACAAGCTGACCAAAAAGCATAGTATGATCACAACGGTGGCCGTAGGCTTGGCCTGCTTCCTTGCCGTGCCATGCGTTTTGGCCTCCAACGGTTGGGAAGAGCACAACCGTTCGGGTAAGACCTCGGCCCGCGACTGGGCGCGGAACTATCTGGCCCAATTGCCGCCCAACTCGGTCATCTTCACCCGTGGCGATAACGACACCTTCCCCTTATGGTATGTACAGGAGGTGGAAGGTTTCCGCACCGATGTGCGTGTATGCAACTACATGCTTTCGGGTGGCTATTGGTATGTCCACCAGATGGGCCGCAAAGTGTATGAATCAGAAAGGATGCCGCTCACGCTGACCCCGAAGGAATACGACAATGGTATCAACGAATCGGTAATCGTCGAAGAGGAGGACTTTTTCAAGGGCAAACGCGTGGAGTTGAAACAAGTCATCGACTTCCTCCACAACCCCAAAGCCGTGAAACGCTATCCTGGCGGCACCTATAATTATGTGCCCTGCCGCAGCGTGAAGCTCACCGTCGACAAGGAAGCCTGCCTTCGCAACGGCATCGTGCCCGAAAGCATGAAAGACCAAATTGTGGATGAGATCGCTTGGGACATCAAGGGCGACTACCTCTACAAGAACTCCATCATGCTCTTGGACTTCATGGCCACCAACAACTGGGAGCGTCCCGTCTATTTCACCTCGTTCAGCGACATGTCGAAGGTGTTGGGCATCGACAAGTACCTCCACATGGAAGGCTTGGCTTACCGCTTCATTCCCGTCGAAGCCGAAGACTATTATAAAGGTGTAGGCGGCGTGTATCGCGATGGCAGCTTCGACTTGTTGGTCACCAAAGCCAACGAAGGCCTCACCCAATGGGGCAGCCTCAACCAAGAAGGCGTGGTGCCCGACCGCGAGAGCGTGCGCAACACGGCCTACGCGCAACAGGCTTATTCACGTCTGGCCCAGGCATTGGTCAACCACGACCAGTTCGACTCCGCTGTCATCGTGATGGACAAATACCAAGAGTTCTTCCCAAACGACAAGTTCCCCGCCGACATCCGCACCTATCAGTTCCCCGAGATATACTATGTCTGTGGTGATACCGTGAAGGGCGACGACTATCTGATGAAGCTCGTCGACAACTACAGCGACAAGATCCGCTACTACGGTAGCATGAAGCCAAAGTTCCAGAAATACTACGAGGAAGACATCGACGAGTGCTTCAGCCTACTCAAACATTTCAGCGGCGTAGCCAAGAAGTATGAGCGAACTGAGCTGGCACAGCTGATTTCCGACAGGATGATGCAATACCTAAGTATGTATTCTGAGGAATAAAGAATAATCCTCCTTAAAGCAACGCTGCCGCCGAGAACACTCTCAGCGGCAGCGTTTTTGTATCTTTGTCCCTCAAACTTAAGGCAAACTATTCACCGTAATTTCAGGCATCAAAAGAATACGTTCAGGCTGGATTATGTTACTCGAATTCTGAGGGACATCCTTGGTCCACAAAGTTTCTCCATTCAAGTCCTTCACCACAACGGTGAAACCTTGAGAACAAGCTAAAGGTCGAAGGACAAAGTACGCTCTCACAGGATTATTGCTAAGCGTATAGCCCTCAGGGCCACAGTCAAGAATAACAGAATTGGAACGATTATGAGAATCCGACTCTCCCATAAGGTTGTTCCAATCGTTTTGTCCGATCGCTTCAAAATTCAGCGTGAATTCGCCCGACAACCTATTTTTAAAAAAAGCATCTATAAATTCAATACTGCCAATGGTGGCGTTACCCTTCATAGGGATAGCCAACAAGCCAAATAAGCCTCGGAACTGAAAATCCATGGACCCATCGTTAATCGAACATGCCATTACATAGGTGTCAGTAGGGATACCATTTGGAACAAACTGCTGCGTGGATGACGCTTTCATGTTCCCATCGCCGCTGGCCATGGATGCTGGATAAAAAGCAAAATAGGTTTCAGCCTGAGCGATATTGCCGCTAAAGCTAGCCACTTTCACACCTTCATCATTAGTAGTGAAGACAGCGGTATCAATCATAGTTTGGGAATCATCCATAGCGTACAGCATAATGGCATCGCCACTATTCCAACGAAGGTCTAAGTTAGAGTCAAGATAGGTCTTGGCATCGTAGGTGGGCGAGGTCATGGTAGCGCGGAAAGTCATGACGGCACTTTCCTCATTCTTCTTGCACGACACAACGGCAAGCATTACAAGGGCACAAAGCCCAATCATTCTTACATTTTTCTTCATATTTGTACTGAGTGTTAGTGGATTAAACATTAATCTCCCCAGGTACCATTATCGGTTTGAAAATGGACACCTTCTGTGGAACCAGAAATACCTCCTTGAGGTGGTTCATTACCACCACCAGAGGCACACAACACACCTTGTGATTCAATCTCTACGACATCCGCCATAGGCGCTTCGTAGACTTGCCCTTTCGGGCCGTAGTTTATTCTTTTCATGTGATTTAATTTGATTAATAATTTGTATTTATGTTAATAAACTCGTATTCAATCTCTTTCTTTGCCTTGCAAAGATAGAAATTATAAATACATTAACTATAAAAAGTGTAAAAAAATGCTTTTTTGTCTATCCTTCTAACATCTTTCCCCGATGGACAAAGCTCCAAACAATCATCCCAATGCCGATGAGGACAAAGGGAACGCTAAGCCATTGCCCCATGTCGAAGGTCATGTTTTTCTCGAATTCCACTTGGACGTTCTTCAGGAACTCGATAAGGATGCGTGAGCCAAAGATGATGACAAGGAAGGTGCCGAACATCAGACCAGGTTGCTTGTTACCGAGGTCGCGCTTGTAGTACATCCACAATAAAATACCCATGGCCACAAGGCAGAAGAAAGCCTCATAGAGGCCCGTCGGATGGCATGGCAACCATTCGGATGGCGGACAAGGCGCATCCCAGGCCATGCACGCCGTGTAGTTGTCGACGGTGCCGCAGAATTGCTCCGCACCGCGCAGGAAGACAAAGCCCCAAGGCAGCGAAGTGGGCGTGCCGTAAATCTCGTGGTTCATCACATTGCCCACGCGAATCAAAGCTCCGACGAGGCACACGGCCACCACGATACGGTCGAGAATCCAGATGTAGTTGATGCGTTGTTTCTCGTCCTTCTTTTTCGGGGATTTATTGTAACTCCGCACATAAAGCCATAAGCCAATCAAAATACCGATGGCGCCACCGTGACTGGCGAGGCCGCCTTCCCAAACGGCCAGCATCTTCAAGGGATTGGAGAGGTAATAATCCGGCTCATAGAACAGGCAATGCCCAAGACGTGCACCCACAATAGTAAAGATAAGCATGTAAATCAGCAACTTATCCAGCGAATCTTCCGTCATCTTTTCTCGCCTATAGATGTGGCGCATGATGAAATAACCGATGAGAAAGCCCACGGCCCACAGCAAGCCATACCAACGGACATGAACACTTCCTATGGAAAACAATACGGGGTCGACGTTCCAGGTGATGTAGTTTAGAATCATGGTTTTGTAATTTGGCGCAAAAGTAAGGATATTTGTTGAATTGTTTGTTGTTTAATCGTTTAATTGTTGACTATGGCTTATGGCCTATGACTATGGCAGCTTTTCTTCATGGTTAGAAGTTTTCAATAATTTGAAGCTGCCATGGTCATGAGCCATGGGCCATAGTTGAAAAAAAATAATCACCATAGTGTAACTTTTTTCACTTTTCTCCGTATTACGAATACTAAAGATGGACAGACATCAGTACAACCAGTGCGTGGAGCTTTATGCCGACCGGCTTTTCCGCTTCGCGTTCTCGAGCCTCCGCAACCGTGAGCAGGCCGAGGACGTGGTGCAGGAGAGCTTTGCCCGCGTTTGGGAAAAGGTCAAGACGGTGGACTTCGCCAAAGCCAAATCCTATCTCTTCACCACCGCCCACCACGCCATGATTGACGAAGTCAGGCAGCGACAACACTTTGCGAGCATCGAAGACCTCGCCCCGACCAAAGAACTAAGCACCCAAAGTCCCTACCCCGATGTCAACGATATCCTGCACAAGGCCTTGTCCACTTTGCCTGAAGCACAACGCAATGCCTTGTTGCTGCGCGATTACGAAGGCTACAGCTACCAGGAGATCGGTGACATCACAGGGATGACCGAGGCCCAGGTCAAGGTCAATATCTTCCGCGCCCGCACCGCACTCAAAAACAAACTGAAAAGCATCGACAACCTTATCGACATAGCGCCATGAAAACGATTATCACTACCGACAACTACGAGGCTTACCTCCTGGATTACATGGATGGTAACCTCAGCCCCGACGAGGCGGAGCAGCTGAAAGCCTTCGTCGCGGCCCAAGGTATGGACTGGGACGAGCTCACCGAGGAGTTGCCCCATCTCGAAGTGCCTCAGATTGCCTACGAAGGCAAGGAAAGTTTGAAAAAGAAAAGTGCCATCGTGCCGCTTTATGTCAAGATCGCCTCGGCGGCCGCCGCTGCCGGTCTGCTGCTCACCGTCACCTTGTGGCCCGAAAGGTCGATGCCAAAAACGGAACCCATTGCCGAGTTGAAGCCCATCCTTCCGCAAAGGCTCATCACCACGAACGAAGCCACGGCTTTGCCACCAAGGACAATCCGTTTCGTTCAGCCACAAATTATTAAGGTAAAGAAAGAAAAAACTGTCGTTCCAGAAAGGGTTGAAGCACCGCTTGTGGCCCAACTGGAGCCTCAAAAAGCGCAAACCTTACCGACTCTGTCCACCTTCGAAGAAACCGATTTGGACCTTCTGGCCTATCGCATGAATGCCGACCTCGCCTTTGCACCAATTGGCGAATACGGTTTTGAGGATTATGAAGATGACGCGCGCAACCTTTCACTCATCGGCAGGAGCATTTACCGTCTTACCGACGGTCGCCACGACAGTTTCTCGAGCATCATCCTTTCAGGACTGCATACCGCAAAGGAAGAAGTCAACTTGGCTGCCACCGACTTGGCCTTGAACGCTTACTACCGTGCCGATGAACGCATTGAGGAAGCAAAGGAACGATGGCAGGAAAAAGCCGGAGAATAAAAAAATGCCGCTCGAAAGCGGCATTTTTTATTCGTTCCTGGACTATCTTCAGAAATTGATGCTGAATCCGAAACTCAACGGATGGACCTTCGCATTGCTCGTTTCAAAGAGCGGCAGCAGGGCATAGTTGGCGAAGAAGCCTATGTCGTCACCACCCACGCGGATAGAAGCATCTAATTTGAGAAGATTCACGCCAGACCCTATCCCACCATAAAATTGCTTATCCGAATTCCCATTATCGTATTTCACACGGTTCCACTGTGCAATACGCAAGCCGCCAGTCACGCCCGCGTCAATGTACATGTGGCGCGTAGGTCTGACTTCGAACATCAGTGGCATTTGAAGGAACAGTGCCCCATATTTGCTGTTTTTCACGACTTGGTCTGATTCAATGGGAACAACCGCATATCCATCAGTTTCAGGGTCGTATCCAATCTTGACATTGTTGTTCCAGCTAAAATTGTTCCAGCCAATGCCTACACCTGTGAACAGGCCGGCAGTATGTCTTCTATTGAAGGCAATGCCTACATCGGCGATGTTGAAACCAAAATACCAGCTACGCAAGGGGCGGATTTCCAATCCAGTGGCGCCATCGGGGTTACTATATACATACGTCATAGTCGGGTCAATGAGCATATTCAAGCCAGCCTCGAAACCGTTCCAATGGGCATCGAAAAGGAGGTTTTTATGGGTCGGTGGATTGGTCTTACGATGATGGTATGTCGTGACATTGCCCACCTTGTTTACCTTTGCCTCACCAGAGCCCGTCGCGTTGATATGTGATTCACCAGCAATTAGTTGTTGTATCTTCAAGTCGCCAGAACCATGGATATCAGCATAAATCATTTTGCATTGCCCCATAAGCGTGACATCACCTGAACCTGACATCAGAACACGGATAGTATCATAATCCACATCAAGTTTCAAATCACCCGAACCTGACATAACAAGGTTGAGGTTATCTCCTTTGATCAGGCCTCTTCCTATCACATCCCCAGACGAGGACATGATAATCTCGTTAAGTTGAGGAATAGCGACCTCATAGTCACTTGGACCGCCAAGGATTAGAGTGCCGTTTGCCATATAAGGCTGACGGCGTGTTGCTTTGTCACCACGAGACAAGGAGAAACCGTCTTGGCTTTGTTTGATCCGCACATCGCCCGAGCCTCCAATCACGATAGAGCGAACTGGCAAATCATCGTTTTTCACTGATTCATATTCATAGGGATACCCAAATCTTTGTTCAAGACCCTCACTCCATCTCTCCATTTTGTTGCCCCATTCTTCCATTTCTGCGCCCCACTTCTCCATATCTTCCCCAAAACTCTCCCAATTGACAGAATCATTGAGAAGCTGAAGGTACATACCCAGTTCTTGCATCAGTTCAGGAAGTTCAGACATATTGGGAGTAATAACTCGGAGGGTATCCGTTTTTTTCGCATCAGCACCTCTTTTCACCACAGTAATCGTGTCTTGTGCCTTCAAAGTCCCGAAGGCCAGCAGCAACAGTGTTGCTAAAATCAATCTTGTTTTCATTTTATTGATGTTTTAATGTTTGTGTTTCTCTTTTTTGACGCGGGACTTCGGGTCTTCGAGACTTCGGGACTTTTAGACGTCTCGCAGTCCCGTAGTCTCGCATTCTCGCGTCATCAACCGTAATACGGAGAAACACTAAAAAAGTTACAGCCCTTACTCAAAAAAAGCGGAAAAATGGCAAATGCGCTCGGCGGTGAGGGTCTCGCCTTCGGTCAGTTCTAACTTCACGCAAACCTTTTGCAGATTAGCGTTTCGCAGACATTCGCCCAGGCCTTCAACAACGTATTTTCGGTTCTCGTTGGGCGTCATTGTAACCTGTACTTTTTGTTCAAAGAGAGGCTTATCTTCAAGGTCACACACCTGAATCGAAAGTGTGCCATCGATGCCACGCAGCAGGTCGGAAGTCACGAAGACACCGTAGTCCTTTGGGTCAAGCGAGAGCAGCACAGGGGCATAGAGCGTTTTGAGTCTTTCTTGAAACACTTTGGGATTGCCGTAGTAGTCAATGGACGACCAGGAAGTCACGGGCCAAGCATCATTCAGTTGCCAATAGAGCGTGCCCATGTTGTAAGGCTTCGCTGTGCGGTGCGCTTCGATGGCGACCTCCATGCCATAAGCTTGCGAGAGTTGGCTCAGATGCACGTATTCCTCAAAGTCCTTAGGTTGGACGTTGGGGTAATACCGTTGGATGAAGTCGTCGATCTGGCGCGTGCCACGAGGATGTTTTTGGTGCGCCGCGATGACCTCAGCATCTTTGCTCAGTTCCTCGCCTTGGGCTATCTTTTGAAGCGTCGAATAATCGGGATAGCTTTGGTAACCATATTCGCTATTGAAGCGGCCCACCTTCTCGCGGTACATTTCGTAGGGTTGCTCGCCCCACCAAACGCCCCAATAGTGCACATCGCCTTCCGTTAGGCTCTCGGGCCGTCCCCAGCCTTTCGAGGGCGAACTAGGCCAATAGGGTCGCGTGCCATCATACAAGGACACCGCCTCAGGCAGAATGGTTTCAAAAAGTTGGTCGTAGCCTGCCTTTATCGTTTTGTCATCTTCCTCGCTCCAATTCAGTGACTTTTGCCATCCCCAGTTGTAGTAGCCTTCCGAGATTTCGTTGCCTCCGCACCACAATGCCAGCGACGGATGCGAAGCCAAGCGTCTCACCTGCTCAACAGCCTCAATTTCAGCATTTTTCAAAAAAGCCTCATCATAGGGATACATCGTACCGGCATACATAAAGTCCTGCCAAACCAAGATGCCCAATGAATCGCAGATGTTGAAGAAGTCATCGGAAGGATAGATGCCGCCACCCCAAACGCGCAGCATATTGAAATGCGTGTCTTTGGCCTGACGAAGCAACGACAAAGTATTATCGGCATTGATCCAAGTCTCTATCATCTCCTCGGGGACATAGTTGGCGCCCTTGGCATACATCGGCACACCATTCACCTTGAAATAGAAGGCACGACCGATGCTGTCGGGTTCATCGACCATCTCGAAGGTACGGATGCCCGTCTTGAACCTTTTGGTGTCCAGCACCCTGTCGCCTTTTTTCAACACCACCTCAAAATCATACAGCGATTGTTCGCCCATTTCGTTAGGCCACCAAAGCTGGGGATTCCGCATGGGAACTATCAGGGATATTTGATGCGTTCCCGTTTTTAATGGCTTTGCAGGAAAGCTCAATGTCCTTTCATGGTTTAAGAAAAAAGACTCATCCTGATGTGAACTCATACTCAATTCCACCTGGTATTCTGCTTCATCCATCCTATTATCAATGCCATATCGCAACCACAGCCAGGCACTATCAGAATCAGCATAACATGTGGAAATATAGGCATAATCCAACTTCGCCTCCTTCCAACCCACCATCTTCACAGGTTTCCAAATGCCTACATTCTTGTACTTCGGTGCCCAGTCCCAGCCATGCTGGTAAGGTGCCTTGCGCGAAACGGCGTACTTCTCAGGTAGTTGGGGCTGATGTTGCTCATACAGAGCCACCTGCGTGCTGTCGTAACGGATGAAATGCACTTCTAGCAGGTTGTCTTTATCCTTTAAAAACGGCTTCACATCTGCTTTCCATTCACGGAACTGGTTGTCGGCTGAAAAAAGCTCATAGCCATTCAAACTAACTTCGGCGTAGGTGTCAAGGCCTTCAAAAACAAGTTCAACATTCTCTTTTTCAAATAGTTCCTTATCCGCATCGAAATGCAAGATGTAGTCCCAGGGATGGTCGGAAATCCACAGCAAGTCGTTTTCCACCGTGCCGAGATAGGGATGCGGTATTAGACCATTCTCATAAAGGCTCTGCTGCACCACTGAGGGCACGTTGACCTGCATATTGATGGATAAAGTGTCGCCAGTGAGCGTCCAGCCTTGGTCGAGGCTTTGTTCGATGACGTTGGGCTTTTCGGTTTTATGGCAACTTGAAAGAGCAGCCAACAATAATAGAATTGGTAAGAATTTTCTCATTATGTATCACTTTTTTGCCGTTTGTCGTCACTGCGAGGCACGAAGCAGTCCAGGCAATAAGCTCTATCTCTGGATTGCTTCGTCGTGCCTCCTCGCAATGACGCAAAGCGCGTCAGAATGGATTCAGCATTTTTTCCATCTCGTAAATCAAGTCACGGTTCGACTCGGTCCAGACCATCGTGGCACCAGTCGCGTCCTTTTGGTTCGGATAGAGTTTCTCATTGAAACGCGGCACCCAATGCGCCAATGAAGCATGGCAATGCACCGCGCCCGTCATGTTGAGGATGTCCTTCACATTGCCGAGGTTGATGCCACCACCTGGCATGATGCCGATTCGGTCGCCATAGCGCAACTGCATCTCAGCTATCATCGGGACGCCTTCCAAGGCCGTGGGCTTGCCGCCCGAAGTCAGGATCTTGTCGAAACCGAGTTCGATGAGTTTCTCGACCGCATCGAAAGGCTTTACGCAGGCATCAATAGCGCGGTGGAAGGTGAACTTCAGCCCCTCACCTGCTCCCATCAAGGCCTTAATGGTCTCCATATCGAGTTCTCCTTTGTCGTTCAAGGCACCGATAACGACACCCTCGAAGCCCAACTTCTTGCAAAGCATGATGTCGGTCTTCATCATCTCCACTTCTTCCTCGTCGTAGATATAGTTGCCCGAGCGCGGACGGATGAGCACACGCATAGGGATAAACGAAATATCGATGGCCTTAGCCAAAGTACCGAATGAAGGCGTAACGCCACCCACTTCGAGACACTCGCACAACTCCACGCACTGGGCGCAGCCGTCCATCGCGTTCTGCAACGACTTGATGCCGTTGGCACAGATTTCCAATCTAATCATGGTTTCAAATCTTTAGAATCAACCTAGTAAATTTTGGGCAAAGATAGGCTTTTTTCTGTACCTTTGCACCCTGAAATTCTCAATCCGTGATTTATCCCACCAACTTTGAACAGAAAATCGGCTTCAAAAACATCCGCCAGATGCTCTCCGACCATTGCATCAGCACAATGGGCTTGGAGAAGGTGGAAAATGTGGCCTTCTCAAATGATAAAAACCGCATTATCATAAGCTTGGAGCAGACTGAAGAGTTCATCCATCTGCTTCAGACAGGCATTCCTTTCCCCGTGCGCGACTTCCACGACCTCCGCGAGGCCTTCCACCGTATTCAAATTGACGGCACCTGCCTGAATGTGGAAGACTTGTTCGCCTTGAAGCCCTCACTCAATGTGCTTGACGTCATCCTACGTTATGGACATTCCGAAAGCGCCGACAACACCCCACGACTCAAATCACTGATAGAGAACATCTTCATCGACCGCAGCATCTTCACTGAAGTCAACCGTCTCGTTGACGACAAAGGCGAGATTCCCGACAACGCTTCCACCGAGCTCTTGGAAATCCGCCAAAGCATCCGCCGCAAGCAAACGGGCATCGAGAAGCGCATCCGCCAAATCATGAGTGACGCCAAGACCGCAGGTTGGGTCGATCAGAAATCAGAACTCACCGTGCGCGACGGCAGGTTGGTCATCCCCGTGAAGGCGGGCGACAAACGCGCCATCCGAGGTTTCATCCACGACGAGTCGGCCACGGGACAGACCGTCTACATCGAGCCCGCCGAAATCTTCGATACCTCCAACGAAATCAAAGAGTTGGAATATGCCGAAAAACGCGAGATTCACCGCATTCTGATGGCCTTCACAAGGCTGTTGAGGCCCTATCTCTCCGAACTGCGCAAGGCATGGAACCTCCTCGGCGAACTCGACTTCATCCGCGCCAAAGCGTTGCTGGCCCAAGAAATCGGAGGCGTGAAACCCGAAATCAAAGACACACCTTATTTCAACTGGCAGCAGGCACGACATCCCTTGCTGGAGAAGAAGCTGAAAGCCCAAGGCAAACAAGTCGTCCCCTTGGATTTGAAACTGGACGAAACCGACCGCATCCTCGTCATCAGCGGTCCCAACGCAGGCGGCAAGTCGGTGTGCCTAAAAACCACTGGATTACTACAATACATGCTGCAATGCGGTCTCATGCCCCCCATGCGCGTCGACTCGCAATGCGGCTTGTTTGAAAACCTCTTCATCGACATCGGCGACGAGCAATCGATATTGGACGACCTGTCGACCTACAGCTCACACCTTATTAATATGAAAGCCCTGCTGGAACATGCCGACGAAAAAACGCTGTTCCTCATCGACGAGTTCGGTACGGGCACGGAGCCACAACTCGGTGGTGCCATCGCCGAAGCTATATTATTGGAGCTCAACAAGAAACAAGCTTTCGGCATGGTTACTACGCACTATGCCAACCTGAAACTTTTGGCCGACAACCACGAAGGCATCGTCAATGGCGCCATGCTGTTCGACACGCGCTTCATGCAGCCCATGTACATCATGATGACGGGTAAGCCCGGTTCCTCTTTCGCCTTCGAAATCGCCAAGAAAATCGGTTTCCCGAAACAGATTCTCGACGATGCCGCCAACATCACGGGCGACCAACATCTTAAGTTTGAGAAACAACTGCAACAACTCGAAGTCGACAAGAAAGCCATCCGCAAGAAAGAACAAGACCTGCGCATCGCCGACCAACTACTGACCGAGGTGGTGGAGAAATACAAGAACCTCCTTGCCGAACTGGAAAGCAAGAAAAAGCAATATCTCCGCGATGCCGCTGCCGAAGCCCAGGAACTGATACAGAAAGCCAACAGCCAGATCGAGCGCACCATCAAGGAAATCAAGGAAGCTCAGGCCGAGAAGACCAAGACCAAGGAAATCCGCCAGAACCTTGAAAAGACTAAGGAAGAGATTGTGCAAAAAGCCAAAGAGGTGGCCGAAGCCAAGAAAAAGGAAGAGACCGAAGTCGTGCTGAAGGTAGGCGACACTGTCTGCATCGAGGAGATGCAGGTGGTGGGCGAAATCCTCGCCATCAGCGACACCGACGCCACCATCCTCTTCGACAGCATCCGCCTACGCACCAGCCCCGACAAGCTCCGCAAGGTGAGCCGCGCCGAAGCCCGCAAGACACAACGTCGCTGGCAAAACGGCATCGCCGAAGACCTCAGCGAGAAAGCCGAGCACTTCAACCTCACCCTTGACGTACGCGGCAAGCGCGCCGAAGAAGCCTTGGACATCGTGGATAAATATTTGGACGAAGCCAAACTATTGAGCATCAAGGAAGTGAGCATCCTGCATGGCAAAGGTAACGGTATCTTGCGCAAGCTCATCCGCGAGAAACTCAGCCACATCCACGAAGTGGAGCGTTTCTGCGACGCCTCGTTGGAAACAGGCGGAACGGGAATCACCAGGGTGTATTTCAAATAGCACAAAAAAAAGCGGAGCCTTCGGGCTCCGCTTTCACATCAACATAAGTAAGACTTATTTCTTCTTAATCAAAGAGACAAGCCATAGGAGCACCACGGCACCGACGGTACCGACCAGAAGCTGACCCCAGAAGGAAGTGCTGGCGGGGAGACCAATGATGCTGAAGATCCAGCTGCCCAAGAAACCGCCGACAACACCGACGATGATGGCCCAGATTAAACCGAGGCCGTAGTTCATGATTTTACCAGCAATGATACCTGCCAGTGCACCGATCAGAATTGAAATTAACATTCCCATAGTGATGTAGTTTTAAGTGAATATTGAAGTTAACTATAGTTACTTTTTCTTGTTGAGGAGATCTGCGATCTCGTTGTTCTGCTGCTCAATGTAATTCAACACCTCGTCTCTCCCCTGCTTCTTCTCAGCCGAAGTAATAAAGATGGGCGGCAGCTCTTCCCAGTTTTCCAACAAACGGTTCTTCATCGCCTGCACGTTACGGTCGAGTTCGGCTTTCGACACCTTGTCGGCCTTGGTGAAGACGATGCAGAAAGGCACCTGACTCTCGCCGAGCCACTCCATGAAACCCAAGTCGTTATTCTGCGGCTCAAGGCGAGCATCGACCAAGACAAACGTCGTCACCAGATTGCGGCGGCGCGTGATGTAGTTGTTGATCATGACACGCCACTGCTCACGGGTTTTTTTCGAGTGCTGTGCGTAGCCATAGCCTGGCAAATCAACGAGATACCATGCATCATTGACAATGAAATGGTTGATGGCCACCGTCTTGCCAGGCACGGAAGAAGTCTTGGCCAGGCCTCTGCGCTGCACCAGCAAATTAATCAGCGACGACTTCCCTACGTTCGAACGGCCGATGAAGGCGTATTCGGGGATGTTGTCGTTGGGCAAGAACTCGAAACGATTGTTGCTCATCAGGAACTCGGCTTTGTTAATTTGCATAGAACGGCATTTTTAGGTGTTCTGGAATCTCATTCATGTCATATATCAAGTGGCGCTTGACTTTATCCTCAAATATATCGCTAATGGTCATCAGAATGCCCGTCTCTTCCACCTTGCCGAAGCCAGGATTGAGTGCCGTGCCAAACGAACGCAAAGTGGGTGAGAGGTTCATGTAGGCATTCACCAGAGGCGGCACAGAGGCGCCACGTTCGCGCACCTGCCTGACCAAGATCTTGTAGTTGTCACGATAGTTGTCGGCATTGAACACACTGTCAAGCCATTCCATATCCGTGAGGATGGGGAGATTCAACTCAGGTCGCACCGTGACCAGCTGCTCTTTGTCGGGGAAGTGCTTCTGCATAAAATAAAGGATCATGTCACGAGAAGTACGTTCCAAGGTGGGATACATCGTCACCTTACCGAAATAATACAGCGCCTCGGGGTAGACATCGACCAGCGAGCCCAGGCCATCCCACAGGTTATCCAGGGAATATAGGCCTTTTGAAAGGCTCTTGGACGGCTGGTAATTGGGCTGCACAAACGAGCGGCCCAATTCGATGGTATAAGGCAGGTAATCCTCAACGAATTTCTTGGAATAATAAAACAGCTCGCTGGTAGGTGTATCCACTTGACCATCAGCATCAAGCGGCAAATTGTCGCAAAGCAGGAAACGGTAACCGCCCACAATAGCCCGGTCGTTGGGATTCCAAACGATGAGTTGGAAGAAATAGTTCTCTTCACGCGTGTCGAACACGTCAATATCGCAGTCCAAGCCCGTACCTCCTCCTGAGTCACGGAAGCTGATTTCGCGCAGACGGCCAATCTCGCGCATGATGTTCGGTGAATCGTGGGCTGAAAGGATATAGATCTCGTTTCCCGCATTGTTCGTCTTGCGGAAGAACTTGTCGCGGGTCAGCTCATCCATGATAGCCTCAACCGGCACCGGTGCAATAATATCTTTCATCATATCGTGTATTCTTTTTGAGGATCAAACACCAAATCGGCATCCTTCGCCAACTGATAGGAGAAAGTACGAAGTTTCTCAGCCCATTGGGCATCTGTGAACCTACGGTCAAAAGTTTGATAAGGGATAGGCTTGCCAAAAGTGATGGTCAGCTGCTTGTTGCGTTGCTTGAAGAACTCATCCACTAGGAAAGCCATCTCAATATTCACCTTGATACCCAGCTTTTTGCGCAGGCGGGCAAGGTTATAGAAAAAGTTGGAGTTACGACCTTCGATATGGACAGGGACGATGTCGCGTTGATAAGCCTTCGACTTAGTAACAAACGTCTTTTTCCAGTCCAGATCCATGATTTTCCCGCCTTTGGTCTTGCGCGAGCAAAGTCCGAAGGGGAAATAGCAGATGGTGGCATCGCTGGCAAAGGTCTCGTTGAAGAGTTTGAGGCTCTCCTCTCGGTTGGCTGTCGCGCTACCCACCTTGCTGACCGGAATGAAAATCGGGCGGAGGTTCTTCACGAACATCAGGAAATCGTTGACAGGTGTCAATGTCTCTCCCCTATGGTTGCCCACTGCACCGATGAGCGCGATGCCGTCGAGTCCCCCCAATGGATGGTTGGAGGCCACCAGAACACGGTCGCTCGCCATCAGGTTGTCGACACCCTTCAAGACCAAATCCAGATTGAAGTCAGCCACCACCGCATTGATGAAATCGATTCCCTCCTTGTCGGCATATTTGGTCAGAATCTCGTTGATGTCGTCCTCATGCAGCAGGCGTTGTATCTTGCGAAACAGCCAGTTGGGCATGTGCTTCATCAACTTGGGCATCTTGGCCGTGAAGATTTTCCTTAAATTGATAAGGTTGTTTTGTTCCGAATCCATAATCGAAAAACTCCCAATAATCCGCAAAAATAATAAAAAGTAAAATGGAAATCCCATTTTCGGTCGAAAAACACCCAAAAAATAGGCAAAACACCATTTATCAACACCTAACTTTCATTCTTATAGGCAAATTGTTAACATGATTATGAACAAAGTTATCAACAATACCGGTTGAAAACTTTATTGGGATAAAATGGGAAAAAGTGGAAAAAAATGCAGTATCTTTGCACCTGAAAAATCAAAAGTGTAAAAATGAGCTACCCGATTGGACATTTTAACTGCAAATTGGACGCAAAAGGCCGTCTGATGCTGCCTGCCGAGTTCAAAGAGCAGATGGGCGAACAGGCAGAGGAAGGCTTTGTCTTGCGTCCCAGTTTGTTCGATCACAGCCTTTTCCTCGACCTCTACACCCGCAAGGACTGGGACGAGCAACAGGAAAAGCTAAGGGCCAAGTTCAATATTTACAACGAAGAGGGTATCAAGGTCTTACGTTTCCTGAACGAGGGGGTCCGTTTCGTCAAGCTCGACGCAAACGGTCGTCTTCAGATTCCCAAGGACCTGATGGAACGCGGCGGTCTGACCAAGGAAGTGGTGGTGGAAGCCCTCGCCAACAAGATGGAGATTTGGGACAAGGACCGCTACCAGCATTCAGTGGCCGCCGTCGACAAAAAGAAGATTCTCGAAATTCTCAGCACAATCGACTAACAAGGAGGGGATAACATGTATCACAATCCGGTCATGTTGAACGAATGCATCGGGGGACTGAACATTAACCCCGAGGGTGTGTACGCCGACGTCACTTTCGGTGGCGGCGGTCATTCGCGTGCCATTCTCGAGCACCTCTCGACAGGTCACCTCTACGCCTTCGACCAAGATGAAGATGCCGAAGCCAATGCTTTCGATGACGAGCGCTTTACCTTTATCCCGCAGAATTTCAAGTACTTCAAGAACTTCATCCAGCTTTATCACGGTGGACAAATCGACGGCATTATCGCCGATCTGGGTGTCTCTTCACATCAGTTCGACACCCCCGAGAAAGGCTTCTCGACCCGCTTCGACGGTCCCTTGGACATGCGCATGAGCCAGATGACGCCCAACGACGCCGCCACTGTGGTGAACACCTACGACCACGCCGCCCTGACGCGCATCTTGCGCCTCTACGGCGAGATGCAACAGCCTCAACTCATCGCCTCCGACATCATCATGGCCCGCGAGTCAGAACCCATCGAGACCACGGAACAGCTGAAGGCCGCGGTGCAACGCCGTCTGCCGAGAGGCAAGGAAAACAAGATCCTCGCCCAGTTGTTCCAAGCCCTGCGCATCGAAGTGAACCAAGAACTTGACGCCCTCAACGCCTTCCTCACCCAGTGCCCTGACGTGCTGAAACCAGGTGGTCGCCTCGTGGTGATGTCGTACCACTCATTGGAAGACCGTCTCGTGAAGAACTTCATGAAGACCGGCAACGCCGAGGGCAAGGAAGAAAAAGACTTCTTCGGGAACCTGATTACACCTTACCATATCATCACGCGCAAGCCCATCATCCCCTCAGAAGAGGAAATTGAAAGCAACAGCAGGGCACGCAGCGCTAAACTCAGAATTGCAGAAAGGAAATAGCCATGGAAGAGCAGAAAGAGAAAAGCAAGAACAAACGCAAGAAGAAAAATGCCATGACCGTGTTGGGCGGCGGTTTCCTTGTGAGGGAGAAATTCACCAAGCAATTTCCCTTCATGGTCTACATCACCGTGCTGCTCATGGCCATCATCACCAATACCTACATCGCCGAAGAAAGAAACCGCGAGCTGACCCAGACCACCAAGCGCCTGAATGACCTTCAGGTGGAATACATACAAGTGAGATCGGCCATCATGGAAGCCTCGAAGCAATCCGTGTTGGCCAAGAAACTGGCCGGCACAGGCATGAAAGAAGTCACCGAACCACTGAAACGCATTAACGTCAACGAAGAAAACACGCAGGAGCCATGAAAGCAGACCCGAGAACCGAAACCTTGCTGAAGACCTATCTGGTTTATATCCTCGTGCTTGTCTTCGGCATCGCCATCATAGCGAAGATCATCCTGGTGCAGACCACCGACAACAAAGAGCTGCTCGAACGCGCCGAGCAACGCGAATACCGTGTCAGAACCTTGGAAGCTTCGCGTGGCAATATCTATTCAGCCGACGGTCAGCTGATGGCCATCTCCATCCCGCTTTACGACGTCTACTTCGACTATAAAGCCGTCGACTCCGTTTTCCTTGCCGAAAACATCGACTCGCTCTGCCGCCAGATGGCCGGCCTCTTCCCGAAAAGAAACGCCACGCAATGGAAGGCCTTCTTTGCCGAAGGCAAGGCCAAGAAGAACCGTCACTATAAAATCGCGCTGAACATCACCCAGGCGGAACTGCGTCAGATGCAACAGTTCGTCATTTTCAACAAGGGCATCTTCAAAGGCGGCATCATCACCGAAAAGAAAATCCGCCGCGACCATCCCTATAAGGAACTCGCCAGCCTCATGCTCGGCATGGCCAACGAAGAGAAAGGCTACTATTTCGGCATCGAAGGCGCCTACAACGACTACCTCAAAGGGCAGAACGGTCGGCAGCTGGTGAGAAGAATACACCATGGCGATTGGATGCCCGTCAACTCGGAAGATGACGTCGATGCCAAAAACGGCGACGACCTCTACACCACTTTCGACATCAAGTTGCAGGACATTGTGGAAAGCGCCCTCAACAACACCTTGACCACCAACAAGGCCGAACAGGGTTGTGCTATCCTGATGGACGTGGAGACTGGCTACGTAAGAGCCTTGGCCAACCTGAGGCTCAACCATGAGACCGGTAAATATGAAGAGTCATACAATGTCGCCTTGGCCGAACGCTACGAGCCCGGCTCGGTGTTCAAAATCGCCTCGATGGTGGTGTTGCTCAACCATAAGGAAGACACCAAACTCACTGACTTGGTGAACATCGGCACGGGGCCCATCAAGTTCTCGAACCGCGTCATGAAAGATGACCATAGCTTCGCCAAAGGCGGCATCTGTACCGTGCAGGAGGTCATCGAGCAATCGTCGAACAAAGGTACCGCCGTGCTCATCACCAAAGCCTTTGCCGCCCATCCGGAGAAATATGTCGAGGGGCTCTACGCCCTCTGCCTGAACAAGAAAATCGGTACGGGCATCAAAGGCGAGGCACAACCCGTCATCAAGCATCCCAACGACAAAACCAAGGACGGCAGAAAGCTTTGGTCAAACGTCTCTTTGCCTTGGATGTCAATCGGCTACGAAGTGAACGTCACCCCGATGCAGCTCCTCATGCTTTACAACGCCATCGCCAATGGTGGCCGCATGATGAAACCTCAATTTGTCACCGAGATCCGTCGCGGCAACCAAATCATCGAAAAATACGACCCCATCGTCCTCAACGAGCACATCGCCTCGCCCGAGTCGATCGAAAAGCTCCAGACCATGCTGGAAGGCGTGGCCATCAGGGGTACAGCCAAACGCCAGTTTGCGGACTGCATCGTCAATGTGGCAGGCAAGACCGGAACGGCGCAGTATTACGACAAGGTGATGGGTTATGCCTATCATGAACCCGGCATCGGAAGGAAGCTTTACAACACCACCTTCGTAGGTTACTTCCCCGCCGACAAGCCACGCTACAGCTGCATCGTCATGGTGAGCCGTGCCCGTGGAGCCAAATGGGCGGCAGGCGGTGTTTCGGCCCCTGGTTTCAGGGAGATTGCCGAGAAGGTGTACGCCATGCGCATCGGTGTTCAAGAAGACGACACACTCAGCGTGAAGCCCAAATATGGTTTGGGGCCTGTTTTGGCGCGTCATGAGAAAGAGACCAACTACCTCAACGGCATCGCCAGGAACTTCAACGACTTCGCCATCAACGGCGACTGGGTCACCGTGGAACGCAACGAGAGTGGGGAAATCAACATGCGCGAAGCCCGACTCGCCAACAACATCGTGCCCAATGTCGTCGGCATGGATATCACCGATGCCGTCTATCTTCTCGAGAACATGGGCATCAAAACCGAATTTGTCGGTCAAGGCACCGTCAAAGAGCAGTCATTGCCCGCAGGCGACACGCTCAAAACCAACCCAGTCATTCATCTAAAACTAGAAAAGAAATGAAACTCAGCGAGATATTGGTCAATTGCAATCTGTTGGAAATCGTAGGAGAGAAAAACCTCGACATCCTCGATATCTCTTTCGACTCCCGCAAGGTAAGCCAAGGCACGATGTTTTTCGCGGTCAAAGGCACGCAGGTCGACGGTCATGACTACATTGACAAAGCCATCGAGAAAGGGGCTTCCGCTATCGTTTGCGAGAAGATGCCACGCAAAAAAGCGGATCAAGTCACCTATGTAAAGGTGGACAACTCGGCATACGTCTTGGGCGTCGCCGCCTCCAATTTCTTCGGCAACCCATCCGAGAAACTGCGTTTGGTCGGCGTGACCGGCACCAACGGCAAAACCACCATCGCCACTTTATTATACAGGCTCTTCACCGATGCGGGTTACAGCTGCGGGCTGCTCTCCACCATCGAGAACATCGTGAACCGCGAAGTCATCCCTTCGACACACACCACCCCCGACCCTATCGAGTTGAACGCCTTGCTGAAGCACATGGTGGACAAGGAATGCGAATATGCCTTCATGGAGGTGAGTTCGCACAGCGTGGCACAAGACCGCATCGCTGGATTGCATTTTGCGGGTGGCATCTTCACCAACCTCACCCACGACCATCTCGACTACCACAAGACGATGGCCAACTACCGCAACGCCAAGAAGAAATTCTTCGACAACCTGCCGCAGAGTGCCTTCGCCCTCACCAACCTCGACGACAAAAACGGCGCCGTCATGCTACAGAACACCAAGGCTAAGAAACTGACCTACGCCTTGAAACACGACGCCGACTTCAAAGGCATCATCATGGAGAGCCACTTTGACGGCATGATGCTCAAGGTGAACGGCACGGAGATGTACTCCCAACTCGTCGGCGGATTCAATGCCAGCAACCTGTTGGCCATCTATGGAGCCGCACTGTCGTTGGGCTTCAACAAAGACGAACTGCTGGTTGAAATCAGCAAGCTGCATGGCGCCAATGGCCGCTTCGACATGGTGCATTCCGAAAACGGCATCGTTGGCATCGTCGACTACGCCCACACGCCCGACGCCCTGGAGAACGTGCTGGCGACCATCAACGAGGTGCGCTGCCACAAAGAGACCCTCATTACGGTAGTAGGTTGCGGCGGTAACCGCGACGCCACCAAGCGTCCCGAGATGGCTGCCGTTGCAGTGAAACTGAGCGACAAGGTCATCCTCACCAGCGACAACCCGCGTAACGAAGACCCTGACGAAATCATCCGACAGATGAAAGCTGGTATCGCTGAAGAGGACAAGCATAAGGTGTTAAGTATCACCAACCGCAGAGAAGCCATTCGCACTGCCGTTGCCTTAGCCAAAAAAGGTGACATCATCCTGCTGGCAGGCAAAGGCCACGAAACCTATCAGGAAATTAACGGAGTAAAGAACCATTTTGACGACAAGGAAGTCTTGTCGGAAGCTTTTAAGGAGGCCAACTGATGTTATACTATCTGTTCAATTATTTGCACATGCACAACTTCCCGGGCGCGGGTGTGTTCAATTATGTCACCTTCCGGGCAGCCGCAGCCATCATTTTGGCGCTCATCGTTTCGGTATGGTTCGGTAACTTCTTCATCAAAATGCTCAAACGCAAAAGGATCGTTGAAGTCCAGCGCGACGAGGCCATCGACCCCTACAACACCAAGAAAGTCGGTGTTCCCACCATGGGCGGCGTCATCATCATCACCGCCATCCTGATACCGGTATTGCTGGTATGCAAGCTCCATAGTGTTTACACGATCTTGATGATTGTCACCACGTTGTTGCTCGGCGCCATTGGTTTCGCCGACGACTACGTCAAGACCTTCAAGCATAAGAAAGACGGTTTGAAACCCATCGTGAAACTGGGCGGACAAATCCTGCTGGGCCTCATCGTTGGCCTCACCCTTCGTCTCAGCCCTGCCGTACAGATCAACGAGACGGTACAACTGAAAATCGAGGACAACAAGGAAATCGTCGTGAAGAGTCCCGACGTGAAATCGACACAGACCACCATTCCTTTTGTGAAAAACCACAACCTCAACTATGCCAACCTGTTCAAATGGGCAGGCCCAAGGTGGATGTACAACTTGGCATGGGTCTTCCTCGTGCTGCTCACCGTTTTCATCGTGGCCGCCGTGTCGAACGGTTCGAACCTCAATGACGGCATGGATGGCATGGCCTCAGGCAACTCTGCCATCATAGGCATAACACTTGTGATACTAGCCTATATCTCCAGTAACGCGGTCACCGCAAGCCACTTCGACCTAATGTATATCCCTGGTTGTGAAGAGGTTGTGGTCTTTATGGCTGCCTTCGTGGGTTCGCTTATCGGCTTCCTGTGGTTCAATTCCTATCCTGCCCAAATCTTCATGGGCGACACTGGAAGCCTGACCATAGGCGGCATCATTGCAGTTTCGGCCATCATTATGCACAAGGAACTGCTGCTGCCTTTGCTCTGCGGCGTGTTCCTCTTCGAAATCCTCTCCGACTTGGATGTGAAGCGCTTCGTCAAAACAGGCAAGAAACACCGTATCTGGAAGAAGGGTCCCTTGCATGATCATTTCAGGACTTCCTACAGCGACTTCAAAAAAGCCTGGCCCAACAGCACCGTCACGTTCAAAGGGCATGGCGAAGGATACAATATCGTCCATCACGAGGTGAAAATCACCATCCGTTTCTGGATCATCACCATCCTGCTGGCGGCATTTACACTGATAACGTTTAAAATTAGATAAACCCAACAAACGATTGTAAAGACGCACGGCCGTGCGTCTCAAAGCAAACTGCTATGACTAACATCGAAGAAATCACCAACACACGACATGCAAAACCTACCTCCATGGTGGCAGGAATATCGTCCAAGATCTTGCAAATCAGGAAAGAGAATATCAAACAAAGCCTTAGTGACCTCAACACCATTGAGCATCGCCAAGACTATGTCGCCACCATCGACGGCGTGATGTACTATGACGACTCGCGTGCCGAGAACGCCAACGCCACATGGTTCACTTTTGAGAACATCGTCAAACCCGTCATCTGGATTGCCGGTGGCAACGACCGAGACATCGATTTCAAAGACCTGAAACACGTGGCCAAGAAAAAAGTCAAAGCGTTGATTTGCATCGGAAAATACAACGCCAACCTAAAAAAGACTTTCCAAAAGGACATCAAGGACATCTATGAAGTCAAAAACATTGTCGATGCCATTGATACAGCTTCATTCCTGGCCACAGAAAACGACATCGTGCTGTTTTCGCCTGCCTGCAGGTCGGATAAGGAAGACGAGACCTACGAAGAGCGTGGCAACCTTTTCACGGAAACCGTAAAGAAACTGGAAAATGAATATCATCAATAAAATATTGAGAGGCGACAAGGTCATTTGGATCGTGGCTTTGATTTTAGGCATCATCTCGCTGATTGTCGTTTACAGCGCAACCAGCGCGTTGGCGGTCTCGAAATACGAAGGCGACACGGGAAAGGTGTTGATGAAGCATCTCGCCATGCTGCTTTTCGGCTTCGCCATGATGATTTTGGCCTCTAGAATCAACTACAAGCGGTATGCAAAGATCGCCTTGCTACTGATGATACCTTGCCTGGCCTTGTTACTCTATACCTTGGTGTTCGGTCGCAACATCAACGATGCCAGCCGTTCCATCAATGTCGGCGGATTCTCGTTCCAACCCAGTGAGATGGCCAAAATCATCCTCATCACCTATCTGGCCCGCCAACTCATCATGATGGAAGGCTCGGTGTATAACTTCAAGGATTTCCTACTCAGGTTGGCACTTCCCATCTTGGTAACCGCGGCCTTGATCTTCTCTGAGAACCTTTCCACTGCCGTCATATTAGTCACTGTCTGCATGGTGTTGCTTTTCATCGGCCGTGTGAAATTCCTGCATCTGCTCGCATTGGTCGGGCTTTGCATCGTCGGCATGGGCGCCTATCTGGGTTACGATGCCATCAAGACCAATGTCGAAAACAAGCATCGACGCGCCGCCCAACAAGAAACTATGGTAATTGGGGAAAAGACAGAAGTTTTCAAAGAAAAGCAAAACCGTATTCAGACCTGGTCGAACCGTCTCAAGTCAATGGGCGAAGACAAAGAGAGTGTGGATCCTTTCGACGACAAACACATGCAGCGCACCTACGCTGACATCGCTGTAGCCTCAAGCTCGATTTTCGGCAAAGGTCCAGGTAAAAGCGAACAGCGCAACTTCCTGCCCCATCCTTATTCAGACTTCATCTTTGCCATTATCATAGAGGAATATGGGCTTATCGGTGCTGTCGTCGTGCTGTTGCTCTATCTCATCCTCTTCACCCGAGTGTTGCGCATCGTCATCAAACGCCCGCTCACCTTCGGCTCGCTGATGGCCTTCGGCTTGGGCTTCCTCGTCATCCTGCAGGCCATGGTCAACATGGGTGTATCCATCGGGTTGCTCCCCGTCACAGGGCAGCCTTTGCCTTTCGTCAGCATGGGTGGTACTTCGTTGATGGCCACAGGACTCATTTTGGGCATGATCCTGAGCGTCACCCGGTATATGGAAGATGAAAACATGAATAAAGAACAAGAATTACAGGCACTTACAGAAATAACAGATGATGAAAGAGAACCTTAAAGTTGTGATTAGCGGAGGCGGAACAGGCGGTCACATCTTTCCCGCCATCGCCATAGCCGATGCCTTGAAGCGGAGATTCCCCGAGGCTGACATCCTTTTTATCGGTGCGAAAGGTCGCATGGAGATGGAAAGGGTGCCCAAAGCGGGTTATCCTATTGAGGGCTTGTGGATCAGTGGCATGACCAAGGACATCAAGTCACTGCTGTTGCCCTTAAAACTCACGAGCAGCATCAACCATGCCATCGCCATCTTGAAGCGCTTTAAGCCCGATGTGGTCATCGGCGTCGGCGGATTTGCCAGCGGTCCCACCTTGATGGGAGCCAACTTCCTCGGCATCCCGACCGTCATCCAAGAGCAGAACTCCTATCCAGGCAAGACCAACCGTAACGTGGGCAAGAAAGCCAAGGCCATCTGCGTGGCCTACGACCACCTCGACCAATGGTTCCCTGCAGAAAAGATACACTTCACCGGCAATCCCTTGAGAGCCAACATCGTCCTCAACGGCACCCGCGAAGAAGCTGCTGAATACTTCCAACTTGACGCAACGAAGCCCGTCGCCTTGCTTGTGGGTGGCAGCCAAGGTGCCTTGGGCATCAACAAGGGCATCAGTGCTCAACTCTCTGCCTTCAAGGACAGTGAACTGCAACTTATCTGGCAGACGGGCAAGACCTATATTTCCCAAGCACAAGCTGAGGTGAAAGCCTTAGGCTTGGAAAACCAAGTGAAACCCACTGTCTTCATCGACCGCATGGACTTGGCATACGGTCTTGCCGACGTGGTCATCTCACGCGCTGGAGCCATGTCGATTTCGGAATTGGCTTTGGTGCAAAAGCCCGTGATCTTCGTGCCGCTCCCGACCGCTGCCGAAGACCATCAGACCAAGAACGCACAACAGCTTGTCGACGCCGACGCCGCCATCATGGTACGCAACGCCGACACGGAAAAGGAGCTCATCCCTGCCTTGTTCAAACTTGCTGCCGACCAAGAGCTGCAAGCCAAACTGAGTGCCAACATCGGTAAGTTCGCCCGCCCGAATGCCGCCGATGATATCGTCCAAGTGATAGTTGAGAGTTTAGAGTTTAGAGTTTAGAGTTGTAGGGCTGTCACACCGTGGCAGCCACAAATTGAAACAAGCAAATGAAACAAGGAGAAGGACATACAATCTATATGCTAGGCATCGGCGGTATCGGCATGAGTGCCTTAGCCCGATACTACCACAGCCAAGGCTATACCGTGGCTGGCTACGACCGTACCCCTTCCCCACTCACTAGACAATTGGAAAATGAGGGCATGGCAATCCATTATGAAGATAATCCAAACGTATTGCCAGCCCTCATTGACATTGTCATCTACACGCCTGCCGTACCAAAAGACCTCAAAGAGTTGGAAGCCTTGCGCCAACGCAATCTCCCGATACTGAAACGCGCTGAGGCTTTAGGGAATGTCACGGAAGGGCATTTCACCATTGCCGTAGCAGGTACCCACGGCAAGACCACCACCACGGCCATGGTCGCCCACATCCTGAACCATTGCGGGACAAACACCACCGCTTTCATCGGTGGCATCGCCAACAACTTCAACAGCAACTTGCTGCTCAGTCATGAAGAGGAATACGTCATCGTCGTCGAAGCCGACGAGTTCGACCATTCCTTCCTGCGGCTCCACCCCGACATCAGCATCATCAACTCCATCGATGCCGACCATTTGGACATCTACGGCGACAAGCAACACTTGGTACAGAGTTACAACGACTTCGCCCACCTCACCGAGAAAGAAGTCATCGTCAAGGAAGGTCTTGACATTGTTACCGACCGCGGCATACGTTTCGGCTTTGGCAACACTAATGACTACAAGACGACAATAATCCGTTCAGAGAGAGGCATCACCGACTTTGTCATCCAAAGCGAAGACGCGACAACCGAAATCCGACTGCCCATGGCCGGACAGCACAACGTCCTGAACGCCACCGCAGCCTTCATCGCTGCCAGAAACATCGGCATTCCCGCTGCCGACATCGCCGAGGCCTTGACTTCATTCAAAGGCGTGAAGCGTCGCTTCGACATCAGAGTGAACAACGAAAAACACTGCTACATCGACGATTATGCCCATCATCCCGAGGAGATCCATTCCTGCCTGACAGCAGTGAGAGACTCCTTCCCCGAGAAACCTATCACGTTGGTATTCCAACCCCATCTGTTCAGTCGCACCCGTGATTTCATGAACGAATTTGCTTCTGTTTTAGCTATGGCTGACGAGCTCATCCTTCTCGACATCTATCCCGCCCGTGAGCTGCCCATCGAAGGCATCACCTCGGAGGCATTATTAAACATGGTGAACGTAAACCACAAGAGAATCTGCAAAAAAGAAGAACTCATCGACTTGATTGACAGCGAGAAACCCGAACTGCTCATCACCATGGGCGCTGGCGACATCGACCGTTTTGTTGAACCCTTGGAAAACCTGATAAAGACATGGTAAAGAAGATATTAAGCATATTGTTATGGGTCGTCACGGCCGCCGCCTTGATTGTCTTGTTCATCTTTGCGAGAGAAGACTACCTGAACAAGCCGTTGAAGTCGATCCAGCTGGTCACCGAAACTGATACGGGATTCGTCAAAAAGAGTCTCCTCCGCGAAGAGCTCAAGCAGATTTGCAACAACAAGAACATCGGCACCGTAAATATGATTGCCATTCAGAACCATCTGAACAGCAATCCCTGGATTGAGAGTAACGCCTCATACGTCGACCTTGACGGTACGCTGAATGTCAGCTTTAATGAATATGAGCCCCAATTCAGGGTGTTCGACAAAAACGGGCATTCGGTCTACGTCACCAGCGAAGGCATCGTCATCCCATCGAGCCGCATCTACACACCGTACGTCCTGATTGCCAGCGGCAACTTCAATTTGAAGAAAGACACGGTTTCCTATCAACTTCGCGACACGCTCGAGAGCGACAGAAACATGATCAACGCCTTGCACTGGGTTGAAGCCATCGAGAAGAACGACTTCATCAAAAACTGTGTTGGACAGTTGTATTGCAACAACAAGAACCAATTCGAGCTCACCGTGCGCGGACTCGACATGAGGGTGATTGTGGGGGACACCACCTGTGCTGCCGACAAGCTGAAGCGCTTGGAGATCTTCATGAAACAGAGGATAGACAACCCTGAGACACAAACCATGAAAAGTATCAATCTGAATTATAAAAATCAAATAGTCTGTACAAAACGATAAATGTCATGAGCGAAGGTAAAATCATCGTCGGATTAGACATCGGCACAACCAAAGTGGCCTGCATTGTAGGCCGGAAAGCCGAGAACGGAAAAATTGAGATCCTGGGATACGGCAAGACCATATCCACAGGTGTGAAAAGAGGCGTCGTCACCAACATCTTCGACACCGTCGAAGCCATCAAGACAGCTGTCAAGCAAGCCTCCGACCAATCAGGCGTCGAAATCAACCGCGTCAGCGTGGGCATCGCTGGTCAGCACATCAAGAGCCTGCAACACAGGGGCGTGCTGATGCGCGACAGCCACGACACTGAAATTTCGGAAGCCGAGCTGGAACGTCTGCGCAACGACACCTTTAAAATCAACATGACCCCTGGCGAGGAAATCATCGACGTCATCCGTCAGGACACTTACGTCGACGGCGAACTGGCCACCAACCCCGTGGGTATGTTGGGCAACAAAATTGAGGCCAACTTCCATGTCATCATTGGCCAAACCTCGGCCGCCAAAAACATCATCAAGTGCATCCAAAGCGCCGGCTTGGACATGGACTACATGATCCTTGAGCCCATCGCTTCGGCCCAGGCCGTCCTTGACGAAGAAGAGAAAGATGCTGGCGTGGTCCTTGTCGACATCGGTGGCGGCACCACCGACATCGCAATTTTCAAAGACAAGAAAATCCAACATACCGCAGTGATTCCTTTCGGTGGCAATATCATCACCGACGACATCTGCACGGGATGCTCCATCATCAAACATTACGCTGAAGAGGTAAAGGTGAAGTTCGGTTCGGCCTTGGCCAGCGAAAACCGCGACGACGAGGTGGTCTCCATCCCGGGCATCCGCGGAAGAGAGCCCAAGGAAATCTCGTTCAAGAACCTGGCCCACATCATCCAAGCCCGTTTGGAAGAGATTTTCGAGCTGGTCAACTACGAGATCCAGAAAGCCAAGTCGGAGAACCAACTCATCGCGGGCATTGTCCTCACAGGCGGCGGCGCCATGATGCGTCACATCCAACAGCTTGCCGAATTCAAGACCGGACTGGAAGTGCGTATCGGCTATCCCAACGAGCATCTCAACCAAACCGCGATGAAAGAAATGTCGAGTCCCATGTACTCGACCGGCATCGGAATCGTCATCGAAACCATCGCCAGAATGGAGCATGACGAGTACTTGCAAGCCGTAAAAGAAGCCGAAAAACTGAAAGGCGGACTGGCTGAACAAGCCGAAGCCAGCGCCTCAGAGACTGAACTGGAAGAAAAGTATGATGAAAAGGAAGAATCAGAAGGTAAAAAGAAGAAAAAGAAGGGCATCGACTTGAAAAAAATCGTAACTTCGTTCACTGAATTCTTCACACCTGACGACAACCTTGTATAACCCATCAAAACCGCAAAAACATGGCAGAAGATTACACAACAAACCATAACCAAGACGAATTATTCAAGCCCGTCGGTGTGGAAAAGCCTAACTACATTAAAGTCGTCGGTGTGGGCGGTGGCGGCGGCAATGCCGTCAACCACATGATGGAGGAAGGCATACAAGGTGTCGATTTCGTCCTTTGCAACACTGACCATCAGGCCCTGCTGAAGAGCAATGTGAAGACCACCGTTCACCTTGGGAAGCGTGAACTGGGTGCCGGCAACGACCCTAACATCGGTCGCGAAGCCGCCGAGATGAGCCGAAACGAGATTGAAGCCTTGCTCGATGATGAAACCAAGATGTTGTTCGTCACCGCAGGTATGGGTGGTGGCACTGGAACAGGTGCCGCTCCCGTGGTGGCCAAGTTGGCCAAAGACAAAGGCATCCTCACCGTGGGTATCGTCACCATGCCGATGGAGAGAGAAGGCCGTCGCCGCAAGCTGCAGGCTTTGGCAGGCATCGACGAGCTCAAGAAATGCGTCGACACGCTCATCCTCATCAGCACCGACAAGCTGCGTGACCAATACGGCAACATGAAACTCTCCGAAGCCTTCAAGAAAGCCGATGACGTGCTGGCCACCGCCGCAAGAGGCATCGCCGAAATCATCACTGTCCCGGGATATGTCAACGTCGACTTCGAGGACGTGAAGACCGTCATGAAGGACAGCGGTAAGGCTATCATGGGTGCCGGTGTCGCCGAAGGCGAGAACCGCGCCGAGAAAGCCATCAAGGACGCCATCCACTCGCCCCTGCTCAACGACTCGAACATCGAAGGCGCAAAGAATATCCTGCTCTACATCACCTCCGGCACCAACGAAGTCTCGCTCGATGAAGTCGATGAGATCCTCGAAATCGCCCAGAACGCCTGCGGCAACAACTCCGACGTCATCTGGGGCAACGGCACCGACGAAAGCCTCGGCGAGGCCCTCAGCGTCACCTTGATTGCCACGGGTTTCAACCACGATGCCAAACCCTATTCAGCCGTCCTGAACGAGAAACAGAAGACCGAGCCTACGACCATGCCCAAAAAAGTATACAAACTGGACGGGCAAGTCAAAGATGCTGAGAATGTTGCTCCTATCCAACCAGAAAGCAAAAGCGAAGAAGCCGCCTCACCAGTGGCAACAACCATTCAGCCAGCTCCTCAAAAAGTTGAAGAGCCAAAGCCCGAGGTCAAAAATGAAGAGAAAACGGTGCATCCTCTGTTCTTCACTGAGGCACCCAAAGAGGAGACGCCTTCCGTTGACGAGGATGTTCCTTTCATTGAGCCCAACATCGAGCCCGTCATCCCTGAGCCGACTCCCATGCCTGAGTCCAAGCCCATTGTGCACTATGAGGAAGAGCGTCCCGTGGTCAGGGTGTTCGACAATCCTTTCCATTCGGGCAGCGACGACGAAGGTTTCGAGATCACTTCAAGGATCATGACTCGCGAAGAAGTACAAGCCAAAGCCGAGCAAGAGGTTGCCCTTCTCGAAGCCAAGAAAGCCAAGTTGTCGGACCCGAAAGAGGAGTTGAAAAAGCAACGTCTGCGTGCGCTTAGCATGAACTTCAGGACAACCCGAGGCTTGGAAGAGCTTGAAAACCAACCTGCATACCTGCGCCGCAATGTTGAGATCACCCCTGCCGATGCCGACGATGGCATGTCGCAATACTCGACCTCCAAAAACGGCATCAGTGGAGAGAACTCCTACCTTCACAAGAACGTGGACTAACCTGGCGCCGCAAAGACTATATGTCAACCGCAACGGCTTAGATTTTTCGACACTTCAACATACATCGTTTAGACTATTTTTTGGGGTAAAACCTGCTAGTTTGAGAAAAACCATCCTCAACAAATGCAGGTTTTACTTTTTGTGTTATTTTTGCAGCATAACATACGATAAACCAAAACTGACACCATGCAAAAAAATATACAGATACTTATCACAGCCTTCCTGTTTCTCTCCCTCAATCTGTTTGCGCAAGAATGGGTGCCTATCAAGAACAAATCGCCTAAAGCGCCAAAAGTAACCTTGATTTCCCAGTTGGATAAGGAAATCACTGTTTGTTTTGCTTTAGAAGGCTTTTTTAAGGAAGAAATCAACACACCGAAAGGCTTGCAATATGTCATCACGGCACCTAAAATGGCTTCGATGCTGGAAGAAGGCGCGCCCGACCTGCCCCTTTTCGCCATCCCTATCCTTATCGATGATGTCGCAGAGATGGAAGTTCAAGTCAAAGAAACACAATATCAAGACTTTGAGAAGATTTCCATTGCACCTTCAAAAGGCAATTTCAGCCGAGAAATCGACCCCGAAACCGTGCCTTACCGATTCGGAGAAGCCTATTCAAAAAACCAATTCTACCCCGATCTCCAAGCTCAGTTGGATAAGCCCTACATCCTCCGTGACTTCCGTGGGCAAAACATGCTGGTATATCCTTTTGCCTACAATCCCGTCACCAGAACTTTGCGTGTCTATACACACTTGACCTTGACCATGAGCAAAACCGGTAACAAAGGCCTCAATCCAAAAGCAAGTCGCAAATCTGGTAAAATCAACATTTCGCCAGAGACAAACGCAATGTACGGACGCCGCTTCATCAATTACAAGGAATCAAACGCGAAATACACCTTTGTACCTGATGCAGGCGAAATGCTCGTCATCTGTCCATCCCAATATCTCGATGCCATGCAGCCCCTGGTAAACTGGAAAAACGAGTCGGGGCAACCCACCACGATGGTCAACCTTTCGGACATCGGCGGCAACACCACCAACCAAATCAAGTCTTGCATCCTCAGCCATTACAACAACCCTGATGAGAACCTGACCTTTGTGCTTCTCGTCGGCGACTACGAAGACCTCACCCCAAAGTCCATGAACGGAGGCGCTTCCGACATTTGGTTTGGCCAATTGGAAGGTAACGACTATTATCCTGAAGTCCTTGTCGGGAGGTTCTCAGCCGAAAGTGTCGCCGATGTAGAGAACCAAGTGGCCAAAGTGATCTACTACGAACGCGACATCCCCTCCGACGTGAATTGGCTTGACAAAGGCATCGGGATAGGCTCTACCGAAGGTGCCGGCAGTGGCCACAACGGCGGAGAATCCGACTACCTGCATATTGAATACATCCGCGACACTTTGTTGCACTACACCTACGGTGAGATTTCACAACACTACCAGGGTGTAGGCGTTGGCACCAACGCGTCCATGCTGAGCGAAAACTTCAATAACGGAGCCGGCATCTGCAATTATTGCAACCATGGCACCACGTCAAGTTGGTATGTCGGTAATTTCACCAACAATCATATTGACGCGCTGGTCAACGATTACAAATGGCCTTTTATCTGGTCAACAGCATGTTTCAACGGGCAGTTTGAGGACGATTGTTTTGCTGAAGCATGGATGCGGGCCACCAATAACAGCACTGGAGTTCCTACAGGAGCTATTGGGGGCATGTTTTCATGGACTTCACAACCTTGGCAGCCGCCTATGACAGGCCAGGATGAGATGGTCAACATCCTTTGCGAATGGCGCTCTCCCGATTTGTTCAACCACACCCTCGGCGGGGCTTCACTCAATGGTAACATGAAAATCCTCGACTTGCATCCTAGCGACCAAGGCAAGACCCATAACACCTGGATTCTCTTTGGCGACCCGAGCCTGCTCATGCGCACCGACAACCCGACCGAGATGAATGTCGTCTGTCAGCCGGAAGCCATCTTTTTAGGCCAGACTGAGCTCCACATCATGGCCGATGCTGACTACGCCCTCGCCACCCTTTCATTAGATGGCGAGATCCTTGCCAGCGCTCCCATTGTCAATGGTGAAGGCGCGCTCACCTTCGCCAACCTGACCAACACTGGAACAGCGCAACTCGTTGTGACTGGATTCAATAAAGTCACTGAAGTCCGCGACATCTCCATCATCCCAGCCAACGGCGCTTTCCTTACCTATAACGGATTCAGCATCAATGATGAAAACGGCCAAGCTGATTATGGCGAGACGGTCGGTATTGACTTATCCATCAAAAACATAGGTAACGAAACCGCCTCCAATGTCCAAGTCACAATCAGCACCGACTCACCCTTCGTGGAAGTCATACAAGGCATGGCCTCCATCCCCAGTCTCGCAGCCATGGAAGACTATACCATCACGAATGGTTTTGTGATCAAAGTAAACGAGAGTATTATTGATGGCAGTCAAGCCGAGTTCACCCTCGTCTGCAGCGATGGCAGCAACTCATGGAGTAGCCACTTCCGCATAACCTTACACGCACCCTCATTCATCCTATCTGAGTTTAGGCCAACGCATAACGTATTTCCTGGCGAAACCGGTACTTTACTCATCGGGTTTAAGAATATGGGATCGTCGGATGCCAATAATGCCACGGTCCAGTTGTACAGCAGTTCGGCCAATTTGGTATTCAATCCCATCCAATACAATCTCGGACCGATTTCCAGCGGAAGCACCGCTACTGTCACAGCCTCATTCAGCACCTCGTCGGGCGTACCTAACGGCTCGAACTTTGAGGTGTTCTACCACATGGACGCCATGCCATATTCTCTCTTCGGCACCGAATATCTCAACATTGGGCCTATCAAAGAGACTTTTGAAACCGGTGATTTCAGTGCCTTTGCTTGGCAAACACTTGGTGGTTCCTATTGGTATGTTGACAACAGCACCGCCAACACTGGCACCTATAGTGCCCGTTCAGGAGCCATCGGCGATGCCAATCTGACCACATTGCAAGTCAGCTATGATGTGGTTGAAAACGGCGAAATCAGTTTCTACAAAAAAATCTGCACCGAAGCCAACAAAGACATTCTCACCTTCTATGTCGACAATACCGTCATGGGGGAATGGTCGGGCGAGATGACATGGAGCCGCGAGACCTTCCCTGTGACCGCCGGAACACACAAGTTCAAATGGATTTACACGAAAAACGGTAGCGGAAGCTATGGTGACGACTGCTGCTGGATTGACGACATCCAGTTCCCTTCAACCAACACTATCACGTTCATACCTGGTGTAGAATTGCAGGCTCAAGTCGTTGAAAACGAGGTCACACTCACCTGGCAGGCAAACCACCCGACCGATTACTACCACGTCTGGCGCAATGGTACACCAGTGGCCACACAACACGAAACGACCTTTACAGAGCTACTCAATCTCGGCACCTACACCTATAGTGTCACGGCCTTCAATAATCAGGGGCAGCAATCCGTCCCAGCCTTTGCCACCGTGGAAATCACCATCCTCGGCATCGACAGCATTGAGCATGAGCTGAGAATCTTCCCCAACCCAGTCCGCAACTGGTTGAATATCAGCCTCGAACATCCGTTCCGATACGCACTCTTCAACAACATCGGACAGAAAGTCGGAGAAGGCCGTAGTGCAGGATACGCCCAAATCGATTGTGGCACACTGCCCAAAGGTTTGTACATCCTTCAAATCAGTACAGAGCATCAGGTGTTCATCAAGAAAATCATCGTGCAATAACCCATGACCTACCTGAAATCCAACGAGTTATTTGAAAAACTTGCTCCAGAGCGTCTCTATCAGCAGGTTCCCCATCCCCTTCTCATCGCCGACCATCTTTTGACACCTGACAATCTTGGTGCGATGATCCGCTTGGCCGATAATATAGGGGCAACAGAGGTCTGCTTTTTGGGCAAAGAAGAAGAACACCGTCTAGGCAAGGTGCGTCGTGCAGCGGCCTCCAGCCGCGACAATATCCGATGGTATTTCACTGAGGAAACCGACCTACGCAAAATCGTGCCCGAAAACAAAAAAATCGTAGCCATTGAGACTTCCGACAATGCAACATGTATCTACGACACGCAACTCCCTGAAGATGTAGCCTTTATCGTTGGCAGCGAAAGCCAAGGGCTGAGTGAGGAATTGTTGGAACAATGCGATATCGTGGTATATATCCCCGTTCCCGGTCCCACGCGCTCGCTCAATGTGAGTCACGCCGCAGCGGTGGCTTTGTTTGAATGGCAACGGCAAATGAAATGCAGAATTATGAATGATGAATGCAGAATGGCGCGAAGCGACGCTGAGCTTTGCCCCCATTCAGCATTCCACATTCCGCATTCCGCATTAAAATACAAGCATGTTTTTTTTGACCTCGACCGCACCCTATGGGACTTTGATGCTGCCGCTGAAGTGGCCTTTGAGCGCATATACGAGAAATACGAACTGAAAAAACTCGGCATCCCAAGTGCACACGAGTTCCACGAAGTGTATCACCCACTAAATGAGCAGCTTTGGGTGCTTTACCGCGCTGACAAAATCACCAAAGACGACCTCAATCGCACCCGATTTTTGAAGCCTTTGGAGCATTACGGCATTCATGATATCGAATTAGCCGACCATCTGAGCGAGGATTATGTCTATTGGTCACCTCGCATTGTCAGACTCGTCCCTGGCACGATGGAATTGCTGAATTACCTGAAACCCAAATACCATTTACACTTGATTACCAATGGTTTCCAAGAAGTGCAACACACCAAACTGAGCGGTTCGGGCATGGAACCTTACTTTGAGACCTTGACTGTTTCGGAGGAAGTCGGTGTAAAAAAGCCCAATCCTGAGATCTTCCTTTATGCCCTACGCAAAGCCAATGCCACCGCAGAAGAAAGCATAGTGATTGGCGATGAAATGGCCGTCGACATCGATGGTGCCCGAGCCGCTGGGATAGATCAGATTTTCTTTAATCCAAGTGGGATAGAAGTTGAAGGGGAAAGGACTTTTGAGGTGAAAAAGTTAGAGGAAATAATGCAAATTTTGTGACTATTTCAGCTTTGCCAAAACTGTTTCCTTCCCTACCGTACGTTGATTGATCTTCACCTCAACTTCGGCATCCAAGGGTAGAAACACATCCACTCGCGAACCGAAACGAATCATGCCCAACTCCTCACCTGCAATGGCCTCGTCGCCTGACTGCAAATCGCAAACGATACGTCGTGCCACAAATCCTGCAATCTGACGCACCAGGATCTCACGGCCTTTCTTGTCCTTCAAAATGATCGTATTGTGTTCATTATCAGTGGATGACTTGGGCTTAAAAGCCAACAGGAACTTCCCGGGATGGTATTTGTAATAGGTCACTTCGCCATCGAAGGGGAAAAAGTTGATGTGCACATCATAAATCGACATGAAGATGGAAATCTGACGGCGCTGGTCGTGGAAATATTCATCCTCCATCACCACCTCATTGGCCGCTATCACGCCATCGGCAGGAGCCAAAACCGCATTCTCCCTGATGGTGGTCTTACGCCAAATCGGGACGCGAAAAAAGCGGATGGTCAATATAAGTACCACAAACTGAAACACATACAAAATGTAATGCCAAACAGTTTGCGAAGGCCAAAGCCAATTGACGAGAACGACCGTAGCCGCGATGACGGCAAGGGTAATCAATATTGCCTTTGTTCCTTCCTCATGTAACCTCTTATGGATCTTCATAGCAGCAGCAAATAAACAAAAATAAACGGTACGCTGAACATCACAGAGTCGAAACGGTCCAAAATGCCACCGTGGCCAGGGATCAGTTTGCCCGAATCTTTCACGCCAGCCTGTCGTTTCAGCATCGACTCACAAAGATCGCCCAAAGTGCCAAACACCACTGCGATGGCCGCCATGCCTATGCCATCAGCAATCGGAAGCCATTCGGCATAATGGGCGAAAACAGACATGGCAATAATGGTAAACACCAAGCCTCCAATGCTTCCTTCGATGGTCTTTCCTGGAGAAATCCGAGGAAAGAGCTTATGCTTGCCCAACAGCTTTCCTGTCAAGTAGGCAAAAATATCATTGGCCCACAAAAGGCAGAACACCAAAATGATAAGGCCAGAGCCAGCCAAACTGCCAAACAGGTCTTCGCGGTAGAAATAAAGCATCAAAAAAGCAGGCAGGGAAAGAAAAAACAGCGCACCATAGATATAGGCAAACACATGTTTGACATCCTTTGTCTTAGAAAACAACGCGATAAGGAAAGGAAGCATGACCAACAGGATTTCCAACACAAGCCATTGTTGCGGGATGACCTGCAAAGCCACTAATGCCGCACAAGTGAAAGCACCGACAGAGCAAATCTCACCTAACAAAAGATAAGGTGACTGTTTCATCTGTTGCAACCGCGCCATCTCGAAGGTGCCAATAATGACGATGAACAGCAGCAAGGCGGCATAGGCCCAAGGCGAGACAAAGATGCAGCCCAGCAACACGGCCACTAACACCAAGCCCGAAGCGGTACGAACCAGTAATTCTTTCATGGTATTCCAAATGACGTGCAAATATAGGAAAAAGAGGAATATGAACCACAAAAACAGACAAGCCCGCCAGCGAGTGCTGACGGGCTTTCCGTTAAGGGTGGGCGGCGAACTACTTTTCCACGGTCTCCCGCAGTATCATCGTCGCGGCGGGGCTTAACTTCTCTGTTCGGAATGGGAAGAGGTGCGCCCCCGCGCCATAG
>JAGCCO010000179.1 GCA_017651645.1 Bacteroidales bacterium
AAAGTACATATTTGCCATACAGCATCTCGACGGGAGTGATTAGGTTTTATCAATCATAACTTATCACTAACCTCCGTCTTCTTGACGTGCGCTAAATGCGGTCAAGGATGTGGAGAATTCAGCCTTTCAAGAGTTTTTCTTATCTTTGTTTATTCGTAAAACCCACACAATATGTCTATTGCTCTTTACTTTATCATTTCTGTAGCCGCCATAGGTGTCGGTTTATTGATTTTCAAAACAGCAAAGCAGTCTAAGAGCGAAAAAGAGCAACGCGAGATAAAGAATGAGGAGAATCGGGCCAAAATGGCTTCCCTTCGCGAACGGAAAGAGCAGAAGAAGCAGGAAAGGCTTGCGATGGAAGAGCAAAAGAAGCGTGAGCAGGCAGCCTTGGAAGAGCAGCGCCAGCAAGAGCTATTACGTTGGCAGGAAGAACAGAAAAAACGCTTGGATGAACAAAACAGGGCTCTTGCCAAACTCGGGTTAGTCGAGGTCGAAGGCGACGAGGATGAGGACGAAGATTACGTGGAGGATTACGGATATACCTCTCTTGAATACCAAACGAACGAGAATCTGGATATTGATAAACTTTTCAAATATGTAAGCAAGTTTGACTTAGAGGACGAATCGTTCAAAATATGGATTAATGCATCATCAGGCAACTCCATGTGTTTTGCCTTTAATGTCGAAGAGAATGTTTGTTTTGCAAGAGTTGGAGAGGGGGCAGTTAAGAAATTCCAATCAAAGAAGGCATTGAGGAATTTCGTGTGGTGCTTTTGTCAAAACGAGCAGATTACAGAAAGGAATAAAAGGATAGATTCTATACTTGCTACTGGAATCGACTCGTCACCAAGGCTCCAATCAAAAGAAAGTGCTGTGGATGCGTATTTGACCGCAATTCTTACAAACTCGGATTATGATGGTTTATTCGAAAAGCACATGTCTGTTATTTGTGAGAATAGCATTGCCCTGATTGAATATGAGCTTCCGGCGAAAGACGATTTGCCTTGGGTGAAAGAGTACCGGTATATAGCAGCCAGCAATTCAATTAAGGAGTCATCTATGGCCGAATCCGTTATCTCCAAAACCTATGAGCAACTTTTGTATTCCATATGTCTCCGTTCTATTTATGAAATCAGTATTGCCCCAAAGGCGGAAAGCATACAATCTATCGTCTTTAATGGATTCGTGACCGCCATCAATCGTGCTAACGGTATAAAAGAGCGTAAGTGTATCCTTTCTATGCAGGTTTCCAAGGAACGATTCCTTTCTATGGAGTTAAGAAATGTCGACCCGAAGAAATGTTTCAAATCCTTAAAGGGAGTATCAGCCGCGCATCTTATAGATATATCGCCGGTACAGCCGGTTCTTACATTCAATAGAAACGATCATCGATTCGTTGAAGGTAAAGATGTTCAGATGAATTCTGGTACCAATCTCGCTTCAATGGACTGGGAAGACTTTGAGCATTTGGTAAGGGAACTATTCGAAATTGAATTCTCGAGAAATGGCGGAGAGGTACGTGTGACTCAGGCAAGCCGTGATGGCGGTGTCGACGCAGTTGTTTTTGATCCAGATCCTTTACGAGGTGGAAAGATAGTTATTCAGGCCAAGCGATATACCAATACTGTTGGTGTATCTGCCGTGCGAGATCTCTATGGCACTGTCATAAACGAAGGAGCCAATTCCGGCATCCTCATTACCACTTCTGACTATGGCCACGATTCCTACGAATTTGCCAAGGATAAACCGCTGAAACTCCTAAATGGCGGTCATCTGCTGGCGCTCCTGCATAAGAACGGGAAAGCAGGCTATATCAATATTCAGGAAGCCAAGGAGACTCTCAGAGAAGAATAAGGCCGATTATGTCCTATGCCGAAATAATCCAGGCCGATGAAATATGAAAAGCGCAATCCCTCTTCTCTCCGCGCTGGGCGCTCCGGTCAGAGACTTGCTAGTTCCGCGCCCGCGCTCCGCGCGATAAAAGGAAATAAGGTCAAGAGTCTGTGACCGGACAAGCCGGCCACAGACTCTTGCTGGTTAGTCCCCCTTGCCCCCAGGGAGCATAATCGCCCGGGAGCCGTTGTCCCGGCGTGACCGAAAGTACCCCGAATCCGCGAAGATTAACATAATCCGGAGTGCACTCAACCAGGAGCTTTTGGAATTCATTCAGATCGTTATAAACATCTATGATTTCGCGTGTCTTTTCACTCCTTGCTTACGACAGATTTCGGAATACTGCTACATGCGGACAATAATTAGACAATCTCTCTTCCCCAATTCATTAGATCCATCTATCTTTGTAGATGGGTCTAATCCCGTATTTGTGTATGATCCGGTTCACTTTTTTCAGACTCGCCAACCCGCCCATCCTCCATATGGACTTTGCTCGAAGGCAGAAAGAGATCGCCCTCTTCGCCTCACTAATAAATGGTGATGCCAACAATTGGGAGATCAAAAAAAAGCAAATCATGACGGAGGCCTTCAAAGAACGACTTAAGCTATTGGATGTTATCGGGGATAGTTCTTATCGCATCAAGCATTTTCTTGAGGAGATTCCAGAGGGGCAGCAATTCCTGGTTGTCCCCGGTCATATCGAGGACGAACTTGAGTACCACCTTTATCTCACTCAGCTCGCCAAATTAAATGGAGTTATACCCGAACCCTCTGCCATGGACCGCATCGGTAGTTATCTCTGGGAGCACTATGAAGTACGGATTTACAAGGGCGATGAAAGACGTAGCATCGGTGTCTATGACAAGAACTTGAGAGTCTGCCGATTCTGCGGAAAGAAAATGCCGGAAGTCAGTTTCAAGCACAAGTCACACGCCATATCGGAAGCTCTGGGGAACAAAGGATTGGTATGTCTGGAAGAGTGTGATGACTGCAACAAACGTTTCAATGAATCCATCGAGCAGGATTTGATCCAGATGATGTTGCCACATCTGCAACTGCACGGAATATCCGGGAAAAACGGCATACCGGTAATCAAGGGAGATGGTTTCACTATGAAACTCGACACAAGCACCAGAGCCACCCTTGGCCGGGACACTATCAAATACATCTTTCGAGATATGCCTAACAGCAAGGATCCGCAGAAGATTTTTGCTGGCATAAACAAAGATTACGATCCTTTCCTTCAATATACGCCTCAGAACATATACAAATGCCTCTGCAAATATGCTTTGAGCCTGATGGACGCTTCTGAATTGACGTTTTTTAAGGATACTATCGCCTGGATCAACGAACCACTTGCCAAACACAGATTGCCACCCATTTGGCTCTATTCTGTAAACAAAGAGGGCGAGACCCGGGAACTGACCACATCGATGATCATCATGCGAAGGAAGCACAAGGGAAAAGATCTTCCGTATTGCTGGGCTATCATAATAATTTCAGGAGAGCCATACCTCTTCATCATCCCATTCTGCTCGCAGGACAAGTATAAGTTTGTGAGGAAGGCGCGGCTAGACTTCTTTATGAGCGGGATCAAGAACATGATGCAGAACATCCAATTCCAACCAAGAGATATGAACGGCATAACCCCTGTTAAAACAAGAATCCGTTTGTCGTTTGAAATCTCTCCAAACTGCGAAGAAGGACGGGACTACTACATCCTTGAGCCAGAAAAGCAGAAATAGTATCCGAAGGAGGATTATTCGCTATTAACTACCTGCACTGCCATAACAATACTTTTCTCGATTTCTGAAGAAACCGTAGTTTGATAGAACTGACTTTTTTCGTTTTGGCCATACTACCTCACATATTTACGATTCTTCACAATCTCTGACAATTTATAATCTTCTGATTCGATTCTTTCTCCTAAAGAGGTGGTTACGATTGCTTTGATGGTAGCATTAGGATCATTATCAACCATTCTGGCAAACATTTCAATGTTGCCTGGCACCAACTTATATGACACTGATACCTGCTGCCCATATTCAAGTTTAACGGGGAAATGTACCGGAACAACTGAATTCAACATTAAGAAACTGTCAGATTCTCCTTCGATGGGTACGGATACAATGAAGGTCGGCTGATTGAAATACCGTATTTCCTTGTTGATATTTGTGATTTGAACACCAATGGCTATTCCATTAATAATCCCATTCGGTCTGCCCCAGAAGGTTTCAAACAGGATGTTCTGACTGAGATAGACTTTCGCAACAGCTTCTTGGTTTAGACAAATATGAGTATTTGATTTCAATAATGCAGCCGGGATTGGTTTCTCATTGGTAATAGAGTCGACAACAATCCGTACCATTTCATCATACTTTGAATCATCGGATAAGTCATCCCCGCCCCGGGCCTGAAGAGAGATGGGAAATGAGGTTTCGAACGTGCCTGAGCGCAAAATTGGATAATACTTACATGTGTCGAAATCCTGCATGAGTTCTGTACTGATAATACTACCCTCAAATGCTACGCCTTTGCCTGCTTCGGATTTCTGTTTGTATTGAGGCGTGCCAATGACTAAAACCTTATCCGCTTTTACCAGACCTTGTTCCATGAACCGTGTGAGCGAGAAGCCTTTGGGTAGGTTTTGATCCAACAGGATTTCGAAATCGCCAAGAGCAACGAGATCATCGGTAAACTTCTTCACCCAAGTCTTGTGCTGTTCGCTATCATGCGAGTATGAAATGAAAAGTATCTTTGGCATAATGGTCTATTTCGTTTATCAATCAATTCATTATTATCTCTCGATTAGATATCCGTTCTTTGGCCTCAGTCCTTAAAACACCCAATGGGTACCACATAAACCCCGTCTTCACGTCTATAGGCATACATCCCTACTCCAACTAATACCATCATGAACGAGGGCGCCTTCATTCGTTTCGTATCAACCTTTCCTGATAGTTTTAATAACGTTTCCGCTCCTTCGTTAATCAGATCATCTCCACCTAACTTGATTTCAACTAATCCATATCGACCATCCCTCAAGTGAATGACCGCATCGCACTCCAAGCCGTTTTTGTCCCGGAAATGATACACTTTCCCGTTCAATGCTTCCGCATATACTCTCAAATCACGAACTGCCAGTGTC
>JAGCCO010000071.1 GCA_017651645.1 Bacteroidales bacterium
CCTTTTTTTACATTCGTTCTGATGTAATAACCAGGGAGAGTTTCAAGAATTATTATAAATCTTGTCGATTATTTGATTTATTGACAAATAAAGGGAAAGCCCCCGATTTGGTGCAACTTTTGGTGCAACCAAAAACACAAACCCCCCTTACAGGTATCTGTAAGAAGGTTTTAAGTTGCCCCGGGCGGAAACTATAACGGCTAATTCTTCCGGCTCATAGATTCAGCGCGCACAACCCATTCCCGAAACGAGTGGAGATTGACAACCCGACTATCCGCGCTGTTATCATGAGCCGATGAATGTTCTCGATGATGTTGGTGTTTGATTGGAGTGGGGACGGCGGTAAAGATTCGGCGGTTGGATTTTCGGCGGTTTTGTTCTATATTTGCCCATGGTCGCTGATATTTGAACTTATTTGCGACCAGTAGTTCTTTGGCACATATTAGGTCTCACGATTAGTCCGGCGATTAGGTCTTTTCTAGGTGGTTCAGCTGGTGTTTTGCGTCGTTAAAGAGCGGAGGTGAGCTTGTGTGTACGTGACCCACTCCCGCTACTGAACATACGATATAAGCAAGTCGGTGAGTACGAAACCGCTTGCACCTGAAACAACCTCACTATATACCCGGCGCTTTTCAGCGGCGGATTTTTTATTGTCTATCAAGCTGTTACAGGGTCCTGTCAGTAGATGCTAGAACCAATCGCCCAAGTCGGATGACAAGGCCCCCTATCCAAAGTCAGGCCCCAGATTTGTGACCTTATTTGCGACCAGTGCTTGTTTTACCTGTTAATTGGTCGCATTTCTGACACCACGGCGCTGTCTCGTGTACACTGCTGCTGCGTACACGCAACTGTTCCCCCATGAGAGAATTTAAGTACACATCTCCAGATAAGTGGGATTTCATGCGTGATTAGTGCGAGATGTGTACAAAGAATCAGGCTTGGATTGCCTTTCAGTTGTACACTTCACATGTGTACAAAGTCATGAAGGAGGATCGGGTATGATAAGTGCGGAGACGGAAGTAAGGGTCGTGAAAATGGATACCGCCGGCGGAATGGACTGGCTGGCAAAACGGCTCGAAGGAAAAGTCTTCACCGTGCGTATCATTGGCTCCGCCAGGCAGATACACCTGGAGGAAACAGGAATCGCACTCATCCCCAGTGTCGATGAATATGAGCTTGTGAAGTAATGTTATGGAGAAAGGGACTGGACGATGTTCCGGTCCTTTTTTCTTTTGACCGAGCACGGTTTAAGCGTTATTATTCGTTTTGAGAGAAAAAAACACTTTTTCTTCTTGACTTTTTCCTTTTTTTGCGTCTATATCAGTGAGGTATGGATAAAAAGCTTGAAATAGAACTCGCGCAGATCAGGCCCAAAGTTCTGTCGACGGCACAGAGGTTCTTCCGGGTATCGGGGCTGGACGGAGATCCGGAGGATGTAGTGCAGGATGTGCTGCTGCGGCTTTGGGAAGCCAGGTGCCGGGGTGATGAAATCCGAAATGCGGAGGCATGGGCCATGGCCATTACAAAGAACTGTTGCGTCTCATTATGGCGAAAAGCCAGGAATGAAACCGTCTTGCCTCTCCGAGATGAATTTGTGGCCGGTCATACGCCTTCCGGCAAGATGGAGGAGAAAGAAGTTGAAGCATCTGTGACGAAAGCGTTGGAGAGAATTCCTTCTGCCACCCTGTATCTGTTGCGCCTTCGTGCAAAAGGCCTCTCGCTGGACGAAATCGCAGCCGTGACGGGAAGACCGAAAGGCAGCATCAAGAGTTCCATTTCCACCGCCCGAAAAGAAATCATGAAAACGATTAACCCGAAATAAAAATGGACCGGAAAGAGTTGATACAACGCTACTTGGAATCGGAGTCAACCTCCGTCCAGGAAAAGGAACTTGCCGACTCCTTCAGTATCTCGCCTCCCGTCGACGAGGAAGAACAAGCCGTCTACAGGATGCTCCAGGCGATTACGCCCATCCGGACGGAAGAACTTCCGGAGGCCGGGGATGAGTTTGACCGGATTATCCGCAAAGCGCGCACGCGGAAGATCCGGAACTGGGGCCTTGCTGTTTCCGGAATCGCCGCTATTCTGGTTGCCGTTGTATTCCTGGTCAGGAGACCGGACGAGGAGTCACCGGAACCCGAAAATACCATGGAGTTGCTGCAGAAACTCCAGTTCATCTCCAACCTGGACCCGGCCGATGCCGATGGCTACGAATTCAAACCGGTCGGAGACGGTTTCATCATGACCGCCCATTTCAAAGACGGCAGGGAGGCCTCTTTCATCCTCACGCCGATTGAGGGCGGCCAGTCCTTTTATCTTGTTTCACTAAATGATTGAAAAGAACCCCATGAAAAGAGTTATTACCCTCGCTATCTGCATGTTATTCTCCTCAGCCATTCTCTGGGGACAGCAAACTATCTACGTCATCGACAACGTGACGGTGGACAATTTCGACGGTTCCCAACTTAAAGGGAAGAACATCAAAGATTATCAGATCACGACAACCGGGAAAGGCACCAAAGCCATTACCGTGCACGCGATTACCACAACACCTTCCATCAATGCCTTTATCGGCGATTTTCCCAAAGACTTCTCGCTGCCCAAAGACCTCGGGAAAGGAGTCCATGTCAATGCGGACAGCCTTACCCTTTCAGGAAGTTCCATCATGCTGCGCAATCCATCTCAGAAAATGCTCTATATTATTGACGGAGAGCGTACGGAGGATGCATCGGCCTTACAGAAACTGTCATCTGCCCGGATTCAAAAAATCCAAATGTACAAAGGCGGCACCACAAAAGAAAAATTCGGCACCGACCTCCCGGTCATGGTCATCGAAACCAAAGATGTCGAAAATGATTTGAATGAAGTCCTCAAAATGCTCCCGAATGTCAAGGTGGAGAAAGATGGCACTATCACAGTCGATGGAAAACCAATCAAAAAGGTAACCATCAACGGAGGCGCCACTTATGAAGATAAATAATAAGAACACAGGCTCAAATTCACTCGGAACCGTTCCTCTGTCGGATCAGCCTTTCCGACAGAGGAACTGAAGAAAGAGTAGACATAATCACACGGTTAAACATAAACCAGAGCAGTATAATATGAATCATTATTATCCCATATTGATCACCGTTGTGGCCTTTTGTTCCTGTGGTCGACAGATTTGTACAATCAGTGGCAAAATTACGGACCCGGTTGATACAGTAACCCTTGTTAATGAGTCTGGCGACGTTCTTGACAAGTGTGCCGTAATTGATGGTTCGTTTACACTGACTTGCGACATGAATCCGGAAATTGGAGTAAGTATTATACGGGGTAATCCCTACGCACCCATTGCGCTGATTCCAGATTCAAAGAAGA
>JAGCCO010000180.1 GCA_017651645.1 Bacteroidales bacterium
GCGTCATAGTCCACCAGGCGCTTTTCCAGATTCGGTATCAACACCCCATCATTCTCAAAAACCGGAGATTCGGAAATGAGAGGCTTCACCAAGATGAAGTCGTGCAGATCCTCCATCATCGAGTAGGCGTTACGAATTAGCGCGACATCCTGGAAGCGCTGCTTCAGGGCGGTCCTAACAGCATCGCACATGCCTTTGGGAACCTCCACAATCAGATTCCTGCCGGCATCCGTGATGCAATGGTCCATGCCCACAAAAGCCTCCGTCAACATATCTGCCACGGCCCTCATCCTGGGTGTTATGATGCATTTGTACTCCATATCTTTGTGTTGGGACAAAGATAATCGAATTTGGCAATATTTCAAAGAAATTGCCAGGAATCGTTTTGGCAGAGCATCCCTCAAGTAACAAAAACCCTTGAAAACGTCACCTCCGCCGAGTCCCTCCCTAAAGCAGAACTACTTTTTGATTGAATTATTTAGTTTATAATCAAATAATTGCGTTTTTTATTGACGCAAGTTTCCGAAACATTTCCGAAACAACCAGGGAGATGAAAGGTCTCGAAATGATAATCGGCCAAGTGCCGGAATGTTTTTTGGCCAAATGTCGGAATGAAAAAAAAACATATCTTTGCTTCAGGATTGTTGTGCCACATAATAGAAATCGCCCATGAGAAAAGTCATCCTTTTGATTATCTGCCTGGTGGCAAGTATCACGCTGAAGGCTCAGGAGGGCTTGGAGGCGACAGATCATCCCCGTTTTCTGGTGTTCGCCGGCTTTGCAGCCCGATCCGAGCTCGAGGGGATATACCAATTCGGGACAGGTGTCCGGATTCCTTTGAAATATGGTTTCTCGTTACAACCTGAACTCTTTTTTGACAAGCGTTATACCGAATTCTACACCAGAATCAACACCGGCTCGGCAGCTTTTGTGACGGCTCCTTTCCTTGAATTTCCCGTGCATGTCCAGTGGGGAAAGGATTTCGGGGGCATTCGTCCTTATCTTTTCGTTTCTCCCTTTATAGGCATCGGTCTCGGGCCGGTGAAAGGGAGTTTCAGCGCGAACATAAACAATACCAAAAGCATTGGCTACGAGGCTGCTTCTTTCAAGGATTCGGGAATCAAACCGTTTCTCCTTGGTGGTGGCGCAGGCATAGGCGTCGAGATCCTCAATCACTTTCAACTCAGTGTACAGTACAATACCTCAGCCTTTGATTTCATAGACTACCAGGTCGAAAACGAAGTGGTCAGACAATTCTGGAATAATTTCAAGGATACGGGGGATAAGGGACGGAAGTTCTTTGAGGATATCTATTTCCAGGCGGCGATACTGTTTTGAGTCCAGGACGACCTCCTGCCGTCCCATCGCTGTTTATTGCGCTACCACCTTCCCGTCACGAAATACAGCAAATCCCCGTCGGCCGCTTCTTCGAGGGTATGGCAGTAGAAGGTTGACAAATCGGCGGTAAAGAGAGGTCGGTCAATCGATAATATCGTCTCCTTCGAAGATCTGCATTTGGAGACTCATTTCCTGCCGCCAGCCCTTTTCTTCCGCGAGGGCATCCCAGGTGGCGCCGGGAGAACGGGTCCAGGTGACATGGACATGATACCCTGAAGGGAAACCGGCTTTGTCCACGTTCGTTGCGGTATACATGACCTCCCCGGTGATGGGGTCGGAGAGGGTGAAACCGTCTTCCGTGAAGCGGCAGGTCAGATGCGCTTCGTCGGTGTCGACATAAGCGTCGTCAATGTATCGGCACATGCCCGTAAGGACCAGCGCGGGAATCTTCTCATCCTCGTAGATCCAGACCCACATCTGGAATCCGTTATCCTTCTGGTTCCCGCCGTAAAGATAGCGGACGGGAGGA
>JAGCCO010000181.1 GCA_017651645.1 Bacteroidales bacterium
TGTCTTTCCCTAAAAAAAGTTGACTCGCAAAACCGAGTTAACAATGAAGAGTAATCGAACTGTTTTGAAAGATCAGTATTACAAGAAGGTTATTGATCTTTACACAAAAGAACACCTGTCGATGTGGCAAATCTCAAAGATTATTCCACTGGACAGGTCAACAATCTGGAGATGGATTTCTACCTTTGCGGCATATGATCAAGAATCATGTGTTATGGAGAAGAAAGAAATCGAAACTCCTGATTCCTTAGCGCAGCCGGACGACGCCGAACCCATGCCCGACGATATTGAGTCATTGCAGGCAGAAGTCAAGCGCCTGCGCCGTGAACTGACCAAGGCCGAGATCAAGGCGGAAGCCTATGATGAAATGATCAATGTCGCCGAATCTCAGTTCAACATCCGTATCCGAAAAAAAGCTGGCGCCAAACAGTAGACAACCTGCACGCAAAAGACCCCAGACGCTATGAGGTCAAGTCTCTATGCGCGCTGTTTGGCGTAACCAAGCAGGCATATTACAAGCATGATGAATCCAGGGATGTGGCTTGCGCCATGCGTGAGTCATTAGCGTTGGATTACGTCATGTCCGTACGCAAGGAAGACTCGGGTATAGGCGGAGAGAAAATATGGTACATGTACCGAGATGATTTTGACGGCAACGATCCGATAGGCCGCGACTGGTTCTTAAGTCTTATAGACCGATACAACCTGAAAGTGCGCCATAAGATACGCAGGCCCCGCACCACCGATTCCAGGCACGGACTCCCCACATATCCAAACATCATAAAGGATCTCATACCCACCAGGCCCAACCAGCTGTGGGTAAGTGATATCACTTATATCACAATGTGGAAGAGTGCCGATCATTACAAATTCTGTTATCTGTCTCTTATCATGGACGCATTTACAAAGGAGATAGTAGGCTGGGACGTAGGTCCTACGCTGGGGCTGAAACATCCTTTAAACGCTCTCAAGATGGCTCTGAATCGTCTCAATGGAGAGAAAGCCACAGACCTGATACATCACTCTGATAGAGGCTGTCAGTACGTCAGCTCGGAGTACGTAAAACTGCTTAAAGACAACAATATCCGAATAAGCATGACCGAGACAGGAGAACCCACAGAGAACCCTCAGGCGGAGCGAATAAACAACACCATCAAGAACGAGTTCCTTAGAGGTGTGCGATTCACCAGCGTCAACCAAGTCAGAGAGGCTGTAGCCAAGGCTGTGGACTTCTACAACAACAAGAGGCCTCATATGAGCATAAATATGATGACTCCGGCACAGGCTGCCTTGTGTGAGGGAGAGATAAAGAAATGGTGGATCAGTTATCGGGAGAGAGCCATTAAAAGAAACCAGTGTTTGGAGAACCCGGAAAACCCATTACCTTTGCAACCAACTCTGGTTGCATACGAATCAAACCAACCACCAGTCAACTTATAGCAGTAATAAGAATAACCAGAGTCAACTTCTATCAGGAATAAGACAATCCGAGTCAACCTTTTTTAGGGAAACGCAA
>JAGCCO010000182.1 GCA_017651645.1 Bacteroidales bacterium
GTCTCTTCTCTTGATGAATAATCATATTGCATAAACCAATGCTAATGCTGTATCAGGATTATGTTGTATCTTTGCTATCAGATTTCGCAATCTCAAAAGGATTAACAACAATTATCAAAAAGAATACGATGAAATTCTGGAGAATTGCCTTTTTGATGCTTGCAGCTTTATCCTTCGCCTCTTGCATCAGTGATGAGAAGGAGAATCCGTTTACGACCGATTCGACGCATTCGTCACCCTCCCCCGACCCTGGTTCCAGCGGAGACGAACGGCAGAGGTATGTATCTCGACCTCGAATGCACGTCGAGGGCGACACACTCTACATATGTACCAGCCAGGGCCTCTACGCCAAAAAACTAACCGAAGATAACGGCATGTGGGAGCAAGTGGGTTTCAATGGCATACCCTTACACGACTACACTCGCCGTGGCAGCGACATTCTGGCTTTGCGCTACAACAATGAAGGCAACAGTTTCCTGCTACTGTCGCACGATGACGGACAGACATACGAGGACGTGACTCCCGACATCTTCCGAGATGAAAAGCATGAACTACTGGTAAGTCTCGTACAGCATCCTACAGACCCGAATACGTTGCTTGTCGCTTCTCTCTACAAGGGCGTATTCCGCTCCATTGACTACGGACAGACATGGGAACAACTGACCAAATATGTGTATGGCAACCCGGCAGCATATTTCATTGGTTTTCATCCTGCAAGGCCGAATATCATCTATAATAGCGGAGAAGATTTGATTTTCCAAGGACACATCAACATCACCTACGACGGTGGCCAGACCTGGAATGATCACGGCAATTCACTCGGCTTCCCCGGCGACAACTGCATTCACCAAATTGCGTTCCATCCTACCAATCCCGACCACTGGATAGCCGGCGGCGAGGGCTGTGTGTTCCTTACAGACGACAATGGACAGACATGGGATTGCCAGAATTACTGGGGTGACGAGGCACGCTCCGCCTACTGGTATTTCACGGCCTTTGACGATGAGCATCCTGACACTGTGTACATGGCGGGATGTCTGGGGCTGCATGGTCAGAAGAAGAATGCTTGCATAAAAATAATGTGTTCCACCGATGGCGGACGCTCATGGTATGAGTCGCATGAGATCGAGTCAACGAGGGAATCCGACAGAGTGACCGACCTGCAGCAATATCACGACCATCTGCTCATTTACGCCGAAAGCGGTGTCTACTCCGTCTCGAAGGCCGATCTTATCGTCCAAAGCACCGCTGCATCCGCTCCGTCACTTCAGACACGGTGATCGCCCCGACTTACAAGTACAACAAAGCATGACGGGCTAGGCCCAATGACTGGACCTGTTAGAGCATCTGGTATTGGCAGGACAATGTATGGCCCAACTATTCCTCTTCTTTCCAACCAACTGTTACTCCTGAAATCACTTAACATCTGCAATTTTGTAAAATATATTTTATAAATTTGTAAAACAGATTATGAAATATGGATTACAAGAGGCAACACTTATCCATCCTGAAGAGCCGGATGGGGGAACCACGTAAGCGAATTCAA
>JAGCCO010000183.1 GCA_017651645.1 Bacteroidales bacterium
GCCGGCTGCTGAGCCATGGTTCCGAATATATCTCAGATGCGCAGAAGAGATGAGTGATTAACATTTTTAACCTAAACTTTAATCCTAAGAAGGAATGTCAGAAGACCAATTGATTCCGAACGCCAGCCAGGCATTCATTTTTACCGTTGCTGATCTGCAGGGAGTATTCTCCAAGATGTCCGAGTTCATCGTTGAATCCATCCTTTCCGGTCTCAAGGGCAAGGCTCCTGCTGCCTCCTGCTGTGATGACGAATACATCACTCGAAAGGAGGCGCTGGAAATCCTTGGCATCAGTGAGACCACCATCATCAGATGGGGACAGAAGGGCTATCTCGTCGGGCACAAGTCCGGTCATCGCGTAATGTACAAGAAGAGCGAGGTCGTCGCTCGCTTCAAGGGACTTTAATGCCGAAGGACATGTCTATTGACAAACAGGACCGAGCCCGCCATGCAGAGACGAAGGGTGCCCGCACCATCGGGCTCCCCTTCGTCGTATCTGATGACCATGAAGGCTGCAAGTGTCAGATGAAGATGACTTTGGATTCCCATGTGCTGCCTGGCACGACGATTATGCAGCGACATCTGCTTGCCATGTTGCTGGTGAATCCCGGAATGGTTTCACGCTGTTCCGAAGATTGGTTTGAAGGGGCCAACCGGCGAATCTTCAACCAAATAAGGTATCTGGTTGATTCAAGGCTGCCGGTAACCGTCAGCTCCCTCATCGCTGAACTGCCAGATCAAGAGCAGACTGTCCTTCATTCGATTATGGAATTGAATGCAGGGAAAGGGATTGTTGATTTTTCTGACTATAATGTCGGATTGGTGGCAGAGAATCTTCGGAAGGAGCACTTCATCCACAAGAGCCATGAATGCCTGATTTCCATGAATGACGGATTCCTGGCGCACAATGATGAAGAAGTCTTTCGATGTCTCGATATCCTCAATGGCCTGAGGTCTTCACTCGACCAGACCGAAGGTTTCAAGTACTTCGGCACAGATACCGACCTGCCTCGCCCCTTTACACCTTTGACAATCCAGGGGACTCCGCTCTTTGAAGCTCAGAACTACTATGTGATCATGGGCGAGGAGAAGAGCGGAAAGAGCCATCTTATATCGGTTTTGCTGCATGCCCTGATCTATGGCGAATCTCCGGAATTCCAGATCAGGAGCCTGCTCCCCCCAAATTCTGTTATTCTTTGCATTGATACCGAGCAGAGCTGCTCCGATGCACAGGACACCTGTCGTACGGCTCATCTGATGGCTCACCAGCCCTACAATGCACATTGCCCCAATCTGTATATCGCGTCAGCTGATGGCATGTCTGCTGAGGAAACCGTCCGGAACATCGAGAAGTCGGTTCGCGAACTCCATCCGGCAGTCGTCTTCATTGACGGGTATGCGGGATTGTTTGAAGACAACTACCAGAACAAGGGAGCAGAGGCAGTCATGAAGAAGGTCCGTGCCATTGCAAGAGACTGTAATACCACCATAATAGGAATCTGGCACACGGTCGAGAACGCCATCACCGGCAGGACCACAGCCTTCGGCGCAGCGGGCAAGATGAGTCAGAAGTATGGTGGCGGCAC
>JAGCCO010000184.1 GCA_017651645.1 Bacteroidales bacterium
CCCTTCTACCCCAAATCGGCAAAGACAAGCCAGTTGGGATGGTTGTACGTCAGATAGCCTGTCAAAAAAAGCTGCACGACGACCAGGATAATCCAGAGCGGCCAATACTTGCGGACCAGGCTGCTTCGTCTCCAACGCCTGGCCAGCAGGACGGCGCCGACCATGGCCGCCAAGTAGATGATGATGTCCAGGAACATCAACTCATGATGGACGAAAATCCAATAGGAGAAGAAAGCGCCGACGATAGCAGGCACCACGGTCAGTCCGGCCAGGATGGGTGCGCCGAATTCCCGGATATCGTGACGGCTGAGCACCAGATATAGGCTGAGCGCCAACATCGGATAGAAAACCATCTTCATGTGCGCCATCACGCTTTCCACAACGGGAAAGATGTAGCCCAGGAAATGATTGAAGAACGGTACGTGGTGCACGAAATGCATGCTTGTACCCAAGATGGTAAGCAGAATGATGGCGGTGATGGTTTCCTTCCGGGACATGGTTTCCGTTAATAGAATTACTGTCAAGTTGCAAAAGTAATTCTTTACAAATGCAACCCGGTTGCAATTCAAACCGCTTCTTCAGATAATCCACTCATAATGACGTCCCCAGGTAACGGTAACTACTCTTGCCATTTCTTATAATCGTCAAAATGGGTTCGATAATTGTCAATGGCTCCCTTTCAGGACAACAATAATAGGGACTTCTAACAGGAGCTGATCTCCATGAGGAATCTTTCCATATGCCGACTGATGGTTTCGCTTTTGTAATGATGGACATAATGTCCGCAATCGAGATAAACCGTTTCGGCATGCATCTGCAGGGCAAACTTCTGACAGTTGGATTTCCAGTTTGAAGAGACTTCTTTCCCGTTGGAAACAAACATCAGGATCGGGCAGTCAATGGCACCGGCAGATTCGACGGCATCCGCATTCCCGATCACCGCTTCCGCCTCATTAATGTAACACTTGTTAAAGGCATTTCTTTTCCAAAGCTGGTGCTGCCGGCGGATTTCTTCTTTTGTCAGGCCGCGGGTGTTCAACGGGAACCAGGACAATAATCCGTAATCAAGACATTTACGCATCCTCTTCATCAACCTGATGCGCCGGGAGATCATATCAGGGCTCCATTCTCTGTAGGTTTGAGGAGTCGCCATATCCAGTCCTATGATGGCTTTGACCTCTTCCGGATAAAGCTGTTTCCACCGGATAGCCTCCAAGCCGGACATCGAATGCGGCACCAGAATATAGGGGCCTTTCCGGCCGGAATCCAACAGCGCCCGCCTTTGGATGGACACCAATGTATCTATATCACACGATACTTCATGCAAGTCGGATTCCCCATATCCAAATTTCTCCAGGACGATGATCCTGTAGCTGCCACTCAGCTTTTCATAAAGGATTTTAAAATCGAGCACGGGAGAAACGGTGCCGGAGCCGGACATGAATACAAGCGTTGTCCCGCCCTCGACACCTGTTTCATAGACATGCATTCTATGTTTGTCTATCAAAGCAAATACTGAGCGCTCGTTTCGTTCCGCTGTCATAGCTTACGGGAGGTCGTGATTGAAACTTACCAATAAATCGGAGTTTCAAAGGTAATGTTTTTCGGTCACATTCGCCGAAAAATGACTAAATTTGGGCCATGGAATACCTGTCCAAGCAACGATACGACGAGATTGCAACCGAGTTGAAGCACCTTATCAACGTGGTTTACCCCAAGGTCAAGGAAGACCTCGCGGAGACGCGTGCCCAGGGAGACCTGAGCGAGAATGCGGGTTACCGGGAAGCAAGGCGCATCCAAGCGAGGACCATCAGTCGTATCCGTTTCCTGCAGAAGGTACTCGAGCATTCCCGCGTGCTTGACCCCGACATCCTCCCCAAAGACAGGGTCTGCCTGCTGAGCCGGGTCGAATTCACGAACCTCTCGACCCATACCCGCATGCAATTCGAGATCGTCAGTCCCCACGAGATGGACCTTGAGGCAGGCAAAATTTCGCTGAAATCCCCAATCGGCGCCGCCCTGATGGGCAAGAAGGTCGGCGAGATCGCCGAGGCCCAGGTCCCCTCCGGAACCGTGCGCCTGCGAATCGAAAGCATTACGTTCGATGAAGGCTGATGCTTGCATCGTCCCGTTGCCTTCTCAAAACAGGAAAGCCAAAGCGACTCGGCTCGTTATTCCTCGTCAGGCTGCTGTCCGTCGTGGGCTTTCCACATACACTCGGTCACCTGCATGTCCGTGAAAACAGCGGTGAAGGAAGATTCCTCCGGCGAACAGGCATACACGCCGAAGCGGATGACATCGGCCGCGGCATACATGTGGCAAATGCGCATCTGGCTGAAGTGGATCCCGTCGGCGGAGCACTCGATGCAATAATCGTCGGCCCGGCGGGAAAAACGGTACCACATGGTCTTGACATCGGCGGAAATGGCCGTGGTTGCCCAGTCAGAATAGCCGTTATTGGTGGCCACGCTGCCCAGGTGCTGGAATTCTTCATTCTCGAATTCCACAGAGCCCTTGAGCCAGTTGTCGCTGTCCAGGTACATCACGACACCGCATTGGTCGAAGCGCTGATGGCTCTGGGTGAAATCGGTCTTCACGACAAAGCTGAAGTACTGCTCGCGTGTCTGAATCTGGAGAACAGGGGCGTTATCATTCCGGAAATGGTAATAGGTGCGCTGCCAAAGATCCGTATGGGGGGACGTGGTGATGGACAGGGTATCACCGATCATCGTATAGCTGCCCGGTTCGCGGGTCCACTGAAAATCGCTCCACCCGACATTTCCGTCGCCAGACATCGCTGAGGCCACTTTGTCAACAAACATGTCATTGGAAGGTTCGACAGCCCTGTTTCCGCAAGACAAAGCCAGAAGCAGAAAGCCCGTGAGAGATAAAGAATGGATCAGTTTCATCATTTCGTATTAGGTTATCAGAATGCTGCAGATCGTAGTTGCTCGAAACAAAGATACAGATAATTCCGGTCAATCGGAAGGAAACCTGTCTTTTCAGCAGATGACGCGAATCGCCCATTGCCGATTAATCTGAACAAAAAAACGGATTCTACGGTGATTCGAGATTCGGATTCCTGAGAAAAGGCTATTTCACGTACCCTTGCTGATGAAAGCAGCAAGGCTTTTTACGATGCCCTTGGAGGAAGGTCGCTCCGCATTCACATCAACGAGATGACCGGACGCATCGATAATCAGATAGCGCGGAATGGAACGCAATTGCAATTCCTTGAGGAATGGGGCGTCAGGATCGAGGATCCTGTAGGAATCGGTCATGGTCCCGGATTCCTCTCTCAACGCGTTCAGCCATGCGTTCCGGTCCGTATCGGTCGACAGGAAGAGGAAGGTGATGTCTTTGCCGGAGAAATGTTTCTGCAGGGCCGATGAGTGGGGCATCTCGGCCCGGCAAGGTGCGCACCAGGAAGCCCAGAAATCGACATAAACAACCTTTCCTTTGTTCTGGTCCAAGATGTTTTCGAGGGTCGTGGCCTGCCCATTCCTGTCCTCCAGCGGGAGATTGTAGCTTGAAGAAGAGACAGAGACGGGAACGGCGTTCACTTTCTGCAGATAAAGGGAATCCCCCGTCAGATTGATATACCGCGAAACGTATCGGTCCACCACGACCTTCGAATAGGGATGCCATCCTCCCTCTCCACTGACGATCTCGTTCAATTGCCGTTTCAAGATGCCTTTTCGAGCCAATTCTGTGACAAGGGTATCTTCTGCCACCCGGTCAAAGGCATCGGTCGGCTTCTCGCCCCGGCAGTAATCCTGCGCCCGGACATAGTTGGAAATGAAATGGAGAAGACTGTCGGACTGGATGATCTCTTCCGTCGAGGGCCGATGGGCGGGGACAAATCGATTCCGCAGATAATCCGCATAATACCCGTCGATGACCTGGCAGCGTTCCAGAGAGTCAACGGTTTGGACAAAAGTCCTCAAGTAACCATCATATACGCGCGACAGGGAATCCAGATCCACGAATCTCGCTTTGAAATATCCCTGCAACGTGGGAAACTTTCTTCGATAAGCCTCATCGTTGAAATACCGGAAAGGATTGGTGAAATGCTGTTCCGTCAGGACCGTTTCGATATGATACCCCCTACTCTGGATGGCATGTGGGGAAAAGTACGGAAAGTTGTATATATCCGTCAAACCTCCGTATACGGAACTGGTAAGCACCGGCCTCTGCTCTTTATCATAGCTCACCAGGACGGTATCTCCCGCTTTCAGGAGATACGTATCGAATTCAATGGCCTGGTACAGATGCCTGATCTCGGCGTACCCATGGAAAGTGGGGATTATCAGTGTGTCTTTCCCAAGAGCCCTAGGATTATACTGAAATAGGGCGCCTGTGCTGTCTATATAGGAGATGGTCGCATATCCGACCTGGGAGAGATGGCTGGAAAAGCGGGAGGTGCTGATTTGATTGGGGCAATTATCCAAGATGACGACCACATGATCAACCACGTGATCCGGTTCAAGGGTTTCCTTCCTGTTGCAAAAACAGAAACAACCAACGATGATTAGCGCTGCAAGAAACTTTTTCATCCGAGATGGGGGTCCTGAATTGTTTTACATACCCCCATCAAACATAATACCAATTAGATACAAAAGCGAACGACCCCATACACGCCAATACGCGCTTACTTAACTGAATAACCGGCAGCCCGAAG
>JAGCCO010000185.1 GCA_017651645.1 Bacteroidales bacterium
AAACTATTTTTGGCACGGAAGAGCCTCTTTCGGTTGCTCTCGTGAGCTTTGCCAACGGTTCTGCATCTATCTGATTATCGGTACGATAGTTGAAAATCCATACAAATCCATACATTGTTTTTCTTGACGCGCGTGGCGGGTTGCTATACTTTTGCCGAAAATTTCAATTTCAAATAAAGTAAGCGAAATGAAAACGACAAAGAAATTCATGATTGTCTGCTGCCTGATGGTGATGGCGGCGACAGGTTACGGACAACAATGGGAAATTGACTATGGCGATGCCACCAGTTACACGATTATGCGACCTGGCATTGTCAATAGCAATGGTGAAAATGTACTTGTGGGGGTTAGTGGACCTGACAAAAACCATTATTATCCTGCAATTATGAGTGTTTCCGTTGACGGTGAATGTAATTCTCGGGTTTTCGACACCATTGAAGGGAATGTGGGATTTACCCATATCGTGCAACTGAATAACGGGAATTATTTTGCTGCAGCAATAGTTCAAGCGGATGTTTTTGGAATCGGAGAAGATGTCATTTTTATGATTCTTGACTCGAATTTCAACATTATCAATGTGAAAAGTTATGAGAAGCCTGAGTTTGCACTCACTATGGGAGAAGGACGGCTTATGCTTGATGACGACGGGACGATTGTGGCTTCGGGTGGTTTTCAGTATCAAGATGTTTATGGTGTAAGAAGAAAGCCTTACTTCTATCGTTTTGACGTGAACGCGGACACTTTATCGTGCCGTTTTGTCCAAGCAACATCGCCCCAACCCGAAGCAACGATAACGGGATACGAATGCCACCAAATAATGCAAAATCCAACTGACGAAGGTTTTATTGTGTTATGTGACGGCGGAATAAATGGTAGTTGTTCACTTTTGAGATATGACTACGATTTCTATTATGTGAATGGTTTCCAAATGATACCTGTTGTGCATGAACTCTTTAACAATGCCTTTTCGGACCACTGGCTTTCGGATGGCAAATTGCTTGTGATGGGTACGGTTTGGCCTTATGGTAATTATGATAATTGGTCTGTTGGCATGGCTGAAGTTAGCCTTGATGGAACCTTTGAGCACTGGGATAGGGTTTACCATGTGCAAGATACTTCCGTTCAGGCACCCAATCAATGCATGGCATATGTGAATGATACCACTATCTATGGAGGATCATGGTATTACAAGCAACCAGCAGGTGGTGAAAACCATCCAAGCATCAGTCTATATGATACAGACTTTGAGGTATTAGGCCGAAAAGAGTTTGATGGACCCGAATACATATCATCATGCAATTTTGTTCTGCCTATGTCAGATGGGAGTTGCTTAATAGGTATTGTTCATGGAACATATTATCTTGGAGATTATAGTTACGGCAAACTCATCAAGATGCGGCGCGAGGATTTCAATCCCATTCCTTGTAGTGTAGAGGAATTGCCACAAGAAGCGATAAAGGCTTTGGCCTATCCCAATCCTGCCAAAGAAAAGGTGACGATAAATGGCATTGAGGCTGCCGAAGTGCAGGTTTACAACACCCTTGGGCAGTTGGTGAAGACGGTGCGGAACTCAAATGAAATCAGTGTGGCTGGTTTTGCGGAAGGGGTTTATTTGGTGAGGATTAAGGATGTTGAGGGAAGGGACTTCTTGGAGAAGGTGATGGTTAGGTAGTTGTTTTTTTCGTTCTATCGTTATACGTGCTAACGTGCTAACGATGGTGTAATTGAGCGTTGAAGAACAGATAAAAAGTAATAATAAACCTATGAAAAACCAATTAAAACAAATAGCAATGAAAAAGACAATTAGACTAATGCTGATGCTGCTGATAGCGGCAAGCATGCTGACCTTCAACTCGTGCAATAAGGAGAAGGTGTTACCTGAAAAAATTACCGTCAGTGGTTACGTGACTTACGATGACGGACAGCCCTTTGAAGATGTTCATGTTTCGTTGTATTCAAACACCTTCATGGGTCCTAACTTTCCTCTAGGTGAAACCATATACACCGATGAGCTTGGTCATTACGAGGTTGAATTCAAGCCTGACAAAGACTATACTTACAGATTGAACTTCCAAAGTCTAAAAGACGGTCACCAGTATTACCACAACTTCTCTGTGACTAAATGGGAAGCTGTACAGGAGCACAATGTTGTTTGGGAGAAAATAGTGGAGTAACATAGCAATCCCAAGCCTTACCAAAGCCATCGATAGCCCGGGCTTCCTTATGGGCGACAAGGGGGGAGCGGGATAAGGGAGTTGAGGGTTGTGGGGAGTTTAGAGTTTTTAGTTGAGAGTTGGTCAGTTTCGTTATGTGTGTTTACGACGAAGTGAGACTTATAGGACTGATAAGACTAATAAGAAATGAAAGTAAGAAGGATATATATGATTATTGTGGTGGTAGGGGTGATGGTGGGGTGTACCTCACCCCGACCCTCTCCTGGAGGAGAGGGAGGAATACTCCCCCGGCCTGCGGCCACCCCCTCTGAGAGGGGGATGGACTCGCTCAAGGAGTATTATGATCGGATGGAGCTATGGGAGATGCTGCATGGCGGGATGAGCAGGTGGGAGAGCGATAAATGAGGAGGATTAAATGTTGTAAAACGAAAGAATAACAGACTATAAATCAGACGGGTGGTTTTACAAAAGTTTGTAAAGGCACCGTATCTTGAAAAAACAGCGATTTTTTGCTATACTTTTGCATCATGAATTTCAAAACAAATTATTAATACCTAAAATTAAAGTTATTATGAACAACAGAAAATTCAGATTCGGAACGCTGCTGGTGTTTTTGGCGGCAATGACTTTTACGGTGTCTTTCATGACCTCATGCACTCCCAAGGTGCCAGTTGGTTTTATAGCCACCTGCACCCCAACTTCTTCAGTTGACACCGTCACTTTTGAAGCTTGGAGTTTGGGAGAACTTGTCAGGGATCATTTTGCAGTGTTTTACCCGACACCACAAAATGAACAAGACGGGCAATATGAAGAGCTTCCAATTTACCATTATACTGGGGTGGGAAGTGTTTCAACGGAAGATGCTTTCACTTATTTGTCGACTGAATATGACAGCGTGAGGTTTACGCGCAGTTCTGATGGTGCAGCCACCATTACTTATCGCCATGACGAGAATGCCAGCAATGCGCAGCGGTATTTCTTCACGCGAGAGGCATGGACATGCAGTCCTGATGATGAAGGGTATGATGGCGTTAGGACTTATACGCTTATCCTTACGGATGAGATGTTTAGATAAAAGATTGACTTGCGGTTTTCGTTATTAACTTCGTTGAATGCTTTGCATTTCGTACTATCGTGCTAACGTGCTGACGAAGGAATCCCCTTGGCCCCCTTTACAAAGGGGGATTGCCACCCCCTTAAAAGGGGGAAGAGGGGAAAGATTTTGATTGAATTTGATGGATTTTGAGTATTTTTGCGGGCATGAAAATAAGACTTTGGCATATCATTGTTTTGATGGTGCTTGTGGTTGGGTGTAAGCCTCACACGACCTCACCCCGGCCCTCTCCTGGAGGAGAGGGAGTGGCCTCACTGATGCTGGAGAACATCGATAGTTTGATGTGG
>JAGCCO010000016.1 GCA_017651645.1 Bacteroidales bacterium
GAGAATGTCATCGTCAGCGGCACGCTCGACGAGGACCAGATCGATGCCATTGGTGGCAAGACCCTGCGGCCCCATTTCGTCAACTATATGGACGGGGAAGGCGAGATGCACATTTGCACAGACTTTACCGTGCTCACGGGCGACGAAACAACACTCGATGCGGGCTGGTATGTAGCGGACAGCGACCTCGCCTACGACCACACCCTCACCCTCAACGGCGACGTGACCCTCATCCTCTGCGACGGCAAGACGATGACCGTCAACCCCGACAGCGGCAACTCGATTATTGGGGCCTGGAACTACACCCTGACTGTCTACGGCCAGACGCTTGACTCCGAAACGGCAGGTACCCTCTATGTCACTAACAATGTTGAAAGTAAAGAAGCCATCGACCTGAGTACCTACACTCAGCACAGCGGCAATGTCGTAGTCAGCGATTCAAATGATCAAGCCATTCATGCAAGTTTCACCCTCAACGGCGGCACCGTCAATGCCACGAGTAAACAACAATGCATCTGGGGCAATGTAATCATCAACGGCGGCATCGTCAACGCCAATAACACTGGAAGTGGGGAGGCCATCTACAACGATGGCAATATAATCATCAACGGCGGCACCGTCAATGCCACTGCCACTGGTACCGGAGGAGATGGCATCTATGTAAATGGCAATGTGACCATCAACGGCGGCACCGTCAACGCTACTGGTATATACAATGGCATTCATGCCCAGTTTGATCTCATTCTTGGTTGGGCGAACGCCAACGACCACATTCTTGTTAGCAGCTACGAGGCGTCCGAAGGTACCGTCAGCGTCAAGAGCGGGCAGGCGTTCTATTACATAGACGATTACAGCGGTGAGCCGGTCATCATCAGCGGCACGCTCGACGAGGAGCAAATCGAGGCCATCGGCGGCAAGACCTTGTTCCCCTATGCCCCCGTCGCCTACATCGACGAGAACGGCGTGGAGCAATACTGTATCTCCTACACCGTAGTGACCGACAATCTCAACTTCGGCGACCTCCCCGATGGTTGGTATGTGGTGAGCGACAGCATTACCATTAACAATCGTAACGTCACCTCTGACAATGCCCACCTCATCCTCTGCGACGGCGCATCGATGAACATCAGCGATGGCACGGGCGCAGCCCTCTGGGTTAGCGACAGTCTTACCCTCTACGGCCAAAGCGAAGGCACGGGAAGCCTTACCGCCATTTCCAACAATAACTACGGCATTATTGCTTCTAACATGACCGTCAACGGCGGCACCGTCACGGCTACAGGCACCAGTTACGGCATCTTCGCCGACCACAATTTGACCATCAATGGCGGCACCGTTAACGCCACTGGCAACGACTCGGGCATTTACAATGGCGATGCATCCGGCTATGTCACCATCAACGGCGGCACTGTTACCACCAACAAAATCTTTTCTCCCACGGTCACCCTCGGCTGGAGCGACACCAACGACAGCATCACCGTTGGCAGTTTCGCCTATTCGGGCACGCCCACCGTCAGCGTCAAGAGCGGGCAGGCGTTCTGCTATATAGGAGAGAGCGGCGAGACGGTCGTCATCAGCGGCACGCTCAACGAGGCGCAAATCGAGGCCATCGGCGGGAAGACGCTGAGGCCTTATGTGATTGCCCGCACCGTGGCAGGCTTTGGCCAAGGCAACGGCGGCTGGGTGCTCATCGCCTCGCCCTTCAGCGAAACAAACCCCTTGAATGTCACCGGCATGCTCAGCGGCAGCCACGACCTTTATGCCTTCGTGCCTAACCCGTCGGACGACCTGGAATGGCGCAACTACGCGACCGACACCTTCAATCTTGAAGCGGGCAAGGGTTACCTCTACGCCAACGCCGACACGGTCACCCTCACCTTCAACGGCACACACATCGCGGCCACTGAGCCCGTCGAAGTGCCGCTAACCTATGATGCGGACGATGACCGGAGGTGCTGGAACCTGGTGGGCAACCCCTTCCCCTTCGCGGCCTACTTAGACAGAGAATACTACGTGCTCGACGCTGACGGCACGGGCATCGACCCTGAGCCCATACCCGCCACCACGCCCGTTCCGCCCTGCACGGCGGTGTTCGTGAAGGCGGTGGGTGTGAATGACAGGGCGGTGTTTAGTGTGACGGCACCATAACACTGCATCGCATCATCCATTGTAGAGACGCATTGAATGCGTCTCTACAATTTTGATTATCAATAATTTGATATTAGAATTACCTCAACCAAAGCACCTGCCCCTTGCTGATGCGTGCGCCTTCCTTCAAGCCGTTCTTCCTCAGGAGCTTCTCCGGCTTCACGGCGAAGCGTAAGGCCACGTCGCGCAGGGTCTCCCCTTCCTGGACGGTGTATTTCTTCGCCTTCCAGTTGCTGTTTCTCAGCTTCGAGAGATACACCACATCGCCGCTGTGGAAGACCACCTCTTCGGGATGCTTCAGGCAGTTGTATTGACAGAAACGCTTGAACTTGATGCCAAAGGCTTTAGCCATGCTTTCGGGTGTCTCACCTTCCTTAGCGAAGACGAAACGCACCTTATTGTTCTCGTAGATAAAGCGGCCTTCAGGAGTCATGTCGGCCAAAGGAAATACCGATTTGTCTACAGGCGAATAGGCCAGTTCGAAGTATTCGTCCGCTTTCGGGTCGATGGGCTCCACCTCGTCCTCAGCCAGCAGGCCAAGGGCGATTTGGTCGTATTGGGTCAAATCATAGAGATTGATACGGTCGATGAGCAACTGGGCATATTTCGGGTTGGTGGCATAACCTGCCGCTTTCAACCCTTTCGCCCAACCCTCATAATCAGTGATTTCCAAGTCGAATAGAGCGGCATAGCGGGTGCGACCACAAAGAAACTCCGAATGGTCGCGGAAAGAATCCTCAACATTGTCGTATTTGCGGAAACACTCGTTCTTCTCGTCGTCGTCCATATAATAGGTATCGCCTTCCCAGCCCTTGTGGCATTTGATGCCGAAATGGTTCTTCGCATTACGCGCCAACGAGCTGTTACCCGCACCCGACTCCAACAAGCCCTGCGCCAAGGTGATGGAAGCAGGGATCTTGTGGGTCTTCATCTCACGGATGGCGATGTCCTTGTAAGTCTGGATGTATTCTTCGGGAGTGATGCGCTGCGCGAGGAGGCTCAGCGGAGTTAATAGAATCAGGAGTAGGGCGAGTTTTTTCATTTCATTTGTGATTTCTGACTATGGCCTATGACTATGGCAAATGGCTAATGACTATGGCTGTTTCAACAAGCTGTTTAGCTTTTAGTCGTTAGCATATAGCTTTTAGCAAACATGTATTTGAGCTAATTGCTAAAGGCTAACAGCTAACAGCCATAATTGCCATAGGCCATAGTCATCTGCCATAGTAAAACAACGCAAAATCCCTAAAAAACGTATAAATCCAAAATAAAACGCCCTAACTCCGAAAAAAACCGTATCTTTGAAGCCAATTTTTGCGAATCTATGGACACAACCAGCCTTTTCAAATACTTCCCTGAGCTGAGCGACAAGCAGAAGGAACAGTATAACCAACTGAAAGACTTATATTTGGACTGGAACAGCAAAATCAATGTCATCTCGCGCAAGGACATGGAGCACTTCTATGAGCACCATGTGCTGCATTCGTTGGCTATCGCCAAATACTTCGAACTACTGCCTGGCATGAAGGTCATGGACTTGGGCACGGGTGGCGGTTTCCCCGGTATTCCTTTGACTATCCTGTTCCCGCAAACGGAGTTTTACCTCATCGACGGTACAGGCAAGAAGATCAAGGTGGTAAACGCCGTGAAGGAGGCTATCGGCTTGGAAAACGTGGTGGCAGAACAAAAACGCGCCGAAGAAGTGAAGGAGAAGTTCGATGTGATTACAGGTCGTGCGGTGATGACTTTGCCCGAAATCGCCAACCTTGCCGGAAACAAATTGAGAATCAGAGGCGACGCTGAGGCTGGCGGTATCCTTTATCTGAAAGGTGGCGACCTCACCGAGGAGTTTAAGGCGTTGAACCGCTACTGGAAGCACAAACAAGTGGCGATTAGCAAATGGTTTAAAGAGGAGTATTTTATGGAGAAGTTTGTGGTACATTTATATTAGATGCTGCTGGCTGCTGGCTACTGGCAATTGGCAATTAGCTATTAGCAATTAGCTGTTAGCCTTAGAGCCACAAAAGCTAATGGCTAACAGCTAAAAGCTAACGGCCAAACATGCCAGAAGCCAAAAGCCAGAAGCCAAAAGCAGACAAAACAAAAAACGAAAGTCAGATTTCACAATAATAATATAATCTAAAGTACGATGAAAAAATTGACACTAACCCTTTTGACAGTGCTTGCAATGAGCGCGACAATGTTCGCCCAGCAAGCCATGCCCGTGCCCTTCGACCAGAACGTCAGAAGAGGCAAACTGGAGAACGGATTGACCTACTACATCCGTCACAACGAGAAACCCGCCCAACGCGCCAACTTCTACATCGCGCAGAAGGTCGGTTCCATCCTTGAAGAAGAGAACCAACGCGGTCTCGCCCACTTCTTGGAACACATGGCCTTCAACGGTCTGGAGCACTTCCCCAAGAAAGCCATGCTGGATTATATGGAGCGCAATGGCGTGAAATTCGGCACCAACGTGAATGCCTGGACGAGCTTTGAGCAAACCGTCTATATGCTCAACAACGTCCCCACCACCAACCCCGGCCTGGTGGATTCCTGCCTTCTCGTCCTGCACGACTGGTCGAGCTTCATCTCCCTCGAGGATGACGAGATCGAGAGCGAGCGTGGCGTCATCTTGGAGGAGATGCGTCAAGGACTGGATGCACAGTCGCGTATCTACGACAAGATTTTGCCCGAAATCTACCCCAATAGCCCTTACGGCGTTCCCATGCCCATCATCGGCACCGAGGAAGTCGTGGCCCATTTCGACCATCAGTTCCTCCGCGACTACTATCACAAATGGTATCGTCCCGACCTTCAGGGCATCATCATCATCGGTGACATCGACGTGAATCAAATCGAGAACCGCCTGAAGGAAATGTTCGCCGACATCCCCGCTCCCGTGGATCCCGCCGAGCGCGTCTACTTCCCCGTGGCCGACAACAAAGAGCCTATCGTGAGCATCGCCACCGATGTGGAAGAGACCAACTACAACATCATGGTGTCATACAAACATGACATTGTACCGTTTGAAGAAAGAGGCGACGTCCAATACTGGGTTAAAGGCTACATCGACGAACTGGTTTCCACCATGTACAACAACCGCATGGAAGAGCTGACCCAGAAGGCCAACCCGCCCTTCATCTACGGCTACGGCTACTACGGCACCTTCTTCATCAGCGATACCAAGGACGCTTGGACGACCTACGCCGTCGCCAAGGATAAGGACGGCATCGACGAGGCCCTCAACGCCATGGTGGCCGAGAACAAGCGTATGCAGCAATACGGCTTCACCGCCTCCGAGTTTGAGCGCGCCAAGGCCGACCTGATGAAACGCATCGAGAACCAATACGACGAACGCGACAAGCAGGAAACCAGCCGTTACTTCTATCCCATCCTCAGCCACTTCCTCACCAACGAGCCGCTGATGGGCATCGAAAACGAGTACATGCTGCTCAGCCAAGTGCTGCCAGCCATTCCCGTGGAAGCCATCAACGAATATGCCAAGGAGGAACTCATCCGTGAAGACAACATCGTCATCACGCTGACCGGTCCCGAGAAGGAAGGCGAAGTGCTGCCCACCAAGGAAGATCTCCTCGCCCTGTTCAACAAGGCCAAGGAAGTCGAGGTTGAACCTTACACTGAGACCCTCAGCAACGAGCCCCTCATCGCCACGCTGCCCGTGAAAGGCGCCATCGAGAGCAAGAAACACGACGACACCTTCGACGTCACCATCCTCACCTTGAAAAACGGCGTGAAGGTCATCTACAAACCCACCACCTTCAAGGACGACGAGATCCTGATGTCAGCCTACAGCTTCGGCGGTTATTCCGTCATGGACCAGAGCGACCCCTACACCCTGCAGCAACTCAACGAGCTGGCCGGATTGGGCGGCTTAGGCAACTTCAGCGCCATCGACCTGCCTAAGGTCTTGGCTGGCAAGAAGGTCAGGGTCAGCGGCAGTGTCAACACCTTCACCGAAGGCGTTACTGGCAACTGCTCCGTTAAAGACCTGGAGACCATGATGCAACTCACCTATTTGGCTTTCGGGACACCTCGTAGCGACGAAGAAGCTTACCAGTCCTACATCACCCGTACCAAAGCCATGCTGGCCAATATCGAGTCGAACCCCGATGTCGCCTTTAGCGACAACCTCATCTTCGCCCTGTTCGACAACCACCCGCTCCGCAAGCGCATGAAGGCCGAAGACTACGACAAGATCGACTATGCCAAAGCCCTGAAGCTCTATGCCGACCGTTTCAAGGATGCCAACAACTTTGTGTTCACCTTCGTGGGTAACATCGATCCTGAGACCTTCGAACCCTTGGTTGAGCAATACATCGGTGCCCTGAAGACCAAGAAAAACGACGAGAAGTGGACCACCAACGTGCCTGCCATCACCGACAAGGACGTCAACTGCCACTACACCAAGGCCATGGAGAACCCAAAGGTCACCTGCTACATGGTCTATAACGGCGACATGGAATTCAACCGCAAGAACCAACTGGTCATGCAGGCCTTGAGCGACGTGATGGATATCGTCTACACCGAGAAGATCCGTGAAGACAAAGGCGGCACCTATGGTGTGGGCGTCAACGGCAACCTGAACAACCGTCCGAAAGAAAGCTTCATGTTCCTCATCGGCTTCAACACCAACAAGGATATGTATGAGAAGCTGATGGGCATCGCCAAAGCCGAGCTTCAGAATGTGGCCAACCAAGGTCCGCGTCCTGAAGACCTCAAGAAGGTGAAGGAGTTCCTCATCAAGAAGCACGCCGAAGACCTGGAGAACAACCGTTATTGGATGAACTGCATCCAGACGCTGGACTGCGACGGCTACAACCCGATGGCCAACTACAACGACATCATCAACGCCATCACCTCTGACGATGTGGCCAACATGGCGAAGGCTGTGCTGAATGGCTACAAGAAGGAAGTCGTGCAAATCCCTGAATAAAATTTGGCTGTTAGCTATTAGCCCTTAGCTGTTAGCTTAGTTGCTGACGAGCTAATGGCTAACAGCTAAAAGCTAACAGCCCATTTTTTGAATTTTGAATCTTTGAATATTAAATCTTAAATAAAACGTTATGACAGAAAAACTCACATTGAGAGACAACCCCACCATGCGGTGGATTGCCTTGTTGCTCTTGGCCTTGGCCATGTTTTGCGCCTACATCTTCATGGACATCCTGTCCCCCATCAAGGACCTGATGCAAACCGAACGTGGCTGGGACAGCCTCGCCTTCGGCACCATGCAAGGCGCTGAGACCTTCCTGAACGTCTTCGTGTTCTTCCTCATCTTCGCCGGTATCATCCTCGACAAGATGGGTGTGCGTTTCACGGCTGTGCTTTCGGGTGCTGTGATGCTCATCGGCGGTCTCATCAAGTACTACGCCATCAGCGAGTCGTTCTACGGCAGTGGTGCTGAAAGATGGTTCACTGAAAACCTCAATTACATCCCGCTCTTCGACGAGTTGGGTGTTTCGCCTTTCTACAGAGGCATGCCTGCTTCCGCCAAGTTAGCCGCCGTCGGCTTCATGATTTTCGGCTGCGGCACGGAGATGGCTGGTATCACGGTGAGCCGTGGTATCGTGAAGTGGTTCAAGGGTCGTGAGACGGCTCTGGCCATGGGTTCTGAGATGGCTTTGGCCCGTCTGGGTGTGGCCACCTGCATGATCTTCTCGCCCTACTTCGCCAAACTCGGTGGCAGCATCAACGTGAGCCGTTCCGTGGCCTTCGGCGTGGTGCTCCTCTGCATCGCCCTCATCATGTTCGTGGTATACTTCTTCATGGACAAGAAACTCGATGCCCAGACCGGCGAAGCCGAAGAGAAAGACGACCCGTTCAAAGTCAGCGACATCGGCAAGATCCTGTCGAGTCTCGGTTTCTGGCTGGTCGCCTTGCTTTGCGTGCTGTATTACAGCGCCATCTTCCCGTTCCAGAAGTACGCTGTCAACATGCTGCAGTGCAACCTGACGCTGACTGAGCCCGCCGCTGGTTCGTTCTGGGCCGGCGACACCGTCACCATCATCCAATACATCATCATGCTTGTGGTGGCCGTCTGCTCGTTTGCCAGCAACTTCTCGAAGAAGAAAGGCATGAAGTTCGGTCTGATGGCCGTTGCCGTCGTCGCCCTGATAGTCTATTGCTACATGGGTTACATGCGTGGCACTGCCGAGACCATCTTCGCCGTGTTCCCGCTGTTGGCCGTGGCCATCACGCCTATCCTCGGCAGCTATGTCGACAATAAGGGTAAGGCCGCTTCCATGCTGATGATCGGTTCGTTGCTGCTCATCATCTGCCACCTCACCTTCGCCTTCATCCTGCCCATGTTCAAGGGTAACGCTGTCGGTGGTGTCGTTGTGGCCTATGTGACCATCCTGGTGTTGGGTGCCTCGTTCTCACTGGTGCCTGCCGCCTTGTGGCCGAGTGTGCCGAAACTGGTGGACGAAAAGATTATCGGTTCGGCCTACGCCCTCATCTTCTGGATCCAGAACATCGGTCTGTGGCTGTTCCCGCTGCTCATCGGTAAGGTGTTGGAGAACACCAATCCTGGCGTCGATGACCCGGTGGCCCTCAACTACACCTGGCCGTTGGTCATGTTGGCCTGCCTCGGCGTGGCCGCTTTGATCATCGGTATCATCCTGAAGCGCGTGGATGCCAAGAAGCACCTCGGACTGGAGGAACCGAATATCAAATAACAACCAACTATAAGATGAAAAAAGGCGACCGCGGTCGCCTTTTTTCATTTATGCACAAACGGCACCTCGCACATATTCAAGATTTCCATCACAAAAGCCCGCTCACGGGGACCGAAATGGTCGTCGGAGCGTGAGAGGCGCGTCATCATGCGCGAGAAAGTGCGTTTCTTCTCTTTCGACATCCGTTTCAAAGTCTCGTAGGCTTGTTTCTGCAATTCGTTTTTCGAAACGGGGACGAAACCCTTGGTGTCAAACTCCAACTCCTTCAAGCAGGCATCAAGGCATTCCTGCTCAGTTTTGTGGGTCTGGAAATCGGCATCGGCAAGATTGTATAGCACACTGGCGACAGCGGTTTTTTCTTCTGCGGTGAATTTTTCGTCCATAACGAGAATTTTTGCTGCAAAGAAACGATTTTTTCTAATTTTGCAGCAACAAACCACAAAAAAATCGAATCACTATGAAGAAACATCTACTTCTCATTTTGGCTTTGGCTTCTTTTGTGACGCTGCAAGCCCAATGGACCGACAACCCGGCCCAAAACACCTTCCTCGCCAACTGTTCGACTGATGCCGGTGAGATTTACACCGCCACCGACCCCGTTACAGGCTACACTTACGTGCAATGGTCGCAGATGCGTTCCAACGGTTGGGCTCCCATTCTGCAATGTGTTGACTTTGAAGGCAACCCGCAATGGGGTGAAGAAGGCATTCCTATCAACGTATCGAATTTGGCTACTTGGTCGCCTGGCTATGCCATGGCTGCCACCAACGATGGCGGCGTGGTGAGCGTGTTCCGTGACGCTGACGCACATCATTATGCCGTGAGAATCAATGCTGACGGCACCTTCCCCTGGGGTGAAAATGGCATCATGCTCTTTGATGGCCTCGGCGGCGACCGCTCCGAAGTGATGGCTGGCAATGACGGTGGCGCGTGGGCACTCGGCACCGACTATGAGTACTCCTACCTGCAATACATCAGTCCCGACGGCAGCTTGGGCCAGCTCATCACAATTGGCGACGGCACCCAAAACCACGACTTCGGCCTGATGGTGCCCACCATCGGCAACAGCGTGCTGGTAGTTTATGAGAAGAACCATTGGGCTTACACTTATTATTATGAAAAGGAGATTTGGGTGGTCGGCTACACCCCTGACGGCACACAGATTGGCCCCGAGGTGCAGCTGATGGCGCCTTATACCATGGGCGGCAGCTACTGCCACTACGTGGTGCCCGACGGGCAGAACGGCGGCTATGCCTTCATGTGGCACGCCGGCATCATGAGCGCCTTCAACACCTACGTCTTTCACTTCGACGAATACGGCAACAACACCATCGGCGACCTGAACGGCACTCCAGTTCACGAGGCTGACCCAAACAACTATTACCTTAGCGCATACGGCACAGTTGACCCTGTGAGCCACGACCTTATCATCGCTTACGAGCAGACCGATGCCTATTCACAGTCACAAAGCAGAATCTATATGAACCGCATCACCTCCACTGGCGAAAAAGTGTGGGGCGAAGGCATCCTGGTAGCCGATTATGTCGGTGACTCCTATTCCGACATCTTGGTCGACGCTTTCGAAGACGGCAGCGGCTTCACCGTCATCTACAACAAAGGCGGCTACAACTCCACCGTAGAAGCCAAAGGCTTCGACATGGACGGCAACCTGATTTGGAGCCGACCGTTGAGTACGACCAGCTATGCCAGATACATGTGCGACAACAGCACCGGTTTCCATCTCGGACAGAACATCGTAGCTTGGGTCAACTCAGCCACCGGCAGTGTCTACGGACAAAACATCGGTCCCGACGGCACCATGGGCCCCATCGAGCCGCCCGTCATCACTTGCTACCCGCCTGAGGACTTTGAAGGCGAATACATCTATGACATGGAGGCAGAATTGTTTGGTGTGAGACTCAGCTGGACTGCACCTGAGACCTTGCCCCTGTATTACAACCTTTATCGTTTCGGCACCGTAAACAGGGATGAAGTCATCATCGAAGTGGATGCCAACGCCACCAGCTATTTCGACGAGACCGGCATAGGACAGTTCAAGTACCAGCTGACCGCCGTGTATGAGAACTGCGAGTCCGAATTTGCCCTCACCCCCGACGGGGAGAACTACGTTTACCTCTTTGTGACAGGCCTCTCCGAGAACGACAACGAAGAAATCGTCACAGTCATGAAGATCTACACCATGAACGGACAATGCCTCAAGCACAATGATCTCAACGCATTGAGTGACGGCGTGTACATCTTACAAGGCTTGACGGAGGAGGGTAAGCTAGTTACTCGAAAAGCAGTAGTCAACCGCTAACTCTAAACCCTACACCCTAAACTCTAAACCCTAAACTCTAAACTAAAAAATCGGGATTGCTCAAGCAATTCCGATTTTTTCGTGGGAACTGTTGGACTCGAACCAACGACCCCCGCCTTGTAAGGGCGATGCTCTGAACCAACTGAGCTAAGCTCCCTATTTCGCGCTGCAAAAATAGGAAAACTTTTGTTTCGGAGACACAAAGTGTGACAAATCTTTGATTCGATGACGCCGATTTTTTCGGTTTTTTCTTCATCAAACGTGCATTTTCCGTTTTTTTCTTTATTTTTGTAGGCATCAATAAAACCTGCAAAACCACTCTTTGTGACATGAAAAAACTAAATACCAACAAGTTAAAGCAATTCTTACCCTTTATTCTGCTCCTCTTGGCCATCGTCTGCTGCAACCTGGCCATCGCCGACGTGGGCAACAACAACCGCTATAGTTCGGGCGGAGGCGGGTTCGACGGTGGCGACGGCGACATCGGCGCGCTCATCGGCTACCTCATCGGCCTATTCATCCAAGACCCTTCCACGGGACTGATCGTATTGCTCATCATCGTGGCTATCATTATCATCCGCAGAAGAAAGCAGAACAAGCAATCCACCGACACCACCTATATTAATAAGAATGTCAACGCCGAGGCCGAATCCGACATCACCATGGACTTCAGCGGCATCGTTGCTGAGCAAGTCCGCGCCATCGACCCCGACTTCTCTTCCGACAAGTTCATCGGCTTCGCCCGCGAGGTGTTCATGAAGATCCAAGAAGCTTGGACCGCCAAAGACTGGAAGATCATCCGGCCCTTCGAGAGCGAGAACCTCTTCAACCAACACAAGCAACAACTTGACGAATACATCCGCTCAGGCAAGACCAACGTCATCGAGAAAATCGGCATCAAGCACTGCTCACTGCATTCGTTCCAGCAAGACGGCGACAAGGAAGTGCTCACCGTTTGGCTCAACGCCATCATGCGCGACTACGTCATTGAAGACGAGACCAAGAAGGTGCTTGAAAGCGACCCGAACCGTGACTGGTACATGAAATACGAGCTGGTCTTCAACCGCAAGGCCGGCCTTAAGACCGAGCCAGGCAAGAAAGGCAATTCCATCACCAACTGTCCCAACTGCGGCGCCCCGACCGAGGTGACCTCTTCGGGACAATGCACCTATTGCGGCAGCGTCATCACCAACGGCGAACATGATTGGGTGTTGACGGATATTCATTCAAGGAGTTAGGAGTATGGAGTAAGGAGTGTGGAGTACTTTCCAGTCTCTATCAACTGCACACTCCTTACTACACACTACACACTCCTAACTGATAACTGAACAACTAAGCAACTGAATAACTGAACAACTTAAAAAAGAAAACACAATGGGACTCATCAAAGCAATCACAGGCTCCATCGGCGGCACCTTGCGCGACCAATGGTTAGACCTCATCAAATGTGACAACATGGACATGGACACCCTGATGGTGAAACAAACCACCAAGTCGGGGCAAATCTCCAAGAGCAGCCGCATCATCGTGGCTCCCGGTCAGGTGGCCGTCATCTACGACACCGGTGTCGTTTTGGATGCCACCGCCGAAGAAGGCGTCTACAACTTCGACAAATCCTCGTCGCCTTCATTCTTCGCGGGCGAGTTCGGCCCTGTCTTCAAGGAAATGTGGCAGCGTTTCACCTATGGTGGCACGCCCGCCAAGGAGCAGGCCGTCTTCTATTTCAACGCCAAGGAAATCCTTGACAACAAGTTCGGCACCGCCACACCTATCCCCTTCCAGGACTGGTCGCATGCCATCCCGAACCAGATGACCAACTCGCTGATGCCCATGGGCGTCAACGTGCGCTGCTACGGCAAATACACCTTCCGCTTGGACGACATGGGCGTCTTCATGCGCAACCATGCCGGCACCGCTAACATCATCCGCAAAGGCGACATCACCGAACAGATGCGTAGCGAGGTGATGGCCTCCTTCCAGAACGTGCTCAACGAGATGGGCAACAGCCAGCACCGCGTGCCCGTCCTCGAACTGCCGAGCTACACCGACGAGATCAAGCAGGTGATGGACGAGAAGGTGTTCGACGAACCCATCCGTGCCCGTGGCGTGCGTCTGGTCAGCTTCACCATCGAGTCTGTCTCGTTGGACGATGCCAGCCAGAAGAAGATCGACCGCTACGAATACAGCACCAACAGCATGATGCAGCAAGGTAAGATCATCGACGTCATGGAGACCGCAGCCGGCAACGAAAACGGCGCTGTGGGTGGCTTCATGGGTGTCGGTATGGCCAACATGGGCTCAGGCGGCATGACTGGCGGCGCGATGCAGAACGCTTGGAACAACGGCCAAGGCCAGCAGACCACATACGACCCGTACAACCAAAGCGGTCAGCCTGCCCCACAAGGTGTCCCCTGCCCGAAATGCGGCACGATGATCACCGGTAAGTTCTGCCCTGAATGCGGCACACCTGCACCTGCCCCCAAGGCCAAAATGAAATGCCCGAAATGCGGCACGGAAAGCACCGGCAAGTTCTGCCCCGAATGCGGCACGCCTTTGGTAGCTGTAGGACCGAAGAAATGTCCTAAATGCGGCACCGAAGTGACGGGCAAGTTCTGCCCTGAATGCGGCACACCGATTGAATAAACACATAAAAAACGTAGAGACATGCCATGGCGCGTCTCTACGTAGTGTTTGATATCGAGCGAATAACGGGGTTCGAACCCGCGACCCTCAGCTTGGGAAGCTGATGCTCTACCAACTGAGCTACATTCGCGTTTATCGGGTGCAAAAATACATAATTTTTGAATCTTGAATCCTAAATTTTGAATTTTTTATGCCTATCATCACCCAAAAAGAAGAAGCAATCATCCGAAGCAGCTTCCATCCCAAATCATGGAACGACATTAAGACCCACGACTCTTGGTCGGTGTTCAAAATCATGTCCGAGTTTGTGGAAGGCATGGAGAAAATGTCAAGGATAGGCCCTTGCGTCGCCATTTTCGGTTCGGCCCGAACCAAGCCTGACGATAAATTCTATCTGATGGCCACCGAGATAGCCAAGAAGCTCGCAGAGTTCGGTTTCGGCATCATCACGGGTGGCGGTCCAGGTATTATGGAAGCCGCCAATAAAGGAGCCTACGAAGGCGGCGCCACCAGCGTGGGTCTGAACATCACCCTGCCTTTCGAACAACATTTCAACCCTTATATCGACCACGACAAGAACATCAGCTTCGACTATTTCTTTGTCCGCAAGACCATCTTCATGCGCTATGCCCAGGGCTACATCGTCATGCCCGGCGGCTTCGGCACCCTTGACGAACTCTCGGAGGCCATCACCCTCATCCAGACCAACAAGATGGTGGACTTCCCCGTCGTCCTTGTCGGCAAGAAATACTGGGAGGGCCTCCTCGACTGGTTCCGCAATACCCTGCTCGAAGACCACATGATCAAGGAGGATGATTTTGAGATCTTCCATGTCGTTGACACCGCCGACGAGGCTGTCAATGTCATCACCGACTTCTACAAGAAATACGCCATCAAGCCGAACTTCTAATATGCGACGCTATATTGAAGTCCCGCTACAACTGCTTGACATCGAAGGAGAAGGCTTCCATATCATGGTCAAAGGGATGATCCATGGTAAGGAAGCCGACTTTTTGATCGACACCGGTGCCTCGCGCTCCGTCTTCGACCCCAACACCATTATCTCTTTCATCGACAACATCGAGTTTGAAAAGAAAGAAGGCCTGACTGCCGGAGTAGGCAGCTCCGACTTGGAGAGTGCCACTTTCGTCATCGACAGCTTTACCATAGGCGATTTGGAGATCCATGATTATGAAGCCGTTGCCTTGGATTTGGAGAACATCCATGAAATGTACGGCAAACTCGGATTGCCCCGCATTGACGGCATCATCGGCGGGGACTTGCTGAGGCGATATAAGGCTGTGATTAATTATAGGAGCATAAAGCTGAGGCTTACACCCTGACGGGATTATTCCTCCTCTTCTTTTTCGGTTTCCTTCAATATGACATCTTCTTCAGGAGCTTTTTCCTTGACATAACGCGCATCCAAGCAAAGCCTAAACCCTCCGAAAGAATTCTTCAAATCGGGCAAACGCTTGCCGCGCCACGACACGCGACACGATGTCTTAGGCAATTCCCATGCACCGCCACGGATGATATACATCTGGCCGTCTTTACCCAGATTTGCATTGCGTTCTTTGTCGAAATAGCGATATTTGGACGAACACCACTCCCATACATTGCCCGACATGTCGTAGATGCCCAACTCATTGGCCGAGCGTTTCTTCACTTTCTTCAACTTTGAAGCATTCCCGTTATGCCAAGCCACACGGTCCACCTCGTTGCTCCCGCTGTAGATATAGCCTCGGGAATACTTGCCACCACGTGCCGCATACTCCCATTCTTCCTCGGTGGGCAGACGGAACTGCATCCCTGTGATGCTGTCGACACGCCGCAGGAATTCCTGCACCTCATAATAATCGACATTGGTCACCGGACGTTTCGGGCATTTCTTTTTGCTTGGGTTGTTGCCCATCACCGCCTTCCACAGCTTCTGCGTCACCTCGGTCTGCCCGATGTAATAATCCTCGCGCATCGTCACATAATGTACCGGCAACTCATCAATCAGTGAGTATCGGTCATAATTGAATTCGGCCGTGTCTTTATGCTGGGCGCCCATCCAGAAGTCACCCTTCTCAACCCGCACCATATTGAACGACACCTTATTGACGCGATAGGAGGTCGGCGCAGGAAGCGTATCTTGCGCAAAAGCCATCGTCTGCACCCAAACCAGCAAACCGAAAAACAGGAAAACTCTCTTCATTATTCAATAATTTGAAGGCAAAAATAAGAAAAAAACTTATTTTTGCGCAAATTTAAGAACGATGCCAAGAATACTCATCATCGACGACGAGGCTCCTATCCGCCGCGTGCTGCGCGACATCCTCGAAAACGAAAGCTATCAGGTTGACGATGCCGGAACAGGCATGGAAGCCCTGCAACATATTAAGGAACAGGATTTTGACGCCATCTTCTGCGACATCAAGATGCCCGAGATGGACGGCATCGAGACCCTTGAAGCCATCCGCAAGGAGTCGGACGTGCCTGTCATCATGCTCTCGGGGCATGGCACCATCGAGACGGCCGTCGAGGCCATCAAGAAAGGCGCCTTTGACTTCATCCCCAAGCCACCCGACTTGAACCGCCTGCTCATCACCTTACGCAACGCCTTGGACAAGAAGAACTTGGCCACTGAGAACAAGGTGCTCAAGAAAGCCGTGAAGCTCCAACATCAGATGATTGGCGAGTCGACACCCATGCTTGAGGTAAAGGACATGATCGAGAAGGTGGCGCCCACCAACGCACGTGTGCTCATCACGGGCGAGAACGGCACGGGTAAGGAACTTGTGGCCCGACAGCTGCACGAACTCAGCCCGAGAAGCAGTGGACCGTTCATCGAGGTGAATTGTGCCGCCATACCATCGGAGCTTATTGAAAGCCAATTGTTTGGACACGAGAAAGGGTCGTTCACTTCGGCCATCAAGCAGAAGAAAGGTGACTTTGAACTGGCCGATGGCGGCACGCTCTTCTTGGACGAAATCGGCGACATGAGTCTCTCGGCGCAGGCCAAAGTATTGCGGGCTTTGCAAGAAAACAAGATTGTGCGCGTAGGCGGTGAGAAGGAAATCCCCGTGAATGTGCGCATCTTGGCCGCCACCAACAAAAACCTCAAGAGTGAAATCGAGAAAGGCAACTTCCGAGAGGACCTATACCATCGCTTGAGCGTCATCGTCATCCAGGTACCGCCCTTGCGCGAGCGTAAGGATGACATCCCGTTGTTGGTGGAAAACTTCGTCGAGCTGATTGCGCAGGACATGGGCAAAGTCGCGCCCAAGTTCGAGCCTGACGCCATCAAGGCCTTGCAGCAGTTCCAGTGGACGGGCAACATCCGCGAGTTGCACAACATCGTGGAGCGCCTCGTCATCCTTTGCGGCAGCGACATCACTAAGGAGGATGTGGTACGTTTCGGGAACCCGCTGAATTAATAGTATAGTTTCCGTTCGACCTTCTATGTCATTCCAGCAGAGGCATGTGCGATGTATGGAATCTATAGAAGGTCGAACGTTTTCTATTAACGGCTTTTGAACGCATAGATCCCATGCCACCGCACTATCCCACGTAGGGATGACATGCCTTCAAAAGCCTGCATAACCATAAACTTTTTCCCTAACCCCTTGCGACGGAACGAAATTTGCTGTACTTTTGCAGTCCGTTCTTTGAGGATGACAAGCACAAATCTGTCAATTATCAATTATCAATTATCAATTATCAACTGACAAAAAGGGGATGTATGGTTTTGACAGCAAGATGAATTGTCATGTAAGCATGCCGAGCCTCGCAGTGACGCTCGTTAATCTTGACTGCAAAAAAGTAATTGGCGAAAACAACTACGCTCTCGCTGCCTGATTGAAGCACAGTAAATCACTGGCTTAATCCGCTCACAAGGTGGGTGGACGAGACATCCCGCAGGTGGAGATTCCTGATTCCGGCCTGAGCCCGGGGTGCTAAGCAATTTCGGGATAGCCTTGTCGGCGCTCCGACAGCAAGGCGAAGCCTTAGGAGATAAGATCGCGTTTAGGGCGTTCGCTCCCTTGCGCGGCACGAAAATCAACAGCGGAATAAGCATGTAGAAACCATGGGGGTTCCTTGTTTGGACGAGGGTTCGACTCCCTCCATCTCCACTTTTTGAACGCAAAACCCGCTGAAAATCAGCGGGTTTTTGTTTTTTACCATCTACTTTGTATAATTTTCACTATCTGTTTTGCATAATACAAAAAAGATAGTGGTTCTTCATTATGAAAGACAGCTAAATGCTTCATCCATAATACCATATAAAAAACAGCATACAAAAATAATCGAGTTTTATTGCATGTTTTTAGTGTTTTATGCGCAAAAAGTAAACAATTTGCAATCTTTTTGCCGCCTAATTCATCCAAAAATACAACATCGGTACCACAGCTAACTCACAACGATTGTTGGAATCGCTCGTCGACAAAGAGCTGATACTTGCCAACTCCACCATTGAAGGCGTTTCCTATAGCGTCTACAATGTGTTTTTGTCGCGTTGGCTGGAGAATCAATAAGAACGACCCCATGTGTCTCCTAAGAATTCCCTTAAATCAACCTTCTTTTTCCCGTTTTTTCTTTCTTCCCGTTCCTTCTCCGCCCGTTCCATTATCAGCCAAATGCTTTCATAATGATTGATGCGGTCTTCGTCTGAAGCAGGTAGTGTTCTGATACTTTGGCAATGAGGACACCGCGACGGAAAAGAGGCCGAATAAGGGTGAGGCCTCATGTCGATGGCGGAGAATGTGGCTCCACATTGGGTGCATTTAAATTCCTGCTGACCTTTGTCGACGAGGCTATCGTTAGAGCCCCAGTTTATGCTGAGGTGCGAAATGAACGATGCCGTCTCCTCCATATCCCAAAGCCTTTGGTAAAACGCCTTGTCCGATTCGGTCGGGCGCGTCCTTTTGCCACCGCATTTCGGGCAGGGCTGAGGATGTAAATAGGTGTAATCGCCATTAGAAGATGCATGGTTTCTCATTTCCTTTTCGATGTTGTTGGCCCCAAAGGTTTCTCCACACTCGGAGCAGACAAACTGGATGGGTTCCGGCTTGGGTTGTTTGGCTTTCCTTTTCTTCTCGAAATGCTCCTGGATGCTTTCGACGGCCAGCACGGGCAACATCCAGATGAAGGCTAACGCTATCCCAACATTGCCGAAAAACTCAGCCACTTTTGATTTCTTATTCGTCATATCTCTATAATTTGTTCTAAAATAATCCAAGTACTTTGTTGGCTTTCAGCTATCAGCCGTCAACTATCAGCTTGGTAGCACTGTAGCTGACGGCTGTTTGCCGACCGCTGACAGACAAAAACAGCTTTAAATCAGTTTATTCTACAGCTACTCCTGCTTTGTCCCACAGTTCTTTTTGTCGTCATTTTCGCCTTCTTTCGCAGCCCAAATAAAGAACCCTACCACGGCGCTGACGGCATAGAGGGTCCACGCCCACCACGGCGCATGGATGACGAGAAGGACGATGAAGGAAACGATGTAATCGAAAATGAAGAAATATCCCATAGTCATTTGTTTTTATTGAATTAACCGTCGTTGACTTTGATAGTGCCACTGGCGCACGAGTTTAATGCAGTGTTATCGAAAGCTTCATTGGGAAACGCATCGATAAGCAAGTTCTGAAAGATGGGGAGCATATCTCTCACCACATACCAAAAGGCTTCCTACAAATCATCCTTATGCTCCCCATCTTCTAAGGCTAACGTCTAAGCCATGCAAATGCCTTCTTAACTCCAAAGGAGGCACCCACACCGCCACCAAGTCCTCCAATAATACCACCAACCACAGTACCAACACCTGGACAAATGGCGGAACCGATAGCTGCACCAAGACTGGCACCTGCCCAACCACCACCAACGCCAGCGGCATTTGTTGTCGTATTCTCTGCAAACTCTCGTCCTGTTATTTTACCACGACAAAGTCTTACAGCATCGGGGATAGTTGTTCCAACAAAGACAACTGTACTAACAACGGCGTTTGTGCGCACAGCCTTTGTGACAACATTTGCAGCAGCAGCTCCGGCAACTTGCTTACCCGCAATAGCAGTAGCCGTTTTTGTAATGACACGTTTCCCAACCTCGGTTTTCATGGCAGCTTGAACAGCAGGCCTAACGGCTTTTGTCGCTGCTGCGGCAAAATTGCGTCCCACTTGTGTCCTAAGGAGTTGTTGTGCCGCAACACCAGTTATCATAGTTGTTGCGCCTGATTTTGCAGCCTGCTTGGACGCGGCTTTCAAAGCATCGGTATGAGACATGCCTTTGGCTTTCGCCGTGAAATAGGTCACTGCGAAAGAAAGGCCGCAGGCAAATCCACAGGCGACCGCTTGAGTCTTGATGTCAAACTTAATTGAGTCAAGATTGCCGGCTTTTGCAATTCGCACAGCCTCGTTGTAGGTGTAGTGACCTTTGATGACCATCTGTTCTGCCATCTTTGGATCGGTCACGCCAGGCACTTGTCCGCTTGCGATTTTTCCACGCATGATTCGGATGGCCTCCTCGTATTGATCTGAAGGGACCTCCAGCTTCATGCCGCTGTAGCGATAGGTACCATTGTCAAATGCCGCATTGACCGATTTGGTTGCATCGGCATAATACTTGGTCTGGATCTGGATGCCGTCACTGATACGGTCAGGACCATTCAATGAATTATCCATACCGACTTTGTCGACCGACTTGCCATGCCATCTGTCATACATGGCATTGGCATCCTCAGCAGCAAAGCCATGGCCTTGCTTGGTGTGGTATTTGGTCCACTGCTGTTCGTTAGTGCATTGAGTTGAAGCTGTTGAAGCGACTCCGTTAATGGCTGACTTTTGATTTTTTTCCATAATTTTGTGTTTTTAGTTGTTAAATTGTTGAAAAATAATACGTTGTTTTTGAAAAACCTGCCGAGCACCAGCTAAAATGGTTCACAGAGCTGGAACTATTCCAGCCGTTGCTCAAAAACTTAGGCCACTTCGGCCTCATCCACTTTGTCAAACCAGTCACCTAACTTCGACTTGGCTTTGTCCTTGACCTGTGAGGTGATGCAGACTTGAACAGCATGAATAGCCGTTGTTAGAATGGCAAGGTCATCGAGGAACCCAATAATGGGAAGAGTGTCCGGGGTAAGGTCAATGGGGCAGATAAAGTAAGCGAGTGCGCCTACAATTACAACCTTAGCCCATCCTGGTGTGTTCGGTGAAATAAGTGCGTAGTACAGCAGCAAGGCGAAGTAAATCACCTTAGCTCCAGCTTTCTTGGCGAAGCGTTTCACCTTGGCCCAGAAAGCGTCGTCGCTGTAGTTCGAAGGATTTGTATACTCTGCATTGTTTTGATTTGTGTTCATGTTCTTAATGTTTTGTTTGTTACATAAAGTTTCCGCTATCTTTAGTCCCCCGTTAGCGGATTGGGAGATTCAACCAGAATGGCGCCTTTTTCTGATTGACGGTGCAAAGATGAGCATTTGATTATTTGTTTCCGTGCAGCATTTCTTTACACTTGGTTTTTTGTTTATGGTGCTATTCTTTCTTCATATTCAGTTTCGGGTTTGGGGTTGAGCCGTCTTTTCTGTCCTTAGGCTTTTTTGACATCAAACCAGGTTTTTTGTCCAGATTGACGATGCAAAGGTACGCACATAAAAAACGATAACTATGCAGCATTGCTTCATACTACATAGTTATCGTTGAAAATGAGAAGGAATGATGGTGGGAGTTATTTCTTCTTGATAATCTTCGCAATGTCTCCCAATTTGAATCCTGACGATTTTGGAGCATCAGACTGAGTATTCTCCGTTTCTTTGATGGTGTCTACAGGGAAAGTCCGCCAGCCGTTGGGATTAAACTGATCAATTCGGATACCCGTCACATATACTTCTCCTGGTTTATTCATCAACGTCTTATCTCCATATTCAACTCTAACTTTCATTATGTCTACATACGTTTTTCCATTTGGTTCCCTGTATGGCATTTCATAAAGACCATCATACTTTTTTTCGCGTGGAGGTTTCTTTGGATCATTATGGGGAATAGAATCTGTCTCTTCTGCAATTACATCCGTCTGTTCGATTGGTTTTATGTAACCTTCTTTTTCAAACCGAATCATAAGATCATAAAACCACTTTGCAACTAAGAAGAAAGTAGAAAAATCAGACCTAAAAAAGAGCTTTCGGGTTTCTTCGTCAAGGGCATTGTGACTTTCTTCATTAGGCATCTCATCCATGTGCTTAAGAGCACCTATCATCGTTACAGAGTATCTACTATAGCTATAAGCCAATCCATTAATTATTGCAGAAGCTCGATCTTTTTTTGCATTTGTGATGTTCAAAACTGAATTAACGCATTCCAACATTTGCTCTATAAGTTTACGCATTTGGTTGCCATGAGCCGAATCAGCATCTTCATCTTTATAATACTTCATGATAGGATCCAGATTCTCCGTCTTGTATTTCCTTGCAACCCATTTTTTTCGGAATATCTCTAACAAATAATTAAAACCGATATACAAGTTGTTGTTAGCCTCTAGGTCGTCAATGATCTTTTGGAATAGCTCATCAACTGTAACATTATTTGAAAAAATATTCTCTTTCTTTCTGAGGCCCATCTCATAAAGCATCTCTAAGGTCTCATCCCCTTCTCGATCATCGATTTTAAGTTGTCCTGAACATACATATACAGGGATCCTCTTTTCTAAAGTGTTTTTTACTAATGGAAGAAAACCCATTCTATTTGCAGTCTGAGGCGAACCAGGAGATGATGAATTTTGGTTATTGGCATCAAAAATGACCGCATCGTATCTCTCTGGATGCTCCTCCAGTTCTTTTGCACATAAATCAATAAAGGGAATGTACTTAATTGAAACATTCGGAAATAGTTCGATGGCCTCTTTTATTTCTTCTTCTTTGGACACATCATCCAACCATAATAAATTGTACTTATTCATATATAGGGATATTGATTTTTAAACCTACTGTAAATGTCTCATCAATGTTTAGAATCATCTCAATTGAAGCATCATAGTTTTTCAGGAAACTCTTAGCTGAAGCAAGACCAATACCAGATCCCGAACCTATTCCCCAATCAAATACTGAATTAGGATCACCTTCAAATGGGAAACCATTGTTTTCGATGAATACATTAATTCTTCTATCGTTTTCAAGGTCTTTTGTAAATCTCATTCTAACTTTCTTATTGTTTACAAAAACAGAGTTTTGTCGACCGCCATTTTCAGTTGTTTTTTTGTTCTTTGATTGGGTAAATAAGCTCTTTAATCTATTGGATATTAACTTAGTATAATAGATTAATAATGATCTTAAACTTAAATCAATTTTTTCCTCCTTACGTATTCGAACAAATGACTCTTCTTCTACAATGTCCCGAAAGGCTCTTTTGTGAATATTATCTATGATATTTTGTAAAACACAGTTCCTAAAACCCTCTTCATCCATCTTAACCATAGCATTTGACAAATCGCCACATGATGACTCATATTCAAAAGTCATCCCACTTCCATCATCGTTGTAATAGTCATTTTCATTTCTGAATTCATCATCAATAACTTTTCGTAGATTAAATACGACTGGCTCTCCATATCCAGAAGTTTCCATCTTATCGATAAGTCGGCAAAAACGTTCTGATGCCTTTATAGACTTAAATAGTTTTTCATGAAATCGAGGGGTAAGAGGGAAACTCTCACGCTCTTGTGCATATACATCCGAAAAAAAATCTTGAAAAGATTCAATTTGAGGTATAATTGACAAGCGCACTTCTGACACTTGATCTTCAAACCCTTTTCCCAACATACTATAAACCCCTCTTAATTCAATGGCGTTCGTATATATTTGCAAGATTTTCTTACGTTCTTCTATTGTATAAAAATCGGGATTCTCAATCAATTCTTTCATTAAAACACGCGCGGGCTCACTGACCACTTTTTTAAAAAGCGGGCTATAGTTATGCTTGTGCTCACGAAAAACTAATAGTGAAGGCTTCTCCGTGAACTGTTCTGAATTAATAGAATCCATCATATTCGTTCATTAATAATTTGAACCATATTGCTAATATTATTCATAAGCTTCTCCAATTCATGCTTTTGTCCGTCTTCCCATTGACTATAGTCTATTGGGGTCGCTTCTTTTAACCAATTATGTGATTGGTCAAGACGTTTTGAAGTCCTATTACTGCGACTTATTATGTCTGACAAATGAGAAAGCTTTAATTCAAGATTAACATTGTCATGTTTAATACTTGAAATATATTTACTTGCTTCTTCAGCTTGTTTTCTGTTCTTAGTGCGAAGAAAAGCTACCCCTCCAATAACGCTAATGCCAGCAATTGCAGCGCCAATTGGACCAAACATTCCTAATACAAGATTTCCACCAGCGATTCCTGCGCCCCCAGCTGCCAAAGTGCCTCCTCCAAGCCATGCTAATGCTGCATTAGTCGCAGCTGCTCCTGATAAAGTACCTATAGCAGTACCAGTTGATGCCGTACCCATAACTGTAGCAATTGACATTGCTGCGGTTGGGCCTAAAGTACCAATTGCTGCCCCAGTGGCAGTACCAGCTCCAATATATGCCGCTGTTCTTCCAGTAGGATCCGTCAATTGAGCAAATTTTAATGGTTCTTTCTCATAGTCCATAGCCATACGGAATTCTTTTGTCCGATTTACAGATTCATTAATGTCATAGTTACACCATTCAGGCAAGTTTTGGATACTTTTGAGTAATTCTCTTATATCCATTATAGTTATTATATAATTCTTTCTATTTGTATATAACAACATTGCTTGCTCTTTGAGTCGCTCTTGATTGTGTGCGTACTGGCTACATTCCGACTTAAGTTCGTTTATGCGAGCTTCTTTTTCATCAGCACCAAGTAATGAACCAAAAAATCCCATCTCTTAATGATGTTTATTATTCACCGTCTATTCTACCCGTGGGTGTTTGTGGTATCTGCAATACACTTTACAGACGATGCAAAAATACTACAATAATTATTCCTATGTGCGCAAAATTTCTTCATACTTTATAATTTTCACTCATCTTCTTAATTCGCATAGCAAAGAAATTTCGTAACCAAGCTGGTTCCAATACCTCAATGGCATCGCTGTAGGAGAATAAAAGCATCTTGAGTTCAATATTAACTTTGAGTTTTAGCTGAATTACAGTCTCTTTGTCATTTGAGCATTCTTTCAGCTCTGTTTGAGTCCAATGAAGGGGTTTTGTCCTTATATAGTCAATGCTTTTATTACTAACCTTAAGAACTACCTTTTCCACTGCTGACTTCTTGTAATTGGTAACGCCAACTATATCGTCAAAGTATTCGTCAAAATCAACATCGGACTCAATATAAGGTTTACTAAGATGCTTGAGCTTTACTATTCTATCAAGCGGATAATTGTGTATATCATCATTTTCCTCAGAAAATGCAAAAACATACCATCTTCTATTATACTGTCGTAAATGATATGGGTGGATGTTTCTTATGATTTCCTCGGCTGATGTGAATGGCTTATAGCACATTTTCAGAGGGTATTTGTGTACTATTGCATTCATTATATCCTCAATAAACTCAAGGCCTTTGGCCTCGCTATTATTATCAAACGACATGAAATTGTTCCCATTTTCAGAAATTCCATTTTCAAGTTCGATAAGATAGAACCTAAGCATATCATATCGAGGATCTCCTTTCAACAAGCCAAGGCTTTCTATTGACTTTCTAATGACTTCCATGTCTGTAGATGCCTGATGCATAATTGAGAAGTTAGTGTCTTTGTACCTCCATAGTTTTTCCCTTCCACGGGATATGTCTTCCGCAAATTCAGCACCATATTTCTCACGTAGTTCCTTGAGATTATCTTGAAGCAGACGCTTGCTAATGATGTCCATTTGTTCGTCTGCCAAGATTTCATTTAAAGTATGCCCCTCTGGAGAACGCAATAACTGGTCCAATCTCTTTAATCGAGCGATCTTGTCTTGCCCTTCATGCATAGGACTCTTTTGGTATCTTGACATGTCTTGATTCGTTCAAAATGATCTTAAACTCTTTAATCTACCAAATCACATTATTTTGTTACTGCAAAAATAGTGATTTATTCTTGCTACCAACTAAAAACACTAAGAAAACATCATTTTTCTCCTCAATGTCATCACTTTAAAAGACCTATTTGAATGAAATAATGCAGACTTTCGGGCCTTAACGCATAAAAATTTCGACTTATGGCCCGAAAGTCTGCAATTTTCAGATGGTCTTAAAGATGTTATTTGTCAAAAAAACACGTCTATTTCCTGCGGAATGATCCAAAAAAAAATCGACTTTCCGCTGAAAACAAGGAGTTTTTGCTATTTTTAGCCAGTTTCATCGATACCCTATCGAAAAAACCCGTATCTTTGCAGATTAATTAAAACCATAACCGCCATGGCACTTGATAACGAAAAAATCATCGGTGAAGGCCTGACCTACGACGACGTCCTGCTGGTCCCTTCCTATAGTAATGTTCTCCCGCGCGAGACGAACCTGAAGACCAAGTTCTCACGCCATATCGACCTCAACATCCCTGTCGTCTCCGCCGGCATGGACACCGTGACGGAGAGCCGCATGGCTATCGCCATCGCCCAAGAAGGCGGCATCGGGGTGCTGCACAAGAACATGACCATCGGCAAGCAGGCCGCCGAGGTGCGCAAGGTGAAACGCGCCGAGAACGGCATGATCAGCGACCCGGTGACCATCCATGTCGACGCCACCGTGAAAGATGCCCTCGACCTGATGAGTGAATATCGCATCGGTGGCATCCCCGTAGTCGACAGTAGCAACGTGCTCGTCGGCATCGTCACCAACCGCGACCTGCGCTTCGAGCGTGGCCTCAGCCGCCCCATCGCCGAGGTGATGACAAGCAAGAACCTCATCACCACCACCGAGGTGTCGTTTGAGAAGGCCGCCGACATTCTGCAACAATATAAAATCGAGAAACTTCCTGTGGTCGACAAGGACAACCACCTCGTCGGCCTCATCACTTATAAAGACATCATCAAAGTGAAGGCACGCCCCAACGCCTGCAAGGACTCACGCGGTCGTCTACGCGTGGCCGCTGCCGTGGGTATCGCCTCCAACACCCTTGAACGGGCCGCCGCCTTGGTCGATGCAGGTGTTGACGCTTTGGTCGTCGACACGGCGCATGGCCATTCGCAAGGCGTCATCGACATGGTACACAACCTAAAAGCCAACTACCCTGAAATCGACATCGTGGCAGGTAACATCGCCACCGCCGAGGCTGCCAAGGCCTTGGCTGAGGCAGGTGCCGACGCCATCAAGGTGGGTATCGGTCCCGGTTCCATCTGCACCACACGCGTGGTGGCCGGCATCGGCGTGCCACAGCTCACCGCCGTCATGGATGTCGCCAAAGCCTTGGAAGGCACGGGCATCCCGCTCATCGCCGACGGTGGCATCCGTTACACGGGCGACATTGTGAAGGCCCTGGCCGCTGGAGCCTCTTCCATCATGGCAGGTTCACTCTTTGCCGGCGTGGATGAGTCGCCAGGCGATACCATCATCTTCGAAGGCCGTAAGTTCAAGACCTACCGCGGCATGGGCTCGCTCGAAGCCATGCAGCAAGGCTCGAAGGACCGTTACTTCCAAGACAATGTGGAAGATGTGAAGAAACTCGTCCCCGAAGGCATCGCAGGCCGTGTTCCTTACAAAGGTACACTTTCAGAGGTGGTTTATCAGATGGTCGGTGGCCTGCGTTCCGGCATGGGCTACACGGGCTCACGCACCATCGAGGACCTGAAGAAAGCCAAGTTCATCCGCATCACCAACTCGGGCATCCTCGAGAGCCATCCACATGACGTGACCATCACACAGGAAGCCCCTAACTATAGCAAACGCAGTTGATATGAAAGCATCTATCTCTTTCCCCGAAATTCAAAACCTGATTACCGAGAAGGCCAACCAGCCGATCTCCCTGTCCTTCGTTGACCCGAAGACGGTTCGCGTGACCTATCCCCTCAACCTGGGCTTTATCAAGAAAGACATCTCGGCCAATTTGATCATCAAAGAATTGATTGGCAGCGACTTGTTGCTGCAGCTCTCGACCGGATTCAGCGCCGACACCATGCTTACCACCGTCCTCAGCCTTCTTCAAAACAAGATTCCGGAAGGCCTGATTGAGAAGCGTCCCGACAGCCATCTCCTGCTGCATCTCGGCCAAATCGAGCAAATGAAATCCGTCTTTGAGAAGATCGATATCCACGACCTCCATGTCCTCAACGAAGGATTGGAAGTGGAAGGAGCCTTGAAATAATAATCGGCAATCCTCGTTAATGAAATAATCAGCAAACAAATATCAATAATGAAAAACCTTAACTTTTTGAAAACGTTCGTGTTGGCAGCATTTGTCATGTCAGCCTTAGTTGCCAATGCGCAGTCGAAACTCGACAAACAAGTGTTGATGACCATCGGCGACCAAGACGTCACAGTGAAGGAATTCACCGATGTGTATTATAAGAACAACCTCAAAAGCGATGTCATCGAGAAGAAAACCGTCGACGAATACCTCGACCTCTTCACGACCTTCCGCATGAAGGTGATGGAAGCCGAGCGCATGAAACTGGACACCAGCGCCAAATTCCAAAAGGAGCTGGCAGGCTACCGCAAGCAGCTGGCCAAGCCCTTCATGAGCAGCGACAACATCACTGAAGAGCTGCTCGAAGAGGCCTACCAACGCAAGCTGAAGGACATCCGCGCCTCGCACATCCTCATCCGCTGCGACAAGAACGCCATGCCTTCCGACACGCTGAAAGCCTACAACAAAGCTTTGGACATCCGCAAGAGAGCTATGAAGGGCGAAGACTTCGGCGACCTTGCCGTGCGTTATTCAGAAGACCCCTCAGCCAAGGACACTCCTGCCTCCGATCAAGGCCCTGCACGCAAGGGCAACCGCGGCGACCTCGGCTATTTCACGGTCTTCGACATGGTGTATCCCTTTGAGACGGGTGCCTACAACACCAAGGAAGGCGAAATCTCCATGCCTGTACGCAGCGACTTCGGCTACCATATCATCAAGGTCCAAAGCGTGACCGATGCCATGGGCTCCATCCAAGCCGCCCACATCTTTATGCAGTTGCCCTTCGACGCTCCCGCAGAAGAGGTGGCCACAGCCCAACAAAAGGCCGACAACATCTACAACGAGCTGATTGCCCAAGACGGCAAGAACTGGAGTGAGATGGTGAAACAGCATTCCGATGACAGAGGCACGGTGCAACGTGATGGTGCCCTGACCTCCTTCACCGTCAGCCGCATCGTCCCCGAGTTCATCGAAGCCTGCAAGTCATTGGAAGTCGGACAGATAGCCAAACCCGTGCGCACCAACTATGGTTTCCATATCATCAAGTTGTTGGGCAAGTCGGGTGTCGGCTCCTTCGAGAAGGAATCCAAAGCCCTGAGTGAGCGCATCGAGAAAGACATGCGTTCCAAGAAATCGGAGGCCGTGGTGCTCAAGCAAGTGAAGAGCGAATACAAGTTCAAGCAGAACGACAAGAACCTCGAAGCTTTCATGGCCACCATCGACAGCAGCATCCTCAGAAATGCCTACGAGCCCGCCGACAACGTCGATTTGAACGCCACCCTGTTTACCATGGAAGGCAACCCTACCAAGGTGAGTGATTTCGTGAGTTACATCAAAGACAACATGAAGCCGCAGAAATACGTCACTCCGGCCACCTACGCCTACCAGCTTTACGAGACCTTCTCCACCGAAACCGCATTGAACTACGCTGATTCACACCTCGAGGAAAAATATCCCGAATTCAAGGCTTTGGTCCAGGAGTACAAGGACGGCATCTTGCTCTTTGACCTCATGGACCGCGAAGTGTGGGACAAGGCCGTGAAAGACACGGTGGGCCTGCAGGAATTCCACGATCGCAACGCCTCCAAGTACATGTGGGAAGACCGTGCACATGCCTACATCATCACGGTGACACGACCCGAGTCGCTGCCCAAGGTGAAAGCCCTTCTCGACAATGGCATCGTGCTTGACAGCCTTAGAACCACCGTACAGCGTGACTCCATCAACTATGTCTATGTACGCAAGGGCTATTACCAAAAAGGCGACAACCAATATGTGGACCAAACGGAATGGAAAGTCGGCGTGAGAAACGAAATCCCCTCCACCGTCGACCAGAGCACCGTCATCGTATGCATCGATGAACTGCGCAAGCCTGAGCCGAAGACCCTCAAGGAATCCCGCGGCCTCGTCACCTCCGACTATCAGGTGGAACTCGAACAGAAATGGGTGCAGTCGCTGAAAGAGAAGTATCCGGTGACCATCAACGAGAAAGTGCTGGATAAAGTCAGAAAGATGTATAAATGAACAAGTCAGGCGTTCTTATCGGTATCGCTATCCTACTGCTGCTGACCAGCTGCGACTTCTTTCAAAAGAACCCGAAGGAAGTCGTGGTGGCAGAGTGTTATGGCAAATACCTCTATGAGTCTGATCTCGCAGGGGTAGTCCCTGCAGGCGCCTCCGTCATGGACAGCATCCAGAGCGTCAGCACGTTCATCGACTCCTGGATTAGGAGGCAAGTGCTGATCCATCAGGCGGAGAATAACCTCGCCAAAGAAGAACGCGCCTTCCAAAAGCAGATAGAAGAATACCGGAACTCGCTTGTCATTTACACCTACGAAAGCCAACTCATCAACCAGAAGCTCGACACCATCGTCAGCGAGGACGAAATCGCCGAGTATTACGAGCAGAACAAGGAAGACTTCCAGCTCCGCAACACGATGGTCAAGGCGGCCTACGTCATCCTCGACGAAGGATGCCTGCATAAAGCCACCTTCCAGAAACTACTGAGTGACCCTGACACCTTGTTGTTGCAAAACATCGACATTCTAGCAACCTATTATGCCGTGAAGAGTTATGTCGATTTGGACCACTGGATGCGTTTGGACGAGCTGACCAACATCATCCCCATCGAGATCTTCAATGCCGAGAGCTTCCTGAAGAAGAACAAGTACGTCTGTTTCGACATGAACGAATACACCTACATCGTGCGTTTCGTGGACTACCTTCTTGAAGAAAGCACCTCGCCCCTGGAGATGGAGCGCGACAACATCAAGAGCGTCATCCTGGCCCACCGCAAGCAAGCCTTGCTCGAGAGGATGAGGACGTCGCTCTACAATAAAGCCAAGAGAGAACATGCATTTGAGGTGTATGTGGGCTCTCCTGTTTTATATAACAATGACATACAACAAACCAGAAAATGAGAAAGAATTGGATCATCATAGCACTCATGCTTTTGTCTTTGCCGATGATGGCACAGAACCGTCAGCCCCAGGTGGTTGACAAGGTGGTGGCCGTGGTGGGAAAGAACATCATCCTGCAATCCGACATCGAGAACCAATACGTACAATACCGACTGCAAGGCATGGTCGAAGGGACGGGACAGGAAATGCGCAGCCGCATCCTCGAAGACCTGCTGCTGCAGAAGCTCATGCTCAACCAGGCCGAGATGGACAGCATCACCGTCACCGACGAGGATGTGGAGAAGCAGTTGGACATGCGCATCCATCAGTTTGTCGCCAGATTCGGATCACAAGAGAAGATGGAGGCCCAGTTCGGCAAGACCATGACTGAGATCAAGGACGAGGTGCGCAAAGCCATGAAAGACCAGATGCTGCAAGAGCAGGTGCAATCCAAGATTATGGAGAACGTGGTGGTGACCCCTCAAGAGGTGAAAGACTTTTTCGCCAGCATACCTAAAGACAGCCTCCCGACCATCAGTCCGGAATACGAGATCGTACAGATTGTGAAGCGTCCGCCCATCAGCATCGACGAGAAGCTGGAGGTGAAAGACCGCCTTTACCAAATCCGCAAGCGCATCCTTGACGGCGAGAGCAGCTTCGCCACCATGGCCGTGCTCTACTCCGAAGACCCAGGCTCGGCCCGACAAGGCGGCGAGCTCGGTTTGACGGGCAGAGGCGTTTGGGTCCCTGAATTCGAGAACGTTGCTTTCAACCTCAGAGACGGCGAAATCTCTGACGTGGTGGAGAGCGAACACGGTTTTCATATCATCCAACTCATCGAGCGTCGCGGCGATGCCGTCAATTGCCGCCACATCTTGCTCACCGCCAAAGTGCCCGTCGAGGCTTTGGAGAAAGCCCAGAACGAGCTCGACTCGGTGGCACAACTTGTGCGCAACGGCGACATGACTTTCGAGGAGGCCTGCAAGAAATTCAGCGACGACGACTCGAAGAGCAACGGCGGCTACCTCACCAACGCTGCTACGGGCGGCAACCGCCTCAGTCTGCAAGACCTGCAGGAGCTGGAACAGAGCTATGAAGAATACAAGAACCTAGCTTTCGTCATCAGCCGCCTCGAGGTGGGACAGATCAGCGACCCCTTGCCCATGACCACCAACGAAAACAAGGATGCTTTCCGACTCATCATGGTCAAGAGCAAGACCGAGCCCCATCAAGCCAACCTCAAGGAAGACTACAACCTCATCCAGAATTGGGCCTTGGGCCAGAAACGTCAGGAAGCCATCGGCAAATGGGTGAAAGACAAAGCCGCAAAGGCATACATCCGTTTGGACGAGGCCTACAAGAACAATGATTTTTATTACGATTGGAATTTTCAATGACAAACTACGCTTCAGATGTCGACGGTGCCAAGGCATTGGTCGAGAAATATGAGACCCTCCGCAAGGAAATAGGGAAAGTCATCGTTGGACAGCATGACATCATCCACAACACCATCCTGTCCATCTTCTGCCAAGGCCATGTGCTGCTCGTAGGCGTGCCTGGACTGGCCAAAACCTTGTTAGTGAACACCATTGGAAAAGCCTTGGGCTTGAGCTTCAGCCGCATCCAGTTCACCCCCGACCTGATGCCCTCCGACATCGTGGGCACCGAGATTCTGGACGAGTCGCGACAGTTCAAGTTCATCAAAGGTCCCGTCTTTGCCAACATCGTCCTAGCCGATGAAATCAACCGTACCCCGCCCAAGACACAGGCCGCCCTTTTGGAAGCCATGCAAGAGAAGAGCATCACCGTGTCGGGCAAGACCTACAAGTTGCAGGAGCCTTTCTTTGTATTGGCCACGCAGAACCCCATCGAACAGGAAGGCACCTATCCCCTGCCCGAGGCCCAATTGGACCGTTTCATGTTCAACCTCATGCTCGACTATCCCTCCTACGACGAGGAGATCGACATCGTGAAGAGCACCACTGTAGGCAATGTGACTGAGGTTAATGCCGTGCTTTCTCCAGACGAGATTCTGTATTTCCAACAGCTGGTGCGTCGCGTGCCCGTGCCCGACAATGTGTATGAATATGCGGTGAATCTGGTCGCGAAGACCCGTCCGAACACGGAGAAAGCCCACGAATGGGCCAACCGTTACCTCAGCTGGGGGGCAGGACCGCGTGCCTCGCAATACCTCATCATCGGTGCCAAGGCCAACGCCCTGTTGACGGGAAAATACTCGCCCGACATCGAGGACGTGCAGCGCGTCGCCGTCCCGATTTTGCGCCACCGTATCATCCGCAACTATACCGCTGAGGCCGAGGGCGTCTCGATTGAAAATATCATTGATACATTGAAATAATCTTTAGGGCTGCCACATCAATCATGGCAGCCCTAAAGATTATTTACCTCCAATAAACTTGAAGCCCCATTTTCGTTCTGCCATCAAGTCGGGTACCGTTTCGCCACCCAAACCCACGGCATGACGCACCGTGAACCGTGACGAGAAGAGACCAAAGCCACCGTTCATGGTGGAAAGATCGTTTTCGCCTATGTTAGCCTCCACCATGGCCTCACTGGCATGAACATATTGGCTCAGTTTGTCACCACCAGCCGTGATGATGACATCAACAGGATAGTCACCGAAGAAACGTTTCAAGCTATCATTGCCGACGGTATCATTACCGATAAACTTCTCCAATTCGTCATAAAAAGTCTCCGGCCTGTAGTAGAACACGTAAAAACCGTCATTCATACTGATTGATAGGTCATAGTCATTATACGTTCCGATATACCATTTCACAGAACGCGGCACGGAATCGCCGTCGGGCGTACGTTGCTCCTTGAAGTTAAAGGAAAAATAGACATCGTAGTAAGCCGCATTGATGGCCGGGCGGAAAAAGAAACGTCTTGGAACGGCATTAAAATACTGCTTCGAAAAGTTCACTCCCAAGCTCTGCACATCAAAATAACCGTCTCCCACTAGATTGGTCTTGGTAGTCAATGTGAATTCGGGCAGGGCAACTTTGAGTTTATAACTATATTTCTTGGTGTTACTGTTTATCGGCAACCGCTCTGTCGTGTAATACAGCTTCTGCAACGGCGCATAGAAAAGACCCTGTGACTTGTCGCGGATGGTAATAGTGTCAAGGACTATCTCACGAACGGAATCGCCATTACAGTATTCAACGATACGGGCATCCAGTTTGCCGGAATAATTGCTCGAGTCAGGGTTGAGTGCAGTTTCATATGGGTCACCTTGTACATAAAAAGAACGTGTGATCTTGATGAAGTTGGTGTCGGCATTGGCATCAAGCAGGCCATAGATGATAGGATACTCCTTATAGTCGGCATATATATTGACATCGGTCGAGCAGGAGGCAAAAAAAGCAACAAGAGGCATGTAAAGCAACAGTAAAACTCTTTTCATCTTGGTAATTCGTTTGATGTTTTATGCGGCAAAACTACAAATAAAATCATTTCAAACAAATTATTTCCGCTTTATTTTATAATTTTCTTCTTCAATCAAACAAAAACCGACCGTCTATGCCATTCCCTTAAGAATCTATAGACGGTCGGTTTTTGTTTGTGTTATCATTCCTCGTCCACCAAGAACACCGCCACCTGCCTGACACCGCTGGCACCGATGACCAGGGTTTGTTCGATGTCGGTACTGCGGCTTGGCCCCGTGATGATGGTCAACTGCGAAGGCTTGTTTTTGCCGTATTTCCGTTTCACGGTCTGGAAAGCCGTGCGCATGCCAGGCACGATTTGCTCTGTGGTGGCATACACCAACAGGGTGTCAGGCAATGCGTAAGCTTCGCGGGTTTGCGTCAGCGTGTCGGAGAGGACAATACTGCCCGTTTGCGCCACCAAGCAATCGCAGCCCGTCAAGCTGACGAGCTTCTGCTTGGGCTCACGTTCCTTGCTTTCCGTATAGGGAATACCGTATTTGTTCAAAAGACGCTGCATCTCGGGGCTGGTGCACCAAAGCGGTTCCCAGCCGTTCTCAGGAGCGAGTTGCTTGATACATTCGGCAAACTCGGCCTCGCTCTCCAGATAGATGAAGATACCGCCATGCTCCTTGAAGTTCTGCACGAAAGTGATGGCCGTGCCATCCTCTTCTTTGATGGGCACCCAAGTCTCGGTGCGTTGGTCGATGTCCTTAAACAAGGCCTCCTGTCGTTCGATGAGTGCGTTGCGCACCTTGGCGAGCATCTGCTCCTTGAAGGTGGCATCCGTGTTTTCTCCTTTGTTATCCCAAGCCATGGCGTTTATGCGTTTTCAGATTGGTTTTCGGGTTGATTCTCAGGTTGGTTCTCAGTTTGGTTCTCAGCGGCTTTCAGCGCAGCATCCTTCAGCTTCTCGTCTTCGGAGCTACCCCAAGGGCGTTTGCCGAAGATGCGCTCCAAATCCTCGCCGAAGATGACTTCCTCTTCAATAAGTTTGTTGGCCAGCTGTGCCAAGCCTTCCCTGTGGTTTGTCAAAATGGAGATGGCCTCCTGATAGGCTTTCTCGATGAGTTTGCTCACCTCCTTGTCGATGGTCTCGGCGGTCTTCTCGCTGTAGGGCTTCGTCAGGTTGTAGTCCTGCTGACCCGTCGAGTCGTAATAGCTGATGTTGCCGATTTCATCGTCCAAGCCGTAATAGGTCACCATGGCGAAAGCCTGCTTGGTCACCTTCTCTAGGTCGGAGAGCGCGCCCGTCGAAATCTCACCGAAGACCACCTGCTCGGCAGCACGACCACCCAAGGTGGCAATCATCTCATGATACATCTGCTCCTTGGTGGTGATTTGCCGTTCCTCAGGCAGATACCAAGCTGCACCCAACGACTTGCCACGCGGCACGATGGTCACCTTGACCAACGGATGGGCATATTGCAGCAGCCAACTCGTGGTGGCATGACCTGCTTCGTGGAAGGCAATGACCTTCTTCTCTTCGGGTGTGATGATCTTATTCTTCTTCTCCAAACCTCCGATGATGCGGTCGACGGCATCGAGGAAGTCCTGCTTGTCGATTTCTTCCTTGCCTTTTCGGGCGGCCATCAAGGCGGCCTCATTGCACACGTTGGCAATGTCGGCACCCGAGAAACCCGGGGTCTGCTTGGCGAGGAATTCCTTGTCGACATCGTTGCCGAGCTTCAAGCCGCGCATGTGCACCTCAAAGATTTCCTTACGCCCCACGATATCAGGCAGCTCCACATAGATCTGACGGTCGAAACGACCGGCACGGAGCAAGGCTTTGTCCAAGATGTCGGCACGGTTGGTCGCAGCCAATACGATGACACCCGAATTGGTGCCGAATCCATCCATCTCGGTAAGCAGCTGGTTCAGCGTGCTTTCTCGTTCGTCGTTGCCACCCGTGATGGCACTCTTGCCACGGGCACGGCCAATGGCGTCAATCTCATCAATGAAGATGATACATGGTGCCTTCGACTTGGCGTTGTTGAACAGGTCGCGGACGCGCGAGGCACCCACGCCGACGAACATCTCCACAAAGTCGGAGCCCGAGAGGCTGAAGAAAGGCACATTGGCCTCGCCTGCCACCGACTTGGCCAGCAGGGTCTTACCCGTTCCGGGAGGGCCAACAAGAAGCACGCCCTTTGGAATCTTGCCGCCCAGTTTCGTATATTTCTCCGGATTTTTCAGGAAGTCAACGACTTCCATAATCTCGACTTTGGCCTCTTCCAGTCCCGCCACATCCTTAAATGTCACATTGACATTGGTATTCTTGTCATAGAGCTGCGCCCGTGACTTGCCGATATTGAAAATCGAACCGGCACCGTTGCCCATGCTACGACCCATGCCGCGTATGAGCACGATATAAAACACGGCGAGCAAGGCCAAAGGGATGACCCACTCCAAGATGCTGCCCATCCAGTTGCTACGACGCACATTGCTGATATACACAGGATCGGCCATGCCTTCCTGAGCCTTCTCCACCATCTCCTCAAAGCGGTCCAAGCTACCGATCTTATAGGTATAATTCGGGGTCTCGGTGATACCTTTAGCCCCCGTCTTCACATCGGGGAAATATACCGCCAAGCCCTTTTCGTTCAGAAACACCTCAGCATCCTCGCGGTTGACAAGTTCAATCTTGCCAATCTCACCCTTCTTCAGCATCTCGATGAGTTTGCCCTGATCGATTTCCTCCTGCGGGGTGACAGCGCCTCTGCCAAAAAAGTTCACACCAATCAGCACAGCGAACAAAATGGGATAAATCCACATCAAGTTGAACCGTCTCTTGCCATTGGGTCGCTGGTTCGGCTGGTTGGGCTGACCAGGCTGGTTCGGGTTGTTGCCCATCCCTTTATTCTCGTTATTCTCCATTGTAAAACTTTGATTTTGAATAGATTATTCCTCAGCAGCCTTCACGATTCTCTCGGCATCGGCCCAAAGTTCCTCCAATTTGTAATACTCGCGCTTCGATTCGAGGAACACATGAACGACGACATCCACGAAGTCTATCAAAATCCATTCCGTATTATCGCGACCCTCCACGTGGTAAGGCTTGTTGTGCGTCTTTTCGAATACCACCTCCTCCACCTTGTCGGCAATGGCATCCACCTGTGTCTTTGAGGGGGCGTGGCAGATGACGAAATAGTCCGTCACTGCAGTGGTGATCTCCCTCAGGTCGAGGGTGACGATGTCCTTGCCTTTCACGGCTTCCATGGCCTCTATCGTTGCGGCCACAATCTCTTCAACGTTATCTGTTTGATGTCTTACTCTCATATATCTTTTTGTCTGCGGGACTGCGAGTCTACGAGACTGCGGGGCTTCTCGTCCCGAAGTCCCTTCGTCACGAAGTCTCGTGTCTGATTTAAGGGCGCAAATTTAAGCATTTTTGCGTTATCTATTGGCATTTGATAAAAAATCCCTATCTTTGGGCCATAAAACGACAATGACATGAACGAAATCGAAACTCTATTCTCCTCTGTAACAACTTTTATCTTCGACTACGATGGTGTGATGACAGACGGCACCGTATTCAGCAGTCCAGACGGGACTCCCTGGCGTGCCACCAACGTGAAAGACGGCTATGCCCTGCAACTGGCAGTCAAGCTCGGCTACAAGGTGGCCGTCATCTCGGGTGCCATCTGTCCCTCAATGGAAGTCAGGATGAACAGCCTCGGCGTTGGCGATGTGTTCACTGGTGTACCCAACAAAGTGCTGAAACTCAAGGAATACATGAATCGCAAGGGCCTTGATGCCGAACAAATCGTCTTCATGGGCGACGACATCCCCGACCTTCAGGTGATGAAGGAGGTAGGTGTTCCGGCCTGCCCCGCCGATGCCGCCCCAGAGATAAAGGAAATCTGCAAGTTCATCAGCGACCACCCAGGCGGCAAAGGAGCAGTGCGCGACGTCATCGAACGTGTCCTGAAGGTGCAGGGCAAGTGGATGACGGAAGAGGCGTATGCTTGGTAAAAACGGTACTTCAACTGACTCAACAACCGTTACTATTGCACCACAATCTTCCGATTCAGCTCCACCCCGTCCTCATCTACGCATCGGAGACGATAGGTGCCTTTCTCCACGTCGATGGGCATCTGGTGGTTGTGGCGGGTTTGACCTAAAAACTGGTCGTTGAGTGACCAATAAATCGTTTTCTGTGGGTTGCGGTGGGCGATCTCGAAGATGACCTGCTGACGGTCGCCACGGATGCCGATGGGGATGCTCACCTTGGCGTCGCTCTTGGGATAGACAAAGGCCATCACATCGTCGGGATGAGCCGCGCCACAGCCTGGATAGAAAGCAGGCAAAGGGCGGAACAACGGCGAGTGCTTCTTGTAGAACCACTCCATCACCGGCGGCAACACATAATACACCTCATAACATTTCTGGTCGACGGGATAACAGTCGGGCAGCACCTGATACTGCCTCGACTCGTCCAGAAACACCTTTTTATGATATGGACACACGCCCGTCTGGTTCTCCACGTTGGGCACACGGATTTTCTTGGTGTGAGGACAATACTCCGACTTGGGATAGCCCGACTCGGCACAGATCTCAATCTCCATGCTTTCCATGGTGTTGGCAGGATAGCGGTAGCTGTCGTTCAGCTTGCCGACCACATCAAACATGATCGGAGCTGCCACACCCACACCTGTCAGTCCAGGGCGACCCTCACCGTCGGAGTTGCCTACCCAAACGCCCACAGCATAGCGGTCGGTGAGGCCCACCGCCCAAGCGTCCTTGAAGCCGAAGCTGGTGCCCGTCTTCCAAGCCACCTGCGCCGAAGAAGAGAAGCCGCCCCACCCTATTTGGTTCACCGGCCTGGTCAAACCCTTCATCACATGAAAAGTCTCGGCAATGGCCTCCGCCGAGAATGGCGACTCTGACTCATCTATCTTAACATCAAACTTGTCATTTACATACGAAGCCAACTTACGTCCCATCTTGACATATGCGTTGGTGATGTCGTAGAGCGAGGCCTCACCTCCACCCACAATGAGTGACAGGCCATAATGCTCCGCGTCGAAGACGATGCCTTTCAAAGGCAATGCTTTCAACAAGTTATGGAACCGCTGCTGCCCATATTCACGCAACAGGTGCACGAAAGGCGCATTGAGTGAGTTCTGCAAGGCCTTGTCGGCAGGCACCGCACCCCAATACTCGCCGCTGTAGTTCTTCGGCGTGAAGCCCGAGAGGCTCATCGGGATGTCGGGCAACACCATCTGAGGCAGCAAGGTGCCCTCGTCCAGCATGGCTGCGAAGAGGAAAGGTTTCAGGATACTGCCCGTCGAGCGTTGTGCCTTCACCATGTCGACCATGGCGGCGTCTTCGGCATCCTTATTGTTACCTACATACGCAATCACCTCATCATTCAGATAATCCACAACATACACGGCAGCATTATCGATGTTGTTCAACAGATTTGCCTCATGATGGCGGTCCATGATGTCAATCACGGCACGCTGGAGGTTGTAGTCGAGGTTGGAAGTGATGTGCTGCCCGTGAAGACGTTTGTCTTGGTCGCTGAGGTAATGATAGGCCAGCATGGGCATGTCGAAAGGCCTGTCGGGAATGCGCTCCATCGTGGCCAGTTCGGCATCTTCATCCGACAGGTCGGGCACGCCAAACCGTTTGGGAATGAAGGTCTTGGAATGTGATACACGTTTCAACAGCTCGTTGCGTTTCTGTTCTAAACGGTCACGCGATCGACCCGGGTGAATCATAGCCGGCGCATTGGGCAGCACCGCAAGGGTGGCCGCCTCGCCCCAAGAAAGGTCATCGGGTGTGGTATGGAAATATCGCCAAGCAGCCGCATCGATGCCGACCACATTGCCGCCAAAAGGTGCGTTGGCAGCGTACATATTGAGAATAGAACTCTTGGAATAACGCAACTCCAGCCGCATGGCCAAGATGACCTCCCAGAGCTTCTCAGCGTAGGTACGGGGCGGGTTGTCGCGCGACATGCGCACCACCTGCATCGAGACGGTGCTGCCGCCTCTCACCACCTCCCCTGCCTTGACATTGTCGATGAACGACTTGACGAAAGCCACCGGGTTGAAACCCGGATGGAAGAAGAACCAACGGTCTTCGTATTCCAACAGGCAAGCGATGTATTTCGGGGAATAGTCATTCGAAGCAGGGAAACGCCACTGTCCATCATCGGCAATCTTCGCGCCGAGCAACTCGCCGTTTTTGGCCGTCAAAACGGTGGAATAGGGCTTGTCGAAGCGCGGCACAGGTACACACAATAAGGCAATGAAAAGGCCCGCAAGAATAAGAAATACGATTTTCGTTTTCTTATGTCTTGCGAGCCATTTCATAAGATTCACAATCATGTCGATTGCCGTAGGGGCGAACTACGTGTTCGCCCCCTAAAGGCAATCGATTCATTTCACCACGCACCCACGTGCCGGGATCTGGTAATAGATATCAGCATTATACATGTCCTCGCAGCGGACAGCAGGAATCATGTAATTGCCCTCGTAGGTGGCATTGGCCTTCAGCGTGAAGGTCACCTTATCTCCCGACCACAGGTCGAAGTAGAAGTAGGCACGGTCATCGCGGAAGTCGATGTGCTTGGCGCCTTCGTTGTCCGTCATGTCACCCGACAAACGTTCGTTGATCAACTCCCAACCCGAAGGCAGGTAGTATGACAACGCCAGGTCGGTGATTCGCCACTCGCTCGGGTTCTTTACAATAATCTTCACCACAAGGTCAGAGCCTGCAGCCAGCGAGTTCAAATTCGCCGGGCCTCCGCTCTTGTCGTAGTATTCCACCGTCATCTTAAGCATATTGCCGCTTTCATTCATGTCGTATTCGGCGACCGAGGTCTTGGTGAAGATATTGGCAATCATCTTCTGGTCGGTATTGTTCTTGATTTCGATGGCGTTGTTGCCCAACTTCGGCGTGAAGGCAAAGCCCGTAGAAGCCATATTGGTGTTCAAGGTACGTTCCTCTCCGTTCACCTTCACGGTGGCAGAGAGGTTGGTATTGGTGACATTCATCTTCTCGGCATACTTGCCCAAGGTGAAGAGCGTGAAGGCTGTCGACTGGGTGTCCAGCCAACGTCTACCACTGATCATTTGGCACACCTCGTTAATGTTGTTCTGCACTGTCTGCTGATCCACGTCGCAGAGCATCTGGACGTAGGTGTAGAAAGCGAAGTCACGTGTGCGCGAACCATAGGAGCTGTAGTAGTCTGACATCGCCTTGCCATCTTCAACGACGGGCATCAGCTTCTGGGCAATGTTGGTCTTACCCGTCTGGGCGAAGGCACCCGCGGCCAAAACCTTCGTCAGGTCATATCTCATCTCTAACTCCTTGAAACGGTTCATGGCCCCCATCTCAGCCTTGCCAGCCAAAGCCAGCACAAAGAGGCGGTAAGCTTGGATGGTCTCGCCCTGCTTGTAGTCGATGTTGTCCTTCCACTGCTTGGCACGATTCGACTGATAGTTCAGAAGACCATCGAGGAAGTATTGCGGCACATTATAGCCTTGATTCTTGGCCTCAACGAGGAAATGTAAGGCATAGATTTCCGTCCATGGGTCAACGTAACGTCCGGTAGGCCAGTTCGACAACGAGAAGTCGGACTTTTGGTATGCCTTCATCTCACTGACAGCCCAATCAACGTTCTCCTTCATCTCCGCCTTGGTCTTGTCGTCAAGTTGCATGAAGTAATTCAGATAGAGTTGCGGGAAGGCCTTTGAGGTCATTTGTTCGAGGCAGCCATGAGGATAACGCAACAGGTAGTCAATACGGCCAAAGAGGTCGACAGGCAGCAGGGTCGACACGGTGACGTTGCCTTGCTGCGTGTTCGGCATGCCTACCAATTCAAACGGCACGCTGACTGTCTGTCCGGCTTCGATATCCTTGGTGATGGTGTTGCGACGTTCGGCATTAGGCATGCGGATAGGCATCACAGTCGACGACTCGGCAGTGTAGCCATCACCTGTCACCGAGACTTTCAGTTCGGAATTACCCAAAGAATTCGGGATCTTCAACCAGGCAGCAACCATACCTTCGCCATTGCCATCAATCTGCACCGTAGTGGGCAGGCTGCCCATGGGTTCGAGGTTCTTGTTGTCGAATTTCACTGTCAGGGTCTTGTTCTTCATCGTGGGCGCCTGTACCTGCACCTTGAGGTTCAGCTCATCGCCAGGAGCCACCACACGCGGAGCTGAGGCAAAGAGGTTGATCGGGTCAACCACCGTCATGCGTTTTTCAGCCGAGCCGAAGGCCTTGCCGTTGCCCTTGGCCACCACCATGAAGCGCAGCGCGCCTGAGCATTGCGGCACATCGAAGCTATGGGTGTTGGTTTCGCCTGCTTTCAGCTCGAAAGGTCCTAAGGTGACCGCATAGGCCTTGAAGCGCTTGTCGAGAGTGACTTCCTGGTTGATGATACCGTCACCACCGATGGCATAGACGGAACCCAGCTCGCCACTGAACGCATCGACGATGGACGTGTAGTTGTCCCAAGTGCGCACGCTCAAAGCCTGCTTGCTGTTGAAGTAACCATAAGGATTCGGGGTCTTGAAGTTGGTCAGGCCGAGGATACCCTCATCGACGATAGCCAACGTGTAGGTCATGGCCTGTCCTGCCGCTTCGCTGATCTTCACGTCAAGTTTCTTCTTCGTGTTGGTGGTCTCAGGCACCTGGATATTGGGCTGCAGCTGCAGTTTCTTGTTCTCCACCTTCACAGGAATCACGCCATAGAGACGGATGGGCAGGTCATTGGCAGCGTCATGCGGTTGAATCAAGGCCACATAGACATAGACATTAGGAATCATCTCTTCCGTAGCCGTAATCTCAACCTTGCCTTCCTGACCGAGGTTCTCCACCAGCATGGTCTGCAGCACCTTGTCGTTGGCCTCCACTGTAACCAAAGCCTTAGCCTTGTCATTGGCCGGGAAGGTCACGACGATCTTCTCGCCCACCTGATAGCTGTCGGCCGTGGCCTTCATAGCCAACTGGGCAGGAGCGCCCGAAGCGGATGAAGAGTGACCATAGCCCCAGTCGAAGTTAATGACTTTAGCAAAAGAGTGACCGCCCTGTTCGTCATTGACGACAAAGAGGTAGCTACCCCACTTCTCGTCCGGGATGTTGAAGGTGACCGAGGTAGTGCCATTGCAGGTCAAAATGCCGTTTTGCACAGGAGATCTGTAAGTACCCGAGGCATAACGTTGCAAGTCATAGATATCCTCACTCGACCACCACCAGTAGGAATCCAGCTTATACAGGGCATAGTCCAAGGCGACCGACGACTTACAAGCCGTTCCGTTCTCATTCACCACGGCGATGTCGAACTTCCAGTCCTTCTCCGTATCGTAATAGCTGCCGTATTTCGAAAGCGTTTCGGGCAATCTCACACCCACATAACGTTCATAAGGCGAGAGTTTGGAGGCGAACGAGGCAATGCTGAAATCACCGCCCTTCTCGAAGACCTTCACAGTGAAGGTACCATTCATCATCTGACCGGAAGACACATACTGCAGCGGACCGAAGCCCACACTGGCCACACCCTCGGCGTTGAGTTGACCGCTAAACAGGGAGATCTCCTCAGGCTCAAAGCTAAGCGAGATGTTGTCGAAAGAATAGTCGGCGAAGTTCTTGAAAGAAGTCACGCCTTTGCGCACTGTCACATCCACTTCTGCCTTCAGGCCGTTGGCTTTCATGCCGTTGAGCCATCTCGCAGTGAGATTCGCACGATCGTTGCGCGTGATGCTGACGACTTCAGGCAGGCTGAAGTTGATTTCCAAACGGTTAGGTTTCACCGTCTCCACACGGAGGTTGCTGGTGATGACATTCGTCCCTACCTTGTAGCGCGCCATCCATAGGCCTGTCTCATCCGACACATTGGTCGGGACGGTGAAGCAATAGATGTCGTTCACAGGCTTGGTGTTCACCTGCTTGGCATAAAGACGACCCGATGCGTCGATCACTTCCAAGACGACAGGATAGTTGTCAGGCACGATGGATTCAAAATCGTTCAGCATAAGGTTGAGTTGCAACTCATCGCCTGGACGCCACACACCACGGTTGGAATAAGCGAAGGCATTGACGCCCTTCTCAACGGGTTCACCTGCAATATCGAAACGGCTGTAAGACAACGCATTGCCATCGTTCAGCTTAATCACTGACTTGCTACCCTTCTTATCAGTAGCCACCACAAAGGCGGGACGGTTAGCACACTTCAGCTGCACATGACCCTGGCCATCGACATTGCCTTTGACCAGTTCCTGCTTCTGGTAATTATAGGCCGTCACCTGTGCACCCGTGGCGGGCTTGGCGTCAGAAATCTGATAGACGAACACGTCGACCACATCGTTGCGGCCCATCTTGGCGGTCACAGCAAGGTCACTGACAACGATGTTCTTCTTCGTTTCCACATAGTTGTAATAGTAATAGCCATTGGGATCACCCCATTCGCCTTCATAGTTATACTCCTTGTAGTCATAGCTCTCGCCATCCCAATAATCGGCCTCCATGGCCTCATTGTCCACCACGGCGGTCTTCATTTCATCGGAAGCGAAGGTATAGTCGGCGGGACCGAAATTGAGGCTCAGCTGATACATCGCGCCGGGTTCCACCTTAATATAATCGGAGAGGACGATGGGGAAAGTCTTCCATTGGTTCGGATAGGGATTGTCGACAGCCAGACGGACTTTCTTCTCGAGGCGGCCAGCCTTGCGCACGCCGTAGGTCTCGCTCAGCTCATTGTCCTGCAGGAAGCTAAGGATGTTATCGTCATAGATACGCACAATCCTCAAGGTCACTGCATTGATGCAGATAGCATCAAAATAGATCGTGGTCTCGTCCACATTGGGGATGATGACGCCGTCGTCGGTCCAACGTACTTTGGGCAATACCTCCGTCAGGTTCAGTTCATATTCGGCCTCCTCTTGCAGCAACATGCCGTTGGCGGCACGGATACCGCTGCCAATGCCGATTGTCAAGTCATCCAACTGATAGCTGTACAATTTGCTCTTGTCGAAGTAGAAGTCAATCCGATTGCCCTTGATGTCAGCCTTGTAAGCCAGGTTTCTGGGAACGGTAACATAACCCATAAGGTTTTGGTCCTCCTTCAGCGGCTGGCTGAAGAACAAAGTAGCATGGTCAGAACTGCGGTCCACATCAAAAGACAAGGGGATGAAGCTGTCCTTGGCGTAAATAATCAGTTCACGGTCCATCTTCGCTTTGGCATCTACAGCCTTTCCGTCAAGGACGACATGAACTGGATAATTCGCATTCTTACGTTCAAAGCCTTGGATCTTAAAGCTATAGACATTGTTTCCTTCAAATGACACTTCCACAGGATGGTTTTTGCGGAAGGATTCATCGATTAAGTTGACGGCATCGTCTTGGTCGACAGGCACGGCGAAGGCGATGCGCAGGTTGTAGTCCATCGACTCGTTGGAGGTGCAGATGGGCTGCTGGGCAACGAGGCTGAAGTTCTGGCGGCGCACGCTGAAGCCGAACTCAAGGTTTTGGTCTACAGCCACATCCAGGAACTCCGACATGTTGAACTTGCAAACATAATTCTGATCCTTGTCGATTTCGTCGTATTGGAAGCCGACAGTGTTCTCGTCAATCCATACGGCCTTACCTTTCAAGGCAGGGGTAAACTGGAAAGCCTTGGCGGAGATAGCATCGCCATACTTTACCTTCATCATCTCAGGATTCTTGAACTTGACCACGATAGGGTCTCCAGAAGCGATGACACCCGAGGTGTAGCTGTCAAGCAGAGGCAGCAAAGCCTCATTCAATGGCTGGATGCGTTCCACAAAGGTCTTCAATCCACCCGTTTCTTTCTTGCCGCAACCCGACAAGAAACCCAGCAGCAGCACGATCACCAACATGCTGACACTGATTCTTTTCATGTTTGGTTTTGTGTTCATATCGATAAGATTTGATTAGTTTCGAGACTACAAAAATAGAAAACCAATTCAAATAAAAAAAGCCATTTTGAAAAAAACGGCTTTTTTTTGTCGAAAATAGAGGAAAAATCCAGTATTTCATCTCTATTGCTTTACCACTCGGGCCTGCTGCATCTTGCCATCGGTATCCCTAGCACGCAACAGATAAACACCTTGAGGCAAGCCTTCCATGCTGATTGCACTCGTGCCATGCGCGGTCTTCACCATCTGGCCGAGAGCATTGTAAACCTGTACTTCAGCCACATCCATACCTATTATTTTTACCACGTTACGGGTCGGATTGGGATAGAGCATCACACAATTCTCCTCATAATCATTGACAGCGAGGTCGGTTCTCGTCAATATGGGGAAGCCGTCGTTGACATGGTTCTCGTCTTTGACCCAAACGCTGCCCTCCTGATTGAGCATCGTCACAAAGGCGTCGCTGCGCATTTCCTCGGCACTTTTCGCCGTGCCGTACACGCTGCCGGAGCAATCGTCGAGATAGTAGCAATAATCTATGCTAACGTTCTCTGCGACAGGAACATACCCAATCAAGCACCCGACATGGTGATTGCCCGTGACTTCCCCGACGTTGTAACAGTTTCTTGCCTCAAAACGTGTCGCAGCCATCCCGACCAATCCACCTGCCGCAGGATAATAATCCGCAACCGTTCCGTCGGCGGAAACCCTGCCTGTATTGTAGCAGTTTTCCACGGACGCTTTCTGCGACACACACAGGATTCCCCCCCCCTTCCGGCTTGCCATGAGGTCGCCCGTATTGAAACATTCCGAAAGCTCGGCGCCTGAAACTCCGCCGACAATTCCGCCCACATCGGAGCCTGAGAGCGCCCCGGCATTGGAACAGTTGTTGATTTTCTTGGCGCCTTGCCCCACAATGCCACCGGCCGAGGTCGTGCCTTCAACCGTGGCGGCATTCCTGCAATGTGATACAACGAGTTGGGTGCCGTGTCCGACGATACCGCCACAATTGATGCCCTTGACGTATCCGTTGACGACAAACACGTTCTCGATCACAGCCAACTCTTCCCAGCCATCAGCATAACCGAACAAGCCGGCATATCTGTATCCGCCGTCGACGTAAAGGTTGGAAATGACGTGGTTGCCGCCGTCAAAATGGCCTCTGAAAACGGTATTGGGACTCATGCCCATGTCGTTCAGCGAGCCACGGTCGCAGCCGTCTTCGTCGAATCCCCTATCGTACAAGCCGATGGGAATCCAAGGCTGGTCTTCGCTGCCGTTCAGGTCGAGGTCAGTGGTCAGGCGGAAATGCAAACCACGGGTTTCAAAGCCTTTGTCGACCATATAGGCCAGAAAGGCCAAGTTTTCTGCCGACTCAATCAGGTAAGGGTTGCTTTCGGTCCCTTCGCCGTGAGTCCAAAGTTTTCTGCTGCCGTCCCAAACGCTGCTCTGGGCTTCGGCCATGACGCCCGCAAAAAGGAGCGTCATTAGGATATATACTTTTTTCATTTTATTGATTCTTAATTTGTTAGACAATTGTTTCATTTTCCGAAGTTGCTGTTGAACAAGGCCCTGACATGGTCAATGATGGCCCCTTTGCGCTCAAGTGCCGACTGGCTGGCGTTTTTCCAAACCGTAGTCATCGCAAAGTCCAGTTCCTGCATACTGCCGCTGCCGAAACTGAAAGGTCCCATCGAGGCCAAGCCTCTTCTCTCGTAAGGCGTGTTCCCGCATTGCCTTTCGGTCCAGTACTTGCCTTCCTGGTTGTAGCCGTCGTTGGGCGCGATGCCGTTGGTGCCGAAATTGCACGGGTCGGAGTCGCCCGGATAGGTGAAGCTGCAATCGGGACCGGCCACCCAATCCCCAGCGTAGGCATTGCCGCCATATTGCAAAGGGTTGCCGTTTTTCCAAAGGCCACGGAGGTAGTTGTAGTATTCCTGAGCCGATTCTGGATCTCCATTCACGCCTGAGGAGTTGTTGAAATACATGAACCCGCACAGGCCCAGACGCTCGTCATCGGCAATGCCGTTGCCGAAGTTGAAGCCGTTGTAGGCATACTTGTCCAAAGGATAACTCCCGTTGAACAAGGTCTCGCAATCTCCGGAAAAAGCCTGATTGTCGCGTCCATCGGCGGCCATGTATGGCCCGGCCAAGATAGTGCAGACCTGCACGGGCGGGTTGTCGCCGTAGGCCCAGGGTTGCCCTTGGCCGTCAACGGGCATGCCGTTGTAGCCGAAACATGCGCCGCGCTTCACATCGCAGCCCGTATAGTCATCCCAAGCATAGCCGATGTCCCAGTCGTTCCAAACGCCCAGATACACGTCATGGTAATCCAAGAGGGATCGGTTATACATCTTGTAGTTGAAGAAAACCGTGTTATTTAGGGCTTCGTCATCGGAAGCCTCATAGGCATAGACCATGGCATGGATTTCCATACCCATTGGCGTGTCACTCGATTCCCTAGGCCTACTCCCATTGTCATTAAAGACGAAAAACAGGCATTGGTCGCCCTTGATGTCGGGATAATCGCCATCGGATGGGTTGTAGTGCCCATCACCATTTACATCAACAAAAGGAGCCAAGTTTTCGGCATAACCTTCCTCGCCATGGGCAGGCCAGGTCAGGATGTCTTTGGGGATTGCATAACCCGCTTGCCCGTGATGGGCAATGAAGTCGTTGATTTCGGCACGGGTGAGGTTCCAAACATGATGGAACTTCAAGGCGGTCATGAGGTCGATGGAAGCATCGGTCGTCTTCAGCGGTCCCGACCAATACGCTTCGCCTATCGGTTCATACTGGAACGCGTCAAGATGGAGGCTGTCGTCGGCATCCAAGCCGCCCATCCAGAGCGCCAGTTGAAACATGGTCTCTTTGCCACTGCCTTGGGGCACCTCCCATGTGGAGCAAGTGAAATGGGACTCCTGCCATTCCTCATACCAAGCTCCTTGTTGCGGGACAAAGCAGGTGCCGTTCCCTAGAATAGTCGCTCGAACATTGTTGGTCTCTACATGCGAGATGGGCGGCAGTTGCGCCACGGATGCCAAGCACATTGTACAAAGCATCAAAAGCAATAGTCTTTTCTTTTTCATAGCCATTGATTTTGTATTTGTCGTTTTTCTGATGCAAAACTACAAACAAGCTCAGTTGCCGTCAAGAAAACGATGGTGCGGATGAGTGCGGCTTTTGGTTAAAAACTTAAAATCAACGGTTTACGTTGAAAAACCCCACTATGAAAACATGGGTGCGGATTGGTGCGGATTCTTTATTGATGACTAAAAATCAACGGTTTGCAGTAGATTTTGCAAAATCACGCAAAAAAGCCGAAAGCGGTGCTTCGCTGCCAAAAATGCCTTTCAACTTGCGGCTGCGTTCGCAAACCGTGTTGAAAGCCCGTTGCATCAGGGCAGCGACGTCGGTCTCTTCCGCGCCCAAAAGATAGAGGCAACAATAGTCGATGTCGCCTTTGGTGAGTGAAGGATACTCCTTTTTGAGGCGGGCAGTGAACTGTCCGAAATGAAAATCGGCGGCCTCGCGCAAGGCCAACAGCTGTTCCTTGTTGAGAGCATAGTCCTTATAAACCATGTAATCCACCTTCGACTTGAACTGACCTTCGTTTACCCGTTCCGTAATCATGCGGCAAACAGGTTCCTCGGCAAATGAGGCGGCCTCTACCCGTTGTTTCATCGCAGAAAGCGCTTCACCCTGCTCTATCAACTGTCCCGAAAGGGCTTGTTTCTCAGCCTCTATGCGCTTATGTCGCTTCCGATTGAGGAGCAGCCAAACTGCAAGCACCGCAAGCAAGGCCAACAGCGGCAATACCACCTTCAACATCCGGCTTCGGGTCTGACGTGCTTCCTGAAGTCGGGCATTCTCCTGCTTTTGTTGCAAATACTCCTGAAACAGGCTGGTGAAACGCCATTCATCGGCCTTAGTGCCAAACTCGGGAGGCGTGTTTTGCGCCACAAAACGGGCATATTCCCCCGCATGTTCCGAATCGCCCAGCTCCTCGTAGATTTCACGCAGATAATCAGCACTTTGGGTTCTTAGAAAGAGACTCGGTGCCCCGTCGAAGACCTGATTCAGATAGACGATGGCCGAATCATACTGTCCGTCAAGCTTATAGATATAACCTATACCCAAATAACGGTCACTTTGCTCAAACTCATTACCCACCATGGCGATATGCTTCAATGCAGCGACGGAAGCCGAGGCATCATGCCCAACCTGATAGGACGAAAGCGCCTTGCGGTTGATGACATTCCTGTAAAGCACACCCACCGTATCCTTGATGCAGGCCAATGACTGGTCGTAGTAATACAAGGCGCTGTCGAACTGTTCCGACTTCTCGAACTCGTAGCCCAGGAAAAACAAGGTGTTGGCCAAACTTGAAGGCGGATTTCCGGCTTTCTTCTTGTATTTCAGCACATTCTTATAAAGATAAACCGTCGGCTCGATGAGAAACTTGTCGGAATAGATGTTGGCCAAGCGGGCATAAATCAAGGCCATGAAACTGGCCTTATGTCCCACAAGTTCCTCCTCACCAAAGTGGTTCTCCATGATTTCCAAGGCCTTGTAATATTCCGCACACGACAACATGGCAACGGAATCGTCCTCATAAATAATGCCGTTGTTGATGCAGATGGCGTTCATGTAATGGGCTCGGGCAGAGAGAAATAGCATGTCCTTATCGTTAGGAAAGACGGAGGAAACACTGTCAAAGTACACTAAAGCGGAACCTACCTCGTCGCAATAGGCCACCTCACGACGCACCTTGAAACAAGCCTCGGACAGCATCAGGCTTGTGTATTCCTTCTCGGGAGAGTTGAGAGAGATTCTATCCAACAGCTCAAGATAGGCCAACGCGCTATCAGGCTGCTGCTGCAAAAGGCTGTCGATGGCAACAACGCGCGGGTCGGCATTCTCTTTCCAATGCTCGGTCGTTTCCAGAGTCCGGGTACAAGAAACGCCCAGACCGACTAACAATAGAGTTTCTATTATGCGTGTCAGTTTCATTGGTACAAAAATATGAAAATAATCCCTATAAAAACCAAAACCAGTCAAGAAAACAGGGTGCGGATTGGTGCGGATTTCTTATAATATATTGTCAATCAATACTTCGCCTTGAGTGTAAGACCTAAATAAAACCTGTCGACAGGCTCCGTCACCCAGAGGTCGTTGTCCATACGAGCAAAAGCTGAAAGATAATAGCGCCTTGAGAGACGGTAATCCACCGAGAGTACCGTGCGCAGGTTGTCGAGGCCACCTTTCCTGGGGTCGTTGGTAAGCCAGAACAATTCCGTCGAGAGGGCATACTTGAAGCGGCTGTTGGGTCTCTGGTAGGTCACTTTCACGCGGTTGCGCCAATACAGCCTCGGATTGACGCGATGTTCACCTGTCCGCTCGTCGAAGAAAGTGCCAATGGCCTTGCTGCGCAGTTGGAACTTGAATCTGCGGTACACCTCACTATACGTCACCTGCAAACCCAAGCGGCCCCGATTCTCGTAATAGCCGTCATTGTTGTGGCGACGGATATAGTCAGTGGTAAGGCCGATGTTCATACGGTTATGCAGGCAGGTGTAGTCGACGCCTACTGAGTTGAGCCAACGGTCAAACTGGGTGCAGTTGTGGTCGAAACGCAATTCCTCCTCTGCCGAAAAGCCAAAAGGACCGCTTAGACCCACTTCAACCTCAGCCGAGAGAATGCCGCCGAAATCGGTCGTCCGCTCGCTCTGCGCATAGAGACTTGCCGTCAAAAACAGTACTAATGTTATGGTTAGTATCTTCTTCATTTTTCTTTTTCGACTATGGCTTATGACTATGGCCGATGGCTTGCCTTTACATAGAGGCAGCCATAGGCCATCTGCCATGAGCCATAGTTTACACATCAAAATCTTTCAGCTTAGTTATAGTATCAATCGTATTCACTTCGTCATCGATAGGTTTGTAGTAGACCTTCACAAACGCCACGTCGCGCAGGTAGTCGATATGTCCCACCTCTACCTTCGAGATGTCCAAGCCCGTGCGATCGATGAGGTCAGCCTTCAAGTCGTCTTCCTTACCGTGTTTGGTGTTCTCGATGCGGTCGTATAGGATAATCTTGGTGGCTGTATGCTTCAGTATCTTCGTGCCATCCAAAATCCAGATGACGACCATCGTCAGCAAGTTAACCATCAACAGTTCCATGTAACTCGTCGAAAGCGCCATGCCGTTGACGATACTTAGACCCATCACCACGAAGAGGTAAGTCATCTCCCGAATCTTGATGGTCTCCGTTCGATAACGTATCATGCCAAAAATGGCGAAGAGGCCCAAGGCATAAGCGATGTTCATCTTCATGTTCTCCATCAACGAGATGATGAGGAAGATGACCACCGCGAACATGAGGAAGGTGAAATAATAGTCCTTACGGTTGGCCTTCTTGTAATAGAAGCAGTGGATGATGACCCAACAGACGAGGAAGTTGAACACGAAACGGATCAAGGTCGTCCAAAGGCTCTGGGCATCGAAAAGCGGTACACCAAGGAAATCCATCGAAGAGGCACCACCGCCAAACTCGCGCGCAATGTCAGGATCGAAGTCCTGCATATTAATCTGTAGTAGGTTCATATTTGTTGATTGTTGTTTGTTTAATTGTTTGGCTGTTAGCTTTTAGCAGCCGTGACGCAAGCTAATAGCTAACGGCTAATGGCTAATGGCTAACAGCTTTTAGTTTTTCAATTCTCCTTAATTTCTTCTTAAACCGGTTCTGCTTCACCTCAGGGCGGGTCAGGCAGGTGCCGATACAGTATTTGCTGACCTTGAACGGTCTGATTCTCAATTCAAAGAGTACATCCTTCAAGAGTGAGTGGGCTCGACCGTCTTGTTTGAGTTCCATCACGGCGAGATGTGTCATTGAGGCGGTGTTGCCGCTGCGCAGGTTCTCGAAACGAAGGTTGCAGTCGATGGTGAGGCGCTCGGTCTTGTCATAGTTCACCAAGGTGAAACGGTCGAAGATGGTGACCAAATGAGGACTCAACGTTTCCACTGGGTAAGGTTGTTTCTTTGCCAAAAACTCCGCCGCCTCGGGATTATCAGTAATGTTCGGAATAGGTTCCACCTCGATGCGTTTCTTCTTCGTGCGTCCTTTGTTGTTCTTATGCTTCACCTCACAGAAAGTCAGATGGGAGTCGACATAGGTACGCACCCGCACTTTGTCACGCACCAAGTGTCGGTCGTGGTGGATGAGGTACATGGTCAAGTCGGGTGTGTCGTAATACACTGTGCTGTAAGGTGACAAGCGGTTACCTTCCACCTCCTGGGCATAGTAGCTGTCGCGGATTCCCAACAAAATGGTCCGAAGCTGCGTCTCCGTCACCACATACTTTGTGTCGATGCGGTTCATCAGCTTCACGGCGCTCATCTCGTCGAGCGTGATGGGCTTCATGCCTTGCACTATGTCGAGAATCTCCTCCACTGACCTTTATTTGGGGACGTACTCGTAGGTCTTCACCGACTCCAACTTACCGTTCGGGTAATAGTTCTTCTGGCATTTCTTGGAGCCGTCCTCATTATACTCGTATTTCTTGATTCGGCTCACCTTGTCGCGGTCGTTGTATTCGATCTCGCGCGTCACCTTGGCCGTGATGTCGCTGTTGGGTGGGTATTCGAACACGATACGCCACTTCTGGCCATAGCTGGCATATTCAATCTCCTCAATCTTGCGGCCCATCTCATCGTAGGTCGTCACACGGTCGAGGAAGGCACGTTTGTCGCCCGCCGCCGTGTTCCATTCCTTCAGCACCATGCCCTTGCGGTTTTCACGCTTCTGGATGGTACTCTCGGAGACCGACTGAGCCATGACGCCGAAGCCAATGCCCAAGAAAACTAATAATACTACTATTTTTTTCATATTCAATAGGTTATATCTGATTTCAAGTTTTGATAATTTGCTTCTGGCTACTGGCAGCTGGCTGTTGGCACATTCGGCTTTTAGCTGTTAGCTGTTAGCCATTAGCTTGGCAGCAACTAAGCTAACAGCTAATTGCTAATAGCTAACTGCCAATAGCCAGAGGCCAGAAGCCCATTCTATATTTTATACATTGATTATCACCTCAAACTGTTCAGGAAGCTCGTAGATCTGTCCAGCTTCGTCGACACTGATGCTCTGGAAGACGAAATCGGGCACCTCGTTGAAATCCTGAGTCACCGTGAAGACCTCATACTCACCAGGTTGCAGTTTCTGGAAAGCGAAATAGCCGTCGGGACCCACGCGGGTGTCGTCGAAGGGGATGTCCTCGCCCACCCTGCGGATGTAGACGCGATGTTCATATGCCCAGCCTTCGCCACGATAGCTGCCGTTGTGGTAATAGGTAGCATACACAAGGCCTTTCACGATGGAAGTGCCGTAAGCCTTGCCGTCATGGATGTAAAGCGTAGGCACCTGTGCCACCGCACCGCGGTCCAGCTTGACCGTCTCCTTCACCGCCACCTTCTCGCCCGAAGGCAGAGTGGAATAGGCAAACACGGTATAGTCACCAGGCAGCAGATACTCAAACTGATACAATCCTTCGGCGTTGGTCTCCACGTCATTGCCAAAGTAGGCTTCGTCACCGTAAACGATGAAGACATCGGTCTTGGTCGCAGCCATAGTGTCAGGCGTCAAGGTATAGTCGTCATCGGGATGATGCACCAGTTTCACATAGCCACGCACCGTGCCTCGGCCACCCTCGCCTGGACCCTTGTTGCAAGCCGTCAACAGCATGGCCATCGCCAAAAAAACCAAAACAAAATTGAGTGTGTTTTTCATATTCATTTGAAAATTAGAGTTTGCAAAGATATAAATTCAACGGGTTTAATGGGAAAAAATTATCCAATAATTGTGCCAGATTCAGAAAACCACACTCATAGTTCGATTTCCTCCAGCTGTTTCCCAAAGTCGCTGATGTTGCCACACACCTTCTTCAGCACGTTGACAAAAGTCTGCACATCATCTTCAGGAATGCCTTTTAAGGCCTTGTTCATCGTTTCGATGGCCAGTTGTTTGGTGGAGTCCTTGAGCGCCATGCCCTCGGCGGTGACCACGATGTTGTTCACACGGCGATCTTCCTTGGCCACTGAGCGGGTGACCAGGCCTTTCTTCTCCAAGTTGTCGATAAACTGCGTCACCGAGTTTTTGTCCTTCTGGATGATGAAGGCGATGGCCTGCTGGGTGAGGGTGCCTTCGTTCCACAGCGTGTCCATGACGAGGTACTGTTCCGCCGTCAGGTTCACCCCGTTCTTCTTGAACACCTCAGCCAGATACTTCTTGAGCCTGCAATTCAGGATGTTGACATAAACGCCAGCTTGTTTTATGAGTATCATATTATCCTATTTTTGTGATTATATTGCTTTATGAAAGTGCAAAGATAGGGATAATCTTACAAATCGCAAAAAAAACTCCAAACGCGACAAACGTTTGGAGTAGAGTTTTAGGGCCCCCAGTTCCTTAGAACGACAGCGTCAAGCCAAAAGTCGGGAGGATGGGCAGCTGGCGGGCCACGTCGCTGGTAATCAGATTGACGTAGAACACGTTGTTGCGGTTGTAGACGTTGGTCACGCTGAGGTCAGCCTCCAGCATCACGTTCTCCGTGAAGTAGAACTTGCGCTTCATATCCAGGTCGAGACGGTGGTAGGTGGGCAGACGACCGCCGTTCAAATCGCCATAGAGCACACCCAACTCGCCGTTGGTGGTGGTGTAGTCGAAGTTGATGCCGTCCTGGAAGGAGTAGTATTCATAGAAGCCTTGCACCTGAGTGAACGGGAAGCCCGATCCAAAGTTCCAACGGCCACTGAACTCCCACTGGCGCTTCGAACCCGCCGTATAGGTCAAGATGAGATTGATGTTGTGGCGACGATCGAAGTGGGGAGGATATTTCACCATCTGTACACCGTCCTCGACAGCCTTCTCGTATTCACGGTTCACGAAGCCCAAGGCATAGACCGCCCAAACGTACCAGTGCTTGTCCTCATATTTCAAGGAGATGTCGAAGCCGTAGGCATCACCGGTCTCCTTAGTGAAATCTTTCTTCAGCAGGTCGGGGATCTGGGCATTGGCAGGCGTATCGGCGTAGATCTTGTTGCGGTTGATGTTGGTCAGCTGCACGAAGTCCTTCCAATAGCCTTCAACGTTCACCGTGGCATTCCTAAAGAGGTCGTATTCCACACCCATGATGATATGGTTAGCCTTCTGCAGGTAGCTGTTGATCGGCTTTCCGTCGTATGTTGAAGGCAGATTATCGATGCCAGAGAGGAAGCCGTAGAACAGGTTCACCACGTCACGGTCGCTGGTGGCGGCCACGAAGTTCTGCGAATACATGCCCGCCGCAGCCTTCAGACGGAAACGGTCGGTGGCATTGTACTTCGCTGCCAGACGCGGCTCGGGAGAGATGTCAGGCAAGGAAGCGTAGTATTGCAGGCGGAAGCTCGGCTCAAGCAGGAGCTTACCCAACACGGCCTTGTACTTTGCATAAACGCCAATCTCTGTGGAGTTCACCTTCGAGCCGATCTTGCTATGGCCATAGACGCTATATGTCTGATAATCTGTGGTATAACCCAACATCTCGATACCATATTTCAAGGTGTTCTTACCCATGAACTGACTGAAGTCGAAGCCCATGTTGAAGCCGTTGATGTTGCTGTAACGGTCAGGATTGTCCACCTCCTTCATGCGTGAAGTGTAGCTCGAATAAGCGATGTTACCTTCGATCATCACGGGAGCCTTGCCAGGGATGACGAGGAAGTTGGTACCTGCGCCAAACGATTCCCACCCGAAGTCGGACAGCGACATGTAATTGTTCACCTGGTCGTTGAACGAGAAACCGAACAAGTTGATCTTACTACCGTTGGGCGCATTGAGCGAAACCTTACCGTAGATATCCTGGAAGTTGAAAGGAAGGCCATTCTGCTTGATGTCGTCGTTGTAGCTGTACAACACCTTGCTGGATTGCTCCAGATATGAGTTCTTCGCCGAGATGATAAACGAAACAGTGGCATCATCCGGAGTCTTGGCTCTCTTCAGCGGGCCTTCCAGCATAACCTTGGCACCGAAGCAGTTACCGCCAATCTTACCCGAGAGACGTTTCTTGTTGCCGTCACGGGTCGAGATGTCCATGATGGAAGAGATACGGCCGCTGTATTCGGCACCGAAACCTCCCGTGTAGACGTCGGCGTTGCGAATGATGTCGGTATCGAAGACCGAGAACAGACCAATGGAGTGGAAAGGATTGTAGACCACCATACCATCGAGCAGCACCTTGTTCTGGATGGGCGAGCCACCTCGAATATAGAGCTGACCGCCTTGGTCACCGGTGAAGATGACACCTGGCACCACCTGCAGGTATTGGGCAAAGTCGGCCTGACCGCCCACGCTCGGGATCTTTGTAATCGTCTTGGGTGTGACCGTGATGACTGAGGTTTTGGTCTCGGTACGTGCCTCGATCTTGTCGGCGGTGATAGTCACCGTCTCCAACTTCTGGCTGGTCTCCTTCAGATAATACTTGCGGTTGATGCTCTGGCCTTTCGAGAGATGAAAGACCTCTGAGATGGTGTCGTAGCCGACACTAGTAATTAATAAGGTGTAACGACCGTCAGGAATCCTGTTGATGTTGAAATAGCCGTTCTCGTTGGTCGAGCCACCGAAAGTGGTACCTTTCAGGTAGACATTGGTGAACATCATGGGTTCGCCCGTCGATTCCTCATAGACAAAGCCTTTGATGCTATTATCCTGAGCGACAGCCGCATACGAAGCCAAAATCATAAAAAGGGTCGTAAAAAACAGCCTTGAAAGTAGACGATTATTCATAGCGATATCTGATAATTTGTTCTTACACCAGGTTATAATGATGGTGCAAAAATACAAATTATTGTATATAATCGCTCAAAATAGTAAAAAAATCGTTTAAAATGTCAAAATTCCGCTTTATTACGACTTTTGGGCTTCTGTCAGGCACATTTCACTTTGGGCTTTTTCGGCCTGTGAAAAGAGCCAATGACGTGTGCTATGCGAGTCCTCGTATCGGTACAGCAGGACGCCTACCGCCAAGGTAGCCAGCAGCAAGACGGCCCTCCACCCTTCCTTGATAGGAAGAATGGCGATACCCGCAAAGATAAACAACATCGGCCAAAGGCGCCAAGCGACGATCCATCTGAAATCGATGACATTGAGGGCGGACAAGAGGGCCACCACGCCGACGAAGAGGATGATGATGCCCAGGAACAAGTTTCTGCTTTTCATGACTTTCTGCTATTAAATGGGATGATCAAGAAGAGGCCAAGCACGATGAGAAGGATAGGCCAAGCCGTGTGCCAATTGATTTCAGGAATGTACCTGTTGAGGAGGCCCAAGGCACCGATGCCGATGAGTATCAATCCAGCGGTGAGGCTTCCCTTTGATTTCGACGTCTTCATGACGTCGCCTTGCGCTTCAGGAGAGCCTTCGGTGGTGCCGTCAGGCGAAACGAAATAGCTGGTCTCGTTTGGGGTGCCGTAACCAGCAGGCATGACGATCCAAAGGATGACGTAGATCCAAAAGCCCGTGCTGAAGATGAGGAAGGCGAAGGCGAAAAACAGCCGGACCAACGAAGCGTCAAGGCCGAGATAATTGCCCAGACCGGAGCAGACGCCGCCGATCACCTTGTTTTGCATGTCTCTTTGCAGTTTCTTGTTGTTTTCCATTTTCTTTGTTGTTTTTTAAGGTTCAAAGTATTTTCCTTACAAAAAGTATGCCGCTCTGTGGGAGCGGCATAACTAAACATATCATCCAATGAAAAACTCTTTCGATTACTTCCTAACCACGAATTTCTCAGTCTTCACGGCCTGCCCGTTCACGACAAGATTGCAGAAATAGATGCCTTCGTTGAGGTCGGCCACCGAGAAAGCGACCACGCCCTGAAGGTTATTCAATCTCTGGCTCATTACTTCTTGGCCAAGCAGGTTGTAGACCGATACGGACACCTCATTGCCTGCGGAGAGCTCATAGTCGAAATGCACGAGCGAAGCGGCCGGATTGGGATAGGCGTGTCCGAGACGAGCCATGTTCTCAACAACGCCCACGCCTGACTTGCGGAAGCGGACGATGATGCTGATGCGCTGGTCAGGATTACGTTCTTCGTAGGCATAGTATTTGACAATGACATCACCGAAGACATCCTCCGGATAAAGAGCATGGAAGGACAGCTCATCCGTATTGACACCGCCAGCGGGCACTTCCTTAGCCTCCGGACTGACATAGACGTCGGGGCCGAAGCACATACCCCAACAGAAGGTGTTCATCACGCCTTCAAGGTCCTGAATGACTTCCTTCTCAATCAAAACCTTCAACGTTTCCGAGGTATTGTTCCTAATCTCCATGTGCTGGATGTATTCACCGAAACCGTATTCGTCGTTGGTGCATTCAATGGTCTGGCCTTCCGAATACACGGTGCCTTGCCATTCAAACTGCATGGTTTGTGCTGAAACATAACCTATTACAGCCATCAGGATTAGAGTAAAAATAGATTTCTTCATCATTATCGGTATTTAATTGTTATTTATTCTCTTTCAACTTGCAAAAATGCAAAACTTTTTCCAAACCTGCAACAAAAACATTGCCATTTTTTGAAAAATATCTACTTTTGTGCAAAGAAATCAATTAATACCTTCATAAAATGAAAAAATCTACGATTATTTTGGCATCATTCATGATGCTTTTCTCATTGAAAGTCAGCGCGCAAAACGAGCGTGTGCTCTTGTTCGAATGCTTCACCAACACGGGTTGCGGTCCCTGTGCCCAACAGAACCCCGCCCTTGACGCGCTCATCAATGCCAATGCCGACCGCATTGCCGCCATCAAGTACCACATGAGCTGGCCCTCGGCCAACGACCCGATGTATCTGCACAACACCACCGACAACGACGCACGCCGTGGTGTCTACAACGTCAATTCCGTGCCTCACACCGTCGTCGACGGCATCCGCTTCGGCAATATCCCCAGCGGACTGACCCAAAACATGGTCAACAACTGGCTGAATATCGAGTCACCCTACGAGATGCGTCTCTCCTACGAGGTGGACGAAGCCGCCAACCTCATCACTGTGCATGTGATGGGCCAGGCCTCCACCGCCATCGAAGGCAGTCTCAGGCTCTATGTGGGCGTCATCGAAAAGGCAATCCATTTCAACTCCGCCCCTGGTCCCAACGGCGAGAAGGACTTCTACAGCGTGATGAAGAAACTGTTGCCCTCGGCATCAGGCACCAACCTCGGCAGCGTGGAAGCCGGCGACTATTTCGCCTACACCTTCACGTGGGAACTTGCCAACATCTATGACATGAGTCAGTTGGATGCCATCGCCTGGATACAGAATTTCAACACCAAAGAAGTGTATCAAGCCTGCAAGTCGAGCGAAAACATCGAGCCTTTCTATGAAAACGAAGCCTCAGTGAGCGACATCAGCGAGGTGAAGAAAGTCAACTGCAGCGGCGAGGCCAAGCCTAAAGTCGTGTTAACCAACAACGGCAGCAACACCCTCACCTCCGCCGAGTTGGAGGTACTCGTCAACGACGAGTTGCTGAAGACCCTAAACTGGAGCGGCAGCCTATCGACCTTCCAATCCGAGACCGTCGACTTGGGTAAAATCAACTTCCCTGTCGAGACCCAGAACACCCTCGAAGTACGAATCAAAAGCATCAATGGCGGCAGCGACCAAGCCTCGATCAACGATATCACCAGCTTGGTGTTCAAAGGCTCGCCCGAGACCGTCGGCAAAGTGTTGAAACTCACCATCCGCACCGACGCCAACCCACAGGAGACCTCTTGGAAAGTGACCAACCTTTTGACTGGAGAGGCTGTCCTTTCAGGTGGACCATACGAGCAACCCAATACTATGTACACCGAGACCCTCGATATCACGGGTGACGGCTGCTACGACTTCACCATCTACGACGCCGGTGGCAACGGACTTGAAGGCGGTGTTTACGGCCTGAAAGCCGGCGGCACCACGCTCTTCTCAGGCAACACTTTCGGCGAAAGCGAAAGCAATGAATTCTCCTACGAAGTGACTGCCGACATGGAAGAGAGCCTCAACCAAAGCACCAAGATCTACCCCAATCCGACCGAAGGCAATCTCAACATCTACAGCCAAGAAAGACAAAATGTCACTATATATAATATGGCAGGACAACGCGTCTTTGAAGGAAGTTGCGACGGACTGCTCCAAATCGACATGAAACGCTTTGGTGCGGGCATCTATGCAGTGAGTGTCGGAAGCGAAATCATTAAAACTGTTGTAAAATGAATCGACCATGGCTGATGGCTTATGACTATGGCTATTTCAACGATGAAGTCAGCCATAGCCATTAGCCATAAGCCATTGTCTCAAAGAATGTCATTAAAACACCTACATCTTAAACAAATCGACTCCACCAATGCCTACCTGCAAAGGAAGCAATCGGAGTGCGACATCCGCAACTGGGTGGTCAGCGCCGACGAACAGACCGCAGGCAAAGGAATGGGAAATAACGGCTGGGAAAGTGAGGTTGGCAAGAACCTCACTTTCTCTTTAGCCGTGGATATGGGTTTTCTGCCAGCCGAAAGGCAGTTTCTGCTGTCCAAGGCAGTGCCATTGGGCATCATTGAAGTGTTGGACACCATTTTGCCCGCCAAAAAGCTCAGCATCAAATGGCCAAATGACATCTTTTTCGAGAACCACAAATTGGCTGGCATTCTCATCAACAGCACTATCAAGACCAACATGATGGACGTTTCCATCATCGGCATCGGACTGAATGTCAACCAGATGCAATTCCAAAATTGGCCTACACAACCTACCTCGCTAAAGAAAATCACAGGCAAGGATTACGATATGCAGCCGCTGATGGAGCAAATCGCGGAGCATATATTAATAAAGGTAGAGCAGTTAAAATCCGACCCGACTGTCATTGAACAGAATTACCTGAAAAGGCTATTTCGTTACCGCACTTGGGCGGATTATGAAGTCGGCGGAAAGACCATGCGGCTGTTTATGACGGGGATTGACCCGTTTGGGCGGCTGCAACTTGTTGATGAACAACAGGAACCGCACATATTTGATATAAAGGAATTTAAATTCATTTTGTAGAGACGCGAAACCGGAGATTCGACGTATTCAATCATCGCGTCTCATAAATGATTAATTCCAGCGGTCGCTCCAAGCCTGTTGGTCCTTGCGCCATTCCTTCAAGGATTGCACGTCTTCTTCGGTGACGTAGGCCTCCTCGACGGCTTTGTGAATCAGAGTCTCGTAGTTCGACAAAGTGACCAACTGGCATTTCTTTTCCTCGAAGTTCTTCTTGGCGAGTTCCATCTGATAGGTGAAAATGGCCACCATGCCCTTCACCTCGGCACCTGCCTCACGTAAGGCATCGACAGCCAAAAGGCTCGACTTGCCCGTGGAGACCAAGTCCTCAACGACCACCACCGACTGACCCGCATTGATGACACCCTCGATTTGGTTCTGCATGCCGTGCGACTTCTTCTCGGAGCGCACATACACGAAAGGTAATCCCAACTCCTGAGCCACCAAAGCGCCTTGGGCTATGCCGCCAGTGGCAACACCTGCAATCACGTCGGGTTTGCCAAAGTTCTGCACAATCTTCTCCACAAACTGCTGGCGAATGTAGGTGCGCACGGCAGGATAGGAAAGGGTGACGCGGTTGTCGCAATAAATGGGGCTCTTCAGTCCAGAGGCCCATGTGAACGGGGCTTTCGGGCTGAGTTTCACGGCCCTTATCTGAAGGAGATGCAGGGCCAATGTCAATGCTGAATCTTCGTATTTCATAGTCTTTCTATTTAACTCTCAACTCTAAACTCTAAACTCTCAACTGAAAGTTGTATCTTTGTCGCTTGATAAAAGACAAACAGACTGCAAATGTACAAGATTTTTCAAGAAAACAAAGCACTGGTTTTTCCAAAAATTGAAGGCAATTCATTGGTATTCGATGCAACGCCCCAAGAATCTGACAAATACGACGCCGAACTGTTGTGCGATTTTTTCCCTGAATGGCTCGACGACTGTGACCCTGGCGATACCTTCATCCACGAAGTGGGCGAAAACGCTGTGGCCTTAGCCTTGAAAGAGACCTTCAGGATGGCACCCGCCGCAGGAGGCATCATCGTGAAAGACGGGAAAATCGTCACCATCGTTCGCAAAGGCATTCCCGACCTGCCCAAAGGCCATATAGAAAAAGGTGAGACGCCAGAAGTGGCCGCTTTACGTGAGGTGGAAGAAGAGACTGGCATTGGCAACCTAAAGATTGTCAAAGAATTGCCTTCAACATGGCATTGCTATTTTGAGCATGAAGCTTGGTCATTGAAACGCACCTATTGGTATCTTATGAGCACCACCGATGCCGTCCAACCCAAGCCACAGACCGAGGAAGGTATCACCGAAATAAAACTGATTGGAAATGAAGAGATTGAAGACTTCTTGAAAAATACTTTCCGTAACATCAGTGAAATTCTAGGAAAAGAATTGCGTCAAATCATTTCAAAGTAATACTTTTGCAGCCCGAAAAGGGACACGAGACCACGAGACTGCGGGACTATGAGAAACCCGAAGTCACGAGGTCTCGAAGTCACGGAGTCAAAAAGAATAATCATGAAAAGAATAGCCGTATTCCCCGGTTCCTTCGACCCCATCACTTTGGGTCACCGTTCCATCGTTTTGAGAGCTCTCCCCATGTTCGACGAAATCTATGTCGCCGTCGGCATCAACATGGAGAAACGTTCCACCTTTGAGCTGAAAGACCGCATCAAATGGTGCAAAGCCGTCTTCAAAGACTATCCCCAGGTGAAAGTGAAGAGCTACGAAGGCCTCACCGCCGACTTCTGCAAGAAAGTGGGTGCCAACACCATCATCCGTGGTCTGCGCTGCGGCAGCGACTTTGAGTACGAAAACATGATCGGGCACGCCAACAAGCGTCTGCACCCCGAATTGGAGACCATCTTCCTCCTCACCGAGAGCGAACTGGTGGGCGTTTCGTCGAGCGTTGTTCGCGACATCTACAAGAACGGTGGCGACACTTCCAAGTTCCTGCCCGAAGAGGTGAAGTTGCCCAAAAAGCAATAAAACCGCCCCATTCTCGTTTTCAGTACATGAAACGAAGGATTGTTACGCTATTTTTATCCCTGCTTTTCCTCACGGCAAGCGCCCAAAATGTGACGATTACCGGTCGGAGCAACAAAACCAATACATTGATCAGGCTCTTCGCATACGAAGACCTTATCAATGAGACAGGCATACTCCTTGACCAAAGCCAGACTGACGAAAAGGGACATTTCATCCTTGAAGGTAATATAAAGCAGATTCTCCCCGCACGCGTATTTGTAGGCTTAGAGTCGGTCGACCTCATCCTTTCGCCCAATGCCAACTACGACATCGAAATCATCATGCCGGAAAAGAAGGACGACGTCTCCTATTTCGAAAAAGAGTTGCCTACTATCCGTGTGAAGCGTGCCACCGACCAAGGCATTTACCGGCAAATCATTTTCTCCGAAGACATCATCAACGGTTACATGATTGAGCATTTCAACCAGATTTACCGTGGCCGTCAGCTGCGCTATATCGACTCCATCCAAAACGCCATCAGCCGTGAGGTGCCTGACATCAAGTCGGACTATGTGAAGAACCACAACCGTTATAAGATTGCTGCTATTAAACTGGGTATCAGCACTGACGGCGGCAAAAAGGTCATCAAGGACTACTTCGACGGACAGCCTGTGCTCTACTCGCAAAGCGCTTACATCGACCTATTCAAGGAACTGTTTGACGGCTACTTCAACAGCGCCGCCTACGACAGTCATCAGCTCAACGATGCCTTCATGGAAGGTCCGATGGCATTCAAGAAATACCTGGACACTGACCCGCTCATAGCGAAAAACCCGCGACTTGCCGAGCTCATCACCATCTTCAACCTGCAAAAGCTCTGTTATGGCGATCGCGGCACGAGCCGTCTCGCCAAAGACCATTTGAACTACATCAAATCACAGACGAAACACCCTGAGCACAAGACCATCATCAATGATTTCTTCGAGAAGTTCAACCACCTCTCCCCTGGTGCAACAGCCCCTGACTTCACCTTGAAAGACAACAACGGCAACGATGTGAGCTTATCGGATTACAAGGACGGCCTGGTTTTGCTTCAGTTCGTTGATGGTGCCTCACCCGTCAGCGAGCGTCAGTTTGCAGAGTTGAGAAGTCTACACAACCAATGGCAGGACACGGTACAAATCCTCACCATCGCCACGCATGACAAAATGGACTTCTTCAAGCAGCAGTTCGAGGAGAAACGCCAAGACTGGCCCCTTCTCGACTTGGGCGACAACATTCTCCTCTTGGAGACCTACAATGTTCTCACCTTCCCAGAATATATCCTAATTACCAAGGGCAACAAAATCGGCGAAGCGCCGGCACCGAGTCCTGAGCGGTATTTGGAGGAGAGAATCAGACGGCTGTATGGAAAGTAAAGACGGAAAAAGTCCCCTTTTTCCCCTTAAAATCATGGAATGTTAGTAAGTCATTATTATCATGCATTTTTTCCCAAAACTTTTGTACCTTTGCCATCGAATACATCGAATATGAATATGCCATCCTCAAATCCATCATCAATTTCAAACGGGCTCCGATATTTGGAAGATAGAGGCTGGTCGGAACTAATCGACCCCCGATGGACATCTGATGTACGAGAAGAATTAGAAAGGTCGGGGCTTGGGTTGACGGAAGATGAGATTATTGAGATTTGCAACGTTACCATCATGCCCGAGCCTGATTGGAACACCAAAGAGCGATTGGCAATTACAGACTGGCCAACACAACAAGATCAAATCAACACATCAATAAAATACAATGCTTTTTCGGAGCATACACTTCAACTGATTGACAATTATATAAATGACATACAAAATGGAACGACAAACTTTCCTCGATTCACTATTCCAGAGCATGCGGGATTCTGCACGGCAGGTTCGGCTCTTATTGGGGCGTCCGTCGTCGCAAGCTACGCGAGAACAAGCCTTACAGCAAGTGGAGATGCTGAACGCGGCCAAAACAGCCCAAACAACTGGGAAATAGACGAATTACAAGAGAAGCTCATTGAACAATGGGCAAAAGCAGCACATTTGTGGGTCGAAAACTCTGACGAAATCTTAACCAGTGCTCTCGGTCCTATGATAGCTTAAGGTGCAGAAGCCAAAGTCTATTATCGGGCAGGTGATACTTCTGTGGTTAAAGAACGAGCATCCATTTATTCCACCAACCAAAAAGCACTCGAAGCCATAGTCCTTCATAATCACCTTTTCCCAGAAACAGCTATGCATGTGATAGGTTTTACCCGGGATTCCGATGGTCTATTGCGCATTATTCTTACCCAACCTTATGTCTGTTGCCTTCGTCTTGCCACTAAGGAAGAGATTGACCATCTGGCTTTTTCAAAAGGATTCCGTGATAATTGGTCGGGGCAAGGTGTCAATTACATCTCAGACCGCATTGCCTTAGAGGACATGCATCCCGCCAATGTCTTTATTGACGATATCAGTACTCAGCCCATTTGCATCGACTGTATCGTGAAGTTTTTAAAGTAGGCGTTTTTCTGACTTTTTGTCGCTTTTTCCTACCAATTCACCAAAATTCCCTACCTTTGCACGAATTTTGCCCAACGGCAATCATTTAACTGTAAATTTTCAATTATCAATTATAAACTGATTTAAATGGGATTTCTCAAAAACCTCTTTGGCGACAAGGCCTCACGCGACAACAAGGCCCTGCAGCCCATACTCCAAAAGACCCTCAAGGCTTACGAACAAATCGAGAAACTTGACATCGACAGCCTGAGACATAAAACCGTAGAATTCAAGGAATACATCAAGAGCAAGACCGCTGTCGAAGTGGCCGAGATCGCCGAGCTGAAAGCCAAGGCCGAAGCTAACTTCGACATGGACCCCGACGAGAAGGAGAAGCTCTACACCCAAATCGACAAGCTTGAAAAACAAGAGCTTGACCACATCGAAGAGGCGTTGAACGACATCCTTCCCGAGGCGTTCTCCGTGGTGAAAGCTGCCGCCAAGTACTTCTGCGAGCACGAGACCGTGGAGGTGACCGCCACCGACCTCGACCGCGAACTGGCCGCCAAATACGAGCATGTCACCATCGAAGGCGACAAGGCCTACTTCAAGAACAGCTGGATGGCCGGCGGCAACATGGTGACTTGGGACATGGTACACTACGACTGCCAGATCATCGGCGGCATCGTGTTGCACCAAGGCAAGATTGCTGAGATGGCCACTGGTGAAGGTAAGACCCTCGTGGCTACCCTTCCCGTCTATCTGAATGCCTTGGCAGGCAAGGGCGTGCATGTGGTCACCGTGAACGACTACCTGGCCAAACGTGACTCCGAGTGGATGGGCGCGATGTATGAGTTCCTCGGCCTCACCGTTGACTGCATCGACAAGCACGAGCCCAACTCGGCCGCCCGTCGTAGAGCCTACAACTGTGATATCACATACGGCACCAACAACGAGTTCGGTTTCGACTACCTGCGTGACAACATGACAGGCAACCCTGACGAGCTGGTGCAGCGCAAACACCACTACGCCATCGTCGACGAGGTCGACTCCGTGTTGATTGACGATGCCCGTACACCTTTGATCATCAGCGGACCCACACCGCGCGGCGACCAACAGGAGTTTGACCAGCTGAAGCCCGATGTCGTCAAACTATATGAAGCCCAGAAGCGTTATGTGACCTCGATTCTGGCTGAGGCCAAGAAGATCCTCACTGACCCCAACGCCACCGAAGACGAGAAGAAGCACGGCGCCGACCAGCTCTTCCGCGCTTTCCGTGGTCTGCCCAAGAACAACGCCCTCATCAAGTTCCTCAGCGAGGAAGGCATGAAGGCCCTGATGCAGAAGACTGAGGGCTTCTACATGCAGAACCGCAATGAGAACATGCACATCATCGACGATGAGCTGTATTTCGTCATCGACGAGAAACTGAATACCGTTGTCCTCACCGACAAAGGCAGTGAGCAACTTGCACAAGCTTACAACGATCCAGCATTCTTCATCATTCCTGATGTGGGCAGCGAGATTGCCGAACTGGAGCACTCCAATTTGACCAACGATGAAAAGGTGTTGCGCAAAGCCGAGCTGATGCGTAACTTCGCCGAGAAGTCGGAGCGCTTGCACACCGTTCAACAACTGTTGAAGGCCTATACGCTGTTTGAGAAGGATGTCGACTACGTCATCATTGACAACAAGGTCAAGATCGTGGACGAGCAAACGGGCCGTATCATGGAGGGCCGCCGTTGGAGCGACGGTTTGCACCAGGCTGTGGAAGCCAAGGAAAACGTGAAGGTGGAAGCCGCCACGCAGACCTACGCCACCATCACCTTGCAGAACTACTTCCGTATGTACCATAAGCTGGCCGGTATGACCGGTACCGCTGAGACGGAGGCCGGTGAATTCTGGGACATCTACAAACTCGATGTGGTCGTCATCCCGACCAATCGTCCCATCGCCCGTATCGACCAAGAAGACATGCTCTACAAGACAAAGCGTGAGAAATATAACGCCATCATCGAAGAGATCCAGCGGTTGGTCAAAGAAGGACGTCCCGTGTTGGTAGGTACCACCTCGGTGGAAGTTTCAGAGTTGCTCAGCCGCATGTTGACACGTAAAGGCATCCCACACAATGTGTTGAACGCCAAATTGCACTTCAAGGAAGCCCAAATCGTCAAGGAAGCCGGTCAGGCAGGCACCGTGACCATCGCTACCAACATGGCTGGTCGTGGTACTGACATCAAGCTTGGACCTGGTGTCAAGGAAGCAGGTGGTCTGGCCATCATTGGCACCGAACGTCATGAGTCACGTCGTGTTGACCGTCAGTTGCGTGGTCGTTCCGGCCGTCAAGGCGACCCGGGTAGCTCCCAGTTCTATATCTCTACCGAAGACGATCTGATGCGTTTGTTTGGATCAGAGCGTATGGCGGGCATGATGGACCGTATGAAGTTGGAAGAAGGTGATAACATCCAAGCCCCGATGCTTACCAAGATGGTTGAGAAAGCACAGAAGAAAGTCGAAGAGAACCATTTCGGTGTGCGTAAGCATTTGTTGGAATACGACGACGTGATGAACGCCCAGCGTGAGGTCATCTACAAGAAACGCCGTCATGCCTTGTTTGGCGAACGTCTCTCCATCGACATCAACAACATGATGTTTGATTATGGCGAGAAACTCATCGAAGAATTCCAAGATGCCAAGGATTTTGAAGGCTTCAAGATAGAGTTACTTTCAACCATGGGTATAGAGCCGCCTTTCGGAGAAGAGGAGTTCGACAGAAGCAAAGTCAAGGAACTGGCCGACAAGCTGTTTAACACTGCCCTTGAGCATTATCGCGAGAAAGCCCGCATCATCGGCGAGAAGACTTTGCCCGTCATCAAAAACGTGTACGAAAACCAAACCCACTTCGAGAACATCGCCATCCCGATTACTGATGGCAAGCGGGGCATGAACGTCATCGTCAACCTGAAGAAGGCTGTGGAAAACGGTGCCCGCGAAGTGAACCTCTGTATCGAAAAGAGCATCACCCTCGGCCTCATCGATAACGCTTGGAAAGAACACCTCCGTGAACTCGACGACCTGAAGGAAGCCGTGCAAAATGCCTCCTACGAGCAGAAAGACCCGTTGGTCATCTACAAATTGGAGTCGTTCAACCTGTTCAAGGCCATGTTGGAGAAGATCAACGAAGACGTCATCTCCTTCCTGATGCGTGCCGACATCCCGACACAAGACCCGAACACCGTGCGTGAGTCGCGGCCACAAGGCATCGACAAGTCAAAGATCCGCGAGCAGCGTCAGGACCTGCTGGCACAATCGCACAGCGACACGCAGCAGAAACAGGTCACCCAGCCCATCCGTGTGGAGAAAAAGGTGGGCCGCAACGACCCCTGCCCCTGCGGTAGCGGCAAGAAATACAAGAACTGCCACGGACGTATGGAAGCCGCAGCAGACTAAAAAGAAAAGACTTGGTTGAAGGGCTGTCCGATGCGTCGGACAGCCTTTTTCCTTAAAAAACGTCCATCTTTCAAAATCCGCTTTGTTTTTCTAAAACCTTGTAGTATTTTTGCAAGCAATTCAAAATTCATCTTTATGAAAAAGATAGTTTTTACCCTGATGATGCTGTTCACGCTCAGCATCGGATATGCACAGAAAAACATCCTGGTCGAAGAGTTGACCGGCACATGGTGTCAGTGGTGCCCGAGAGGCATCTATTATGGTGACTCACTTTGCGGCACATACGACAATGTCATTTTTGTTGCCATCCATTGCAGCGACCCCATGGCCAACGATGAATACTATCAGGCTACTGGACTTGTAGGTGCCCCTTCTGCCAACATCGGCCGTCATTTCCTTGCACAAGAAACACAAAACTGGTTCCCAAAAGTGGAGCAAGAAAGCCAGATTCCTTCAAAAGTCAGCATGGGAATCACTTGCAATTATGATCCGGAAAGCCGACAACTGACGGCTAATGTCAGTGCCACGGCTTTGGAAAACATGAGTGGCGACTACCGTTTTGCAGCTATCCTCATCGAAGACGGCGTGACAGGACCTGCTCCTTCCTACAACCAAACCAACTCCTACAGTGGAGGCGGTCATGGTCCAATGGGCGGCTATGAAAACCTGCCTAACCCCATCCCTGCCAACCGCATTGCTTACGACCATGTGGGTCGTCAACTGCTTTGCGACTATAACGGGGTCCTAGGTTCCTTCCCATCATCAATGCAGACATCCCAGTCTGCGAATTATGAATTCACCTACACTTTGGACGAAGCCTACGATTACAACTACGTCCGCGTCATCGGCCTACTCATCGCCCCCGACGGCACCGTGGAAAACGCAGTCAAAAGCCCTTATCTCAATGGGGACGAGACCGCTGCACCCTTGTTCACTTCAACACCCAATACTGAGGCTTACGCCAACCTCAATTATCTTTATAATGTGTATTTCCATGACCCCGACCCAGGCGACACCTACGACAATATCTCTCTATTACAAGGACCAAGTTGGCTGACTTTGGAGCAATACGACGGAAAGTCCGCAGCACTCTATGGTGTTCCCGGCCAACCGGGCAATTACGAAGTAAGCTTGGAGTTGAGCGACTGCATCCACAGCACGCGACAGGATTTCACCATTGTGGTTGACGAGCCCCTCAGCGGCAGTTGGGAATACGTTGGGCCACGCGGCTTCTCCCAAAACGCCTTTCAAGCTTTCGGCATAAAGAAGGACCACGAAGGCAACCTGTATATTTTTGGAAACCAAAGCAATACACCCGTTTTATACAAAAACGCCGCAGGCACTGACACTTGGGAACAGATGGGCAGTATCAACACCACTTGTTCCGTTTCGCAGGGCGGCCTTGACGTTGCCTCCAACGGAGAGGTGTATATCGCCTATTCGGAAAACAATTCAAACGACACAGGCCATGCCTTCAAATGGGATGGCAGCCAATGGACTACCGTCGGCAGTGCTTTCAGTAGCGTGGAAACGCATATCGTCCTCGACAACAACGACCTGCCCTACCTCGTCGCTCGTGACGTTTCGCAAGGCTACAAGGGCGTCGTCTTCAAATTGGAGAACGACAGCTGGGTACCCGTGAGCGGTACTGGCATCTACGTCCCAGATGCGGAATACTCCTGTCATCAGGACTTGGTCTTCGACAGCAACAACACGCCATACATCAGTTACGCCGATTATATGACCAACAACACATTGAAAGTCAGAAAATTCGAAAACGGAGAATGGGTTACTGTGGGTAGCGGCATTGATAATATCTATTTTTACCAAAGCATGGCCCTCGACGATGACGACATGCCTTATCTCGCCTATTGCGCCTATCCTTCTTATCAACTCCGTGCCGTACGTTTCAACGGCACTGATTTCGAGAGCCTGGGCGACAACCTTGCAGAAGGTGCCGTGTCTGAGCTCAACGCTTGCTTCAACGAGGGTAAATTCACGGTGGCATTCATCAACGATGGACAGTCGAACTACTTGAGTGTTTTGCAATACGAGGATGAATGGAGTTACGTAGGACCAAGCCTCGTCTCAGAAGGTGCCATCGACGCCCCTTGCATTATTGCCGACAAAGGTTCCCTCTACGTTGCCTATTCCGACGATGGCCTTCAGGGTTATGCTTCTTGCATGAAATATGCTGAAACCGCTATCCTTTACCCACCGACAAACCTTGTAGCCGAGGTATTCGGCAACGACAACGTTCGCCTTGTCTGGGACCTTCCAGTTGAAGGCACGCCTTCCACCTATAAAGTGTACCGCGACGATGCGCTGCTGACAACGGTCACCGATACGGGCTACGACGATTACGACATACCCGTTGGCATCCACCGCTATACCGTCTCGGCTGTTTATGAAGAAGGCGAGTCGGTGCAGGCAGGTCCTGTCGTAGTGGAAACCACCGAAGGCATTGATGACAACGGACAAATCCGTTTCCACGTATATCCCACCAACGTCCATTCAACATTGATGGTTGAAAGCGACGTTCAGAGTATTGTTACTTTATATAATATGTCTGGACAAAAGCTCATGACAAGACAAATCAACGCCGGAAGCAACAGGATTGATGTTTCATCGCTGGCTGAAGGTGTCTATGTCATCAAATCGGCAGAAGGAAAAACCATAAAGATCGTCAAATACTAATCTTGAATCTTGAATCAAATATTAAATCTTAATCTAATGAAATACAACAGAGTATTACTTAAACTCAGCGGCGAGGCCCTGATGGGCAGCCAACAATACGGCATCGACCCACAGCGTTTGGGCGAATATGCCGACGAAATCATCGAAGCCGCAAAGGCTGGCGTACAAATCGGCATCGTCATCGGCGGCGGCAACATCTACCGCGGCCTGCAAGGTGCCTCGAAGGGCATGGACCGCATCCAAGGCGACTATATGGGCATGCTCGCCACCGTCATCAACTCGATGGCCATGCAGTCGACATTGCAAGGCAAGGGACAGAAAGCCACCTTGCTTTCGGGTCTCTACATCGACCGTATCGCCGACACAATGAGTAGCGCCAAGGCCATCCATCTGCTTGAGGAAGGCCACATCGTGGTGATGGGTGCTGGCACCGGCAACCCCTTCTTCACCACCGACACCGGCTCGGCCCTCCGCGCCGTGGAAATCAAGGCCGACATCATCCTGAAAGGCACCCGCGTCGACGGCATATACACCGCTGACCCCGAGAAAGATCCAACGGCCACCAAGTTCGAGCACATCACTTACGACGAGGCCTACCAACGCAACCTGAAGGTGATGGACATGACCGCCTTCACCATGTGCAAGGAAAACGACATGCCAATGTATGTCTTCGACATGAACACCCGTGGCAACCTGATGAAGGTTTTGCGCGGCGAGAACATTGGAACATTGGTGACGAAATAGTTACCAGTTTGCAGTTAGCAGTTGTTCAGTTAGTAAAGCCATGCGTAGTCATCACCATCTGCGGAAGAATCACAACAAGTCGAGCCAGACCCTCGACCTTGTTCTCATCGGCGTCATCATTCTCGTGGCTGCCGTGTTGAGGCTTTGGAAGTTGGGTCAGGTGCCTTTCATGCACGACGAGTTCAGCGCGATGACGCGTCTCGGCTATGACAGCTTCCGCGAACTGATACGACAAGGCGTGGCTCCCGACGCCCATCCCGCTGGTGTGCAGGTGTTTCTTTACTACTGGGCCAAGGTCGTTGGCTGGAACGCCTTTTGGGTGAAGCTGCCCTTCGTGCTGATGGGCATCGGCTCCATATACCTTATTTATATTATAGGGCGGCAGTGGTTCAATCGCAAGGTGGGACTGCTGTCGGCGGCCTTTTTTGCCGTCAGCGAGTTCACGGTGTTCTACAGCCAGCTGGCGCGGCCTTACGCGGCGGGACTGTTTTTCGTGTTGTTGCAAGTCTATTTCTGGAACCGCGTACTCTTCGATGTCAAGAAGCCCTCGCCCTGGCTGTGGGTTGGGTTCGCGCTTTCCTCTTGGCTCGCTGCCATGATGCATGCCTTCTCCATCGCGCAGGCGGGGCTCATCTTCCTGACAGGCTTGTTCTTTTTGTCCAAGGAGCGCCGCAAAGCCTACTGGCTCAGCGGTTTGGGCGCACTCTTGCTTTTCAGTCCCAACCTACCCATTTTCTATTGCCAGTTGTTCTTCAACGGTGGCGTCGGTGGTTGGCTGTCGGCCCCAAAATCATCGTTCCTATTTGATTTCCTGCAATATACGATGAACTACGACTATCTGTTTATGTTTGTCACAGGTGTCATCGTCGTCCTGCCGTTCATCCTTGGCCATTATGAGAGACGGAAAAACGCCATGCGTTTTGTGGGCTTGGCATGGTTTCTCGTCATCTTCCTCCTGGCGTATATATACTCTCTCGTGCGCGAGCCTATCATACAGTTCAGCACCCTGCTGTTTTGCTATCCGTTTCTCATCATAGTGGCGTTCTCGTTCTTCACGACCCGCACGCTCTCCCCCATCCAAGCCGTTGCCGCCGTTCTTTCCCTACTCTTCGTCGGCGTCGCTTCACTCATCAACACGAGGCAATACTATCGTAACATGTACCATCAAGGCTACGACCAAATCGCAGTTGAAATGCAAGAGGACGAAGGGCAATACGGCGGGCAAGTCAGATTTGCCACTTGGACGGGCATCCGTGAGGCTGCGGAGTATTACCAAGAGCCCACCGGCATTGAGAATCGCATAGTTTTCGACCGCGACAACAGCTTGGTCGATTTCAACCGATGGCTCGACGAACACGGAGAGACGCCCCTGCTCGGCTTCGGCTGGACCGACTATGCCGGCCCCGTCTGGGAGGTGACCGCCGTGGGCAACTATCCTTACCTCATCGAGAAGAAAGACTGGTTCACCTCGCGTTACCTCACCCTCAGCAAGACCTCGACTAAAAATGCCCAGTATCTGCTCAACACCTTGTCGAACGACACGGTCGCCATGCCAGGATGGGAATGGGGCGTGCCCCTTTTACTCTGTTGCGACACCTTGCCTGAAGATGTCGAGGCCTTGGGTATCGTGGCCGAAGTGGAATCCCCTGACAGCCTGCGCAACTGCATGATTGTCATAGAAGTGTACGATGCCAAGACCGATTCCTTGCTATTATGGCAAGGTCTTCCACCTACTAGTAGCAAATTCCCTCCTGGAAAAAACATCCTTACCAACGCCATCGCCTTCGATGAAAAGATGACACCGAAAGGCAAGACTGTCACTACCTTCCTTTGGAACCAAGGCCTCGACCAGATGATGCAGCTTAAGACAAGTTATTATGTCACACATAAAACCCCGATTTTGAAAGGATTGTATGATCCGCTCTATTAGAAAAATTGGCAAGATTTTTGAGTGGAAAGAGAAAAATAATTACTTTTGCAACCAAAATTTGAACCACTATGACAGACGATTCTCAATTTGTATTAGACGAGGCCACTGAAAGCATGGATAACACCATCAAGCACTTGGAGCATGAATTTCAAGGCATCAGGGCAGGAAAAGCCAGTCCAGCCATGCTGAACGGCGTTATGGTTGAATACTACGGCACGACGGTGCCCATCGAGCAGACCTCCAACATCGGCTGCACCGACGCCCGCATGATTGTGGTGCAACCCTTCGACAAAAGCGCCCTCGGCAACATCGCCAAGGCCATCCTGAACGCCAATTTAGGCTTCAACCCCATCAACAACGGTGAAATCCTCCGCATCAGTGTGCCCGCCTTGACTGAGGAACGCCGCCGCGAACTCGTGAAGCGCACCAAGAATGCCGCCGAGGAAGCCAAGGTCGGCATCCGTGGCATTCGCCGCAACGCCAACGACGAGGCCAAGAAACTGGAAAAAGACACCATCTCAGAAGACGAGTCGAAACTCCTTCAAGAGGAGATTCAGAAGCTCACTGACAAATACATCAAGAAAATCGACGACCTCACCGAATTGAAGTCGAAAGACATTCTTACGGTGTAATTCAGAATGCGGAATGCAGAATTAGGAATGCGGAATTATTGCCTCCAGTAGGCTAATTCCGCATTCTGCATTCTGCATTCAGCATTATCATAAAACATTCTCTATCGCCATACTGAACAGCTGACTGAGCGTCAGACCAAAGCAACGTGCTTGCGCAGGGATGATGCTGGCTTCCGACATGCCTGGGACGATGTTGGCCTCGATAAAGAACACGCCTTCGTCACTGACGATGTAGTCCATACGGACGAAGCCTTTACACTCCAACTTTTCATACAGCATCGCCGTAGTCGCCTTGATTTCGATTTCGGTATCTTCGTCCACTTGGGCGGGCGTCACTTCATCGCATTTGCCGGCGGTGTATTTGGCCTCATAGTCGAAGAACTCGTTTTTGCTACAGATTTCAGTAAGTGGAAACACCATCATCTTACCCTTAAACTCCATGGCACCGCAGCCGAACTCGCGCCCGTCGACGAACTTCTCGCACATCACCTGTCGTCCAGCCGCCCTAGCCGTATAAATGGCAGGGACAAGATCTTCCGCCGTCTTCACTTTTGACACACCCACGCTAGAGCCGTTGCAGGTCGGCTTGACAAACAGAGGCAGCCCAAGTTGCTTGATGATTGCATCGGCATCGTATTTCTCCCCTTCGTTAATCAGCACTGAAGGCGCCACCTTGACACCGTAGGAAGCCACCAGACGCTTGCAAAAATCCTTGTGGAAGGTAAGGGCACATGTGGTCAAGGGCGAAGAGGTGCAAGGTATTCCCAACAGCTCAAGATAACCCGATAAAGGTCCGTTTTCGCCCGGCTCGCCATGCACCGCGTTGAAGGCCACATCGAATTTCGTCCTATGTCCACCTACTGAAATGGAGAAATCATTTTTGTCAACGTCCACCCGGGTACCATCTTTCAAAAGTCCGTACCATCCTTTTTTCGACACAACGATGATCTTCGAATTATACTTTTCCGGGTCCAGGTTCTGCTTCACCACCTGAGCACTTTTGACGGAAATTTCAAACTCTCCCGAATCTCCGCCACAAATAATTGCCACGTTTTTCATATTTTTTGTAATTTTGTCGGTTTAATTATCGATAACAATAAAAACACTCAAAAACGAGTTGTAAAAACACGGCTAAAATAATAAAATATGGGACGTCTTCAGTTTCTCAAGGAAAAGAAATTTTACATCAACCTGCTCATCATACTATTGCTATGCGGTGCTTTGCTTTGGTTAACTTTCAGGTTATTAGATAGATACACACGTCACAACACGGTTTATACCATGCCTGATTTTGTGGGACAAGATTTCCGAGAAGTGAAACATGAACACTCGAAAGACTTCAATTTCATCCTTATCGACAGCGTTTACCCCAAGGGACAGCAGCCCGGTTCCATCTTCCAGCAAGACCCGTTGCCTGGCTCAAAAATCAAAAAAGGGCGTAATGTGTATGCCATTATCGTAGCTGTGACCCCCGAGAAGACCCTTATGCCCAACCTGAAAGGCATTTCTTTGCGCGAAGCCATTGGCAGACTTGAATCAAGTGGTTTGGAAGTCGATCATTTGGATTATGTCCCCTATTCCTATAAAAACAATGTCATTGATCAATACTATCAGAATCAACCTATTAAGGAAGGAACCGAACTGGTGAAAGGTAGCCGTATCACGTTGCAGGTCGGCATTGGTAACGACAAGGCCAAAGTCAAAGTGCCCAACCTGATCGGCAAGCCAGCCGCTGAGGCAAAAAGAATACTTAACCTGACGGGCCTCAATATGGGCAAGGAAACCTCGGAAGACCGTGACAGTATCCAGTACATGTGTGTCAGAAGAATGAGTCCTGGTCCCAGTTCGGGTTCAGTCGATGCAGGCACCTACATCGATGTCTGGTATCATTCAAATCGGACCATGGATTTCAAGAAGGAGATGCAGGAGTTGCTGCATGAGGATTCCTTGAACAATGTTCCCCAGAAGTTTATTATTGACACGATTACAGAACCCATAGAGACTACAGACTATGAAGAGGAAGATGAATTTTAGGATATTTGCCTTGTTGTTGGCTTTCGGCTTCATGGTAGGCCAAGCTGCCGCACAAGAGCTGTTGACTCCTTTCCACAGCACAGCAGAAAAAGCTCCAGTAAGAAGAGGTGTTGCCGAAACCCGTTTTTTGCCTTTTTTCGACGACTTCAGCCATACCAACATTTATCCGGACTCAACGAAGTGGACTGACAACGATGCATTGGTGAACGACGGCTTTCCGTTATGTCCTCCCAACCGAAACGGTGTCACCCTTGACGTGCTCGATGCCAACGGTCGTGTGTATGACTTTGCCATCAGCAATGCTTTTGTGGCGGAATACCTCACTTCGGTCCGCATCCGCCTCGATTCCATTATGGAGCCTGAGCCTCGTGCCCTCACTCCTGCCGACTCGCTCTACTTCAGTTTCTACTACCAACCTCAAGGCAACGGCAACTCACCCGAGGCACAGGACTCCCTCGTTTTGCAGTTTGGCACTACCACTCAGCATCAGGAATTCCTGTTCCTTGACTATCAAAACTATAGCATCGCCGACATTTTTGCAGAGATGCAAGTCGACACCTTGTTCCCTGGCGACACGATATGGGCTTCCGTAGGCTGCCAGCATGGTATGTTCACCCTTGTCACCGACACACTGACCCCCATGACGCAAGGAAGCATCGCTGTGCCCTGTGACTCGGTGTTCACCACCGTAACCGACACCACCTGGTATCACATATGGAGCGTGCCAGGACAGACCCTTGAGGCTTTCATAGCAGAGAATAACGGACAATATTTCAAGCAGGTGATGATTCCCATCACTGACTTAAAGTATTTCCGCGACGATTTCTATTTCCGTTTCTACAACTACGCCAGCATCGTCAGCTCATCACTACCTAGCAACAGGAGCAACGAGGACAATTGGAACATCGATTTTGTCTACCTCAACATTGACCGTTCGGTATACGACACCGACTATCCTATGCTGAGTTTTTCAGGACAAAGGCCTTCCTTCTTCAACCGCTACCAATCCATACCATACCGCCAATACCGTGTCAATCCCAATTCGTCCATGCGCGAGAGCCTTGAATTAGACATTGCTAACCTTGACGGCATCGACCATGAAGCGCACTATTACTATACAGTGCAGCAAGTTGGTGGTAGTCAGCATTATACACGCACATTGGACCCAGTTATCGTTCGTCCTTACAAGACCCACGGTTATCTGCAATGCCCCGAATACGGCGAGTCGCCCGCCTGTCCCTATGTAGGAGAGCTCTTTGACCTAAACATGTGGAGCGACTCGGTCTCCTACCAAATCAGCCATTATATTATTGATCCCAACGCCAATCCACCTTTGGCCGATTCAATGATTTACCGTTTGGGAATGTACAATTACTACGCTTACGATGACGGCATTCCCGAGTTAGGCTACGGTTTGAGCAATCCTGGAGGCAAGTTCGCTGTCAAGTTCGACATCAGTGAATACGACACCATCCAAGGTGTGCAGATGCTCTTCAACCACACCCTCAACGACGCCAACAACAAATACTTCGACATCGTGGTATGGAAAGACGAGAACGGCAAGCCCGGCGAGGAAATCTATCGTCTCAGCGGCCGACGTCCTGAATGGCAAGAGCAAATCTACCGTTTCAGCTATTATAAATTCGACAAGACTGTAGCGCTCGCCAGTGCCTTCTATATCGGCATTGAACAAATGGAAGGCGGCCTTATCAACATCGGCTTCGACACCTCCATCGACAACATTCAATACAACTACGTCAACGCCAACGGCTCATGGCAACAGAGCAGCAAACACGGCTCGCTGATGATTCGTCCAGTGTTCGGCGCATCTTATTATATTGGTGTTCAGGAGAATACAGACAACGATTTGAATATCTATCCGAACCCTGTCAGCGATGTGCTACATCTCGAAGGCAACATCGGGAACGGCCAAGTGAGCATTTTCGACCTTACGGGAAGAAAAGTGTATGAAAGCATGTATCAAGCAGAAATACCCGTCAATCATTTCAATGACGGCTTGTATTTCCTCCATATCGTCACCAACGAAGGTCAAGTCATCAACCAGAAATTCATCATCCGCAAATGAACGACGACCTCATTGAAACCCTCGACAACGAACTGGCCGAAGAAGGCAGTGAGCTATACGAGCACATACGCATGGCGGTCGACCCAGGCCAACAGCCTGAGCGCATCGACACCTATCTGACCAACCACCTTTCCAACATCTCGCGCAACCGTGTGCAAAACGCGGCCAAGGCGGGCAACATCTTGGTCAACGAGAAAGTCGTCAAGCAGAACTATAAGGTGAAACCCAACGATGTAATCTCCATCGTGTTCACCTATCCGCCTCGTGAGACCGACATCAAACCCGAGCCCATCCCCTTGAACATCGTTTACGAAGACAACGACGTCATCGTGATCAACAAGCAAGCAGGCCTGGTGGTACATCCCGGCCACGGCAATTTCGACGGAACGCTGCTGCATGGTTTGGCTTATTATTTTGAACAAACCCACCAAAATATTGAGAATCGTTTCGGTTACCTCGTTCATCGTATCGACAAGGACACCACTGGTTTGATGATTGTTGCCAAGAATGAGGCTGCACAGGCTGTGCTGGCACACCAGTTCTTTGTTCACAGCATCCATCGCCGTTATTATGCCTTGGTTTGGGGCGATTTCGTTGAGGACGAAGGCGTCATCGAAGGCAACATCGGACGTAGCTACAACGACCGCCGCAAGATGACCGTCTATCCAGAAGGTGACCATGGCAAAGATGCCATCACGCATTGGAGGGTGCTGGAACGCTTTGGTTATGTGACGCTGAACGAATACCGTTTGGAGACCGGCCGAACCCACCAAATCCGTGTCCACTCACAATACATCGGGCATCCTTTGTTCAACGATGCCATGTATGGCGGCGATGTCATCTTGAAAGGTACCACCTTCTCGAAGTATAAGCAATTCATCGACAACTGCTTCAAGATCATGCCACGTCATGCATTGCACGCCAAGGAGTTGGGCTTTGTGCATCCCACCACAGGGAAACAAATGATGTTCACATCGGAGCTACCTGATGACATGAAGCAGGTGCTCGAAAAATGGAGGGTTTATCTGAAAGCAAGGAATCTGATGGAAGAATAATTCATTCCACTATCGGTATCCATACCTTCATTTTGCCTGCTTCGCGGTTATCCCATGCATAATACGGAATGCAATTGAATGTCTGATCACCTGAATGGGCGGTGATAGCCATGATGCCACCAAGTTTATCAGCCTCAAAATTGGTTTCAAATAAGGCGCTCTCTGTCATCTGCAGACTGTCGAAGTCAACAGGATTATCGATTTCCTCGATACAATAGACCAAAGGTCCACGCTGCACTGCACGTTTACCCACATCATCCTTCACCCTAGGGTCGGCGGAGACCAACTCAACGGGCATATCGAAATTGACAGTCACAACATCATCGTTTTTCCATTTGCGGTCGATGACGGCATAGCCTTTCTCTATGGGAGCCTCCACAGGCTCACCATTCACTGCCAAGGTATAGCTCTTGCACCAATTAGGGATACGCAGTCTAATTTGTGTCTTTAGTGTGCCCTTCATCCCAACCTTCAAGGCAACCGTACCGTCCCAAGGATAGTTGGTTTCTTGTGTCAAAGTGAGCTTCCTCTTCCCCATCGTAACCTCCGCTTGGTTACCTAAGTAAAGATTCACCCAAAGGGCGTTGTTGGACACGCCATAAACATAGTTACCAATAGAAGGCAGAAAACGACACACCTGGCTCGGACAACAGGCGCAACCGTACCATGCCTGACGGTGATGGTCGCCGAGCGATTCCAATGGATTGACATAGAAAAACTTGTCACCGATGAGGGAGATGCCTGCAAGTGCGCCGTTATACAACGAACGCTCCAAAACATCAATATATTTGCTGTCTCCCGTAAACTGGTTCATACGCCAATTCCAAAGCACCATACCCACGGAGGCGCAGGTCTCACAATAAGCCGTGAGGTTGGGAAGGTCATAATCCTCAGTGAAGCCCTCGTTGTCGGCCGACTGTCCAATACCTCCTGTAATGTACATGTTGCGCAGCACCACATCGTCCCAAAGACGGTTGAGCGCATCGATATAGCCTTGGTCGCCTGTGTAAGCCGCCACATCGGCCATGCCGCAATAGAGATACATAGACCTTACTGCATGACCTCCGATTTCCGACATCTCACGAACAGGTTTGTCGTCTTGGTAATATGCTGCATTCCATGGCCGATCAAGCTTGCCATGTGAACCATAGCCGTGACCTCGTTGTTCAAGAAGCCAATTGGCAAAATCGAGGTATTTCTTTTCACCTGTAGTTTGGTACAGCTTGACGAGCGCCAACTCTATCTCCTCATGTCCCGGCACCCAATGGCGCTTTTCGGGACCAAAGACACTCATCATGTGGTCGGCCATACGAATACATACATCAAGCAACTTGCGTTTGCCAGTCACATTGTAGTAGGCTACACCTGCTTCAATCATGTGGCCTGCGCAATACATCTCATGCTTGTCCATATTGTCCCAACGGTTCTCAATTCCCGTCAAAGTAAAATAGGTGTTGATATAGCCATCCTCTTGTTGGGCGGCGGCGAACTTGTCAATCCACTCATCGCATTTGGCCTCCAAAACCGGATCGGGATTGTTTTTCAGCGAATAGGCCATGCCTTCGAGGGCTTTGTAGACATCAGAGTCGTCGTAGTATATGCCCGAGTGCTGACCTTCACCTTTGGCTGCATTCTCAAAATTGCGGATGCGACCCGTCTGATTCTCAATTTGGTCGATACAAACCTTGAGAGTGACGTCTTTATGGCTCTGCAGGCGTGGTGACCAAAACCCGTCATCAATCCTTACGTTAGAGAAATTCACAGGAGTGATCATCTTCATCGTGGTTTCCTTTTGCTTATTGCACGATGCGAAACAAAATGCCGCAATCACAAAAAGGCATAATAATCTCATAAATCTTTTCATTTTATTTGATTTTCAATGATTTACAAACTCTTTTTTTGTTTCTCCGCCAAAGCCGAGTCCAAATCCAGCAGGAAATTGCGGGTCTTTCCCAAAGTCTCAAGCAAAATGATGCGTTCCTCATAGTCGCTGAAACGTTCTTTGAGGGCAAGTTTGGCACCAGCAAGAGTGTAGCCTTTCACCTTAAGCAACTGGTAGATGACATGGACATAGCGCACATCACGTTCGGTGAAGAGGCGGTTGCCTTTCTTGTTTTTGCGGGGACGCAACACATCAAACTCCTTCTCCCAATAACGGATCATCGAAGTATTGACGCCAAACATGGCAGCCACTTCGCCAATTGAATAATAGTATTTTCCGGTGGTTTTATTCTCTTCCATGTCTAATCCATTGTTTGCGTAGGTAAGGTCGATTGTTGCAGGATCTGCTCATATTGGTCGGGCGTAAGGTCGTTGTAGAAAAAGTTGATGGGATCAACGTACTCATCGTTTTTCAACACCTCGTAATGCAAGTGAACGCCTGTGGTTTTACCCGAATCCCCAATATAGCCTATCTTCTGTCCGCGTTTCACCTTCTGACCCTTCCTGACGGCAGCTTTCTGAAGATGTGCATATCGAGTCTTGTATCCATACCCGTGGTCAATAACCACCATGTTGCCATAGCCCCATTCATTGCGTTCCACATCTGCCACTACACCATCGCCGGTCGCGTAAGTCTCTGTCCCCAAAGCTGCAGAGAAATCAATGCCGCTATGGAATTTCTCCACCTTATAGATAGGATCGGGGCGATAGCCGAAGAATGATGAGATGTATTTGACCTCGGTTTCCTTCAAAGGAAAAATGGCCGGGATATGTGCCAACATGTCCGACTTGTTGCGCGCCATAGCGAACAGCGTATCGTATGAAACCGACTGGTTATACAGTTGACTTGCAATGACATCCAGTTTGCGTGCAGCATTGACCACCATGCCCGAGTTCACATAGCCATAGAGGTCGGCATAACGGTCAGCATCGGAGAAACCTGAACGGCGCACCGAACTCGGTATCGGGTCAGCCTCAAACATCACTCGATACAAGTTATTGTCTCGCTGTTCCATATCAGTCATCAGCAATTCGATGTCATCCAAACGGTCATTCAACATCTCATACTTGAGCTTCAAGAACTCCAGTTCACGCGCCTGCATCATTTCCTTCGGCGACTTGAAGAAGGTGAACAGCAAAATAGCAAACAAAAAAGCAGCTCCCAAAAAAGAAAGGAAGATCAATACAAAACGAAAAAACGTCTTCGTCTTGGAGGTCTCCTGTTCCTCAAAATCCTGCGTCTGCTGATTGAATATGTATCGCTTCTGTTTGGCCATTTATCCTCTTGATTGCGACATAAATAACGACTCAATTCAAATTATTGCGCAAAAATAGAATATTTAGCGTAAATTTGCACGTTTTTTTGAAGTATTTTTTAAAGCAATATTACATAACTCACTATAAATGAACGCTTACGAAATCAGAAATAGCTTCTTGGACTTCTTCCGTTCGAAGGAGCACGCCATCGTGCCGTCGGCACCTATCGTCGTAAAGAACGACCCTACCCTGATGTTCACCAACGCTGGCATGAACCAGTTCAAGGACATTTTTTTGGGCAACCAACCCTCGAAATGGAAACGCGCCGCCGACACGCAGAAATGCCTTCGTGTGTCAGGTAAGCATAACGACCTTGAGGAAGTAGGCCACGATACCTACCACCACACCATGTTTGAGATGCTGGGTAATTGGTCTTTTGGCGACTATTTCAAGAAGGAAGCCATCGCCTACGCCTGGGAGTATCTCACTGAAGTGGTGAAGATTGACAAGGATAGACTTTATGTCACCGTTTTTGGCGGCGATGAAAAAGACGGACAGCCTGCCGACATGGAAGCCTATGGTTATTGGAAAGAACACGTCAGCGAAGACCGCATCATCTACGGCAACAAGAAAGACAACTTCTGGGAGATGGGCGAGACGGGTCCCTGCGGTCCCTGCTCCGAGATCCACATCGACTTGCGCGATGATGAAGCCCGTAAGCAAGTTGCTGGCCGCGACCTCGTCAACATGGACGACCCACAGGTGATTGAGATCTGGAACCTAGTGTTCATGCAATACAACCGTATGGCTGATGGCCATCTAGTGGAACTTCCTGCCAAACATGTCGACACGGGCATGGGCTTTGAGCGTCTCGTCCGCGTGCTGCAAGGCAAGACGTCGAACTACGACACTGACGTGTTCCAACCCATCATCCAGGCCATTGCCAAGATGTCGGGAATCGCATACGGCAAGGCAGAGAAGACCGACGTCGCCATGCGCGTCATCGCCGACCACCTGCGTGCCGTGAGCTTCGCCATCGCCGATGGACAGCTGCCTTCCAACAACGGCGCCGGCTACGTCATCCGCCGCGTGTTGCGTCGTGCCGTACGTTATGGTTTCACCTTCTTGGGCTTTGAGGAACCGTTTGTGTGCAACCTGCTGCCTATACTCGTGCAACAGATGGAATACAATTTCCCTGAGATCAAGGCGCAACAGGAGTTGGTCGGCAAGGTCATCCGCGAAGAAGAAGCCGCTTTCTTGCGTACCTTGGCACAAGGCATCAAGCGTTTTGAGGGTTATGTGGAGCAGCATCCAGGTCAGGACATTGATGGCAACTTCGCCTTCGAGCTGTTCGACACCTTCGGATTCCCCATCGACCTCACCCAGCTGATGGCCGCCGAGAAGGGCATCAAGGTCGACATGGAAGGCTTCAAGGCCAACCTCGAAGAACAGAAGAACCGCTCACGCAAGGCTGCCGAGAAAGCCAATGGCGACTGGGTAGTGGTGAACGAGAGCGAGCAACCCACCGAGTTCGTCGGCTACACCGACATGAGCTGTGAGAGCCACATCCTGCGTTTCCGCGAGGTGGTGGCCAAGAAAAAGACCCACTTCGAAATCGTCCTCGACAAGACCCCGTTCTATGCCGAGATGGGCGGCGAGGTGGGCGACACCGGCACTTTGACCTCCGAAAACGAGACCATCAAGATACTGAACACGGTGAAGGAGAATAACCTTGTTATCCACATCACCGAGCAGCTGCCACAGAACCCCGAGACGGCTTTCACCGCCGCCGTTGATGTGGCACGCCGTCAGCGCATCGCAAACAACCACAGCGCGACGCACCTGATGCATGCCGCTTTGAGGCAAGTCCTTGGAACGCATGTAGAGCAAAAGGGTTCGTTGGTCGACGACCAGCGTCTGCGTTTCGACTTCAGCCATTTCTCCAAGATGACGCCTGAAGAGATCCGCCAGGTGGAGAAGATCGTCAACCAGAAGATCCGCGAAAACATCCCGAATGTGACCTACGCCGAAATCCCGATTGACGAAGCTAAGGCCATGGGCGCCACGGCATTGTTTGGCGAGAAATATGGCGACAAGGTGCGCGTGGTGGTCTTCGACAAGGACTACTCCATGGAGCTCTGCGGTGGCTGTCACACCAGCGCCACAGGCAATATCGGCATGTTCAAGATTATCAGTGAAGGCGCCATCGCCGCTGGCATCCGCCGCATCGAGGCCATCACGGGCGAAGCCGTAGAGCAATACCTCGATGAGCAACTCGACCTTATTGGTCGCCTGCGCGAGTGCGTCAAGTCTCCCGACCTGGTGAAGGCTGTCACCTCGCTCAACGAGCAGAACTCTTCGTTGAAAAAAGAGGTAGAGCACTTGATGCAGGAGAAAGCTCAAGCCATGGCCGAGCGTTTGCACAAGAAAGCCGCCGAGCATGAAGGCTACAAACTCATCATGGAGACTTTGCCCTGCGGTGGTGACCAGCTGCGCAACATAGCCTTGATGCTGAAGCAGATGAACGAGAGCACCATCGCCATCCTCGGCTCCGTTGCGGAAGGCAAACCTTCGCTCTGCCTATTGCTGCCCGAAGCCTTCGCCGATGCCAAAGGCTTGGATGCCACCAAACTCATCCGCGAGGTGGCCAAGGAAATCCAAGGCGGTGGCGGCGGTCAGAAGACCCTCTGCGTGGCCGGTGGCCGTAATGCTGATGGACTGGCTAAGGCAATGGGGATGCTTAGGGAGAGAATCTGATCTATTTTATTTAGTACTTTGCCGAGATGGATTTGCGTAGGCATGCCATAGGATTGATACTTGGGCTGACCCTCATGGCGGCATGCTCCAAAAACAACACACCTCCCCCACTCGAAGAGGATATGCTCTATTTGGTGGAGTGTATTAATCAAGAGTATCCCGATAGTGCATTAAGAATCCTAGACACACTAAACATTTCAGTGCTTTCGGAGAAAGAAAAGGCGCATTATTGTCTGATGAAAGCATTGATAAATTTCCATATACGTAAAAACACTGTTGAAGCCGACTCACTTCTTGAAATCGCCAAAAACCATTATCTTGGTTGCTCAGACAAATATCACGAAGCTTTGACCTATTGGATAGTATCTGACCGAGCAGAAATGACAAATAAAGGAGACCAGGTTGTGCTTGACAATAGGTTAAAAGCTCTCCAAAGTATTGACCAATGTCACCATATTGATGAAAGGTTGGTGCGTTTCTCTCCCATACCCATAGATGAACAAAGTAAGATTGACGGACTGAAATACTCGATTCATCTTCGAGTGGGAATGTCGTATGCCAGCAATGGCTATGATCAAAAAGCAATCGCACATTTAAAAATTGCAGAGAGCTTTTTTGCTGAAAGACAACGCTACCTCATGCATATTTTATCCTCAAATGAGCTAGGACAAATCTATCTGAAAAACAACGAGTTTGACAGTTGTCTGATATATTTAGAGAAAGGACTCCACTCCGCCGAGGCATCAAACAATGTTGAACGATGTGCTGACTATCACAAACGTGTAGCCAACTATTATTGCTATCGTTATGAAACAAAGCATTTTATTGACGGAATGGAGCCTCAAGACATGCTTCAAGAAGCTGTTTCCGAATGCCAGCAAGGTCTTCATCTCCTAAAGGAAGTCGGCGGAAGGTTGGCAACGAGTAAAAGATATGAACTTTATGACCAACTTTCACAATCCTATTTCGATTTGCAGCAATACGACTCTTGCATCCTATATTGTAATCTAGTATTGGACATACTAAATGGAAACAAGTATAGCGACCCATACGAGCAGAATAAGCGTCTATACAATGCCTATAAATCCATCGGTGACGAAGAGAATGCGGCCCGTTTTGCAGATGTTTTAGTGAACCGAGAAGTTGATGAGGCTGAAAAACAAAAAGCAGTTGACGAAGTAAAGAACGCGTATGACAAGAAGTTAGAGTTACAGCGTTTGGAAAGCGAGCAACAGTTGAAGCGTTATCGCCTCTATCTTTGGATTGCCATGTTGGTCATCGGTCTGATGGTTGTGCTTTGGGGAGCATTGCGCTACCGCAAGAAAAAAGAGGAAGAAACACTGAAACTTCAAGAGGCGCAACACCAACTAAAGGATGAATTGGAGCAACAGTCCTCACAGCAAAAGAAAATGCTGCAACAACATGTCATGACCATTTATCAGACGGAACAGAAAGACAAATTGGAACGCATCACGGAAGCTTTTGAATCGGCCTACCCCAAAGCCTTAGAGAAGATGAGGTCCGCCTACCCCAACCTAAACGAATCGGAGTGCCGTGTCGTCATGTTGTCCTTCCTTGGCTTTCGCGCAAAAGAGACTGCTGATATCCTCGGTCTGACCGAAAACACGGCCATGAAATACCGTTCCAATATCCGAAAAAAGGTGGGAAACGACCCGATTTCCGACCTTTTGTAACAAGAAAAACCTGAACTTAAGGTTTTTTACTATATTGTATTTCAATAGATTGCATTTTCAAGTTACGGAAAAACTTGAATTTTGGCCTTAACTATGTATTTTCCGTGCTGTTTTGGTGTAGTTTTGCATAGTTCAAAATGCAAATCATTATTTAATTCAATACACCTATGAAAAAGTCGTTATATTTTTTCGCATTAGCTTTCTTCGGAATCTTCTCCGCCTCATGCACCGCCAACCGAGGTTTTGTCTCATCGCTGACCCGTGCCGACATCCGACAAGTGCAGCAATTTGAACCACTGAATTATGTCGGCATCATCGAAAAAGGCAACAACATCACCTACAACGATTCGCTTACGGTAGTCGCCAAGACGCTTTTCGAAAAAGAATTGTCACGAAGCAAGACCATACCCGTTAAAGGGAACATCGTCATTGAGGACAGTCTGGTCAACAACAGGGTGCAATACGAAATCTATATGTTGATGAACTATGTGGAGAACAATGTCCGAGTAAAGGAAATCCCGATTCCACCCGTTATTGACTCTATCCTTGAAGCAAGAGGCGAACGTTTCGGATTGTTGGCATACAACTGGAGCTTCACTCGCACGGGCGGCAACTATGCTGGACAGATTGGCAAAGGGGTGCTTATTGGGGTACTTACCATGGGAACCATGTATACCGTACCCTATAAGGACATGAGCAGATGCGGCCTTATCATCGTCGACAGCAAAAACAACAACCTGGCATACGTGGCCACGGCAAACCGCGAAAGTAATCCTCTGAAGGCTGAAACCTACCAAAAGCAGATGGAGGACTTGCTGAAGAAGTATAGGAAATAAGTATCTAACAACTAACAATAATAAACACATGAAAAAAAGTCTTATCATCATCGTCTTGGCGGTTTTCATGCCGCTATTTGCTGCCGCACAGTATGGCAGACAAAATGTTTCACTCATTGCCCATACCGGAGGCGGCTGGGGCGGATTCCCCGAACGCAGCTCGGCTACCCGCATCGATCATTACATAGGTGCCATTGGAGCCGATGCAAAGTTCGGCTTTAACGACAATTGGTCGCTGCTTGTCGGTCTCGACTACCAATTCCGATTCATGAACTCAGGTTATACAACCTACAGTAACGGTATTGAGCATCATTCGAAATTCCTTCAAGGCCACTATCTTCGTCTGCCCATCCGAGTGGAGTACGACTACAATTGGTTTTATGCTGCTGCTGGGCCTTATATTGAGAAAGGTTTCGGCAACATGACCGAAAAGTATGAATTAGGACTCGTAGGAGCCAACCTTGAATTGGGCGGCCGTCTCGAACTCAACCGTAACGATCACCTGCGCATTGGTTTGCTCACCTCGTTCGGCGTTTCCATTGACAACAAACCTAACATAGAGTATGATGGAAATGGCGTTGAAATCGAAGGCGAAAAGCACCTGCGCATGGGATACATGGAACTCAACTGGCTGCTACGGGTGGGATACGAGCATCAATTCTGAAATTGAATAGTTGAGCATAGCTCAACCGACTTCCTTCAAAAACGCTATCAGTTTCTGCGTGGCGCGACCACGGTGGCTGATGGCGTTTTTCACTTCGTGGCCCAGCTCGGCGAAAGTCTGGTCGTAGCCGTCGGGTTGGAAGATGGGGTCGTAACCGAAGCCTTCGGTGCCGCGCTGCAACTCGGCGATTTGTCCGTCGCAACGGCCTTCGAAATAATAGGACTTTCCATCGAGATTCAACGCGATGCAGGTGCGGAAGGCCGCCTTGCGGTTGGTCTGCCCTTTCATGGCAGCGAGCATCTTGTCCACATTGTCCTGGTAACTGCAATGCTCACCGGCATAACGCGCCGAATACACGCCAGGGGCACCACCCAAGGCTTCCACCTCAAGGCCCGTATCATCCGCAAAGCAATCCACATGGAACTTGTTCGTGACGAAGTCCGCCTTGATCTTGGCGTTGCCTTCGATGGTGTCGGCGTCTTCGATGATATCCTCGTGACAGCCGATGTCATCGAGGCTCAAGACCTCGTAAAGGCCTTCCATGATTTCGCGCATTTCGCGCAGCTTGTTTTTATTGTTGGTGGCAAAAACGATCTGTTTCATAGGCTCCAGTCAATGGGTTCGATGCCGTGTTGCATCAGGTAATTATTTGTTTGTGAGAAATGGTGGCAGCCGAAGAAACCACGGCTGGCTGACAGCGGCGATGGGTGCACCGATTTCAAGATCAGATGCTTGAAGGGGTCGATCAAGGCCTGTTTGGCGATGGCGTAGTTGCCCCAGAGGATGAAGACGAGATGCTCACGTTGCTCCGAAAGGGCACGAATAGCGGCATCGGTGAACTGTTCCCAGCCGTGATGCGAGTGCGAGGCGGCCTGTCCGGCGCGCACCGTCAGCGAGGCGTTGAGCAGCAGCACCCCTTCCCTCGCCCACTTCTCGAGGTTGCCCGAACGCGCCATGGGCACGCCGAGGTCATCGTGCAGTTCGTTGAAGATATTCTGAAGACTTGGTGGGAACGGAACGCCATCGGGCACCGAAAACGAGAGGCCGTGAGCCTGTCCCGGGCCATGGTACGGGTCTTGACCCAAGATGACCACTTTCACCTTGTCGAAAGGCGTAAGGTTGAAGGCATTGAAAATCAGCGGGCCGGGCGGATATACGGCATATTGTCGCTTTTCGCTTACCAAGAAAGACTTTAAGTCGGCAAAGTATGGCGCCTCGAACTGCGGACGCAGCACTTGGTACCAGCTTTCGTCAATATTCGGTTTCTTTACTTCCATGTGTATTAGTTGTCAGTTATTCAGTTGTTCAGTTATTCAGTTATAGCAGAAAAAGTTGTGCAAAGATGGCAATTTTTCGGAGAAAAATCCGTTATTTTGCAAATCAAATTTCATAGCTATGAAAAGAAAAGTTGTCATTGCGTTGCTAATCGCCTTTGTTTCAGGCATTATCATGACCTCATGCAGGTCAAACAAGAGCTGCCCTGCCTACGGCGAATCGCAAAAGTACATCAAAGAGACACGTTATTAATATTGGTGTTGGGAGGCATGACCATGACTGCCCTCAGACGTCCTTTGTTGCGTATGCTTATGCTCACGCTTTTCGGAGCGTGTCCTTTTTTATTGTCGGCGCAAAACATTGACATTCAAAGCGAAGATGACAAGCCTATCGAGGAAAAGCTGGTCTACAATCACCAAAACACTTTCAATGTTGCCATCCATTCCCAAGGCTTTGGTGCAGGCTTCAAGATTGGAAGGATCAAAAGCATCCATGTGACAAGGAACTGGGAAGCTGAGGTGGTCTCGCTGCGCTCGCTGAAAGAACTCAAGACCCTGAATCTGTCCACCTACAACATGAGGCCGTTCGTTTATGGGAAGCTGAACTATGCCTTTGTGTTACGCTTCGGCTACGGTGAAGAACGGCGTATCTTCGGTAAACCTTATTGGGGCGGCATCGAAACCCGTTGGACCTACGAGTTTGGCGCGTCGTTAGCCCTGCTCAAGCCCTATTATTACTACGTCAGCATTTACAAGCAGCTCAGCGATGGCACCTATTGGGAGACCTACGACGAACAGACCTTCGACCAGAAAGACCAATGGGTGGATGTGTTGGGACGCTCGTCGTTCACAAAAGGCTTTAACGAGTCCAAGCTCTCACCAGGCCTTCACGCCTCCATGGGCCTCAGCTTCGACATCGGCAAGTCGCGTACAAGGGTGCAGGCCATCAATGTGGATGTCAAGGCAGAATGCTTCCCTCTGGGTATCTCCATCATGGACTCGGAACGCAACAAAAGGCTTTTCGTTACCTTCATGCTATCATATAATTGGGGGGCAAGGTTCAATAAATACTGAAAATGAAACCTTTGCATCTCTCAACCTTTCTTTATCAAAAAAAACCAAAAAAAATTCCTCAATTTTATTTGTAGCATTCAAAAAAAGCGTATTTTTGCAGCCGATTTGGATGTCCAATGGTGTAATGGCAGCACAACTGACTCTGGATCAGTTAGTCTAGGTTCGAATCCTGGTTGGACAACAACAATCCCTATCTTGAAAATCAACAAGATAGGGATTTTCTTTTTGCCTCGGATTAACCTCTATTGCGTCAACCGAGGAAAATCATTTTATTACAGTTTCCTGATTTGGAATTCATTGCAACGGGAGAGAGTCTTCGTTTTGCCGTCAGGATAAACACGCTTGATGCATGGTACCGAGTTCTCCCATTTTGTGGATTCACCTGGTCCGAGCGGCTCAAAGCCCACATAGACCAACGAGCCATCGTCCAACCACTCGGCATGGAACTCAGAACAATCCGTATCTTCCAACGGCATTTGGGTCGTCCCATCGATACTTGAAACACACAACACGCCATGAGGATAATCACCCCATTCCAATATGGCCATATAGAGCACCTTCAAGTTGTCGGGTGAAGACGAAACATATTCGAATTCGCGTTCTGAGGCGTATTCGGGATCAGAAACATATTTATTGAAGTCAATCTTATTGGTCAGGCATACATGTTCAATTCCATCCACAAGCCAATAGTTGCCTTCCTTCTCACTCAGGAAATCCTTGAGTTCGTCAGGCACAGGATCAAATGTGTAATTCTCTTCCGTTTGTTCCTCAATTTTAGCTTTTATTTTTGCCAACTCCTCGCGATCCCATTCCTCCCAGTCCCAATCGGTGACTTCACCTGTGTCAAGATTATAAAGTTTCTGCTGAGACAGCGAATACGAATCCCAGCTGAACTCATGCCACAGACCCAACATGTGGCGACCTGCGTAATATGAAAGTGGTGATACCGTCCCATAGGTTTCGGTCACGCATTTCTCATAGTCCAAGCCCCAGTCAGCAACTCTGACAGGCTTTGCCGAAGGGTCATTTAATGGCAAGGACTTCAGCACCATCTTCCCTTTTTCCAGAACGCAGTAATAAAGCTCATTGTCAACGAAGACACAATTTACCACACTGTCGGTCTCAGCATTGTAAGGAATCATGGTTGAGGTCTTTGTATTGTAAAAGTACAACTTGCCTTTGTCGAGCATTGCCATGTCGCATTCCGACAAAACACCAGCGTTTTGTTCAGCTGTCAACGGGGTTGCCTCATCAACCGCCTCAATCCCATTGATAGTATCCGTCACTTTAACCTTAGAGTCCTGTTTTACACCATTATGGCAGCTGACGGCACCCACAGCCAGCAAAATGAACAAAATAATAGCATTTCTCTTCATAACTATAAATCAAATAATTACGTAAACCAAATGATGCATCACTTGCCCAGGTGCATCTTAATCCTCGAAGCCAGGATGTCGACCACCACCGGACTTGAACCACGGGGCAGGATGATGTCGGCACTGCGCTTGGTGGGTTCGATGAATTGCTGGTGCATAGGCTTGACAAAGGTCTGGTAATGACGCAGCACATCCTCCCAAGTGCGACCACGCTCAGCGATGTCGCGTCGGATGATTCGCATCAGGCGCTCGTCGCTGTCGGTATCCACAAACACCTTGATATCCATACGCTTGCGAAGCTCTTCCTGAGTCAAGACCATAATACCTTCAACGATGATGACCTCTGTGGGATGCACATAAATGACCTCCTGCGAACGGGCGCAAGTGACGTATGTGTAAATCGGCATTGGGATGGTCTCACCTTTTTTCAGACGGTCAAGATGGTCGATGAGCAAATCCCATTCGATGGCATCAGGATGGTCGAAGTTGATTTGTTTCTTCTCTTCCGGCGTCTTATCGCCATTGTCGAAGTAGTAAGCGTCTTGTGAAATGACTGATACTGAGTTGTCTGGCAGTTGCCTGACCAGTTCCTTAACGACGGTGGTTTTCCCTGAACCCGAACCGCCCGCGATTCCAATGACTAACATAATCTTGAGTTTTAGTGGCACAAAGATAGTGGTTTTGTTGAATTGTTGAGTGTTGAATTGTTGAATTGTTGAGTGATTTTGTTTATTTTTGCGCAAAATTTAAAAAACAAGCGATAATGAATATCCTTAAAACGACCTTGTGTGCACTTATGGCCGCTGGTATAGTAGCCTTTTGCAGTTGCGGTCCCAAATTCCCCGAACTCCCCGTTTCGGAAATCAAACCCTATTTCAGTGATGCCGCCAAGACCAAAGCCATCGACACCGCTTTTTACGAAGTCAAGGATGCCAAAGGTAAAAAACTGGGCACGGTTTTGTTCTCCTCACCCTACTCCGACAACATTAAAGGCTTCAACGGACCTACACCTTTATTAATTGCTTTGGATGCCGAAGGCCGCATCAAGGATGTCGTCCTGTTGGAGAACCAAGAGACGCCCGTCTATGCAAAGCGCGTTGTGGAAGGTGGTCTTTACCAAGCCTGGAATGGGCTTACCGTCGACGAGGTTCTAGACAATCAAGTGGATGCCATCAGCGGTGCCACTTATACCTCCAACGGTGTGAAAAAGAGTCTCATCGCCCGATTGAAAGCCTACCAAAGGCAATTGAAGAAATAAGACACAATTGGTACGGTTTTTGTATTTCGTAGGTCGTTATCCATAAAATACCGACTTATGAAAAAGCTATTGTTATCCCTCTGCCTCCTCTTTGCATTGTCGATTTCGTCTGAGGCACAAATTCGTCCACCTCGTCCGCACCATCGCCACCATCCTAAGAGAACGGTGGTACAACCTCGTCAGAGACACTCGCCAGACCGCACATATAACCCTATCGGGGAATATCGTTTTCATGTGTTCGGTGAGCTTGGGTCCAATGATTTCGGAGCCGTTTTCATGCATGAAATCCCGTATCATTTCAGTGTGGGTGGTATGGCAGAATACCAAGTTGGCCACGTCACAAGCATTGGCGTCGGTGCCGAGTATTATTCCAGCTACGGCGAGCATTGCCACCTATTTAATAACATGCAGGAGACTTACATCCACACCTTGCCCATCTATGCCAATTTGAAACTCACATTACCCCATGTTCCCATTAGTCCTTTCGTCGAAGGCCGCATCGGTTATTCGGTTCCTTTGGGCGAAGTGACCTGCAACGACCCTGAAGGTGTACATCATTACAAATCAACAGGGATGTACACGGGTGGCGCCGTAGGCATCAAGATTTATCATACCCAACTCAGCTTTGGTATGTCGGCCATCGATATCGTTGACAGCGATCTGGGGTTCAATGGCGGGAGAAAAGACGTCATCACAGACTATTATGTGAGACTTTCGTTCGCGTTTTAATCTAAAAAACAATATTGGAATTTTTGGTAGAGACGCGGTACTCCGCGTCTCTACATTTTTTATTCATCAGAATCATCGTCAGTTAAGACGTTACATGCAACATCTCTACCTTCCAACACGATGACGATTTCTCCTTTGATTTCTTTTTTGGAAAAATGCTCAATGACCTCAGCCAAAGTGCCACGGGCATTCTCTTCATGGATTTTGGTCAGCTCGCGCGAAACGCAAACCTTTCTCTCGGGGCCGCAGACCTCGGCCAACTGCTGCAAGGTCTTGAGCAGACGGAAGGGAGATTCGTAAAAGATAGTCGTATAGGGATAATTGGCCACAGCCTGCAACTTGGTTTGACGGCCTTTCTTATGCGGTAAGAAACCCTCAAAAATAAACTTCTCTGCAGGCAGTCCTGAATTGACCAATGCTGGGACAAACGCTGTAGGGCCTGGCAAGCACTCCACCTCGATGCCACGCTTCACGCATTCGCGGACCAACAGAAAACCCGGGTCGGAGATGGCAGGGGTGCCTGCATCGGTCACCAAGGCAAGGGTCTCCCCTGCTTCGATGCGGTCAGCCATGCGTTCCACCACTTGATGCTCGTTGCGGATATGGAAAGCCGTCATGGGTTTGCTGATTTCGAGATGTCGCAGCAGGTTGCCCGAGGTACGTGTATCCTCGGCAAGGATGCCATCCACCTCTTTCAAGACACGGATGGACCGCAAGGTGATGTCTTCCAAATTGCCGATGGGTGTGGGCACAAGATAGAGCTTCGACATGATGGTTTAATCTTCAAACTTCCTGGAAACCAATTCCTTGAGCTTCAGATAAGCTTCGTTACTACTGTTCCATTGAAGCTCAATCTTCAATTCATTGAGGTATATCAAGGCACCGTTCAAGGTCTTCAAGTCATTCAGGTTTTCAATGGATTTGTTGTATTTTTCCATACTCCCTCCAAACAACTCGTTGACAAACAAGAACTTATCATTGATCCCTATGACTGACTTCAGGTCACGGCCAGGGGCTTGTTGAAGCTTAGCTGCCAGCGAATGGTCTTCTCCCATCATCCTTTCGCCAAGCGTTTCATTTGTAGCCATTTCAAATTCGGTGTCATCCCGTTTGAAGACATCTTCATACTCTGAAGGCTCCGAGTGTTCAATCTCCTCCGGCTTCATGTCCCAAGAGCCCATTCCCGTCCCGTAAGCTGCGTCTTTATTCTCATGCTCCATTTCAGGCATTTCATAAGGATTATCCCTTACCAGATTCTCCCCATCCACAAGGTCGCGCTCAGGAATCTCTTCCTCAGGAACCTCTTCCACGAAATGAACCACACGATCTTCCAAATCAATTGAATGTTCCACACTTGTTGTCACTTCAGCATCCGACGCTTCCTCAATGCTTGTTGCCTCTTCAGGTTTTTCTTCCTCGTGCACTGGCATGTCTTCAAAACGGAAGAATAGTCCAAAATCATCACCTTCGGTTTTTTCCTCTGGTTCTGGATTAGAATCATTGACTTCAGCAGGTTGAGAAACTTCAGATTCCTTAGGATCTTCTTCTATAGTATTCGTTTCTTCTTCAACCTTTTCTTCTTCAACTGTTTCTTCCACAGTTTCCACTTGAACAACCTCCTCTGGTGTTGTGGCTTGAGGTTCTTCCATGGTATTTTCCTCTGTCACAACGGGTTCCTCCGGTTCTTCCTGTTTTGGAGCTTCCACCTCGACTTCGTCATCGTTTCCCTGCATCATCGGCGCAAACAAACTCGAAAAGGCTTCCGGATCAATATCCAAATCCTCATCATTCTCCGTTTCGCCCAAATTGATGGAGCAAAGAAGGTCATAAACAGTGTGCGTACGGTTCATCAAGACGTCCAAATCAAGTAGTCCGAGTGGTTTTTCATTCCTCAGAAGATAGTTGATTTGCTGTTGTAACAAGCTGATTTCCTGCTTTATAGAAAGCAGTCTTTCTTTTTGGTTCTCAAAATTGTCGTTCATATATGAATTATCTTTATTTTTGCTTCGATATGCTCAGCAACCATGCTGAAAAGTCCCGTATCAAGTACGGGATGACGCGGCTAAAATACGAATATTCCAATAACGTTTATCATGTTTTTAGAAAAAGATTCTCATAATAAGACACAAGGGTGGATTGAAGTGATTTGCGGCTCGATGTTTTCAGGCAAGACGGAAGAATTGATCCGCCGTTTGAAACGCGCCAAAATCGCCAAACTGAAGGTGGAGATTTTCAAACCTGGTGTTGACACACGCTACAGCGAGGAAGATGTGGTGTCGCACAATGCCACGGCCTTGCATTCCATCCCTGTGGAGAGTGCCAATGAGATTCTTTTCTATGCCAGCGACGTGGATGTCATCGGTATTGACGAAGCACAATTCCTTGACGACGAGCTGCCCAACGTGTGTCAACAACTGGCCAACCAAGGTGTGAGGGTCATCATCGCAGGCTTGGACATGGACTTCATGGGCAAACCTTTCGGTCCCATGCCCACCTTGATGGCCATCGCTGAAGATGTCACCAAAGTACACGCCATCTGTGTGCGTTGCGGTGGCCAAGCGCAGTTTTCGCACCGCACCATTGCAGGCGACAAACTAGTTGTGCTTGGAGAGACAGAGAGTTACGAACCGCTTTGTCGGGCTTGCTATCTGAAAGCGCGTCAGGAGCGGGAGGAACAAACTAAATAAGCTGTGTATTCGGCAATTCGTTTTCCTGTGAATGCTCTTCCTGCTGCTCTTCCTCTTTTTCTTCAGGCAACACTTCCCTTACTGTCTCCTTGACCAAATCGAAGCCTTGATAAACGTAAGGCACCGTCTCCTCGATATAAGGATACAGCTTCGATTGCTCCCGCACTTCGGGTTTCAACACGCCAATCAACTGGAAATTGTTGAGCACCATCACAAAGATGCTGCACAGCAACACACCTTTGGCCACACCGAAAACGGCTCCGCCCAGTTTGTTGAAAAAGCCCAGGTTCATGGCTTTTATCATATTGGTCACCGCCTTACCAATCAAATTGACAACAATGACCAAAATGATGAAAGTCAGCACAAAAGCGATGGTATTCAGGTATTTCGGGTTGATTTCCATGACGTCCTGCAAATGCTCAGCAGTAAAGTCGGAAAAATGCATGGCTCCGTAAATGCCTAAGGCGAAAGCCAACAAGGTGACGACTTCGATGATCAGGCCTTTTCGGAAGCCTTTGAAGCCAAAGAGGAAAAGGATGATTGCGATTATGATGTCTAAGTAGTTCATTTTGAATAATATTGAATCATTCGTTCGATGGCACGTTGGCAAACGGGACAGAAGTCGTGGCCTTTGAAGGTCTTCATCAGGCAGTCCATGTGGGGGCTGTACATGCCTTTTGCCTCGTAGCCGCCACCCTCAAACACGCCGATGGTTTGCTCGTATTTCGGTTCACGCGGTGTGGGCACGGGTGTTTTCTTGTTAAGCATGTCGCCCCATTTGTTGCTGAAATCAACCATGGTGGTGATATTGGGTTCCCATGGCTCTACAGCGAGGTTGTACATGTGGTCGTAGCCTGTCTCATCGGTGTAATATTCATCAGCCAGTCCTGCAAAGCCGTGACCGAACTCATGGATAATGACATCGGAAGAATAATTGTTGCTGCTCGCACTGGAACAATAGAAGTTGTAAATACCACCGCCACCGTATTTTTCCGTGTTGACAAGGATATAGATCTGGTCGTATGGCACTTGTCCAGCCAAATCACGGATATCGCGGTTGTCAGTGCTCATGCAGTAGCGTTCCGAATCGAAAGTCCAGAAGCTGAAACGCATGACGGTGTTCTTATAGATGTGGTCGCCCGGCATGGTACATCCCGATTCAGCAGAGGGCGCCATCACGCCTCGGATGTTGAAACTCTCGCGGTAGCGGTCGTACGGAGCGTAACTGAATAAACTCTTCACGAAGAAGTCACAGTCTTTGATGAACTTGCCCATTTCGACTTGGGTATAACCTTCGGGAAGTATCACAATATCAACGGCTTTTGTAATGTCTTTGTTTCCAATCCAGGCATCGTAGACAGGCATATTACGGTTATCGTAATCGCGGATGAAATAATCGTCAGGGCTGACGGTGAGGCGCATCCCTTCCACGAGTTCGCCCTCCCAAGTCTTGCGAGACAAAACAATGTCAACCTTCACCTTCGGAAAAGGAACGATGACGGATTCCTCGAAGCTTTTGGTAAGTTTCAAAGCCTCTGGCGTTGTGGTCCATTCACCGTAAAGGTTTTGGTAGCCTTTGGAAAACAGCAGTTTATCCGTCCCAGCCTCAAACACCTTGACGATATAGTTGCCAAACTCCAAAGAATCGATGAGGTTGGTCTTGGAGCCGCTCCAATACGGCTCATGTATCAATTCTTTCAAAGAGAATGAAGTCTCTTTGCTATTGCCCGTCAGGCAATAATCGACACGCAAGGACGACTCGGTGAAATAGGCATCAAACTGTGCCCAAGCCATCATGGGCAACAAAGCAAAAAATAAGAGTATTTGTTTTTTCATATCGCGATAATTTTCCACAAAAATAGACATTTTTTCAATACCTTTGCAACAAATTAGATACAGATGCTGGCTCCGTTACTACAAGTGCGCAACCTAAAAGTCTCTTTCAAACATGATAGCCAATGGGTCGAAGCTGTCCATGGCATTGATCTTGACGTGTTTGAAGGACGGACTTTAGGTCTCGTGGGTGAGTCGGGCTCGGGCAAGTCGGTAAGTTCGTTGGCGGTGATGCGCTTGCTGAACGAGAGAACCAGCCGAATAGAAGCCGACAATATACAAATCGAGGGTGAGGAAATCAAAGGTTTCAGCGAAAAGCAGATGGCGGATGTGCGCGGCAAACGCATTGCCATGATATTCCAGGAGCCCATGACCTCACTCAATCCAGTCTACAAATGTGGATTTCAGGTGACGGAGATGATTTTACAGCACGAGACTGTGAGCAAAGAAGAAGCCAAAAGCCGTGTCATTGAGCTGTTCAAACAGGTGATGCTGCCCCGGCCTGAAGCCATCTACGACAGTTATCCCCACGAGCTCTCGGGCGGACAGAAACAGCGCGTGATGATTGCCATGGCCATTGCCTGCCACCCTAAACTGCTTATTGCCGACGAACCGACTACCGCATTGGACGTTACCGTGCAATTGGAGATCCTGAAGTTGCTGCGTAAACTGCAAAGCGAGACGGGTATGGGCATGATTTTCATTACCCACGACCTCGGTGTGGTGGCCGAAATCGCTGATGACGTGGCAGTTATGCATGGTGGCGAAATCTTGGAGCGCGGCACCGTGCAGCAAATCCTCAACCAGCCCCAGCACCCTTACACCCAAGGCCTTTTGGCTTGCCGTCCGCCAATGAATGTTCGCCTCAAACGCCTGCCCATCGTCAAGGAGTTTCTGGATGGACAATGGAAAGGCGGGAAAGAACAGATTTTGCGTGACCTGCAAATCACAGATGAGGAACGACAGACCCACCTCAAGCAACTCTACAGTCAAAAGCCTTTGCTGAAAGTGGAAGGTCTGAAGACCTGGTATCCTTTGCGAAAAGGCGTCCTCAGCCGAGTCTATGACCATGTGAAGGCGGTTGACGATGTAAGCCTCGAAGTCTTTGAAGGCGAGACCCTTGGCTTGGTGGGCGAATCGGGATGTGGCAAAACCACCTTGGGGCGTAGCATCCTGCGTTTGGCCGAGCCTACAGGCGGCAAGGTGTGGTTTGACGGTGTTGAGGTGACAGCCTTGAAGGGCCAAGACTTACGTGACTTCCGCAAGCAGGCACAGATTGTCTTCCAAGACCCCTACTCTTCCCTTAATCCACGCATCACCATCGGCGAAGCCATCGCCGAACCCATGCGGGTACATGGTATTGAGAAAAACTCCGGCAAACTGCGTGACGCTGTTTGTGACTTGTTGGAACAGGTAGGTTTGCAAGCCGAACATTATGACCGTTATCCACATGAGTTCTCGGGTGGACAGCGTCAACGCATCTGCATCGCCCGCGCCTTGGCCGTCAACCCGCGCTTGGTTATCTGCGACGAGTCAGTATCGGCTTTGGATGTATCGGTGCAGGCACAGGTCTTAAACCTGCTCAACCGCCTGAAGGAAGAGCGTCATCTCACTTATATCTTCATCTCCCACGACCTCAGTGTGGTGCGTTTCATGAGCGACCGTGTGTTGGTGATGTACAACGGCAAGCCCGTAGAGACAAACGAAGCGGATGCCCTCTTCGAACATCCGCTTAACGCTTATACTCAGAAATTGATTGATGCCCTCCCAGGGAGAAGCCATCACTTCAGCAACACCTGAGGTCCCATTTCAAAATAAATGTCAGTGGGAATGCCGGCGTTATTCACACGATCAAGGTCAGCTTGAAGTTCCGGCTTGATGACACTCATCTCACCCATCCAGGCCTTGGTAGCTTCATAGTCACCATCACCTTGGTGCATGAGAATGTCACCTGCCAACTTCTCCACTGCCGCCTTCATCTTGTCGAAGTCGATGGCATAACGGCCATCTTCATTGCGAACGAAAGCGCCTTCGTTCTGGAAGTAGTTGAAGGTAAGCATATTGGCCTTGCCATGGGCACTAGCAGCACCGAAACGCACCGAGCGGAAGATACCCGCCATGAAGGTGGTGTAGTTGTCTTCCATCGTGGTATTGGTGTACACGCCCATCTCGGAGAGTTTGGTCACCAAATACAGGCCCAACACATCGGCTTTGGCTTCCTCAAGGGCATTGTACTGGTTACTGAGTGCCTGACGTACCGTACCCTTGCCCGTGATGGTGTTCTTGATGCCCATGCCATGGGCGGTCTCATGGAACATCACATTGGCGAAGAAGGCGTCAAACTTGATGTGCTCCATCGACTCGGGGGTCATCAGCACTTCCGAAATCGGAACGAGAATCTTCTCGAACTTGGCGGCCATGGCATTCTTGAGTTGGAGCTTGCGGGTACCGCGCTGCAACTGCACACGTTCGTCGTTGGGCAGGTTAATGGCGATGGTCTTGCTATTGGCGTTGCAGTCGCCAGCGTAGTAAACCACATCGTAAGCGGCTAAGTCGACATCGGAACCAGGTACTTCTTTCTTGTATTTGGCAGGTACGGGCAATTGCTTCTGCAACTGAGGTACGTAGGCTGCATAGCGGGCCAATTGTTTCGTCCACTCCTGGTCTTTGATGAGGATGAAGGCTTCGTGCGAGGCCTTGATGCCATAACGGGCGTCAGTGTAGTTCTCGATGGGGCCAATCACCATGTCAATGTTGTTGTTGCGCACATCCATCCACTGCATGTCGCTCTCAAGGTAATCGTCGGTGCGGAGGGCTTTGGCGCGGAGACGCAGGTATTCTGCAAACTCCTCGTCACCAGCCAGTTCAGAGGCATCGTCCAACAGAGAGGCAGCTTTCTTGATCTGTTGCTCAAAGTAATCGTGATACCACACGCACTTCAAGGCACCATTCTCGTCGCGGACAATCATGGTGTATTGGCTGGTCTTGTTGGGGTCGTCGAAGGCGTTCCATTCCTCTTCAGTCATGTCGGCAGGATAGAACTGAGCTCCGGCAGGCTTCTCACCGATGCCTTCCACGAAGGATTTGTTGCCGTCGAGGCCGTCCCAAGGACCGTAGGCGATGGTGGCCAGCTTCTTGATGTCGGCATTGTTGCCAATCTTGGCCATCAGCTCGTCCTTGTCGCCGTAGTTCTCTCTCCAGAAGAGGCCGTCCATGATGTCGGCGGCTTCGAAGAGCAGCGGCAGCATCTCACGCTCATTCTCACTTAAATGGCTGATGTCGGTCGTCAGAGTGTATTGTGCATACTTGTCCGACAGATGGGTTGTTTCTTCTTGAACAGGCTCTTGCACCGGTTCAGGCTTTTTGTTGTTGCAGGCTGTGACCACCAATGCCACGACTGCGATGATTGCTAAGTACTTTACTTTCATTTGTTTTATGATTTAATGATTCGTTATCAACAACCGATGGCCCTTGAAATCACCAGACGGAGTATTTCCGAGGTGCCTTCGCCGATTTGCAGGATGCGTTGATCGCGGTAGAAACGTTCCATATCGAACTCCTTCAGCAACCCGTGACCGCCCATCACCTGAACGGCTTTATCACAGACTTCGGCAGCCACCTCAGAGCAATACAGCTTCGACATTGCCGCCTCCATACCGAAGGGACGGTGCTGGTCTTTCAGCCAACAAGCACGATAGAGCAGATTTCTCGCAGCTTCAATCTTCATGGCCATGTCGGCCAACTTGAAACTGACAGCCTGGAACTTGCACACCGGCTTGCCAAACTGCACACGCTTCTTTGAATAGGCCAACGCCATCTCGTAGGCACCCTGTGCGCAGCCCAGACCCATGGCCGCAATCGAAAGACGACCTGAATCAAGGGTGGCAAGCATAATGTGGGAACCTTCGCCAGGTTTGCCGAGGATGCAGTCTTCTGGAAGGCGTACATCATTGAAAATCAGCTTGCCCGTGTTGGAAGCGCGCCACATCATCTTGTCGTGCATGGGGGTCTGTGTGTAGCCTTCGCGCTTGTTTTCCACCAACAAGGCCGTGAATTCCGGTTTGCCATCCTTCTCACCCGAGACGGCTTGGACGGTAGTACCCAAACTAATCGGAGTAGCGCTGTTGGTGATGAAGATCTTGGAACCGTTGAGGTGCCACATCGTGCCGTCAAATTGGGCGGTGGTCTTGGTGCCGCGCGAGTCGCTGCCAGCGTCTTCCTCGGTCAAGCCGAAGCCCCATAGACGGTCTTTACAGAGTTGTGGCAGATATTTGCGTTTCTGCTCCTCGGTGCCATAATCCTTGATGGGACCGATGCCCAAGGAGTTGTCGGCGGCGATGGTGGCAGCGGTGGAGCCATCCACGCGGGCCAGTTCCTCCACAGCGATGATATAACTCAGATTGTCAAGCCCTTGACCACCATATTCTTTAGGGACGGTCATGCCCAAGAGACCAAGTTCAGCCATCTTGAGGGTCAGACCGACATCGAAATGCTGGTCTTCATCGTTTTCGCGAGCGACGGGTTTCACTTCCTGTTCGGCGAAGTCGCGCACCCGTTGGCGGAGGGCTTCCTGTTCTTTGGTGAGATCGAAATTCATAGTATGTTGTTTTTACACTAATTCAATTAACTGCATTTTATTATCCACCATCTGGCCTTCTTCCACAAAAATCCGTTTCACTTTGGCCTTTCCGGCGGCAACAATATTGTTCTCCATCTTCATGGCTTCCACCACCATCATAATCATGCCTTCATTCACTTCATCACCTTCTTTTACATTGATTTTCACCACCTTGCCAGGCATAGGCGACACCAGTCTCGACTTATCGTTCACCGTCTCCTTGCAGGCGTAATCCAATATATCGTTCAATTGGTCGGTGCGGAAACAAGTGAAATTGAGGCCATGGAAATTGACGATGGTCTTCTGCTCGTCATTCACCGAGCAATACACCGTTTCCGTGCGGCCGTTCAGCATAATCTTCAACTGATTGTTATCATAATGGATAAACTCCACCTTGAACGGAGTCGCGCCTACCGAACCTTTAATCTTTCCTGCCTCGGCGTCGCTAATGCTGACAGGAATCTTCTTACCTTCCACATCCACCATCAATTGCATGTGGTAGCGCCAATATCCGATTTCCTCCCAGACATTTTCAGTATGATGCTCAAACTGTCTCTTGCAACAATCAAAAAGCAGGAACGAAACTGCTATATCGTTGACATTCAAGTTTTCCCTGCTTTCCTTAAAGGCAGTTAGCAATCCTTCCTGATGGGTAGCACAAAAACCTGTATCTACCTTGTTTTCATTAAAATCAGTGTCTTTGATCACCTCCCAAAGATAGGCTTTATTGGTGGTCAGACCTTGGATGATGAACTGTTTGAGCGCATTCTGGGCGGTCTCAATTGCCGCTTGACGGTTCTTGGCATGACAAATCAGCTTGGCAATCATGGGATCGTAAGCCTCTGAAATCGAGCACGAACCGTCGATGCTGCTATCGACACGGGTACCGCGAATCTGGGGCTCGTGATAAGCAGTCACCTTTCCAGGTGTAGGCAAAAATCCGTTTTCAGGGTTCTCGGCATAGATACGCAGTTCGATGGCATGACCTTGGGGCTGAATGACTTCTTGTGTCCAGCCCATCTCCTTACCTCTCGCAATGCGGATCTGTTCCTCCACGATGTCGATGCCCGTACGCATTTCCGTCACGGGATGCTCCACCTGAATGCGGGTGTTGATCTCCAAGAAATAGAAATTCAAGTCCTTGTCGACCAAGAACTCCACTGTCCCGGCGTTGCGGTAGCCAATAGCCTTGCACAATCTGACCGCGGTCTCACAAAGCTGTTGGCGTTTCTCCTCTGTCAAGGTTGGCGATGGCGATTCCTCGATGATTTTCTGGTAACGGCGTTGTATGGTACACTCGCGCTCATGCAGATGAATCACATTGCCATGATGATCGGCCAAGACCTGAACTTCGATATGTCGCGGATTCTCAATGTATTGCTCGATAAACACGGTTCCGTCAGCGAAATACTTCTCCGCCTCACGCGAGGCACGTTCCAGTTCTTCCTGCAGTTCTTCCTTCCGTCGTACTATATGCATGCCTTTACCACCACCGCCTGCCGCAGCCTTAATCAACACAGGATAGGGCAATTTTGAGGATTGTTTCAGAATTTCCTCCTTGCTTCCCGTGAGGCCAAAAGTGACAGGAATGCCTTCCTTTATGGCAATGTTTCTGGCCGCAATCTTATTGCCCATCAAACGAATCACCTCCGCGTCGGGACCGATGAAAATCAGGTTGTTGGACGCACACGCTTCGGCCAGCTCAGGATTCTCCGAAAGGAAGCCGTAACCGGGATGGATGGCATCGGCACCTGCATCCAAAGCAGCGTCGATGATTTTCTGGATATTAAGATAGGTATCTTTCAGCATGCCTCCGCCAAGAGGATAAGCCTCATCGGCCATACGACGGTGCAAAGCATTGGCATCATTATCGGCAAAAACCGCCACAGAGGCAATATGCAACCTGCGTAACGTTTTGATAATCCGCACTGCAATCTCGCCACGGTTGGCAACCAGCACTTTATTGATTCTTTTCGTGTTCATTATTGCAACAAATAACACCGCAAAATTAGTCTTTTTCTACAGAAAACAAAACTATTATCATTCCATTTGCTCATAATCGCGCACCAAACCGCCTTGCGAAGCATTACACCTATATTATTATATAGATCCAATAGTATTCTCAAGGCGCAAAAACACGGCATAAAACAACGATTGTTGAAAAAAATCGAAAATTTTTCGCAAAACCGTTTGGCGGATTGAAAAAAGTTGTATTTTTGCAGCCGCAACTGAGGGGCATTAGCTCAGTTGGCTAGAGCGCTTGCATGGCATGCAAGAGGTCATCGGTTCGATTCCGTTATGCTCCACAAAAACAAAAAACCTCACTACGGTGAGGTTTTTTGTTTTATCCATTGACATGAATTATCTCCATTCCCTTCTTTAATCTTATTGCATTCCTTTCAACTCTTTTATTGCCCGCTGCAATATCTCGTCCATCGGGGCGTAAATCGGATAGAAGCCCTCTTCGTCAAACAAGTTACGGGCAATGTATGCCTTCAACAGGATATCAGCCTCGCGACGCGCCACCTGCTTCTGCTCATCTGTACCTTTGATGCCTTTCTCTTCAGCGAGTTTCAGCACTCCGTCAAACATGGCATTGGTCACGGCAAAAGATTTGTCGAATGCCTCCACGGTCTTGTAGCGTTGCAGTTGTTGACGATTACGGTCGGTGTATTCAAAGGCATACTGATATAGCAATCCCAGATTGACAATACGGTTGAAATAGTATTCCAAGGTGTCGTTCGGCAAAGGCACATAGATGTCGGGCATGATGCCTCCGCCGCCATAGACGGTCTTGCCTTTAGGTGTGGTATATTTCAGTGAATCGGCAAAATGGATGCTGTCCTCACTGAAAAGCTCACCGTTTTCCAAACGTTCAAACGACTCAAGAAGGTACTTCTCATGATCACTGTCGTAAGGTTTCTGGATGCACCTTCCTGTCGGAGTGTAATAACGCGCCACGGTAAGGCGAATAGCGGAATTGTCACTGAGCATGATTTGTTCCTGTACCAGCCCCTTGCCAAAGGAACGACGGCCGATGATAGTACCACGGTCGTTATCCTGCAAAGCCCCTGCCACAATCTCACTCGCGCTGGCCGACTCACCGTCGATAAGCACCACAACGGGGATATCTTCCAACATTCCACGGCGGCGTGCCTTCATATACTGGCGCGGACGGTTACGGCCTTCTGTATAAACAATGAGGCTACCCTTGGGCAAAAACTCATCGGCGATATCCACTGCGGCATTCAGATAACCGCCCGAGTTGCCGCGCAAGTCAAAGACCAGCTGTTTCATGCCTTTGGCCTTCAGGTCTTTGATTCCTTTTTTGAACTCGTCAACCGTGGTAGCAGAGAATTTGCTGAGTTTCAGATAACCGATGTTGTCATCGAGCATATAAGCCACATCCACACTATAGGTAGGAATGGCAGCACGGGTGATGGTATAGTCAAGCAGTCCAGTCACCCCACGACGCAGCACTTTAACACGGACTTTGGTGTTTTTTGGACCTTTCAGCTTACGCATCACGTCCTCGTTCTTTAGGTTTTTGCTGGCCACTAAGGTATCGTCAACATAGATGATACGGTCGCCTGCCAAGATACCCACCTTCTCAGAAGGTCCGCCTTTGATGACGTTGACAATGGCGATGGTATCCTTCTCCAGGCGGAACTGGACCCCAATGCCGTCGAAACTGCCCAAAAGCGGATCATTCACCTCGTTGAATTCCTCAAGAGAGACGTATGCGCTGTGTGGGTCGAGCTTCTCCATCATCGCAGCAATGGCTTCGTCCTGAATCTTACGGGCATCAGGCTCATCGACATAATCGTTGCCGACATACCACATCACCTCGTCAAACTTACTGCCTCCATCCACGATAGGAGCAGTGTTTTTAACACCTTTAATAATATAGAAACCCACCATGATGCCTGCCATCATCAGCAAGACACTCACAATGGGTCTAATCTTGTTTTTATCCATGTTTTTACATTGTCATTCAGACTGTTGCACTCATCAATTCCAAATTCCTGTCCATCTTGCGGAATAAACCTTGCAGTATCGTACCAGGACCCACTTCGACAATAGTACGTACACCGGTAGCCAGAATGTTGCTCATGGTCTGGGTCCACATCACAGGTGAAGTCAACTGGGCGATGAGGTTCTTCTTGATAATCTCAGGGTCATTGACCGACTGGCCCGTAACATTCTGATAAACCGGGCAAATGCCTTGGTTAAATGTTGTCCCCTTAATGGCTTCTGCAAGCTCCACACGGGCAGGTTCCATCAATGGGCTATGGAAGGCTCCACCCACGCTCAGCGGCACCACACGTTTGACACCCGCCTCTTTCAGCTTCTCGGAAGCGGCTGCCACACCCTCAACAGATCCGGAGATGACCAGCTGACCCGGGCAATTATAGTTGGCAGGCACCACCACGGTATCCTTTACTGAAGCGCAAACACTCTCGATGAGAGCATCCTCAGCCCCGATGACAGCTGCCATCGTGCCAGGCTGTGCCTCACAGGCCTTCTGCATGGCCTTGGCACGCTTGCTCACCAAACGCAAACCATCTTCAAAAGTAAGCACCTTATTGGCAACCAAAGCCGAAAACTCACCCAAGGAATGACCTGCGACCATCGTGGGGTCAAAGTCCTCCAGCATGGAAGCCAAAATCACCGAATGCAGGAAAATGGCCGGCTGGGTCACCTTGGTCTGGCGCAAATCCTCATCCGTGCCTTCAAACATGACGTCGGTTATCTTAAACTTCAGGATGCTATTGGCTTTTTTGAACATATCCTTGGCTTTCGACGACTTGTCGTAAAGATCTTTGCCCATCCCCACAAACTGAGCCCCTTGTCCGGGGAAAACGTATGCTTTAATCATCATTCAATATTTTAGATTCAAAGATTCAAAATTCAAAATTCAAAGATTTAGTGTAGGTTGCTACCTATCAGTTGGAAGAACTCTTCGCGGGTGGATTCGCGTTCAAAGGCCCCGATGAAGTCGCTCGTCGTGGTCACTGCACTCTGTTTCTGCACCCCGCGCATCGACATACACAAATGTCGTGCCTCAATGACCACGGCCACGCCTAAAGGATGCAAAGCGTCGTTGATAGCGTTCTTGATTTGCGTAGTCAGACGTTCCTGCACCTGAAGACGGCGGGAATAAGCCTCCACCACTCGGGCGATTTTGCTCAACCCTGTAATATAACCGTTCGGGATGTAGCCGACATGTGCCTTGCCAATGAACGGGATCAAATGATGCTCGCACAGGGAATACACTTCGATGTCCTTGACAATCACCATCTGGCGGTAGTCCTCCTTGAACTTGGCCGACAACAGAATCTCCATCGGATCCTGTTCATAGCCTTGGGTCAGGAACTGCATGGATTTGGCCACGCGCAAAGGCGTCTTTTGAAGGCCCTCGCGCTGCGGGTCTTCTCCCAAGAGTTCCAAGATGGCGGCGTAGTGCTCCTGAAGTTTGGCCAACCGTTCCGGATCGTACTGCTCAATGGCTTCGTAACCGAAACGCTTCATAAGCTTTTCATCCATCATCAGCCGATTTTTTGCTTGGGCATCGCCACAGTCGACTGCTGCCCCATGACGCACTTGCCCGTGAACTGGGCACCGACTTCGATGAGCAGTTGCTTGGTGGTCAGGTCGACTTCCACCTTCGAGGTGGCCTTCAAAGCGGTCAGTTCATCCGTAGTGATGTTTCCTTTGACAACGCCTGATATCTCAGCTTGTTTGCAGTTCAGATCGCCTTCGATGACGCCAGTCTGTCCGACAGAGATTTTTCCGTTAGACTTCACTGAGCCAATCAGATGGCCGTCAATGCGGATGTCGCCATTGGACTCGATGTCGCCCTTGATGGTGGTTCCGTTTCCGATGAGGTTGCGTGCAGGTGATTCCATTATAGCCATAGTACACTATTTTTTATTGTTAGTTTCTTCGATGAATGTATTGTATTCTTCCAAGTCTTTCGACTGATAGAAGATAGGATAATTCTTGATGGAGATGGGGATTATGGTGTATTTCGTCTTGTCGATGCCTCCAAAGACATAGTCGTTGATGAACATCGAGGTGATATAGTCGGCGGCTTTGCTCTCGCTGTCGAAACTGCCGATGGTCACGATGCTGTGGTCGTCGTCGAGCACAACACTCTTGACGTTGAAAGCACGGGTGCGGTGTTCCTTCTTGTTGAAGTCGCTGATACGCACCATCAACGGGTCGACACGGACAGTCTTCGAGTCGCAGACAATCATGACAAAATGCTCTGAATTGGGCTCGTAGACGTAAGGCGAAGCCTTCTTCACTTCCGGCTCGTCGCCACCACGTTCATTGTCAATCTCAGTCAGCACCAAGCCGAGATTATATTCCTCGTTGATGTTTTCCAAAACCTGCCGCGCGTATGGCGTGATGCTACTCTGCGGATAGGTGCGCACCAAATTGTACAAGGAGAACGCCATGGTGTCGATAGCCACCAAGCGGCCTTCGGCCACAGCATGGAGGAAGGCAAAACGAGGCATCAACGCAGTGTCAGCCTCATAGAGGCTCATGGCACGCTCGGTGTTCATTTTCACACGATAGAACTGACCTTGCTCAAAAGCCTCGTAGGTCTTGGCATAAAACTCTGAGGCCTCTTTTTCCTGTGCCTGCAACTTCTCGAAATAGCTCGGGTCGTTTATGAACTCAGCATAGCTCGAAGTAGGATACTTGTCGAATATCTTGCCCTTGTAAACCAACGATTTCTCTTCATCTGACAAGTCTTTGTACATTTTATAAAGTGCATACCAAGAGGGCAGTTCCTTTTCATTGCCGGGGTAGCGAGTGTCTAATTGCTCATACGACTCGATGGAACGGGGCAAGTCGTTCAAGCGGTCCATGTAGAGGAAGCCCAAATGATATAACCCGTCTGCTATAAGAGAATCGGCCACCTCTTTCTGTTCCATGGTGAAAGGCAGGTCTTGGAGGTAATAGCCGCGGTCGTGGTTGGTGTAGGACACGTTACTCAGCGAATCTTGTGGAGTTTTGCCGTCTTTCCCTTCAAGTTCGTCGCCCTCATTCTCACCGCTCATCACGGCTGCGAGGCTCCTCTTGTCGCTGATGCGCCAGTTGTCTTCATTTTTACGCATACCCCATTTGCGGGTGAACTCCGTAATACCTTTTGATACAGAGGTCGGATTGTAAAAATACCAAGAAGCCGCCGTATTGTTTGTCGGCTCCGACTTCTGCTTATCTCCCTCGCCCAAAGCTGAACCCATGAGCGCCAACTGTTCTTCGTATTCACGTTGTTGCTGCTCGATCTGCTCCTGCTCAATGACTTGAGCGATAATCTTATCAATCAATATGTTGCGTTCAGTGGAATCCATAGCGGCCACACGCAGCAAGCTGTCCTGGTCGCGGACCACGCTGGCATACATCACCAGTTCGTTCAATGTCTGGGAGATGTTCATTATGCTGTCATAGCCCTCGTATTCACGGTCCATGCTGGAGACAGCCGTGTCGTAATAAGCCTGAGCCAGCTCATATTGGTTTTGTTCGAAAAGGATGGAAGCCGCCTTGAGCGACGACTGCATCCGTTGGATTTGGTTGTCCTTATAGGCCGCCACCGACTTCCGCAGATAGCGGACGGCTTTGGCTTCATCGCCTTCGCGAAGGGCCAGCTCCGCCATGGCGTAATAGATGCGGTCGCAGTAGTCCTCGTTGTTCGGGTCGCGGAGCATCTTGTTCATCATCTTATAGAGCTCTGCGGCATTGTCGACCGTTCCCACCTTGGCCATATTCATCCTCGACTCAAAGACCATCTCATACTCGGGATTGCGCTTGATGACTTTCTTAAACTGCGCCGTGGCACGTTCCGAGTCGCCTTGAAGCATATAAATCTGTCCCAAAATGAACATGGCACGGGTGCGACGGTCGCGGTCGTCATTGAGGAGGATACCGGTTTTCAGGTATTTGACGGCGTTGTTATAGTCCTTGGTGGCGATATAATAGTCGGCGATGGTGAAGTCGATATTCCGCATCAGCTCCTTAGGCGGCTTGCTCAATCCGGCAGTCTTGGCCTGTAACTGTTCAATCATGGCGATGGCCTTGGGATATTCTTCAGTCTGAAGGTAGGTCTTGATCAACCACATATTGGCTACGTATGCGATATCGTTTGCATTGAATTCAGTGGCCACAAAGTCGAAAGTGCGCTTGGCTGGGATATAGTCGTGCTTGAAGAAATGCGCCTTAGCCATGACAAGATAGGCGTCGTCGATCCATTTCACACGCTCTCGGTTTCCGAACTTCATGGAGTGCTTCTGCACACAGATGGAGGTCTTCTCAAGGGCGCGGTCCATGGTGGAGTTCATCGCCATACCGTCCTGCTTGGTACCGTAGTTGTAGACGCGCAACACCTTCGAAAAGTCGTCTTTCACTTGCATGCGGAGCTGTTTCTCGCCGTCTTTCAGGCTCTTCTCTCCGTTCCAATAGACGTTGTAATGGCTGGTAAGGTTATGGTACATGCGGCGGGTGACCGTGTTCTTTTTGGTCGAGCAGCCACTCAACAGTAGCAACCCGATGACACAGCCTATCGTCACAATTATGTTCGTTCTTCTATGCACTTCGTTGTCAGTTTATGCTACAATAACTCCGTTCTTTCGAAATTATTTCGTCAGCTCATACCATTTGCCTGCTTCGATGAGCAGTTGCTCGTCGGTGGGGTCTGTCAAGGCAGAGCGCATCACCACTGCGATGCTGTCGTTGCTGGTCTTAAAGGCACTGAGCAGCAGACGGTCGAAGTCGACTTGACGGCTTCGTTGGATGCCGGCACGTTGCTCGTCAAGGACCTTCAAGGCTCTGTCCTTGTATTCATCCAAGGCGAGATACTGCACCAAGCCTTGGACCAATTGCAGGCTGTCCTCAGTCCAGTTCACAACCACAGGCTCGGAAATCGATTTCAACTCATATTTCTTGCACAACTCAGGCAGTTGGCCTTTGATCTTCTCCACTTCGCGGGTGAATTCAACGGCACGTCGCTCGGCGCGTTCTTTCTCCACATTCGCCTTGATTTTCGGCACGTAAAGGAACAATAGTGCTCCAACTGCAGCGGCCACGAGCACAAAAAGGATGATCTTCACAAACGAGCGTCCCTTGCCGACCGCCGACCTCACCTCTGAGATGGTGTCAAAACGCTGTTCTTTGGAGAACTGCGTGCAGTGCGTGGCAATGCTGTTATACTGCTTGGTGATATTGCGCTCGCCGATGAACTCCATAATCTTGCCAAGAGAATAAATGTCGGCACGCGTGTCGTAGTCCTCGCCTTTGATGATTTCGGGCGCAACAAACTCCATCTCCTTGATAAGAAGCTCACGGTCAGCATCTTGGTTGGTTTCGGGAATGCCGATATCAATCAATTTGACCCGATAATCGTTGGCGGTAACCAAGACATTCTCCGGCATCAGGTTGCAATGGACCATCCTGTTGCGGTGCAGATACTGCAAGGCATCACAAATCTCAACGAGGATGTTTTTCACCTGTTTTTCCGAAAGCGTACCCACACGTACATGCTCGGCCAAAGTCTTGCCCTCGACAAACTCAAAGATGGCGCAATCGCCCAGTCCTTGGATATTAACGAAATCGAGTGCCTTACGGAAATACTTGTTGTCGAACATATTGGTCGTTTCGTACTCTTGGCGCAGAGAGGCTCTGCAAGCTTCATTATGCGCAAGATTCGCCTTCAAAGCCTTGATAATGACCTTCTTGCCATTGTTTCGAGCTGTAAAGACCCTGCTGTTGCCGTAACGCGAGGTATAAAACGGTCGGATATCAGTATAATCTTTCGAAAAGACAGCTTCCTCCTTAACCGGCTGGCTTTCCACCTTCTCCTGAACCGGCTTTTCGGTCTGGCCTTGAGCCGATGAGCCTTGCTGTTCGGGTTCGTTGTTTTCGTTGTTCAAAAAAATAATCTCAGACATTCTTCATAATGTATTTAACTACGTTGAATCTTACGATTTGGGCGCAAATATAGTTCATTTTTCCGAACCTACTGCAAAAGTGGTCGGGAAAAAGATAATTTGGAAGAAAAAGCGTCCCTCTACTCCACCTCTTCGAGGCTTTTCGACATCATGATGTCGTTGTTGATGAGATATATCTTGGTCCTTAATCTTGTCGAAAGGCCAAACTTCTTCAAATTCTTGTACACCGTCTTGATTTCCGACCGTGAAATTTTGTGCAGCATGTTCGTCCAGAAAACGAGTACAGTATAATCTTTTTCCCCTTTAATTTCCGGGAAAACGCCCTGCATGTCATTAAGGGTGAGCGTGTAGCCTTCCAAAGGTACTGTTGTTGTTGGCGGAAACTCGTCGAATTGGTGGTTGTAATTCCAATTGAGATTGAAACCCAGCGTGGGTGGACAATAGCAATTAATATGGAACGAGATGAGTTCTTCGCCATGGAAGTACATGATTTTCAGCGGTTGGTAGAGGTTTTTCATCTGCATGGAGTCCGCGCCGAGTTCGCTCACTTGCATGAATTGTTTTTCGTTGCAGACCAAAGGTGTAAATTCAAAGTCTTTGGGCAGTTTCTTGTAGAATTTCTCGCATTGCTCTGCATTGTAGCCGTGGATTTCGCGGAAACCGAAGAGCATGGGAACCAGCGTGTTACAACTGGAAAGCGAGAGCAACACAAAAATCAACAAAACACTATACTTTTTCATAAACGACTTTCTTAAACAAAAAGACTTATTCAAGCCTTCACCGTCATTGCGGGCTTGACCCGCAATCCCCTGAGCGAGAAAGTGTCTCCCTCCGCTCAGGAGATGGCGGATCCTTTGTCCGCCATGACGGTATACGGTCAATATCATTCTTCATCGTTTCTATACTCCAGAATATCCCCAGGCGTGCATTGCAGCTCACGGCAGATGGCATCCAAGGTGCTGAGGCGGATGGCCTTGGCCTTGCCCGTCTTGAGGATGGAGAGGTTGGCTTGGGTGAGGCCAATGCGCTCGGCCAACTCGTTGGAGCGCATCTTGCGCTTGGCCAATATTACGTCTAAGTTCATCACTATCATGGCTCAGATGGTTAAGTTGTTTTCCTCCACCGCATCGGCGGCCACTTTGTACATAAAGGCGAAGAAAAGGATGCAAAAAGGGATGACAATAATAGAGTGTCCTATCGAAAAAAGGATATCGGATTCAAAATAAAAAGGATGAAATCCCCATAGCAATCGATGGGCAAAATAAGCCAAGGCCAGCCAAAAAAACAGTTTCACATTGCATTGAGGGAAAACCACACCCTCACGAGCACCTTTTAGGAAATTCAAAGCGGCCTTTACGCAAAGGAAAACTGTAGCGGCTAAACTAAGTACATCCATTATAAAAAAAGTAATTTTAAGTACCGTGTGTTGAGACCAGTCCGCAACTCTGCTCACTCCACCTTTACCAGTCAAAAGGCCCTTAAAAGCAAACACATAATACACCGCCCAAGCAGCGCAAAACAAAAGAGCCACATAACTGCAAACACGGATGCCCGTCCAAGTTTTGTTTTTCATAGCGGCAACAATTTAGTTTCTGATTTCTACCAAACGAAGTGCGAAATTGGCTGAAGAACAATTATGAGAAGGTTCTGGGTCTGCCGGTCCATCCAACCAATATAAATAATCGGCTTGCTGATGAAAAGTAATAATCCCTTTCAAATAACATTTTTTATCCCGGTCTATGCCATCAAACAATGCCAAATCTCCTTCAATGTGTGTCGGTGCAGAAAGGCGCTTGGCATTCATCGCAGCAAGAGAGTCATCAGAAATCTCAAATTGAACATATAGGCTGTCGGATTCATTCGGCAACAGCGTTTGCCCATCCAGATGGTTAATCCAGCCACATGTTTTGACGGTATCGCCTTCACGTGAATAATAAGGATAGTTGGGCTTGTCATCCCTTGAATAGTATTGCATATAATGCACTACATCGAGCCAAGCATTATAACCCGTGTCCAATTCCATTCCTTCGAAATGATTGACACATTCGCAGTCATTAGTCGATGGATTGTACACAATTCCATCATGCCCATAATAACAATTCTTTTTTTTCTCGCATCCCTGAATAAACGGGATAGCAACTACCATAATGGCAAAAGCCATCAAGATTAAATTCTTCTTTTTCATCGTTTTAAATTTATTTATTTGACATTATTGTTATTTCAAATGTAATCTGATTTATCACTTATCTATCCACAACAAAGCGCAAGACTTGCACCACACCTTCGCTATCCGAAACCTTCAGGAGATAAACCCCTGCTGACAAATCACCAACACTTGCTTTATTACCGCAGAAACTCATAACGCGCTGTCCCAAAGTGTTGTACACCTGTGTTTCCTTGGCTTCCACGCCGCCAATTCTAATGGTTTCTTTGGCAGGATTGGGGTAGACATAAGCCATGCTTTCTTCTTTGATTTCGTCAAGACCCATGGTGCCGTCAGCATTGATTTTCATGGCAAAAACATCGAATCTTTGCGCATAGTAATCCCCGATAGAGCCCACCACCAAACAGCCCCCGTCATGGGTGGCATTGATAACCATAGCCTGATAATTCCTGTCCCTCAGATAACGCCTTTTCCATTCAACATTGAGGTCTTGGTCGGCTTTGATGACCGAAATGCCAGTCGGAAAAGGCTGCAACAATCCGTATCCTGCATGCATATTGAGGATAGAACACTGGAAAACCTCACATTTCATCTCGACGGTTTCCCGAAAATCCATTGACCTGTAGAATGCAGGATATTCAACAGTATCGTTCATGTGTTCAGTAATAAGCATATTATCAGGCTGATGAAAATCATTCTCGTATTTGGCCAAAATAACGGACTGGTCATTCTTATAAGGATAACCATTGGCATGAAACAAATTCTCCGACAATCTTGCGGAAACAAGAAGCGAACCATTCGGAAGCATAGCGGCTTGACTGTTAATCAAATCACCAATATGATAAAGACAGAAATCGCCTACACCTCCTTCGGGATTAGTCCAATGAGAGATACTGTCCCTACTTATGAGTTGTAAGGAGTCATCAAAAGTCAAAAAGCCCATGTACGACGGGCTGAATCTGCCGAACAGACCTATCTTGTCTTCTTCGGCATGAAACAGATTGCAAACATAACTGAGTGAATCCGTCTCCCATCTTTGGCAATTAAAAAGATTGCCATCCAAATCGAATTTGGTGAGAAATATGGCATTAGGAAAAGGAGAAGTTGAAGGTCTAGAAGATATTGCTGCAAACACACATTCATCGAACAATAGGAACTTTGCGTCAAAGAACCTGTTTCCACCATCGAAGAAAGAGCAGGGCATCGTCTTCTTAAAAGTAACGTTCAAGTCCTCATCAACACACATGATAAGAAGCACCGCCATACTGCCATCATTGGGATGACTTGGACATAAGACAACGTATTCATTGCCATTTCCTTCCGGAACTTGTAACATCCTGTAGGCATTGACTGTTGTGTCTTCAGCCACAACAATTGCCCTTGCAAGAATTTCTCCTTCGGCAGACAATTTCAACAGCAAACTACTTGGTCCCCAATCGTCATGCGCACTAATTATGAAGCCGCCATTCGTTGTTTCTAAAGCATCGGTAACAAACCAAGAGTGGTCTGCCTCGGAAAAGGTCGTTAAAAAACCTTTCTCTTGAGCTTCAAGGGAAAAGCTACAGAAAGCGAGTAGCAGAAACAACACGCTCTTTCTCAATTGAAACGGCATAATACGCCAAGGTTCGTAGTATTTCACTGCTTTAAATCAATTAATTACTGTTGTTCACTTTTTGTGTTTTCGTTTATTTTCACTTTTTTACGATTATAATAGAGTATTATCAAAAAAGTAGCAAGAAATACGATAGGTACACTTACAGAAAACCACTTCTGTATTCCTTCTTCTGAATAATTCAAAAAGTTGGGCAAATTCATTCCTAACAAGAAGGGAAGCATCACTTTCCAATTAGTAGAACTAAAATCATATCTGCTTAAACTGTTGATGTTTTCATGATATGCTTTTCTCAAAAAGAATATCATTGTATAAAAACAAACCAAACAACCAAAGAGTAGAAACCAAAACATATACTTAGTTACTTTTTATTCTTCGGACTATTATGCCCACTATTTGTTGTCATGACGCTGCAAAACTACAAATTATTATCGAATTACGATATATAATTGATGAAATAATTGAAATTTTTGTTGAAAAGGGAAATGAACAATGAAGAAGTTTTGTCAATTACTATCCGACATCCTCAATTTCAAAATAATGTGTATTTTTGCGCATTGAAAAACAAAAGGAGAGCAAACGATGACTGAACTTACATTGAAAGTGACCGACGAAAGCCTAATCCCAATGCTTCGCAAATTGTTTCGTTCCATCGAAGGCGTAGAAGTTGCCACGAAACGCCGCAAAAAAAGCGGAATCGAACTGGCTTACGAGGATGTTGAGGCGGGAAGGGTGTATTACGCGAAAGACGGGTCAGATCTTATTCGTCAATGTTTAGATAATTGAATCCCATGTACGATGTTATCTTTACTAACCAATTTAAGCATGCTGTGAAACGTTGCGCCAAACGCGGACTTGATGTTTCAAAGATTGCGGTAATTGTGGAACACCCAACTTACACTTTTAATGCTTAACACTGGGACACACTCAGATTTGTTTTAAGCTATTTCCCATTCCTTTAAGAAATAATCGTGTCATTTTGTCAGTTTTTTGTATTTTTGCCGTTTCGTAAAAGCGAAATTTGGGCAAACTGCTAGACGCAGTTCGCGACAATGACGCGACAATGAATTGAAAATTAAACAAATACAAATAAGATGAAAATCTCTTATAACTGGTTGAAACAATACGTCAACTGCGATTATCCGGCTGAGAAAGTCAGCGAGCTGTTGACCTCCACGGGCCTTGAAGTGGAAGACCTTGAGCGTTTTGAGTCGGTAAAAGGCGCCTTGAAGGGCGTCGTCGTTGGCAAGGTGCTCACCTGCATCGATCACCCCAACTCCGACCACCTTCACATCACCACCGTCGATGTGGGCGGCGAAGAGCCCCTGCACATCGTGTGCGGCGCACCTAACGTGGCAGCAGGCCAGAAGGTGCTTGTGGCCACCATCAACACCGAACTCTGGATGGGCGACGAACATATCACCATCAAGAAAGGCAAAATCCGCGGTGAAGTCTCGGAAGGCATGATTTGCGCTGAAGACGAACTGCAACTCGGCACCTCTCACGATGGCATCATGGTGCTGCCCGACGACTACGAAGTGGGCAAGCCTGCCTCGTTCTATTTCCCTGTGGAAGAGGATTATACCATAGAAATCGGCCTCACCGCCAACCGCAGCGATGCCACCTCACACATCGGCTCGGCCCGCGACCTCGTGGCCGCCCTCAACCAGCGCGAGAACACCACGAAATACCACCTCATCCGTCCCTCAGTGGATGACTTCAAGGTGGAGAACCATAACCTCGACATCGACGTCGTGGTGGAAGACACACAGGCCTGCCCGCGTTACTCTGGCGTGACCGTCAGCGGCGTGAAAGTCGGCGAGTCACCGGCATGGCTGAAAAACCGCCTCGCCGCCGTCGGCATCCGCAGCATCAACAACATCGTCGACATCACCAACTTTGTGCTGATGGAAGTTGGCCAGCCGATGCACGCCTTCGACGCCGACAAGATCACAGGCAAGAAAGTCGTGGTGAAATGTATGCCCGAAGGCACGCCTTTCGTCACCCTCGATGGTGTGGAGCGCAAGCTTAACAGCCGTAACCTGATGATTTGCAACGCCGAAGAGCCCATGTGCATCGCGGGCGTGTTCGGCGGACAGAAGTCGGGCGTGACCATGGAGACCACCAACGTCTTCCTCGAGAGTGCCTACTTCAACCCCACCAGCATCCGCAAGACCTCCAAGTTCCACGGCCTGCAAACCGACGCCTCATTCCGCTACGAGCGCGGCGCCGACCCCAACATCACCCTCTTCGCCCTGAAACGCGCCGCCTTATTAATAAAGGAGTTGGCCGGCGGAACGATTTCTTCCGAAATCAAGGACGTGAAGAATGGTGACTTCGCCCCTGCCCGCGTGGACTTGAAGTTCGATTACCTGAACAAACTGGCTGGCAAGGTCATCGACCCGACCCAGGCCGTCAACATTCTGAAGAGCCTTGAATGCCAAGTCGTTGAGCAAGACGACAAACACGTGGTCGTCGACGTGCACACCAGCAAGGTCGACGTGACTCGTCCCGCCGACGTGGTGGAAGAAGTGCTGCGCATCTATGGTTACGACAACATCGAGATCCCGAGCCGTATCCATGCCTCCATCAGCCGCGCCGTCAAACCCGACGCTGACAAGATGCAGCAGAAGATCAGCGACATGCTCGTCGCCAACGGCTTCTATGAGATCATGAACAACTCGCTCACCAAGGCCGCCTACAGCGAGGCCTTCCCTGCCTTCGACCCTGCCCAGAACGTGAGAATTCTTAACCCGCTCAGCAGTGACCTCAACGTGATGCGTCAGACCTTGATGTGGGGTGGCTTGGAGAGCATCGCCTTCAACCAAAACCGCAAGGTCAGCGACATGAAGTTCTTTGAGTTCGGCAACGTCTACTTCTTCGACGCGAATAAAGTCGGCGACGAGACCAAGCCGCTCAAGCCCTATAACGAGCTCACCTGCCTCGACCTCTTCCTCACCGGCAACAAGCAAGCCGAGCTGTGGAACGCGCCGAGCAAAGCTCTTGACTACTTCGACCTGAAAGAATACGTCATGGGCGTGCTCAACCACTTCAAATTCAACTGCAACATGCTGGAGGCCAAAGAGGCCAACCTGCCGCATTTCGACTATGCCACTACCTATTGCGTCGATGGCAAGGAAATCGTCACCCTCGGCAAGCTCAGCAAGAAGACCTTGAAACACTTCGACCTGAAGAAGGACGTCTATTACGCCACCTTCAACTGGACCCTGATGATGCAATGCCTGGCCAAGGCCAAGGAAGTGCATTTCGAGCCGCTGTCGAAGTTCCCTGCCGTGCGCCGCGACCTCGCCATGATCTTCGACAAGAACGTCACTTTCGACGAGGTGAAGAAAGTCGCCATGGCTGCCGAGAACAAGATCCTACAGTCAATGAGCCTCTTTGATGTTTACGAAGGCGAGAAGATCCCGGAAGGAAAGAAACAATATGCCATGAGCTTCGTGCTGATGTCACCCACCACCACCCTTACTGATAAGGTGATTGAGAAGACGATGGGAAAGATTCAAGGCGCATTTGAACAGCAATTGGGAGGAGTTCTTAGATAGTTGAAAGGACTATGGCTGATGGCCTATGACTATGGCTGCTTTATCAGAAGCAGGGACTTCCAACCTTGGTAAAAGCTGCCATAGTCATTAGCCATCGGCCATCAGCCAAACTGAACAACTGAACAACTAACTAACTGAACAACTAACATGGACGTACAAGCAATAAAACGGACCTTCGGCATCATAGGCAACGACCCTGAATTGGACCGCGCCATCGGCATTGCGGCACAAGTGGCCGCCACCGACCTCACTGTGCTCATCACGGGCGAGAGCGGCACGGGTAAGGACGTGTTTCCGAAGATCATTCACCAAAACAGTGCACGCAAACACGGGCAATACTTTGCCGTGAACTGTGGTGCTATCCCTGAGGGCACCATCGACTCGGAACTGTTTGGTCACGAGAAAGGGGCTTTCACCGGCGCCGTGGGCGAGCGTAAAGGTTACTTCGAGATTGCCGACAAGGGCACCTTGTTCCTGGATGAAGTAGGTGAGCTGCCCCTCTCTACTCAAGCCCGTCTGCTGCGTGTGCTCGAAAACGGCGAGTTCATCCGCGTGGGTGGCTCCAAGGTGATGAAGACCAATGTCCGCATCGTAGCCGCCACCAACGTCGACCTGCCATTAGCTATCGAGAAAGGCCGTTTCCGTGAGGACCTTTATTATAGGTTAAACACCATCCCGATTCATGTCCCCGCTTTGCGCGAAAGAAAGGGCGACATCCCGCTGTTATTCAGAAAGTTTGCCACCGACTTCGCCGAGCGCAACCACATCCCTCCCATCACGATGACGCCCGAGGCAATGAAGTTGTTGGAAAACTACCGTTGGGACGGCAACGTGCGCCAGCTGAAGAATATCACCGAACAGATTTCCATCATGGAGACCGAACGCAACATCACGGCGGAAACCTTGGCAAAATACTTACCCAACCGTGTGCAAAGCGCACTGCCTATGCTGCTGCCCCGTGAAGACACACCCGATGGCATGTCGGAACGTGATCTGCTCTACCGCGTGCTCTTCGACATGAAGAAAGACATCGCCGAACTGCGCGCCCAGGTCAACAACATCAGCAGTGGACGGCCGATGGAACAAAGTTATGTACAAGCCAACCCGGTTACCCAAATCGGCGACACCGTGGTGACCCGCATTAACCCGAGCGAGCCGGAGACTGTCGAGCAAGAGTTTGCCGAGTTTGTCCCTGCCGAAGAGACCTACGGGGGTGCATCGACAGGCTCAACGTCCCATACGACCGAGACTCTTTCGCTTGAGCATCACGAGAAAGAGATGATTATCAAGGCATTGGAAACCCACAGGGGCAAACGCAAAGACGCCGCCAAAGCCTTGGGCATCAGCGAACGCACTTTGTACCGCAAAATCAACGAATACGGCATAGATTTATGAGAATCAAGGTGAAAATAGCGCTTCTTGGGATGGCTTTGGCGTTCATCTGCCAAGGCTGTGGCATCTATTCCTTCTCGGGCGCTTCCATTCCCGCCGAGGCCAAGACGGTCTCCGTGGCCTACTTCCCCAATCACGCTCAGCTTGTCAATCCGTTGCTGAGTGACAACCTTACCACCGCCCTACGCGATGCCATGACCAACCAAACCACATTGGATGTGGTGGAATCGGGCGGCGACCTTGCCTTCGAAGGTGAAATCACCGACTACAGGACCACGCCTGTTGCCATCACGGGACAGACTGCTGCCATGAACCGACTGACCATCACGGTGAAAGTCAGATTCAGCAACAGCATCGACGAAACCAAGGACTTCGAAAGCAGTTTCTCAAGATACGAAGACTACCCCAGCGACCAGGATTTGATCTCGGTACAGGAGTCGCTTACTGCGACCATCGTCGACCAATTGGTGGAGGATATTTTTAATAAGGCATTGGTAAATTGGTAATTATGGACGGCAAGCAACTGATAGGATACATGACGCGACCTGAGCTGCTCAAAGGCGAGGTCACCAAGGAGGTGGAGCAGATTGTGGCGGAATACCCATATTTCTCAATCGGTCAGGCCTTATTGACCGTTGCCTACCAGAATACTGACGATGTGCATTACGACGAGCAGCTGAAACGTACAGCAGCCATCATGCCCAACCGTGACAAGCTGCGTCTCTTTACCCTGATTGCCCGTCACCGTTTGGAAAGCGAGCCCGAAGTCAGTGTTTTGCCTGATGAGTATTCGCCCAAGGACAAAGACACCCATTCCGTCGAGGAAATCGAGGTGCAAAACGGCAACATCATCCGCGAAAAAGTCTTCATCATCCCCGAGATTGACCTCAGTGGCAGCCACGAAGAGCTCTCCGCCGAGATGGCCTTGCTCGAGGAAAAGCGCAAGTCGTTGGATGAGCTGAAAGCCATCATCGCCAACCGCCTGAAAGAAATCGAAGCCGAAAAACAGCGTAAGGAGACCAAGGAAGCCAAACCCAAAAAACTATCACGCAAAGAGTTGATAGACAAATTTATACTCGAAAACCCGACCATTTCCAGGCCCAAGGCGGAGTTCTACAATCCCATCTCGGTAGCACAAAACAGCATCATCGACCAGGAGAACATCGTGAGCGAGACTTTGGCTAAGATTTACGAGAAACAGGGGTACATTGAAAAGGCAATTTCAATTTATGAAAAATTAGGCTTGCATTATCCAGAAAAAAGTCGTTATTTTGCAGCCCAAATTAAAAGGCTCCAAGAAAGCAAAGAAAATTAATCATTAAATCTATAAAAATGTACACAGCATTAGTAATTACAATCTTGTTTGTCAGTGTGTTATTAGGATTGATCGTTCTGGTTCAGAACTCAA